>JAJDTX010000091.1 GCA_022826925.1 Bryobacterales bacterium
ACCGCGCCAAGGCTCCTGGGTGTGCTGTCGCATGCTCGCACGCCCCGCCGACTCGGCTTCCGGACGCCATCTCCCGAGCTCCGCGCACTCCAAGACATGCCTCAACCCCCGTTCGCATCAAACATTGAATTTGCCTGGGGCTACCGTAGCTCGGCCCCCTCTCACCGGCGCGTGGCGGGGAAATGGCTGAGAGTTATTGGCGATGACTAGGAAGGAGGACTCTGTCGCCCCGGCTGAGCGAGTTCAGGGCGTGCCAGCTGTCGAGCTGTTGCGGAGGACGCCGCACGGCGGCACCGCGGATCCCGCAGCTGGTCTGCTGCGATGATCTCGCAGCCGTCGAGGCAGCCAGCCACTGCCAAAGCGGCACCTCGGTTGGCACTGGGGGCTCGCGTGGCTAGCGCTGCTTCGGCCTCAGGTGTCGCTATCGCTCCGGCCCGCCTGCTTCCGCAGCTTGCGCAACTCCCGGTCTAGCTCCGGGAGCCTCGCGTAGACCGCGGTTGACCTTAGCCACCTGCGGTTGTCGAATGCGGGCGAGCCAGACACCATGGCGTGGTCCGGCACATCGTGTCCGACTCCCGACTGGGCGGTGATCACGACACTGTCACCGATCTTGAGGTGGTTGATGACCCCCACCTGCCCGGCAAGGACACAGTTCGCTCCGATAGAGGTGCTGCCCGCGATGCCGACCTGGGCACACAGGATGGTGTTGGCGCCGATCTTGGCCGCATGGCCGACCTGCACCAAGTTATCGATGATCGCCCCCTTCCCGATGCGCGTCTCTCCCACGGCAGCGCGGTCGACGCAAGACCCGGCTTGGATCTCCACGTCATCTTCGATGATCACCCGGCCGGTCTGGGCAATCTTCTTGTGGCTGCCATCGGGCCGACGGGCGAACCCGAATCCGTCCGAGCCGACCGTGACCCGCTGGTGTAGCGTTACCCGGTCGCCCACATGGCTGCCGTGGCAGACGGTAACGCCGCAGTGGGCCGTGAAGTCGTCGCCGATCTGACTGCCCTCTTCAATGACAGTGTGGGGATGGAGCACGGCCCGCGACCCGATCTGCACGTTGCGTTCGATGACCACATAGGGGCCGACCGCCGCTTCAGGGCCGATCTGGGCGGATGAGTCGATCACCGCGGTCGGGTGGATCGCAGGCTTGGATGGCTGGTGGGGGTGGAAGAGTTCTAATGCGCGTGCGAAGTCCAAGTACGGGTCCGCAGAGAGCAAGAGCGCGATTTCGAGCCCTTCGACCGGGGCCGCAGCCAACAGCGCCGAGGCTCTAGTGCGCGCTGCGAGCGCCGCATAGCGCGGGTTCGAAAGGAAGGTGAGCTCACCCGGGCCGGCCTCATCGAGGCCCGCCACGCCCGAGATTTCCAAGTCCGGGTCGCCTTCGATTCGGCAATCCAGCGCTTCGGCAATCGTCTTTAGTTTCATTCCAGCACCAGGTCCCAGTATCGGTTCAAAACACTGCCTGCGCAGAAAAGGGCCGCGATTCCGGCAAACGCAAGATAGCTCCCCAAGGGCAGGGGCGAGCTCCACTGCTTGCGGCCTGACAGTACCGCGACCGTGCCGCACAGAGTCGCCAGCAAGCAGGCTGCGAGCAAGACCAGCAGCGTCTCCGAGCTTCCTTGAAACGCCGCCAGCATCGCCACTAGCTTGACGTCGCCGAAGCCGAGACCTTCCACGCCGCGAATCCGGTAGAATATCTCGCCCGTCAAGTACAGGATCCCCCCCCAGATCAGCGCGCTCGCCAACGATTCGAGGAGCGAGACCGCCCACGGGGCAGGGTAGAGGCCCAAGAGGTCGCAGCCGACTTGGGCGACACCTGGCCGCAGGGGCACGAACGGGCTGAATGCGATACCTGCAAACAAGCCTGGCAGGGTGACTTGATCGGGCAGGACGAAGCGCTCCAGATCAGTGAAGAACAAGATCGTCAGCATCGCGGCGAACAGCGCGGCCTTAAGGGCGGAAGGGCCCGTGCCGAATTCCACTGCGATGAGTGCGAACAGGCTGGCGGTCGCGAGCTCCACCAAGAGGTAGCGAGGCGAGATCGCAGCTCCGCAGTTGCGGCAGCGTCCGCGCAGGACGATATAGCTCAGTGCCGGAACGTTGTCGTGCCATGCGATCTGACGGCCGCAGGTGGAGCATCGCGAACGGGGCGCGACGACCGACTCGGCTCGTGGCCAGCGGTGGATGCAGACGTTGAGGAAGCTTCCGACCACTAGGCCCAGCAGGAAGGCGAGCGCTGTCATGCGGAATCCTCGTCCCGCGGAACCATTGGGAGCCCTAGTACCTGGGCGTACACTCGCGCGGTCTGTTCAGCCATCCTATTGCGATTAAATTTAACTTTAACTTTCTCAAGAGCCGCCTTCGACAGGCGTTCCCGCATGCCGCGGTCCGCGCGCACCCGACGGATCGCTTCCGCGATCGAAGCGACATCGTTTTCCGTCAGCACCCCGGTGACCCCATCCTCGACCGCTTCCGGGATCCCGCCCACGTTGCTCGCGACCACGGGCAGGCCGGCCAGCATCGCGATCAGGATGGCCGATCCCAGCCCCTCGGACTTTGAAACGTAAAGCAGCAGGTCTGCCCAGGGAACGTCCCTTGCCAGGTTGTCGGAAACAATCAGTTCGGCACCCGACCTGAGGCAGGCTGCCATGGCGAGCTCCCGGCCCTTCAGCGGGTCTTCCGAGCTCGGTGTCACAACGATGAAGTCGTCGCGCCCCGCTCGCCGCTCAGACGCGCCGCTCGGGGCGTACGGACGAAAGATCTCTTCATCGGGAGCAGCGTCGTAGACGACGCTGACCTTTTCCGGCGGGACACCCCCGCTGGCGAGCATGTCCGCTACGTGTCGGGAGATAGCGATGAAGTGAGCGGCGTTGCGGTACTTCCACCGCGACGCCGGTCCGCGGCCGATCTGGAACGCGACCCGCCGCGCCACCACTACAGGCTTGCCGCGCCCGTGGATCAGCGCGAGCGTGTGGGCGCGAGCATCATGGGCGTGAATCAGATCGCACTTTGCGGCGTGGCGCCGGATGGAGGACCAAGTTGTGCTCTCAAAGCCATGGAGCGATCGGATGGCGGGGCCGGCCAGCAGGGTCTGTTCGCAATCTCGCCGGGCGAGGGACTCGTGCAACAGCAACACTTGATGCTGCCCGCCGCGCATTTCCGGCCCGGTGTCCAAGTGGAGAATGCGCATGGTCATCCCTTGCTCAGCGGCCCGCCGACGCGCGGGCCTTCGAGTATTTCAGGTACACGTATCGGGCAGCCATGCGGGCGATCGTGATGCCGGCGCGGCCATCTAGGAAGCCAAGCTGCAACACGTAAGCTTTGACGAACGAGTGGATCGGCGCGAGCAGTGGAAGCAGAGCTCCCACGCTCCTGCCAGATTCGCGGAGCTCGCGGGCTGCCAAGTCCGTGTAGCGCTCGAGATTCGCCCGGTGAGCCTCGATGGAATCGCAGGTGTAGTGCAACAGGTCCCCGTCCAGGTGGCCGCGCTCGCCGTCGACCTGAACGGACTCGTGCACGTACTTGCCCACCCAGCGTCCTCTGGTCCTGTCGTAGAGGCGGATCTTGCGGTCCGGATACCAGCCGGAATGGCGGATCCAGCGCCCACAGTAGCGCGCCAAGCGCGGGAAGTCGTAGCCAGCGCAGCGCGCGGAGGCGGGTGTCAGTAGCTGGATGCTGGTCGCTAGCCTGGGCGTCACAGCCTCGTCAGCGTCGAGCGAGAGAATCCAGTCGTGCCGGGCTTGCTCGGCCGCGAAGTTCTTCTGCGCCGCGTAGCCGGGCCAGTCCTTGCAGATGACCGTGGCGCCCAAGGACTTGGCGATCGCTACGGTCTGGTCTGTCGAGCCCGAGTCAACCACCAAGATCTCGTCGCAGAACCCGACCGACCGGATCGCTCGGGCGATATTGTCCTGCTCGTCGCGGGTGATGATCGTAGCTGTGATTCTCACAACTGCCCGCCGGGATCATGCAGTGCCCGGGAGCACCCTGCTGCGATTGGCGGCGGCGTCGCCCGAGCGCACGATTCAGGCTGCGAGCGCTGCCTGTCCGGCCATCATCGGCAGGCGGCTGGTCATCAACTCGGTCGCTTCGCCGACAATCCGATCGAACAATTGCTGCACGGTGGGTACGTCGCGGATCATGCCGACGACCTGGCCGGCAGAGAAGACGCCTTGGCTGAGATCGCCCGTCTCAATCATCTTCTTGCCCTCGAGCCCTGACATGAACTGCTTGATGTCTTGGATGGTGGCGTTGCCGGTGGCCTCGATCTCGAGCACCTTCTCGGCGTTGTCGTTAGCCAGATAGCGGGCCGTATTGCGCAGTGTGCGCATGAGCAGTCTGGTGTCCCGTTCGCTGGCGTTGACCAAGGCTTGCTTGACCGCGTGGTGAATGGGGCACTCGGCGGTCGCAACGAAGCGGGTTCCCATGTTCATGCCGTCGGCCCCCAGTGCCAGCGAGGCAACCAGCCCGCGCCCGTCGCCGAAGCCCCCCGACGAGACGACCGGAATGCTTAGGTTGTCGCGGGCCAGCGGGATCAGGATCAGGGACGTGACATCGTCCTCGCCCGGATGTCCGGCGCACTCGAAGCCGTCGATGCTGACCGCCGCGCAACCGATTTTCTCGGCCTTGATGGCGTGCCGCACCGAGGTGCATTTGTGGATGACCTTGATGCCTGCCTCGTTCATCATCGGCATGAACGCCTCGGGGTTGCGCCCGGCGGTTTCGATGAAGCGGACGCCTTCGTCGATACAGGTCTGGACGTATGCCGGAAAGTCGGGCGGACGCAAGGACGGCAGGAAGGTAAGGTTGATGCCGAAGGGCTTGTCGGTCAGGTCGCGGACCTTCCGGATCTCGTCGCGCAGCTTTTCGGGGCTGTCGTGCGAAAGCGCTGTCATGAATCCGATGCCCCCAGCCTCGGCCACCGCAGCGGCGAGTTCGGCTCGGGCCAGCCACATCAGCCCACCTTGGATGATCGGGTACCTGATCCCGAACATTTCTGTGATTCGTGTTTGGAACATCCTTAATCCCCGAGGACCCAGCGCGGCTGCCGGGCTTCCGTAACAACATACCCGATTCAGGGCGGCGGCCGCGCAACGCGAACGGCGGGCGCGCCCAGCCGCGCCGGTGCGAGTGCTCTATCCCTGGCGCGAATGCCCGCCCTGGCGGTCCGGAAGGAAGCGGTCTTGGACGGCCGCTTCGGGCGTTGCACAGGCGTCCGTGCCACGGGCCAACCGGTGCCGGTTGCGGGCAACGGCATCGTAGCAGCGGTTCAAGAACCGTCGCGGCAGAATTCCCAGCGCCGCGAGGCCCTTCCATGGCCAGGCCAGCCCACGCGCGATAAACAGGGCAGCTGCCGCGCGGTCGAGCACGGATTGACCGTGGCGTTGCCAGTCGGGAAGCACGTACATCGTGCCTGCCCCGCGCGGCGCGATTCTCCGCTCGGCAAGCAACTTGCCAGCCAGGTCGCTGTTGAGCGAGGCGAACTGGAACGACCCCGCGGGATCCAGCCGCGCCACTGCAAGCACCGCGTTTCGGCAGAACCCGCAGTCTCCGTCGTACAGGATCAAGTGACGGGCGAAAGGTGCTGGAGCGGCCGTGCTGGGCGAAGTCTGCATGCGACTTGGAGCTGCTGGATGGACTGCTTGCGGAACGCCTAAGGAGTCGAGAAGCCTAGGGAAGCCGCGCCCGAGCCATTCCTTGCCCCTATTAGAGTTACACGTCAAACGGCCGGGCCGAACCGGACCGGCCAGATTGCGTGCCCGAGCGCTCGCGAGAGGCGATGCCGCACGTGGCGCTGCGGTATCTGGCACCATGATGTAGGAACTGGCCGTGCGGCAGGTCGTGATCGGAATCAGCGGAGCTAGCGGGGCCATCTATGGGGTCAGGCTGCTCGAGCGCCTGGCGGCGATCGAGGGCGTCGCGACGCACTTGGTCGTGACCCGCCCCGCGGAGAAGACGCTGCATCAAGAGACCGGCCGGCTCTTGGCAGATCTGCGGCCCCTCGTCGCAGAACTGCATCCGGTGGACCAGATTGGTGCCTCGATCGCCAGCGGATCGTTCCTCTTCGATGCCATGGCGGTGGTGCCCTGCTCGATTCAGACCATGTCGGCCATCGCCGGGGGCCTGACTTCCAACCTCCTTACCAGGGCCGCCGATGTGGCCCTGAAGGAAAGGCGCAGGCTGGTGCTAGCCGTACGGGAGACTCCACTGCACCTAGGGCACTTGCGGAACATGGCGGCGCTATCTGAAATGGGAGCGATCATCGCCCCGCCGATGCCGGCGTTCTACACCCTGCCGCAGACCATCGACGAGCTTGTCGACCAGCAAGTGGGACGCTTGCTGGACCTGCTCGGAATCCGGGACGAGCGAACCAAGCGCTGGGCTGGGATCTAGCGTGGGACGAATTCATCGTCACAAGCCGGCTGGTTCGGGCCCGCTTGCGCGTCTGCGCGCCAACCGGCCCGCGGGTCGCCTGGCGTCGACCCGGACCTTGGCAGCGATAGCGTTGATTGCTGCATCCGCAGTCGGCTCCGGGCAGGACTGGCCGCAGTTCCGCGGGCCGAATCGGGACGGCGTCGTTCCGGGACGCGAGTCGCTGCCGCAGTTTCCTTCCGGTGGCCCGCAGATGGTTTGGGATCGCACGGTCGGATCGGGATTCAGCGCCCCGGCCGTAGCTGGCGAGCGGCTGCTGCTGTTCCATCGCCAGGGCGGCAACGAAGTCGTCGAAGCGCTCCGGGCCGCTGATGGGGAGAGCCTGTGGAAGTTCGCCTATGAGACCACTTACAAGGACGATTTCGGGTTCGAGAACGGCCCACGGGCCACGCCGGTGATAGCGGATGGGCGGGTCTTCACCTTCGGCGCAGCCGGCGTGCTGCATTGCTTGGACGTGGAAACCGGTGCGAAGCAATGGAGCGTTGACACACACGCTGAGTTTGGCGTGCGCAAGGGCTTCTTCGGAGCGGCCTCGACACCGCTCGTGCTCAACGGCCGGGTCATCGCCAACATCGGCGGCTCAGACGGCGCTGGCGTCGTGGCTTTCGATATCGACTCAGGTGCGACTGTTTGGGCAGCTACGGATCACGAGGCCAGCTATTCGTCGCCGGTGGCGGCGCGCATCGACGGCGCGCTGCTCGCGATCTTTTTCACGCGCGAGGGCCTGGCGGCGCTGGAACCGCGAACGGGGCGGGTCGCCTACCAGCGGCGCTGGCGATCGCGAAGCCGCGCGTCGGTGAACGCCGCTGCTCCGATCGTGCTCGGAGACATCGTGTTCCTATCCTCCTCCTACGGCACCGGAGCGATCGCGATACGGCTGCGCGAGGGCGAAATGGAAGAGCTGTGGTCCGGCGAGGACGTGATTGACAATCACTACTCGAGTTGCGTGCGGTCCGGCAGCACGCTGTTCGGCTTCCATGGCAGGCAGGAGTACGGCCAGTCGTTTCGCGCAGCGGATTTGGTCACCGGCGACCTGCTTTGGTCTAGCGAGCGCATGCCTGCGGGTTCGGTCATCCGCGTTGGAGACAGGTTGCTGCTGCTGCTCGAAACGGGCGAGCTCCTGCTCGCTGCTGCCTCGCGCAAGGAGTTCGAGGTTCTGTCCAGAGCCCAGATCCTGGGACGCGAGACTAGGGCGTTCCCGGCGGTTGCCGACGGATTGCTGTTTGCGCGCGACAAGGACACGCTCGTCTGCCTGCGGCTTTGGGACGAGTAAGGGAGGGCCACAAGCTGAGCGATTCGGATGCGACCAGGTTTTCGCTAGAATATCTGCGGACTGTCGGCGATGTTCGGCAGAGGGGAGGACGGTTTTGAGATTTCAAATCATCGGCTGCGCGCTGGCCGCCGCGCTGGCGGCCGTTCCGCTGGTTGCCCAGCATGCAGACGACACCATCAGAAACCCATTCACTTCCGCCGACGATGTCGAAGCGGGCGGACGGTTGTATCGATCCCATTGCGCGGTCTGCCATGGCATCGAGGGCGAGGGCGACCGGGGCGTCGCGCTGACGACCGGGCGTTTTCGCCACGGCTCTTCGGATCGGGGGCTCTTCAACACCATCTCGGTAGGCATCCCAGGAACGGAGATGCCGGGCATCTTCTTCAATGGCAGGCAGATGTGGCAGCTGGTCGCGTTCGTGCGCTCCCTCAGCGAGGGCAAGGCGGCCGAGCAGGCGACCGGAGACCCGGAGAAGGGCAGTGCCGTGTACGCTGCCAACGGCTGCAGCGGCTGCCACCGCATCCGCGGCGTGGGCGGCCGGATGGGGCCGGACCTGACCGATATCGGCATTCGCTCCATGGGGCACTTGCAGGCGTCGGTGCTGAATCCGAACGAATCGGTGCTGCCCCAGCACTGGATGGTGCGGGCCAAGTCCAGCGACGGCAAGCCGATCACAGGCTTGAGGCTGAACGAGGACACGTTCTCGGTGCAGCTGATCGATGCTTCCGGATCCTTGCTTTCCCTGAACAAGGCCGACTTGGCAGAGTTTGAGGTCGACCGCACTTCGGGCATGCCTGCCTTCGAAGGCAAGATTCAAGGCGACGACTTAGACAATCTGATCGCCTATTTGGCGAGTCTGCGCTTGGGGGGTGTCAACGATGTGTCGCAGTAACCAGCTTGGGATTGCGGCCGGTGCGCTGCTGCTGACCGCCCACCTCGGGGCGCAAGTGACCTACGAGCGCATCTTGGGCGCCGAACAGGAGCCGGGAAACTGGCTGACTTACAACCGTACCTACGACAGCCGGCATCACTCTCCGCTTGACGAGATCAACCGCGAGAACGCCGGCGATCTCGAACTGAAGTGGGTATTCCAGGCCAGATCGCTGGAGAAGTTCGAATCGACGGCGCTGGCCGTCGACGGCGTGATCTACAACGTGCAGATGCCCAACGACGTGGTGGCACTCGACGCGGTTACGGGCCGCAAGTTCTGGCAGTACACGCACGTGATGGGGGAAAAGGTCAACGTCTGTTGCGGTCGGATCAACCGGGGCCTCGCGATCCTCGGCGAGACCCTGTACATGGGCACGATCGACGGCAAGCTCGTCGCGCTGGACGCCAAGACCGGCGCGGTGGTCTTCTCCAAGCAAATCGTCGACCCGACGGGGGGATATTCCCTGACGCACGCCCCGCTGGTGGTGAAGGACAAGATCATCGTGGGCTCGGCCGGAGGCGAGTACGGCATCCGTGGTTTCATCGCGGCGCTGGATCCGAAGAACGGCGACGAGTTGTGGCGCTTCAACACGATTCCCGGCCCGGGCGAGCCTGGCCACGAAACGTGGTCCGGCGATTCATGGAAGCGCGGCGGCGGGTCTGTCTGGGTGACGGGGTCGTACGATCCCGATCTGAACCTGACCTATTGGGGCGTGGGCAATCCGGCGCCCGATTGGAACGGCGACGTACGCCTGGGCGACAACCTGTACTCGGACTCGGTGGTGGCTCTGAATCCTGACACGGGCGAGTTGGCATGGTACTTCCAGTTCACGCCGCACGACGAGTGGGACTGGGACGCAGTGCAGATCCCCGTCCTGGTGGACCGAGAGTGGGAGGGCCAGCCGCGCAAGCTGATGCTGTGGGCCAACCGCAACGGCTTCTTCTACGTTCTCGATCGCGTCACCGGCGAGTTCCTGCACGGCAAGAACTTTGCGAAGGTGACTTGGGCCAAGGGGCTGGACGAGAACGGGCGTCCCATCAAGATCCCAGAGGCGTCCCCCACGCGGGAGGGTGTGCGCGTATGGCCGTCCGTGCAGGGTGCCACCAACTGGTATTCGCCGTCGTACAGCGAAAAGACCGGCCTGTTCTACGTCTCCGCCTGGGAGTACTCGAGCATCTACCACAAGGGCGACCCGCTGTATACGCGCGGCAACCGCTACGTGGGCAGCCTGCCGCGCGGCGTGTGGCCGAACACGATGAAGGACGAGGACGAGCAGCAGGGGCACGGCGCAATTCGGGCGCTGTCTCCGGACACGGGCGACCTGGAGTGGGAATTCAAGATGACCGGCGTCGGCGAGAGCGGGATTCTCTCAACCGCCGGGGACATCCTCGTTACCGGCTCGAGGGACGGTAACATGCTGGTGCTGGACTCCTTCACCGGAAAGAAGCTTCTCTCGCTCAACCTAGGAGGGAGGATCGCCTGCTCGCCGATCACCTTCACGGCCCAGGGCAGGCAGTACGTGGCTGTCACCTCGGGCAACGCCATGTTCGCATTCGGTCTGCGGTAGCCGCGCTGCTCGGCCCGCCGTCCCGGGGAACGGACGGCGGGTTCACGAAGCATGGTGCGATCTTGAGATGGCGTGCAGGGGAATGCTTGTAAACTGATCCCTTGACGGACGCTGCGAGCTCGAATCGCTTTCGACCAGCTCGCTGCTTCAACGCGGGAATCGACTCCCTTGCAGAGGGGTCGAGCGACGAGGGCTCGTCCGCTCCGAAAGAGCTTCTCGCGCGCCCTGCGCGCTCCCAGCGATCGGGGGAACTGTGTCTGAGACAAGCTTGCTGATCGACCTGGCGCTGCTGGTCGGCATGGCGATCCCCATTGTGGCGCTGGCGCACCGTCTGTCGGCCCCGCCTCTGGTGGGATTCCTCGTAGCCGGAGTCCTGGTGGGTCCCAACGGGTTCGGGCTGATCGGTGCCACGGACGAGGTCGAGCTCCTCTCCGAAGTCGGCGTCGCGCTGCTGCTCTTCGCTGTGGGCCTGGACCTGTCTCTTTCCCACGTCCGCCAATGGGCGCGCGCGGTGTTCCTCGGCGGCGGGTTGCAGATGGTCGGCACGCTGCTCGCCGTGGCCGCGGCAGCGACAGCGCTAGGCCTACCGCCCGTCCATGGGATCTTTTACGGAGCCCTGGCCGCGATGTCCTCGACCGCCATCGTCACCAAGACCTATTCGGACAGGGCCGAGCTGGACTCGGCGCACGGGCGTGCCGTGATTTCCATTCTGCTCTTCCAGGATCTGTGCGTGTTGCCGCTCATTCTGATGCTGCCGGCGCTCGCGGGCCTGGGAGCCGTTGACATGGCCACGGTGGGCATCGAGTTCCTGAGCGGCATCGCGATCATCACCGCGCTGGTGGTTGGAGGCCGCTTCATCGTCACGCGAACACTGGACCGGATCGTGCTGTTCCGCGACCGGGACTTGTTCACGCTGTGCGTCGGGTTCTTCTGCATCGGGACCGCCGTGGTGACGGAACTGGCAGGCTTCTCCATCGCCATCGGCGCCTTCATCGCCGGCTTGGTCATATCGGAATCCGAATACGGGCTTCAGGCGTTGTCGGACGTATTGCCCTTTCGGGCCATGTTCAGCGGGATCTTCTTCATCTCCATCGGCATGCTGCTCGATGTCTCCGCGGTGATGACGCAGCTCGAAGTTCTCGTACCACTGCTGGCGGTCCTCTTCGCGGTCAAGGTCGCGCTGGTGGTGGCCTCCGTCGTCGCGGTGGGCGGCACGCTCTCGACTGCGCTGATCAGCGGCCTCACGCTTGCACAGGTCGGCGAATTCTCGATCCTGCTGGCCTCCGTGGGCTTGCCCCTCGGGCTCTTCCGCGAAGGAGACTACCAGCTATTCCTCAGCACAGCCGTGCTGTCCATGATGGCGACACCCTTTCTGATCCGGTTCGCACGGCCCATCGCCGAACGGATCGCGCCAGCCGACAGAGGCTTGCGGCGTTCCGGAGAGGCAGAAGCCGCTTCGGCGGAAACCATGTCAGATCACACCATCATCGTCGGCTACGGTGTTGCGGGACGACACTTGGCCCGCGTGCTCGATGCTGCCGGCATCGCTTGCGTCGTTGTCGAACACGACGCGAATCTCGTCCGCCACGCGCGCGAGGACGGAGTCCCGGTGGCGTTCGGGGACGGAACGCAACCGGCCGTATTGGAGCACGTAGGGGCGCGCTTCGCCCGGGTGATCGTCTTCGCCATCTCCTCGCCAACCGACGAGGGGCGCGGCGTTGCGGCCGCACGTGACCTGAACCCGGCTGCCCGGATCGTCGTGCGCGCCAGATATACCCACTCGATCGACGGGCTGATGTCGCTGGGGGCCTCGGACGTCATCGTGGAGGAGTTCGAGGTCTCGATCGAACTGTTCTCCAAGGCGCTTGAGAGCTACCGGATTCCAATCAACCGGATATGGCAGGAAGCCGAGACGGTGCGCACGGAACACTACGGGCTGTTGCGCGGCACCGCACAGCCGGATCTGCGGCTCGATGCGCTCAAGCACCTTGGCATTCACGATGCCTTGGAACTGGTGGAAATCCAGGCTCGAGCGAGCGTAATCGGCATGAGTGCCACATCGCTGCAACTGCGGCGTCGTACGGGCGCCGTGCAGATCGCTGTGGTGAGGGAGGGCGAGCCCATATACCGCCGTGACACGGACTTCCATTACCAGCCCGGCGACACGGTCGTGCTGGTAGGCGACCGGGACAGCCTCGACCAGGCCATCGCCCTGTTCCAGGAGTAGCCTCGGAGTGCTGCTAGGACGAAGTTCTGGCAGCACTCGCTTGTAAGTCGCTGTCACTGCAGGAGCTCCAGTAACTCGACGGTGCCGTTTCTGACTACACGTAAGAGACGAACTCCAGTGTGTGCTGCACGTTGTCGTCGGCCGAGTCGCTACCTCGGTCGTATAATTCCGTCCATGAAGGTGTTTCGGGGCTGCCCGCAATGGATCACGCTAGCGATTCTGTGCGGAGCCTTGGCTGCATCCAGTGCATTCGCCTCAGAAAAGCCAAACATCGTCCTGTTCTACATCGACGACTGGGCTTGGAACGGGACACCCGTTCCCATGGATGCTTCGATGGACAATTCCCGCATGCCGGCCTTGCAGATGCCAAATCTTGAGCGGCTGGCTAGTCAGGGAATGAGGTTCCGCAATGCGTATGGCTCGCCACAGTGTTCGCCTGCCCGGGCCTCGCTGCAGACGGGGCAATCGGCTCCGCGCAGCGGTTTCACGGTCTACCTCGGATCAAGGGAACCCTACTATGACACGAAGCGGGAATATCAGCGATATCCGCTGATTCCGAACGTGTCTGACCGGGAACTCGACGAAGACGCGGTCACCATTGCCGAGGCACTCAAGCCGCTGGGTTATACCAGCGCCCATGTCGGCAAGTGGCATATGAGGGGAGATCCTGGAAAGGAGGGCTACGTATTGCATGATGGCGATACGAATAACAATCCCGGCAACACTCAGGCCGGCATGAGGCGGATGCCAGAGGTCGTAACAGACCCCAAATTGATGTTCAGTATCACGGATAAGGCGATTGGTTTCATGGAGAAACAGGTTCGAGAGGGCACGCCATTCTATCTTCAAATATCTCACTATGCCATGCATGCAGGCAGGGAGTGCCTCCATGAAACTCGCAAGAAATACGTAAACCACCCTCTCGTGCAGGCTTGGTACGAAGAACACAACAAGAATCCCGAGACCGTCAACCGGAAGGATGATCCCGCAATCTGGCTTGGGATGGGGGAGGACTTGGACGGCCGGATCGGCGCCGTGCTTGACAAGATCGGGGAACTGGGGATCGAGGGCAATACCTATGTCATCGTCGTAGGTGACAACGGCTACCGCCACGAGGAGCTGCAACTCAAGCCGGGCTTGAAGCAGCCGCTGCACGCAACGAAATGGTGGTTGTGGGATGGTGGCCTGCGAGTTCCGATGATTGTCAGGGGACCGGGCATCGAGCCAGGCACCTCGCTCGCCGCAAATGTGGTCAACTATGATTTCTTGCCGACCTTTGTCGACTGGGCTGGAGGTGACCCGGAAGAATTGCAGGACATTGACGGTGTCAGTCTCGCAGGTTACATGGCCGGGGAGGAACCGAATGAGGACTTCCTGAAGCGCAATCTCTATTTCCACTATCCGCACTATCGGAACAGTGTGCCCCATTCGGCGATGATTTCCGGTTCATTCAAGGTCCTCCACTTTTATGATCGACCGGAAATTCCAATGCTGTTCGATGTTTCGGCCGACATTGGGGAAGTGACGAACATTGCGAAAAATGAACCAAGAACACACAAGAAAATGTACGATGAAATGATGCATTACTTAGAGGAAGTAGGAGCGCGATTCCCTAAAGTAAACCCGGAATACGATCCTGACGTGTACAGGGAAAATAGGGACTTTAGAAAGCGCAATATGTGGGGGCCGTTCGAAGGACGACGTGCTCTTGAGGATGATGAAATCTAGGTTGCCTGACGAGAGCTGACGGCGTCGGGGAGAACGGCGAGCGTCCGAGGTCCGCGCCGATCCGCTGGCGCAGAATACCGCCAGGACCCGCCGACGGCAGCCGTCACTGGCGTCTCAGCCATCCGCGAGGGTTGCTCTCGCTTGCCTCGTTCATGTCCCCGACCGCCCGCGCGAGTTCCGCCCGCTCGCGAGGGAATCGCGCGGATACATCGTAGGACTCGGCCGGATCCAGGCTGAGGTCGAACAGGAACGGCCCGTGCTTGGCCATCCAGTAGGCGCTGTTCTCGCTGCCGTGTCTGCCGATGTACTTGAGGTTGCCCGGACCACGGACCCCGGCGAACTCTCCGCCTCGGACGAAGAACAGCGGCCGCTCGGGAACAGACTCCGCTGCGCCCTTGAGCAGGGGCGTGAGATCTGCCCCGTCGACGATTCGATCGCTGGGTGCGGGCACTCCTGCCGCGCCGAGGAATGTCGGAAACAGGTCGATGGCCATGGCCGGGGTATCGTTCACGCGGGCGCTGGGAATCGTTCCCGGCCAAGATGCAATGAAGGGCACGATCTGGCCTCCGTCGAAGCTGTTCGCTTTCCTGCCCCGATGTCCTCCGGGAGAACCCTCGTGCCATGGACCGTTGTCGCTGGTGAACACGAACAGCGTGTCCTCGAGCAGGCCGCGCTCCGCCAGTTTCGCGCGGATTTCTCCCACGCTCCAGTCGAGCTCTTCCACGCAGTCTCCGTAGGAGCCGGCCCCGGACCGCCCTGCGAATCGTTCGCTGGCATGGACCGGGACGTGCGGGAAGGGAGATGCGTAGTAGACGAAGAACGGCTGTTCGGAAGCGCGGTCAATGAATGCGAGGACCTCATCGGTCAGCGTCCGGGTTAGCTGCGTCTGGTCGGCCGGCGCCTCGATCGCCACATCGTCGTTGCGATATATGGCGTAGGGCTTCATGTCGTTGGAATAGTAGCTGCCAAAGAAGTAATCGAAGCCCTTCTCGGTCGGCAGATGGGGACTGCGGTCGCCAAGATGCCATTTTCCGAACATGCCGGTCTGATAGCCTCCGGCTCGCAGTGCCTCTGCGACGGTGACCTCGTCCGGTGGAATACCACGTATGCCGTGAGGGAATGTGAACGTGTTCACGACAAGGCCCATCGGAGTTCCTGACGGGAAGAAGACCGAATGCATGAATCCACGGGTGGGATAGCGGCCTGTCAGGCAACTGAACCGCGAAGGAGTGCAGACGGGGCTCGCAGCGTAGAAGTTGGAAAGGCTGACACCGTCACGAGCGAGAGCATCGAGATGCGGCGTCCGGATGGCCTTCGAACCGTAGCTCGCGAGGTCCCCGTAGCCGAGATCGTCAGCGAATACCAGCACGATGTTGGGAGCCGCGGGCCCAGCGCTGCTGCTCAACGCTGCCAAGTAGTCGCGGTGCTGGTCGAGCCGGATGTCGGGATCGCCCCTTGCGATCCACCAAGCCCAGACGACGGGAACCAATGCCAGGGCCACCAACAGACAGGCCAGGATCAGGATCCATCGAAGAAGCGCTCGCATGTTCGGGCCTTGCACTAGCGTACGTGCGGACGGGGATGGTCGTGAATCGGTCCCTGCGGTGCCGGGACCGCGCCCGGCCTCGAACCTACCACCCTAGCGGCCCCGTTGATGCCTGCCCGGGTGGAAACGCCGGCGGCGGGCGGGAGATTGGCGAACCCGGGTCATTGCCGAGTCGGCCCGTCAGGCGTGCAGCGAGCTCGCTGGTAGCTCCGCTCACGCTCTCGGGATTCGATAGAGCGGGCTCGTCGCGAGAGCTACAAGGATGCAACTCAGGATGCCTACTGCGCCATAGAGGAAGAAATGCAGGTCGGTGTGCTGCTGGACCCAGTACAGGATAAGGACGCTCGCTACCGCGCCGGTCATCGCCCCAGCACCGTTGGCGCTGCGGAAAAAGATACCCAGCGCGAACAGCCCGGCGAGGCCTCCCCCGAGCAGCCCCATCATGCCTTGGAACGTGTCCCAGAGCGAGCCGATGTCGAACGTGGCCAGAGCGATCGAGGTGGCTGTTGCCAACACGCCCAGGCCAGTCGTGAGCAAGCGGGCTAGCAAGAGCCTCCTCGAATCCGGCGCAGACGGCCGGAAGCGCACGTAGAAGTCCGTGACCAAAGCTGCCGAAACGCTGTTGAGGCTGCTGTCCAGCGTCGACATCGAGGCCGCAAACACGGCAGCGATGAGCAGGCCAGCGATTCCTGCCGGCAGTTGCTGCGCGATGAACAGCGGGAAGATGGAATCCGTCGGCAGGGCAGGGTTGAGCAGCTCAGGGTTGGAGCGGTAGAACGCCCACAGGCCCGTGCCCAGCATGAACAGCGTCAGCGTAGAGGGCAGCAACAGCGCTGCGTTCGTCCAGATCGACTTGGCGGCGGCCTTCTCGTCCTTGGTCGTGAAGTAGCGCTGCACCACTGCCTGATCGGAGGTGTAGGGCACGAGATTGAGGAAGAAGTTCCCGACGATCACAACCCAAACTGCCGTTGTCGTCCAATCCCATGTCCAGTTGAACATGTGGAACTTGTCGTAGTCGGCACCCGCGGACACGATGGCTGAGAGCCCGCCATCGGTCTTGAAGAGCAGGATCACCAGGCTCAGCAGCGCCCCGCCGTACAGCACGAACACCTGCACCACGTCGGTCCAGATCACGGCCTTGATGCCTCCCATGACGGTGTACAGGGTCGCCAGCGCCCCCATCAGCACGATGCAGGTGTAAACGCCGATCCCTGTCACGGTCGACAGGGCGATGGCAGGCAGGAACAGCACGATCGCCATCCGGCCTAGCTGGTACAGGACGAACGAAACGCTCGCGTACATGCGGACTGGCAGGTTGAAGCGCTGTTCGAGGTACTCGTAAGCGCTCGTCATCTTCGCCCGCCGGAAGTGCGGCAGGTAGAAGAACACCACGGGGAAAGCGACCATGATGATGGTCATTTGCAGCAGGAAGTAGACCCAATCGGTGGAGTAAACCTTGGCGGGCACCGCCATGAAGCTGATTGATGACAGCTGCGTGCCGAAAATCGACAGGCCGGTCGCCCACCAGGGCATGCGCCTGCCGGCAAGGAAGAAGTCCTCGGTGCTGGACCCCTGGCGCGCGAAGTACAGGCCCATCATTACCAGCACGCCGAAGTAGGCGATCAGCGTGATGTAGTCGATGATCGAAAAGCCGGACGACGCCGGCTGGATTGCGGCCGAGAGGATCCTGCCGGCTGGGTTCGCCACGCCTGCATCCCGGCCCGTGAAGACTAGGCTCTCCCCCCACGTCGCAGCGCTCTCGCTGGTGAGCCGTTCCGGCAGGGCTCCTAGGTCGACCCACGTGTCGGTGACAGAGTGGTATGCCGAAATGCTGGTGCCGTTCCCTGCTGCCGTCCGCAGGGCGACATGAGTGGGACCGACCGGCAGCGCGGCGGCCGGCAACGGCGGGCTCGGCAGGTCCGCAATCGCAGTCCATCCCGATCCAGCGGTGTAGCGGTGTGCGAGCTGTCGGCCCTGCAGGCCAGCCTGCTCCGCCAATGGCGCGCCTTCGAACAGGAACAACGCTCCATCCTGCGCCGCTAGCACGGGAAATTCGCGGACGTTGCTTGGCGGCGCGGGCGCGGCCAGCCACTCCGGATCCTCCGCGTTCAGGTTCAACATCCACATGGCCGCAACTTGGCCGGCCCGCGCGTCAGGGGAAGCCGAGGAGACAACGTATAGGACGCTGTCAAGTACCGCTGCGCCGCCGACAACCGTGGGAGCTGGCAGATCGGGCAGTGGGTCGTACCGCAGTTGCTCGCCCCTGAGGCTGGCCTGGAATGCCAGACCCGGACCGGCAGCGTCACTTGAACTAGAGCTGCCGACGAAGAACGCCGATTCGCCATGGACCGCCACCGCGCCGAACGAAGAAGGTTCAGGCAAGGGAGTGGTCTCGCGCCAGCCAGCCTCGGCGGCGTCCAGTATCCATGCGTCCCTGATCGCCGGGCCGCCGTCGTCCAAGACTCCGCCGGCTAAGACCAGACGTCCGCCGACTTCTGCCACGAACGCCCCTCGCGCAAGACTGCGGTCCGCTGGGAGCGGTAGCTCCGTCCATTGCAGCTCACTGCCTGCGGCAGAGCCGAGCGCGCTTCCGGCTAGCAAGACTGTCAGCGCGAGCCTAAATCGCATGGTGCGGGGCCTTGAGAAAGCGTCTAGACCTTGTGTCTCTTCCAACTGCCGCGGCGGAACAAGATGTAGCCGATGACGGCCCAAGTGGCACCGGAAATGACGACGGCGGCGTACACCCCGACTACGCCAAATCCGAACGGCTTGGCGAGAGCATAGCCTAGCGGAAGCTGCCAGCACCAGTAGCACAGGAAGTTCACCCAAGCTGGCGTGGCGGTATCACCCGCGCCGTTGAATGCTTGGCCGAATACCATCGAGAAGCCGCCAAATATATATCCTGCGCTGAGGATCTTCAGGCTTTGAACGCCATTGCTGACGACCTCGGCGTCGGCGGTGAAGACCTTCACAAGGGGCTCTGCGAATTGCCAGAACGCCAGGCTGATCACGCTCAGCATGGCGAAATTGACGAAACCGGTCGAGATCACGGCCCGTTCGGCCCTTTCCGGGCGCATGGCGCCAAGGTTCTGGCCGACCAGCGTTGCCGTTGCGTTGCTGACGCCCCATGACGGCAGGATCGCCACGTGAATCAGGCGGAGCGCTAGTGTGTAGCCGGCCAGCACGGTGCCGCCGAACAGGGCGATGATGCGCGTCAGGCCCAGCCAGGCTGCTGTAGCGATGAAGAACTGCACCATGCCCGTGATGGAAATCCGCAGCAGGCTCCAGAAGACCGGGCCATCCCAGCGCATCGACGCGCGCGAGATCGAGACCTTGCCGCGACCTCCGAACAGCACCGCGAGTTGGTAGACGACCCCCAGTCCCCGGCCCAGGGTCGTGGCGAGAGCGGCCCCCATGAGTCCGAGCTCGGGAAACGGCCCGATGCCAAAGATGAGCAGCGGATCGAGCGCGATGTTGATGAGGTTAGCCAGCCAGAGGGCTCGCATCGCGGTAACAGCATCGCCGGATCCCCGGAAGATCGCGTTGTTGAGGAACAGCAGGAAGATCGTCACCGAGCCGGCAAAAAGCACTGCGGTGTACTGATAGCCCGCCTCGATTTCTGGGCTCGCACCCATCCAGCGCAGCAGAGCGGGGGCGAGCAGGTAGCCGGCCAAGCTCACAGGAGCCGAGCCCATCACCCCGGCCAGAATCGCTTGCCAAGCCGCCAATCCGGCGGCTTCTGGGTCGCCCTCGCCGATTCTGCGCGCCACGGTCGCTGTAGTGCCCATCGACAGTCCCATGACGATCGCGAAGACCATGATGATCACGGATCCGGTCAGCCCCACAGCCGCGATGGCCGGCGGGCCGAGCTTGCCCACGAAGTAAATGTCGACCAGCCCGAACGTCGACTCCATGACGAGTTCGAGCATCATCGGGATCGCCAGCAGGACGATGGCCCGTGGCAGGGGGATGCGGGTGTAGTCTTCGCGGGAGCCGCGAATCGCGTCGGGAACCGCGCGCCAGAGGGACTGCCCGGCCTTGTCCGGGGCTGTCCCAGTCCCGCCGGGCCGTTCGTTTTCTAGCATGCGGAAATCGGTGGCCTCGGCGCTCGGCGGCTCAAGGTTCTAATTCTCACACAGCGCCCCGGACGCCGATTGGGGGCCGCGACCGCCGCTAGTCCGCAAGTGCTTCCGGGCGGATGCCGAGGGCGCGCATCTTCCGGTGGAGGTTGCTGCGCTCCATTCCCAGTGCTGCCGCCGCGCGCGTGACATTGCCCTCCATCGCCGCGAGCGTGCGCTCGACATAGTCACGCTCGTACGCGGTGCGGGCTTCCTTGAGGCTGGCGAACCCTAGGGAGGCCGGCTGTCTGGCCGGGTGCCGGCGGTTTGAGGCGGGAAGGTCGGCCGCGCCGACATCCTCGCGGTCGTGCAGGATTGCGATCCGCTCCATCAGGTTGCGCAGCTCGCGGACGTTCCCGGGCCATGAGTGAGCAGAAAGGGCCTGCAGCGCCGATGGCAGCAGGCGCTTCGGCTTGCGGCCGTAGGAGCGCGAAAACTCGTTCAAGAAGGCTTCGGCAAGCACCGGGATGTCCTCGGCGCGGTCCCTCAAAGGAGGCACGTAGAACGGCACTACGTTGAGCCGGTAAAAGAGGTCTTCCCGGAAATTTCCGTTCGCGATCTCATCCTCGAGGTTCTTGTTCGTGGCGGCGATCACGCGGGCGTCCACCTGCACTGTCTGGCCGGACCCGACCGGATCGAAGCGCTGTTCCTCGATCACGCTCAGCACCTTGGCCTGGGTCTTCAGGCTCATGTCGCCCACCTCGTCCAGGAACAGGGTGCCGCCGTCCGCCAAGTGGAACTTCCCGGCCTTGGCCGCGAGCGCGCCCTGAAAGGCGCCCTTGACGTGCCCGAACAGTTCGCTCTCGATCAGATCTTCCGGGATAGTCGCGCAATTGACCTCGACGAACCTCGCCGACGAGCGCTCGCTGCGGGCGTGGATGGCATGGGCCACCAGTTCCTTGCCCGTGCCGCTCTCGCCGAAGATCAGCACTCGACCGTTGGTCGGGGCCATCAGCTCGATCTGCTGCCGCACGGCCTTCATGGGGACGCTATCCCCGAGGATGCGGTACCTGTGGCCGACCTCGGCCCGCAGCGAGGAATTCTCGGAGAGCAAATTGCGATGCTCCAGGGCATTTCGCACGGCCACGCTGACCTTGGCCACCGAGAGGGGCTTTTCGAGAAAATCGTGCGCTCCCAGCTTGGTTGCGCGGACCGCGCTCTCGACGCTGCCGTGGCCCGAGATCATCACCACGACCGGCCTGCCGGCAATCTCGGCGTCCCGGATCCGTTCCAGGGTTTCCAAGCCGTCAATCCCGGGCAGCCAGATGTCGAGCAACACTACGGCATAGGGCCCGGCCGAAAGCATCTCCAAGCAGCGCTCCCCGCTCTCGGCCACCTCCACCGCATAGCCCTCGTCCTCAAGCACGCCTGTCAGCATCTCGCGGATGCCGGCCTCGTCGTCCACGACCAAGACCCGCCCAGGCGCGCTCATACAACGGCCTCGCTCAGCTCCGCCGGCTCCTTCGCGACAGCGGGCAGCTCGATCACGAAGCGCGTCCCGGCGGGCTGGTTGTCTTCGACTCGAATGGAGCCTCCGTGTTCTTCCACGACGCTGCGCACGATCGGCAGGCCTAGGCCGCTGCCCCGATTCTTGGTGGAGAAGTACGGCAGGAACAGGCGCTCCTTGTTTTCCGCGGAGATGCCCGGGCCGGAGTCGGCCACGATCACCTCCACGGCGCCCGAATCGGGGCGCCCTTGCGTGCTGACGACGATCTCCTTGACCCAGCTCTCCTGGAGAACGTCAGCGGCGTTGTCGATCAGATTGACGATCGCCCGCTTGAACGCCGGCGGGTCGATTTCGGCCTGCGCGATTTCGGGATCGGTGATCAGCCTCAGGTCGATGCCCGGCAGTCTTCCGTCAAACACACTGACTGCGTCTCCCACGACCGCATTGATATCGTTGGCTTCCGGGCGAATCGTCGGGAATCGGGCCACGTCCGAGAAACTCGAGACCAAGGTGTTCAGGGAGCGCACTTCGCGATCGATGGTGTGGGTCAGGCTCTCCAAGGTTTCGCGAATCGCGGACCGCTCCGCGTCCGTCTTGGCTGCCGCGTAGCGGTCCAGCTGGACCTCGATCCTGCCGGCCGCCAGCGCCACGGGGGTGAGGGGGTTCTTGATTTCGTGGGCCAGGCGTCGCGCCACTTCCTGCCACGCTTCAGAACGCTGGGCGCGCACTAGCTCGGTGTTGTCCTCGAAAACGACAACGAAGCCCGACTGGGCCTGGCCGGAGTCCAGCGACGAGACCGTGACGCTGAGGTGCTGGGGCTCGCCGCCCTGCTTGATCTCGAACTCTCGGGTCGCGACGCCGGTTCGGCGCGCACTGCCGAACATGTGCTCGAACGCGGATCGCTGCGGCTCGTCCAGCACTTCAAAGACGGAGCCCAGAGATGACAGCGGTTGCTTGCCGGCAAAGGATCGCGCTGATTCGTTGTACTTGAGGATCTTGCCGTGCTCGTCGACCGAGATCACCCCTGGCGTGATGCTCTCGAGGATGGCGTCGATCATTTGGCGGCGCTCGTCGATCTCGGCGTTGGCGCGGGCGAGGTCGCGGTTGCTGCGCTCCAGTTGCCCGGTCTTGGTCTGGAGCGTCTGTCCCATACGGTTGAACGACTCGACTAAGGAGCCCAACTCGTCGATAGCCGCTGTTTGGACGCGGTAGCCGAGGTGTCCGCCGGCCAGCTCGCCCGTGGCAGCGACGAGAGCCTTGACCGGGCGCGTGATCTGCCTCGACGCGAACTGCGCCAGCCAGACGGCGATGAACAGCGTGAAGATCGTGATCAGCGCCAGCGTGTACACGTAGCTGCGCCAGACGACTGGCCGTGCCGCTTCGAGTTGCTTCCACTGGTCCACTTGTGCTTGCACAAACGCCTGATCCTGCAGGATCGATGCCGGGATCTTGCGTCCCAGCAGCAGCCTCGCCGAGCCCGCTGCTGAGGGGATGGGCACGGCGGCGTACAGCCAGCCCTCGGCGATGCCGGATCGCTCGGCGGCGGAAGGGTCTTCCAGCAGCTGTGGCGGAACAGACGGGGGCCCTTCGCCCGAATCGACTGTGGCTTGTGTGGTTTCCTCGCCGTTGCCAGTAATGCTGGCGTAGTGCGCGCCTGCATCCCGGAGCAGGGCCTCCAGCGCTCCTTCATCGCGCGCCGTGCCATGCGCGATCGCCTCGGCGGCGCGTTGCGCGCCTCGCTCCAGATCCGCGAGCATTTCTGCCGAAGTGGCCTCCATGAGGCTCTGTGCGCTTTGAAAGACCCCGATGGTGGGCTGCGAGAACCACTTGTCGAAGTTTCGGTTCAACAACTGGAGCGAGTAGACGACATGGGCCGTGATCGGTAGGAGGCTCAAAGTGAGTACTCCGATGACAAGCTTGGTCTTCAAGTGCGAGCCGACGACGTTGCCGCGGCGCTCGATGTAGAGCTTGAGCAGATTGCGGAATAGCAGGAATCCGAGGGCGACGGCACCCAAGACGACGCACGTGGACAGGGCCCAAAGAACATACGTGACCGTGGAGTTCTCCGGCCGGAAGTCGCCGAAGTCCAAGGACGTGAGCCAAAAGCACACCGCTAGCAACGCCAGCAGCGGCGTTGCATAAGCGACGATCGTGAGCAGTTCCTTGCGCTTGGTCAAGTTGAGGTCATTCTAGCGAGACATGACCGGTTGTCGAGCGCCTCAGCCTAGGGAACGGCACGCTATAGGCGCGTTAGGAGCGCCCCGTCGCTACGCAAGTGGGCTGCGGCTGGGGACGATATCGGCATATACATACGTCGGATGAGCATCGCGCACTTGCGCGGATTCGCTGCTGTCGGCGGGAGCCGCGATTTCGCGATGAACAACGCGTCCCGGCTCGGCATCAATGCGCGAGGAGAAACTCGGCCCGTCTATAACGCACGTATGGAACTCGCCGTTTTCGCCCAGGGGGTCTACGCCCGGAGGCAGGTCGGCAAGCAACTGGCGATCGAACCACCGGCCCGCGAACTCGGGCGGAAGAACCGCAGGATTGACGGATGTGACGATCGCCTTGACGCCGGACGCGATCATCTCTTCCGCGAGCGACGCGGTATCTCGGCCCCAGACAGGGAAGATCGGATCGAATCCTGTCCCGCTGAGCCGCTCTTCGCGGTAGCGGCGGATATCTTCGAGAAACAGGTCACCGAACGCCAAGTGTGATGCTGCAAGATGTCTTGGGAGGTCTTGCACTCTAGCCAGGAACTGCTCCATCGCGGACTCGTACTGAGCGTTCGAGCAGGGGTACGGAATCGGGATTTCGTACAGCGGAACGCCCAGTCTTGCTGCCTGTGCCTGCAGGACCCAAGTGGGTGTCGAGTGAATCGACACGCGCCGGAACCTATCGGTGACCGTGGTGAAAACTCCCCTGACGGCAAAGCGTTCGGGCTGCATCCTGAGAACGTGGAGGGCCCAGGCCGAATCCTTCCCGGACGACCACGAAACTAGGACGGGAGTGGGGTCCATCAAGACAAACGTAGCAAGCGACAGCTACGCTGGCTGAATCGCCCATGAAGCACGCTACGCCCCGTGAAGGGGCCAAGTGGTTGAACGACTCGAATAAGGAGCCTAACTCATCGATAGCCGCCGTTTGGACGCGGTAGTCGAGCCTTCCGCCAGTCGACTCTCCCGTGGCAGAGACGAGGGCCTTGACCGGGCGCGTGATCTTGTGCGGCGCAAGGGGATGGGTCGCGTCCCCGGCGATGGCGTAAGCCGGACGATGCGTTTCGTGGCAGCGGGTAGGGCTGTGTTTTTCAAGTCGCGACCGAGGGCAAGTTGAAGAGGTCGTTATCGGTGCCGGCGACGATTCTGAGCGCCCTCAGGCTCTCAGCAGCAGCACGGCTTGGCGAATGGAGAGGGTCTCGATTCCTCCGAACTGCGTGAAGTCGGCACCGTCCTCGGTAATCAGGAAGCGAATGTGATGAGCCAGCATGGTCGCCGCAATATTGGCGTCGTGTATGCGCTTGCCGCGCACTCGGAGTTCACGGACCAGTTCGCGCAGGTGCTGGGCGACTGACTCTGCTTCGTCTAGGAAGATCGTGAACTCTGAGAAACGCTCAACATTCCTGACCGCGTAGCGAGCTTCCAGTCCGAGACCGTTCGAATCCGCCGGCCTTGTTGCTACAGAGAGATACTCGCGCAAGACTTGACCACTCACGGCAAGATGGAACCCACTGGTGCCTGCCCCTGCTATGATCCTCCGTGCTTCCTCATGGAACGGCCTCAACCCGTCAGTCGCATGCAGGAGCACGTTGGTGTCCAATAAGAGGGTTTCACCGACCGCCGCTTCCATAGATCTCGTCCCTAGTCCAGGAGTGTTTGCCTCCGACCTTGACTGTCACGATGTCCAAGCTGCGTTCGGCCGCCTCGGGCGGCGCCATCCGAGCAGCTCGTTCCAAGATGGCGTGCAGCTCGCCTTGTAGCGAACGGTGGTGGCTCCGAGCAAGCCGCTTCAGGGAACTCAGGGTCCGCGGTGGTATATCTCTAATGTGGACAGAACTCATACCAGTATTATTTTAATACCTTGGCAGTCGTGGTACAGATAGACCCGCCGCCAGCGAAGAGGCCGAGGATTCCTATTGCGCCCTTTTCCGACCGTCCCTCTCTCTGGCACCTCTCCAAGATAAAAAGGGTCGAAGCGCGGAGGGTGGATCACGGGCAGATCAATGTAGGGAGGTTCGAGATGCGGAAGGTTCGCTATTGCTGCGCCATGAGCTTGGACGGATACATCGCGGGACCTGACGGCGAGTACGACTGGATCATCATGGATCCCGACTTCGATTTCGAGGCCATGTCCGAGCAATTCGACACTTACCTGCTTGGCCGCAAGACGTTCGAGGTGACCGGTTCACAGGTTTCCCCCGCATCGTCTGGCATTCGAACGTACGTCTTTTCGAGGACGCTGCGTCAGAGCGACTACAAGAACGTACCGATCATCGGCGAGAACTGGAAAGAGGTGGTGCAGTCGCTTCGCGAGGAAGAGGGTAAGGACATCTGGCTGTTCGGCGGGGGCTCGCTGTTTCGCAGCCTGGCCGAGGAAGGTCTCGTTGACACCGTGGAAGTTGCGATCGTGCCGGTACTGCTCGGAGCGGGTGTTCCGCTTATTGCCGAGCCGGCCACGCGAATTTCGCTCGAGCTGAAGGAGCACAAGCTCTATCAGAAGACGGGTACGGTCAGCCTTGTGTACGAACTCAAGAAGACCACCTCAGAAGGCGGAGATGCCTGACGGAGTGGGTGCGATGCTGAACCGAGAGCCGACCTTGACCACACGATATTGAGGAGTTCTGGGGACCCGCCTCGGTGCTATCCTTGCCCACATGCCGACTGTCCGCGTTCGATTGGCTTGGTTGCTCATCTTCGCCTGCTGGGGGCTAGCGGCTCAGGAGCGGTTCAGCGACCCCGGCCTATTCTCGCTACGCGTGGAGTTCGGCATTGGCGATGCGGAGTCGACCTCTTGGAACGGCAGCCTTACAGTCTCGGGTGGAGAACTCGAGGGGATCTCCAGCCTGCGGCCGCGTCACGAGGACAGGATCAATGGCAACTCTTGGGAACTCGGGACTTGGCAGGGGCCGAACTTCTGGTATCCAGCTCCCAAACCTCAGCCGGTCGATGGCGAGCCGATCAATATCTTCAACTCTGGCCTGATCGTCGATGTCCGCAGCCGCGGCAGGGCGCGCATCGCCTTTCAGACAGACCAGGGCAACTTTCGCGTTGACTCCCGTAACTTGGCGCCCGGGCAGCCCCGGCGGTTTCTGGGTGGCAGGGTTGTCGTCACTAGGACCGTCTCTGCGCAAAGGGTCTCCGGCACCGAGCACGAGAACGACTTCGCTTCCGTCGCCGCCGGGCCGGACGGTAAGCTTTGGGTGGTCTGGGTGGCATTCAAGGACTGGGCCAACGAAGTCAAACTGCGGCACTACGATGGCGCCGCTTGGGGCGAGGTGCAGACGATCACTGAGAAGCCCGGGGACGTCTTCCTAGCCAAGGTCGCCCGCGATGGCGCTGGCCGGATCTGGGTAGTGTGGTCCGACCAAGTCGAGGGCAACCGAGATCTTTACGCACGCAACTATGGCGAAGGCGAATGGTCGCAGGTCGAGCGGCTGAGCGATGCGCCTCAGCCAGATCTGTATCACAACGTCGCAGCTACCTCTGATGGGCACCTGTGGGTCGTCTGGCAGGGCTTTCGCGATGGCCAATCGGACATCTTGGCGCGCCGCCACGATGGCGAGAATTGGTCAGCCGAGCAGCGGGTCTCGACATCCGTAGCGAACGACTGGGAGCCAGCGATCGCTGCCGATGGTCAGGGTCAGGTGTATGTCGCTTGGGACACGTATGACAAGGGGAACTATGACATCCTGACCCGTCGCCACGACGGCGCGGCGTGGGAAGCCGTCCGTCCGCTCGCCGACACACCGCGGTTCGAGGCGCACGTCACGATCACGTGCGATGCCGACGATCGCCTGTGGGCGACCTGGAGCGAGAGCGGCACGCAATGGGGCAAGGACGACGGCTTCGGTATCGAATACGAGGGCACCCGCCTGTACGAATGGCGTCGCATGCCCGTAGCCGTACTTGAGGGCGAGAAGTGGATGGAACCGTCGGTGCTTCTCGATGACGCCCTGCCCGAGGGTTTCGAAGGAGACCGCAGTGACTCGCCCACCATCCAAGCCGATGGCAACGGAGGGGTCTGGGTGTTCTTCCGCCGCCGCAACCCGCGCATGAAGGACATCATCTCCGACATGTACAACTTTTGGGCCTTGTGGGAGTTGTGGGGGGTCCCCTATAGCGGTGGCAGGTGGGGCCGGCCGGTCTACTTCCCCCATAGCACTGGGCGCATGGATGTGCGCAGTGGTTTTGCCACGGCTGCAGACGGAGCGATCGTGGCAGCTTGGCCGACGGACCACAGGGATTGGACGGAGATGCTTGCCGAACGAGCGGACGTCTATGTGGGGCGCATACCGCCGACCGGCCGCCAAGGAAGCGATGGGCTGCGACCAAGGGTGCAGCCGGAGATCACGGTTTACCCTCTGCACCCCAACGAGAGCGAAGACCTAGAGCGGATTCGCGGCTACGAGATCAAGTCCGAAGGCAAGACCTACAAGATCTATCGCGGCGATACCCACCGGCACACCGAGTTCTCGATGGACGGCTACAACGACGGCTCGTTGCTGCAGGCGTATCGTTATGCCATAGACGCGGCGAGCTTGGACTACTACGCCAATTCCGAGCACAACTACCTCGGCGGGCCAGATGTGGAGTACCACGATTTCCTGCTGCAGCAGTTCGCGGACAACTTTCACGTGCCTGGCCGCTTCGTCCCGCTATTCGCCTACGAGCGCAGCATCCCGTACCCTCACGGTCACCGCAACATCATCTTTGCGAAGCGCGGCGTGCGTCCGTTCCGCATCTCACGCGAAGAATGGGGTCGACTCTTCCCGTTCTCGTCCGAGGAGGTGACGGATCGGTTCAAGAATCCCGAACCGGTGGGCACCAAGGACCTGTACGAGTACTTGAAGCAGAATGACGGCATCGCGATCTCGCACACTTCGGCCACCAACATGGGAACCGACTGGCGGGACAACGATCCTGAAGTCGAGCCGTTGGTGGAGATCTACCAAGGAGATCGTGTGTCAGCCGAATACGAAGGGGCGCCGCGATCGGCGTACACCGGCAACCCGACCTCCGCACCGGGCGGCTTCCGACCTGCTGGATTCGTCTGGAACGCTTGGGCGAAGGGCTACAAGCTGGGCGTGCAAGCCGCTTCGGACCATGTTTCGACGCACATATCCTACGCCTGCACCATCTCTGAGGATTCCAGCCGGGAGGGACTGCTGGATGCGATGCGGATGCGCCATTCGTACGGCGCGACGGACAACATCGTGCTGGACTACCGCCTGCGCGCGGGGAACCGCGAGCACCTGCAAGGCGACATCGTCAGCGTAACGGGTGCATTCCGCCTGTGGGTGCGCGTGCTGGGCACGCTGCCGATTCGCCAGATCGACATCATCAAGAACCAGGAGTTCGTGCACACGCGCCACAACCTCGGACAAGAAGCGTCGTTCGAGTTTACGGACGCCGAGCCGAGCCCCGGCGAGAACTACTACTACGTCAGGGTGCAGCAGGTGGACGGCCAACTGGCGTGGTCGTCGCCGATCTGGGTGACGACCGATCAGTAGCGTCGTGCCTCCGCGCTCGGCCCGGGGCGGAGACGGATTCTGGGTGCCGGCGATTCGTCACTTCATGCACGCCCATATCTAGCCCGCGGAGTGTCACGGCACGGACCGGCGGTCGTCTCGCAGGATGTGGGGCACCCAGTTTAGGCCATCTTCGGGAAGGGCGCGTGAGCGGCCCATCGTGAACTGCCCGGCGGGGATGAGCACCATGTCCGCAGGTTGCGCGACAGCCGACGCGACCGCGAGCACAGCTCAGTAGTCGGAGGGGTGGCGAGGCGCTCTGATCTGCTGTGCGGGCTGATCGGACTCCGGCGCCGGCCCGACCTACGTCATATCGTCCGCCCAAAGTTGCCAACACCGGGCCCTTCCAGGCCAATGGCGGGCCGGAGCACAGGACGTATCGTTTGGGCGCCAGGGAGCTTTGAGCGGCAACTGGGGCCGGGACTCCCGAGATGCCGAAAGGCTGCGCCTGGGCAGACGGGCACCGGTCCAGCGCGGCGCGGTTCTGCGGACCACGGGCATCGCAGGTCCCGTCGGGCGGTTTTTTTGGCTCACTTGTCACTAAACCGAAGTTCCGGGCCGGAAGCGAAGGGAAGTCCTTATAATGCATAGCCTTAGCTGGATTTGGAGCTGTCCTGCACTGGGAACGTTCGGACCAGTTCAAACGCACGCTTCTGCAAAGCGCTCGGTTCCGTCAGCCGCTCCA
>JAJDTX010000151.1 GCA_022826925.1 Bryobacterales bacterium
AAGAAGCACATTGATTGAAAGGATGAAATGCGCAATACACGAAACAAACGTGGCACTACACAATCTGCAATTTGGAGAGTTTGCGGCCGTAAACCGTTTAAACTACGTACCGACCCGAAAATTACTGTCGAAGATGAGCCATCCTCACATGGGACGTTTCGACGGGCACCGCCACGGAGATGCCGCTACCTGAGGACGGCTTTGCCGTCGTGCGGCAGGTAGGCGGCGGTGGCGGCGGCGGCCGTGGTGGCGGCGGCGGTGGCGGCGCCGCGCGCCCGTATATTTGGGCCTGGCAGCCCAAGAGCACCTCTTTCGCGTACGGAGTCTACAATCGCGGCGGCGATCTGATCGCCATTGGAGTGCTCGGCCCCAACTAGGCGTTGGATCCGGCACTAGCCCTGGCGGGCAGGGTCGGGCTGCCTCTGTGCGAGGCGGGTCAGTTCATCCCGCACATGCCGCCCATACAGGCCGGGCCGCCGCAGCGCTGTTCGGCGGGGGTCGGGCAGGCTTCCGCCGGGCTGTTCCCTGAACTGGCCGAGAAGGTCGAATAGACTCGCTCGATCGATTGGCTGCCGCACTCGCAGCTGTCGGGCTCGGGGGCCGAGCCCATGACGAGCGCCTCGAAGCGGGAGTCACAGTCCTCGCACTGGTATTCGTAGATCGGCATCGCTATCATTCTAGCCCCGAGTCGGACGGGAAGCTCGGGCGAGGACTTCCCGCACCCGCGCTCGCACACTGGCAAGCTCGTCGTTGGAGGCGCTGATCTGGATCGGTTCGCCCTGGATTGCCGCGACGGCCCGGGCTTCGGCTCTGCCTAGATGCACGGGGATCAACGGCGCGCCGGTGGCGGCTGCGGCCGCGAATCCTTCGGCCCGGAAGCGAGTTCGCTCAGGTGACGCGCCGGCAGCGCTGTCGGCGAACGCCACGACAGACTGCCCGTCGGCGATCGCGGCCTGCATCCGCAGCTGCAGATCGGCCGCGCGCGGCGCCGAGACGCCAGCGACGGGTGGCGCGACGAGCGGGTCGAGCAAGAATGCTTCGGCGGAGGACAGACCGCTGAACGCTGTGCGGTCCGCGAACACGAAGCTGTCGCGGAGCGCTGCAGCCACCACGAGCGGGTCGCAGCCATCCAATCGGTTCACCAGCATCAAGCCAGCGGCTCCAGCAGCTCCGATGCGGTGGCGGCACCGTGCCCCGCGCTGGGCGATTAGGATTGCAGCGCCGGGCGCAATCGCTCGACGGGCCAAGCCTGCCGAGGGGGCTAGCCGCGCCAGCATGCCGAAGAGCGCCGCCACGGACCAGCCGAACAGCCGTCGAACGGTCCCGAGTATCACGGCGATGCCGCGACCGGCGGCCTCAGCCGCCGACCGACCGGCTGCTCGAATGCCGACTTTCGCCAACTGCACCCAAGTCGGCTTCGCCGAGTGGGACGCTAGGCTGCCTGATTCATAGGTGTCTCGGATCGCTGAACGCTGGATCTTGCCGCTGGAAGTCTTCGGCACGGTGCCCGCGGAGACGAGAACGACGTCATCGGGCGGAACTCCCACGCTGCCGGCCACGGCTTCTGTGACAGATGTCTGGATCCGCCTCCGAGCGGCAGGGTCGCTGGCGCGCGTCTCGGCCACTACCACAAGCTTCTCGGTGCCGCTGCGTGGATCGATGCAGCCGAAGGCAGCCACGCAGCCCTTGCGCACGCCGTCCGCCTCCCAGGATGCCATCTCCACGTCTTGGGGGATGATGTTGCGACCGCCCTTGATAATGCAGTCTTTGAGGCGACCCGTCACATAGAGCTCGTTTTCCACCACATAGCCCAGGTCTCCGGAGTCGATCCAGCCGTCATCGTCCAGCACTGCCGCCGTCGCTTCCGCGTTACGGAAGTAGCCGTTGGTCCTTGACGGGCCGCGAAACAGGACACGTCCCCGCGTGCGATCCGGCAAGATCGCGCCGTCCCCGGCCACGACCTTGACCTCGTGCCCGGGCAGCGGCTTCCCATTGGCTACGAATTCTAGCGCCGAGCTTGACCTGCTCACGGATGTCGGCACGGCGCGGCCCTCGGTTTCGTAGGCGGTCCGGTCGATCGTGTCTACCACCGGACCTCGCCAGAAGGGAGGGTAGGTCAAGGCCACGGAAGACTCGGCCAGGCCGTAGAACGGCATCAAGCTGCGCTCGTCAAATCCCCACGGCCTAAAGCGCTCGGTGAACCGTCTCAGCGTTGCCGGCAGCACCGGCTCGCCGGCATTGATCGCCACTCTCCACGGCGACAGGTCAACCCCTTCCATGGCTTGGTCGGTTACCTTGCGGACGCACAGTTCGAAGGCGAAGTTCGGTGCGGGGCAGAGGCTCCCCGCCGAGTCACTCAACGCCCATAGCCAGCGTTCCGGCCGCACCAGGAAGTCGAGCGGCGACAGGACGGTGATCGGCAGGCCGTAGTACAGGCTGAACAGCCACGATCCAATCAGCCCCATGTCGTGGTACAGCGGCAGCCAACTCACCACCGTATCGGTGGGCCGCACCTCTACTGCGAAGCCGATCCCCCGAATATTCGCGAGCACGTTGGCATGGGTCAGCGTCACGCCCTTCGGATCCCCCGTGCTGCCTGAGGTGTATTGGATGAAGCAGATCTCGGCTGGTTCGACTTCAGGAGCCCGGGCGTTCCGGCCGCGATCTGCGAGGGCAGCGGCGCTGAACGTCTCCTGAAGCGACGGCAATTGCCCGCCCAAGACGCTCGCGACAGCGTGTACCCTGTCGAACGATATCAAGAAGCGCACCTGGGCGTTCTTCAAGATGCGGCTCTGGCGCTGGATATAGGCCTCCAGCTGGTTCGGCCGGGCAGGGGGGTAGACCGGGACTGCGATCCCGCCGGCCAGCATGACGCCGAGGAAGCTGGAGAAGAAGTCTTCGCAGGTGGGCAGCATGATTGCCACGGTCTCGCCGCGGCGCAGCCCTGACGCTGCCAGACCCGCTGCGATTCTAGATGCGCTCGCGTAGAGCTGCCCGTGAGAGATATCTTGGCCGCGGTCTTGATCCAGCAGATGAACATGGACCCTGGCTGGATCCCGCTCTGTTTGAGCGCGCAGCACTTCGGCGACGGTCGTAGCGCCGGCCGGTGCGGGGTACGCTTCCCGGCTCGGTTGAATGATCGGCCAGCGGCCGCTCGGGGATGCGCTTCCGTTGGCCTCCAAGGCGATGCGGACCCAGTCTGCGGGACTCTCAGCCGTTTGTGCGCCACTTTCAGGCAGTCGCAGGCCGAGTGCGCTCTCAAGGCGCACTAGCAATTCCACTCGCTCGAGGCTCCCGAGCCCGAGGTCGCGGTCTAGGGACGACCTCGGCGTCGCGCGTTGGGCAGCTTCGGACGAACCCAGTTCCCTGAGCAGCGCCCTCACCGTCTCGAGGACTGCCGTTTCGATGTCTCCGCGCTGCTGGCTGTTGCTGCCCATCGAATCCTTCTAGCCTATACCGGGTGGGGGGCCATCTTCATGCGGTCCGGCGACGCCACCGCAGATGTGAGACCGTGGGGATGCAGGATCGGTATGTTCGGCATGAAACCGCACCTCGCCAGGATCCGCGTCTTTCCGATCAAGTCGCTGGACGCGCTAGAGCTCGAACGAGTGGGCCTGGCTTCAGGGGTGCACTTGGATGCGGACAGGGACTATGCGCTCTTCGACGCCCGGGGCCGATTCCTCAACGCCAAGCGCCTCGGCCCGAAGATTCTCGCCATTCGAGCTGCTTTCTCCGACCGGGCTCGTGCGGTCGAGCTGGCGCTCGGCTCGGATTCCGGACGGTTCGAGCTGCCCGGCGACCGCTCCGCTCTCGAAGCCTGGTTCGGCAGGGTGTTGGGCCAATCAGTGTCGTTGCGGCAGGACTCAACGGCGGGATTTCCGGACGACGAAGACGCGTCCGGACCGACCGTGATCGGATCGGCGTCAATCGATGCCGTGGCGGGGTGGTTCGGACTAGCCGCCGAAGAGGTGCGCCGGCGCTTTCGCGCCAACTTGGAGATCGCGGGTCTCGGGCCGTTTGAAGAGGACACGCTGTTCGGCCCGCCCGGCCAGCCCAAGGCCTTCCGTATCGGCGAGGTGAGCTTCCTAGGGGTGAACCCTTGCCGCCGTTGCGTGGTCCCGACTCTCGATTCCCGCGGGGACAGCTCGGTCGCTGCGCTTTCCACCAAGGAGTTCAGCGCGCTGCGCGAGCGCCACAGTCGGGCCGGCACTAGGCTCGCTCTCTATCCTGGTTGCTATCGGCTAGCGGTCAATACCCGGATCGAGCCGCTCCAGGCGGGCAAGCAACTCGTCGTCGGCGACGAGCTGGCTCTCTCCGAATAGCGTTCGCGGAGGACGGCGGGCTCGGAGAGCGCCCGCGATAAACTGTACGGTTCCCAGCCATGAAGATCTTGTTCATCGGCGACATCGTCGGCCGTCCCGGCCGCCGGGCGGTGTTTTCTAGCTTGAAGCGCCTGCTGGTGGACGAAGAGATCGATCTCGCGATCGCCAATTGCGAGAACGCAGCAGCCGGTTTCGGCGTGACGGGCAAGATCGCCGATCAATTGCTCGACGCAGGCTTGCACGTGCTCACGTCCGGAAACCACATCTGGGACAAGCGCGAGGTGCTTGCCTATCTGGAAGGCGAGCCTAGGCTGCTGCGCCCGCACAATTATCCCGACGCGCCCGGCAGCGGGCTGTACGTAGGGCACACCGACACAGGCGTGCCGTACGCCGTCATGAACCTGCAGGGCCGGGTGTACCTGCCGCTGATCGACTGCCCGTTCCGCCAAGCCGACCAGCTCTTGGCCGAGCTGCCCTCGGACGTACGAGTATGTTTCGTCGACTTCCATGCGGAGGTCACCAGCGAAAAGAACGCCTTTGGCTGGTATCTGGACGGCCGTGTCAGCGCGGTGGTCGGAACCCACACGCATGTCCCGACCGCAGACGAGCGCGTGCTGCCGGGCGGCACAGCGTACATCACCGATGTCGGCATGACGGGGCCGCTCGCATCGGTGATCGGCATGAAGCCGGACGAGTCGCTGAGGCGGTTCCTGACGGCCCTGCCGACACGCTTCGAGCCGGCCTCTGGCACGGTCCGGCTCAACGCGGTTGTAGTAGACGTCGACGAGCGAACGGGCCGCGCCCGTTCTATCCGCCGCTGCGCCCAGGAATACGACAGCAGCGGCCGCAATATAATGGACTAGCCGTCGCGTGGCTCGCCGTGGACATTCGCAAGACACTGCTCCGCAAGACGGGCAAGGCGATTGCCGACTTCGACATGATCCGCGATGGCGACCGCATCGCGGTCGGAGTGTCCGGCGGCAAGGATTCGCTCGCACTGATCGACGCCCTGCTGCTGCTCCGGCGGCGTTCCCCGGTGCGATTCTCCCTGCGGGCCTTCACGATTGAGCAGGGCAAGTTCGTCCGGCCTGTGGATCCGGTCGGTGACTTTCTTTCCGAGCGCGGGGTAGAGTGGACCTACTACGTCGACGAGCCGTCCTTGAAACTGCTCGAAGACCAGCCAGGACACGGCTGTGACACATGCAGCCGCTTCCGGCGCCGGGCAGTCTACGATGTCGCCTCCAAGCTGGAGTGCAACGTTGTAGCGCTCGGCCACACCGCTGACGACCTCTGCGAGGCACTGCTTCGCAACGCGCTCTTCACCGGTCGCTTGAGCGCCTTGCCGCCAGTGACAAGCTCGCGCTCGGGAGACTTCCGCCTGATCCGGCCGCTGGTATACGTCACCGAAGACGTGACCCGGTCCTACGCTGAGGAGTCTGGAATCCCGATCACGCCCTGCGTGTGCTCTTACAAGACCGGCACCGTCCGCGAGAAGCTGCGAGCGTTCTTGGCCGACCTGCGCCAGGACAATCCCCATGTGCTGGAGAACTTGCTGGCTGCCATGGGGCGGATCGATACCGAGCGCCTTCTCGACAAGCGCTTCTTGGGCGGCCCGCCCGCAACGGGCGCGCCCGGGAATGACGCTACAATGTTGCTCTCGCCGGAGAAGCTCGCGCGCGCCTCTGTAGCCATTGATTCTGCTTCGTGCCAGGACGTGGACTACGCATGGTGAGCGCTGCGAGAGAACCGAGTTCAAGCGGCTTGCCCATTGCGGAACCGGTTTGCACGACCGCGTGCCTAGGCTCAGTTCAGCGATTCTAGCTTGGTGATCGATAGGCGATGAGCACCGGACCGGCGACTCCAGCCGAGAACCATTCCAACCGCGCCGCCGCGCTCGCAGGGATCGCGGTCGTGGCGCTGCTGTTCGCCTTCTTGGTAGGGATCCGCGGCTTGGGGGACGGGTTCAAGCTGCTCGGTGGCGACCTGTTGGACGCCTTCTTCAGCGCGACGTCGAATCCGTTCATCGCGTTGATGGTCGGCATCCTGACGACGACGCTCGTGCAGAGTTCCTCCGTCACGACCTCGATGGTGGTGGGCCTGGTCGCCGCTCCCGAGAACCCGCTGCCGCTGGCGAACGCCGTGCCGATGATCATGGGCGCCAACATCGGCACGACCGCCACGAACACGATCGTGTCGATCGCGCACATGGGGCGTCCCGACGAGTTCCGGCGCGCCTTCGCGGTCGCGACCTGTCATGACGCCTTCAATTTCTTGGCAGTGCTGGTGCTGCTTCCGCTGGAGATCGCGACCGGGTTCCTCTCCAAGTCCGCGGCCACGCTGGCGGATCGCCTGCCATCCATGGGCGGGGGCGACTTCGACAGCCCGATCGCAGTGGTCCTCAAGGCCGGCATCGCCCCGCTGCAATCGCTCGCGGAAACGCTCTTCGCTGCGCCGCAGGCGCAGGGCGTTCTGCTGGTCGCCTGCAGCGGCGCGCTGATCTTCGCGTCGCTGATGCTGATCGTGCGGACGCTGCACGCCACGTTGCTGTCGAAGGCCGAGCGCATGGTCGAAGTGGCGCTGGGCGGCTCGAGCGTGTTGGCGATCCTGATCGGCTGCATCGTCACCGCGATGGTGCAGTCGAGTTCCATCACGACTTCGCTGCTCGTGCCGATGGCCGGCGTGGGCCTGATCACGCTGCGCCAAGCGTTCCCGGTCACGATCGGGGCGAACCTAGGGACGACGATGACGGCGCTGATGGCATCGCTGGCAGGGTCGGGACCGAATGCACAGGCCGGGATCGAGATCGCGCTGACTCACTTGGGCTTCAATCTTGCAGCGACCCTGCTGATCTATCCGTGGCCGCCCGTGCGCGGATCCATCCTGAGCGTCGTCACGCGCTTCGCCGATCTGGCGACACGCTCGAAGTTGCTCGCTATAGCGTATTTGTTGGTGCTGTTCTACGGATTGCCTGCAGCGGCGGCGTTCTTGTTCGGATAGGCCGCCCTAGCGCGCCGGCGCGCTTCGCCCGGCCGCCTTGAACTCTTCGAGCGCTTCCTTCATGCGGTTCGCGGTCTCGGCTTGTTCGTAGTACAGGTTGCGGGTCTCGCCGGGGTCGCTGGCAAGGTCGAACAGCTGGGCGGGGGCGTCGGGTGCGCCGTCGTCGAGCGCGAAATCGACGAGGAACGGGCGGGTGTAGTCGTTTCCGCCCGATCCGGCGTGGTCCAGATACTTCCACGGGCCTTGGCGCAACGCCAGGTCGAGCGAGATAGTCTGGTGCAGCGCGAACTTCCGGATGGGCGAGCCGTCGTGGTTCCCGGCCAGCAGGGCCGAGAAATCGAAGCTGTCCTCGGCCGCGTCGTTGGGCAGCGCGTAGCCGGTCAGAGCGGCCGCAGTCGCCATGATGTCCGTCAGGTTGAACAGTTGGTCGCTGGCAGAGCCGGGCTGGATCCTGCCCGGCCAGCGGGCGATCGTGGGGACCCGATGCCCGCCTTCCCACTGGTCGCGCTTGACACCCCGCCATGGCCGCGCGCCGTCATGGTCGTGGTCGCGGCGCATGTGATAGGCCGTGGTCACCTCGGGCCCGTTGTCGCTCGTGAACAGCACCAGTGTCTCGTCCGCCAGCCCCAGGCGGTCCAGGGCGGCCATCAGCTCACCGACGATGAAATCCATTTCGAAGAGGAAGTCACCGTGGGGCCCGGCTTCGGTCCTGCCTTGGAATTCCGGAGCCGCGAACGACGGCAGGTGAACCGCCTGCATGGAGTGAAACAGGAAGAACGGCCGGTCTGGCTCGCGCGCGGCGTGCTCCTCGAGGAATCGGACGCTGCGCTCGAGAAACACCAGGTCGACCCTTTCGAGATCGTAGTCCGGCGCGATCAGCCCCCGCCGGTTGTCGTTGGCGTAGGGGTGCTTCGGAAGCGGGGCGCGGTCCAGTAGCGCCTCGGGCGGGACCGGGACGCGGTCTCCTTCGATCCAGGCGTAAAGCCAGTCGGTCGTGGGACAGGCGACCGTGCCGAAGAACCGGTCGAATCCCCGACTCAGCGGCCCGTCCGGGATTGTTCGGCTGAAGTCCACGCGCCGGACCCGTTCGACGCCGGCGGCGATACGCTCTTCGCGGGTCTCCGCCGGCAGGTCGATGGCATGCACGGGCTGTCCCTGCGCATCGAAGAAGGTCATGCCCAGATGCCACTTGCCGACCATGGCGGTGGCATAGCCGGACTCGCGCAGCATTTGCGCGAGCGTGAGCCGGCCCGGCTCGATCAAGCACGGGCCGTCGACACCGGTGAACACTCCGCGCATGCCGTTGCGGAACGGCATGCGGCCCGTCAGAATGCCGTAGCGGGTCGGCGTGCAGACTGTCGACGGGCTGTGTGCGTCTGTGAAGCGCAGGCCTTGCCGGGCAAGGTTGTCGAGGTGCTCGGTCTCGACCTTCGCTTGGTCGTTGTATGCGCTTACGTCGCCGTATCCGAGGTCGTCCGCGAGGATCAGCAGGATGTTGGGCGGCCGGCCGCCTCCGCCGTCCTCGGCGCAGCCCCAGCCAAAGGCCAGCGCAGCCAAGCCCAACGCCAAGGCCCCGGCCCGCGCCCCAGCGCTAGGAGCCAGCATGCTCAGCCGACCTTGGGCGGGGTCTCGGTGACCTCTTCGACATCGGGGTCGAAGTACAGGACCTTGCCTTGGCGCAGCGCCATCACGCCCATCGAAATCGTCGTTTGGGCGCGGTAGGCCGTGTCGGCGTCCAAGTTCGGCTTGGCGCGGGTGCGCATGCACTCCAAGAAGTTCTTCATGTGCGCGTCCTGCCCGCGATCCTCGACCTTGATCTGCACCGTCTCGGTGCCGTACTTCCTGACGAAGGCGTCGCGGTAAATCCTCTCCGACTCCACGGTGATGTAGTCCGTCTTGCCTTCGAAACGGCCGTGCTCGACCATCAGGATGGTGCCTTCATGGCCGCGAATCAGGCCCGGGATGTGCCGCGAATTCGCCATGGAGGCGCTCAACACCAAGGAATGCCCCTTGGCGAAGTCGGCCAACAGGTTCATGGTGTCGGGCACCTCGCGGTCGCCGGGGGCATTGAAGATGTACTTCCCGCCGGATGCCGTGACCCGGTAGGGGAATTGCGCCTCTCCCCAGCAGATATTCAGCGGCGCGACCACGTGATAGAAGAGGTCGGTGGCGATGCCGCCGGAGTAGTCCCAGTACTTGCGGAAGCGGAAGAAGCGATGAGGGTCCCACTCGCGCTTCTGGGCCGGTCCGAGCCACATGTTCCAGTCGACGTAGTTCACGCCCTGGCCATGCGGGCCCGCGTCGGGTTCGATCACCCAGCCCCGCCCGCGCTCCGGCGTCCAGTTCCACTCGCCGCGCAAGGAGTTGCGGTGGTACGAGCCTTGACTGGAGATAAGCTTGCCGATCATCCCGTCTTGCAGCGCCTTGCGGGCCTTCCACCACTGATCGGCAGAGGTCGTCTGCGAGCCCACCTGCAGCACGGCGCCTGTCTCCCGGACCCTGTGCGCCACCGCCTTGGCCTCCTCGATGGTGTGCGTCATCGGTTTCTCGAGATACACGTCCAGGCCCGCGTCAATGGCCGCCAGGGCCATCGTGCCGTGCCAGTGATCGGGCGTGGCGATCACGACGGCGTCCACGTCGGGCCGTGCCAGCACCTCGCGGTAGTCGAGCGTGGAGAACTCCGCCTTGGAATTCTCTTGGGCTAGTCTCCGCCGCTTCTCGTAGACGTCGCAAACAGCCGTGATCTTGAAATTCTGGCCGCCTTCGATCATGCGCAGCATCAGCCGCTGGAGGCTGCTGCCGCGTCCGCCGACGCCGATCTGGGCGACATTGATGCGGTCGTTCGCGCCGATCACGCGGCGCGCCGAGGCTGCGTCTTGCGGTCTGGCGGGCGCAGCTGCGGCGACCGCCGCCGTAGCGCCTTGCAGAAAGCGCCGACGATTGACAGGTGTTGTGGCTGACATCTCTTGTACCGCAAGAATTGTATCAAAGCTAACGCTTTCTTCGGCCTCTTCGGGGCTATCCAGAGCGTTGCAACGAAACGGCTTGGACGCCCGCGGTTCTCGCCTGCAGGTCTTTCGCCGCCGGCAATCCGAAACCGCTCTCCGCCGCTTGGACGGCGGCCACGACCGCTTGCGCCAGCGCGTCGGCCGCGAGTGCGCCGATTTCGCCCAGCAGGCGAGCGTCGACGGCGTCACCGCCGGTGCCCAATGCGAACACAGTGTCTCCGTCAAACGGCATGTGCGCCGGGCGGATCGCCATCGCCAGTCCGTCGTGCGCCATTTGCGCGGCCTTGGCCGCTTGCGTCTTGGTCCACGTTACGTTGGCCGCGACGACCGCTATGGTCGTATTCTGAGCGGCGCCAGGCCGCTCGCCGCGTCGTCCAGCGCGCAGCTGCGCCATGCTGTCGGCAAACGCGGCACCGTCGCTGGTTCTCGCGCCGGCCACGATCTGGCCAGTGCCGGGGTCAATGACGTCACCGAGGGCATTGACAGCTGCGATGGCGCCAACCACGAGACCATCGGGGCGCGTGACGGCCGCCGAGCCCAGCCCTCCGCGCATCGCCCGGCCGCGGCCGAACAGCTTGCCCACTGTAGCGCCGGCGCCAGCGCCGGCATTTCCCATCGGCACCGGCTGACGCGAGGCGTCCCTGGCGGCTCGGAGTCCGGACTTGGCCGTCGGCCTGACCTGCGGATCGCCGACGCCGAGGTCGAACAATATGGCTGCCGGCACGATCGGGACGACGGACTCGCCCACGCGGAAGCCCACGCCCTCGCTCTCCAGGTATTCCATCACTCCGTCAGCCGCAGCCAGTCCATAGGCGCTCCCGCCGGAGAGCACCACGGCATGGACGGTATCGACGCTCATTTCGGGTCGCAGCAGGTCGGTTTCTCGCGTGCCGGGGGCTCCGCCCCTGACATCCACGCCTGCCACTGCACCCGCGTCGGCCAAGACTACGGTGCAGCCGGTAGAGCCCGACGGGTGCGTCCAATGCCCGACTCGTATGCCGGGGACTGCGGTCAAAGTGGCGTTCACTTCGCTTGCCCGTAGCGCCTCCAGCGGGCCGATCGCCATTGAGGTGCCCAGCCACAGGGCGCGACGCCGGGAGAGGCCAGTTCTGACGACTCTCTGCATGCGCACAACATTATCGCCGGGCAGTCTCGCTATAATTCTGTCCCATGGCCCTGCCGCGCCTGATTCCGATCCGCCAGCGATTCCCGGACCGTGCGCTTCCCGATGTCTATCGCGCCGTCCGAGCGGAGATGGATGCAGCGCCGTGGGTGGCCGCCGTCCCGGCCGGCAGCCGTATCGCCGTGGGAGTCGGAAGCCGCGGGATCGTCAACATCGACACCATCGTCAAGGCCGTCGTGGACGCTTGGCTCGATCATGGGGTCAAGCCTTTCATCATTCCGGTCATGGGCAGCCACGGCGGCGGCACGGCGGACGGGCAGCGCGATGTCCTGGCCCACTATGGCATAACCGAGGCTTCCATGGGGGTGCCAGTCGTCAGCTCGCTGGAGGTCGTGCAGATCGGGGAGACGCCTCAGGGCATCGCTGTTTCGATGGACCGGGAAGCGTGGGAAGCGGACGGAGTCATGCTGTGCAGCCGTGTCAAGTGGCACACGGGCTTCGACGGAAAGATCGAGAGCGGCGTTCACAAGATGATGGCCATCGGGCTCGGCAAGTGGGAGGGCGCCAGGCGCTACCACATGTGGGCCGTGCGCATGGGCCTGGAGGAGGTCATCCGCGAGGTCGGCAGCGTCATGCGCGCCACCGGCCGCATGCTCGGCGGCATGGCGATTCTAGAGGACGCCAATCACCAAACCGCGGAGGTTCACGCGCTGGGCGCCGGCAACATGGTTGCTGACGAGGAAGCGCTGCTGGCGCGGGTGAAGCGCTGGAAGGCCGACCTGCCGGCCGAAGCCTTCGACCTTTTGATCGTGGACGAGATCGGCAAGAACATCTCCGGATCGGGGATGGACACGAAGGTGATCAATCGCTCGTGGATGGGCCGGAACTGCTGGCCGGGCCTGCCGCGCATCGAGCGCATCTACGCTCGCAGCCTTACGCCGCACGGCGGCGGCAACGCCGTCGGCATCGGCATGTGCGACGTGATCCATGACCGCCTGTTCCGCGCGGTCGACTTCGACAAGACTTGGATCAACTCCTTCACCGCTTCGAGCACCATCGGCTGCATGTGCCCGCCGCACTTCCCGACAGACCGCGAGTGCATCGAGCGCATCCTGGCGACTTGCGGGCGCGCGGACATCGCGGACTGCAGCGTTGTGTGGATCCGTAACACCATGGAACTCGGCAGCATGCGCATCAGCGAGGACCTGTTCGAAGCGCTGCGGGAAAATCCTCTGATCGAGGCCGTCGGGCCGGCGGCCGAGATCGCTTTCGATTCGACGGGCCAGGTCGCCGGCGGCTCGCCCGTCGCGGAAGCGGCCTAGTCATCCGCAGTGGCCGCTGCCCCAGGCAAATTCAATGTTTGATGCGAACGGGGGTTGAGGCATGTCTTGGAGTGCGCGGAGCTCGGGAGATGGCGTCCGGAAGCCGAGTCGGCGGGGCGTGCGAGCATGCGACAGCACACCCAGGAGCCTTGGCGCGGT
>JAJDTX010000135.1 GCA_022826925.1 Bryobacterales bacterium
ATACGGGCACTGTCGCCTAGGCGACCACACGGCGGCCCCGGCCGCAGAGCGGAGCAGCGTCTGGAGCCCGCACTCCACCCCGGGTATGGCTAAGCAGCTTCGAACCGAGTCTCGTCGGTCTGAGGCAAAGCCTCGCTAGCCTTCCAAGACGCGCCCGCCCCGAGCGAGGCGATCTGGGAGACGCTCGATCCCGCCACCAGGAGCGCCGCCTTGCAAGCCCTGGCCCGCATCCTGGCCCAGACGATCCTGCCGCCTCGCGAACAGGAGCAGCGCGATGACTGAAACCAGCATCCTGCCTGCTCACCGCCAGCGCCAGGCCTTCGTCTACATCCGCCAGTCGAGCCCCTCGCAGGTCGAGCGCAACACTGAGTCCACGCGTCGCCAGTACGCCCTCGCCGCCCGTGCCGAAGCCCTGGGCTGGCACCCCGACCAGATCACCGTCGTCGACGAGGACCTCGGCCTCTCCGGCGAGTCCGCCGACAAGCGCGACGGCTTCAACAGCCTGGCCGCCGACGTCGCTCTCGGCCGCGCCGGACTCGTGCTCGGACTGGAGGTCTCCCGGCTGGCTCGCAACAACGCCGACTGGTACCGCCTGATCGACCTGTGCGCCCTGACCGACACCCTGATCGCCGACTTTGACGGCATCTACGACCCGGCTTGTTTCAATGACCGCCTGGTCCTGGGCATGAAAGGCACAATCAGTGAAGCCGAGCTGCACACGCTCAAGGTGCGCCTGCTGGAAGGCATCCGCAACAAGGCCGCCCGCGGCGAGTTCCGTTGCACCCTGCCGGTCGGCTTCGTCTGGGGCGAGCAGGACGGCGAAGTCCTCTTCCATCCCGACGAGGAAGTGGTGCGTGCGATCCGCAATGTCTTCGAGCGCTTCGCTGAGCTCGGCTCCATGCGCCGCGTCTGGCTGTGGTTCCGCGACGAGGGCCTGCAGTTCCCTGTGCGGCTGCGCAAAGGCGACGATATCCGCTGGATCCCGCCCGCCTACAGCTCGATCGTCCAAGTGCTGGGCAATCCGGTCTACGCCGGGGCGTACGCCTTCGGCAAGTCCCGCCAAGAACGCTATCTCGACGGGCACGGCCGCATGAAAAAGCGCGTGCGCCAGTTGCCCCGGGCGGAATGGCGCGTGCTGCTGCCAGGCCATCACCGCGGCTATATAGACTGGGAGACATTCGAGGCTAACCGGGCGCGCATCGGAGCCAACCGGCGGCCGCGCCCGCACAGCGCCGGGGGCAGCGTGAGAGAGGGATCCGCCTTGCTACAGGGACTCGCGATCTGCGGCAACTGCGGGCGGCCGCTGCGCACCTATTACCTCGGACGCAACTCCTCCCCCAACTACCACTGTCCCGGCCAGACCATCGTGGCAGGGCGCGCCACCTACTGCTTGCAGATCGGCGGGACGCAGGTCGACCAAGCCGTGGCTGACAGCGTGCTGGAAGCTGTCCGGGCCGGCGGGGCCGCAGCCGCGCTGCGGGCGATCGAGCAGGTGCAGAGCGACCGCCACGCCGCCTTGGCGCAGCGGCGCCTAGCGGTGGAGCGGGTCGCCTACGAGGCGACCCGGGCCGAGCGCGCTTACCGCGCCGTGGACCCGGAGAACCGCCGCGTGGCTCGTGGATTGGAGCGGGAGTGGGAACAGCGGCTGGCGGATCTGGAGCGCGAGCGGGCCGAGCTGGCGTTGCGCGAACAGGAGCGTCCGCGGCAGCTGAGCGTGAACGAACGCGAGGCGCTGCTGGCGCTGGGCGAGGACCTGCCACGGGCCTGGGACGCCCCCACAACGACGGCGCGAGATCGCAAGGAACTGCTGCGGGCGCTGCTGGAGGAGGTGGTCCTAGATGCCCCCCGCAACGAGCCCCGCGCCCGGGTCCGTCTGGTGTGGCGGGGAGGACTGTCGACCGAACTCACCATCGAGCGTCCGCGCAAGCGTTCCGCACCCGTGCGCACCGACGAGGACACGGTCGAGCTGCTGCGCCGGCTCGCGGCGCATTACCCCGACGCGGTCATTGCCGGGATTCTCAACCAGCAAGGCCGCCGGACCGCGCATGGGTTGCGGTTCACCCAGTCCCGGGTCTCGAGCCTGCGCACGCACTGGAAAATCCCCTGCTTCAAGCCGTCAGGGGCGCCTCCGGACGGCGAGCTCGTCAACGTCCGGCAAGCCGCCAAGGCGCTGGGCGTGGCCCCGTCCACGATCCACCGCATGCTGAACGAGGGGTTCTTGGCCGGCGATCAGATCACGCCCGGAGCTCCTTGGCGCATCCGCCTCACCGCAGAACTGCGCCAACGCTTCGTGGCAGACGCACCCGAGGGTTACGTCGCGATGCAAGTCGCGACAGCCCGGCTGGGAGTGTCGCGCCAGACCGTCCTCGACTGGATCAAGCGCGGCAAGCTGGAAGCCGTCACCGTCCAGAGAGGACGCCGCGGCGGATTGCGGATCAAGCTCCCGGTGAAGAACCATGCGAGCCTGTTCGAGGAGTCGGCATGCACCGAAGAGGCGAGTTGCAGTGAGTCAAGTCGGCCGCAGCCGCAGTCGGCCGATTCCTTGAATCATGCCGAAAAGCACTGAAAAGGAAGGAGTTATGGAGAGATCGCGGCCCGTTCGGGCGATCCGCATCAGTGGGGTGGCAGTATGACGACAACTGCAAGAATCCGCGTATGTCCGCGTCCAGCACCCAGCTGACCTTGCGCCGTTCTATCCCGACCGTGACCGCGTCCAGCGCTCGGTGCGCTCCGCGTCCCGGTCGGAACCCGTAGCTGAAGCCGAGGAATTCCGTCTCGTAGATCGGTACCAGAATCGTGTCCGTCACCGCCCGCTGGAGAATCTTGTCCTCCAGCGCTGCGATGCCGAGCGGTCGTTGCCCGCCGTCTTCCTTGGGGATATACACCCTTCGTGACGGTGGTGCCCGGTACGCTCCCCGCTGCACGCGGGCGTGCAGGTCGATCAGTCGATCTGCCAGCCCGTCCGCGTACGCTGCCCATGTCACGCCATCGACTCCCGCCGCCGCGTCCTGCCTCAAGGCGTGGTACGCAGCCTCCAGAGCCTCCGCCGTGATGTGGTGCAGGAGCGCGACGAGTCGCTCTTCCGGGTTCCTCTTCGCTGCTGCCCGTATCCGCTCCGCCGCCTGTTGCACGCTTACCCGCTTCTGTGCGCGGCACGTGGCACGGCGTCCCGGCTTGCCTTCCGGTCCGGCCCTTCGCTCCACCAGCTCCGCCGACGCCGTGGCGTCTTTGTTCGCTCGCTTCTCCGCTACTATGCCCGGATCCGACTTCTCCGAATCGTGCATCATTGGTTTCGGTTTCTTCCTTTCCTTTGCGGCCCCGTACGACTCGGGGCGATTCGGAGACCTCCCAGGTCCCGGCAGAAGGCGTGCATGCGTGCTTGGGTTCTTCGACGCCGCGGGGCCGGTAACCGGCCCTCACCATGTCAGACCGGCCCGTGTTGCCTTCGGCCAACTGTACAGCCTCGGCACCCCGGAACTTTATAAATTTCGGCGCTCAATAGCCCCGCCCACATGCCCCGCTACCGACGCTTCACCTGCCGCCTCACAGCGACCGGCGCACGGCTCGCGGAGGGGGTTGGCTGGTTAGGCCTTGCCCCCAGAGGACTTCCACCTCCTCCCTTCTGCCAGTTAGCCTGGCGCTCACAGTATTTATATAGAGCTCCATCGAGACCGCCGTCGGCACTTCCGACCTCGAGCCATCCGAGGTCGCTTCCCACGCAGCCATGTGGCGCTCGCCCAAGAGACCTCTGACGAGGCGGCACCATAGGCAAGTACCGTCAGTGCTGGTGTCGTGCGGTACTGGCTGCGGGCGGGCTCGCATTGCCCACCGAGTGCCCATTCCAAGCCGTGCGCGGAGAGCGGGTGATCGCTCTGGTCTCGCTCCATCAGTGTCGCGGTCCGCGCCTTGCCGGTAACCCCGATAGCGGCGCGGGATCCAATCGGACCGAAGCTCAGCTTGGAGGCTGGTGGAGGGAGGTGGACGTATAGTAGAGCGATGCCGGAGTGGATCGGAATCGCAGCGAAGGTGGTGACCGGGTTGCTCGCAATTACGGCGCTGATCGTGAGCATCTGGGCGAGCCGGCGTGTCGCTCGCGCGTGGGAGATTCAACTCCTCTTGGCACGGTTTGATCTGGAGGCGGCCAAGCGAAAGGCCGCCAGGGGCGAGCAGCGCCTCGAGCGCGAGGCGGCCAAGCGAGAGGCAGAGGCACGGGCGTTGACCTAGCAGATCGAACGCGAGGCCACCAAGCGCGAGGAACGCTTCGAGCAAGAGGCCGCCAAGCGCGGCGAGGCAATCCTAGCGGAGACGATCGGTGTTCACTTTCGATCGGAACGGCTGTTCGCCTGCCTTCGGAATCTGCACTCCCTCGTTTTGGACTTGCAGCATGGGGGCGCGTTGCCTCGGCATGAGACCTGAAACGGGCTACGGGAATAGCTGAGCGATGGCCAGGCTCCGCTTACCCATCGGCATCCAGACGTTTCGCAAGATCCGCGAGGGCAACTGCTACTACGTTGACAAGACGGGCTACGCCCTGCGCTTGTTCCGCGAGGGCACCCATTTCTTCCTGTCGCGCCCCCGCCGCTTCGGGAAGAGCCTGTTCTTGGACACATTGAAGGAGCTCTTCCAAGGTAACCAGAGCCTCTTCGTTGGCTTGGTGGCGCACGACCGCTGGGACTGGTCGGTGTCGTTTCCAGTTGTGCGCCTGGACTTCGGCGGTCTCAACGCCACCAGGCCCGGCGACTTGGAAGAAGACGTGCTGGCGCAGCTGTTGAATCTAGAGAGCGCCGCGGGCATGCGAGCGCGCCACACTTCCGGGCCTCGCCGCTCGGAAGATCTTGTCCGCACCCTGCATCGCGACAGCGGCCAGCGGGTTTGCGTGTTGGTCGACGAGTATGACAAGCCAATCCTAGACGCAATGGAGAATCCAGATCTCGCCCGCGCCAACCGGGAGTACTTGCGCGGGCTTTACGGGATGATCAAGTCCTGTGATGCCCATATCCGCTTCTGCTTCCTTACCGGCGTGAGCAAGTTTTCCAAGGTCAGCCTCTTCTCCGGCCTGAACAATCTCAACGACATCACGCTCGACGAGCGATACGCAGCCGTTTGCGGCTACACCGAGGACGATGTCGACACGGTGTTCGCAGCCGAGCTGCCGGGCTTGGACCGTGACCGAATCCGCGAGTGGTACAACGGCTACAGCTGGAGCCCGGCGGCGGACAGAGTGTACAACCCGTTCGATCTCTTGCTCCTATTCGACAAGCGCGCATTCAAGCCGTGGTGGTTCCAGACCGGCACGCCAAGGTTCCTGGTGGAAACGCTGATCAAGCGCAACATTTCGACGGCCACCTTAGACGGCATGCTCGTGAGCGAAGACGATCTTGGCAAGTTCGAGGTGGACAACATCGCTCCGGAGGCATTGCTGTTCCAAACTGGCTACCTAACGATCGGAGGCCAAGAGACGCGCCGCGGGCAACTGCGTTATCGGCTCGTCTATCCCAATCGCGAGGTGAGCCAGAGCCTGAACACGAGCCTGCTCGCGTATCTGACGGGCACGGACCCTTAGGACTCTCGCCTAAATAACTTCTTCTTTTGATGGCCGTGGTGCCAAGGTGTAGTTCCACTCTCCGTGGAACTCGGCGCGTTCAATCGAAAGCCGCTTCAGCTCCGCGTCCGTGACTTTCCGTCCCAGCTCATAGCGGTTCTCGTCCAGCTCGGATTCGATTCTCAGCCCCTCCTTGGTGCTCACCGCCCCGATCAGATTCACGATCACTTCGCGGCAGACTAACGGCCTGCCGCGCCAATTCTGCGTGATGTGGCAGAACATCCGATGTTCGATCTTGTTCCACTTGCTCGTTCCTGGCGGGAAATGACACACCGAGATCCGCAGCCCGCTCTCGTCCGCCAGCCCTTGCAATTCCAACTTCCACAATCGTCCGCGGCTGCTGTTGGAGCCGCCTCCGTCGCAGGTGATCAACAGCCGCTCGGCGCGCGGATAGGCCGGCGCCCCCATCTGCCGCCACCAGCGCCGCAGCGTCTCCACCGCGAACTCCGACGTGTCATGGTCCACGCCCACGCTCACCCAGCCGCTGTTGGCCGCTAGGTCGTACACCCCGTACGGCAGTGCCTTGCCCAATTCCGCGTCCGGGAAATCGTGCACCTGTACCTCTTCCGGCTGCCCCTCAGGACGCCACTCGCGCCCCCCGTTGCGGTAACGCCCCACTAACTCTTTCTTCTTCGAATCCACCGAAACTACCGGCTGTCCCGCACCTTGGAACTCCTGCACCCGGCGCTCGATGTACTGGAACTGCGCATCCCGGTCGGGGTGTTGCCGACCCTCCAGCGTCTTGCGATTCGCCTGCAAGCTGTAGCCCTGCTCGTGCAGCAGCCGGTTCACGCTGCGCTCGCTGACCGCGTGCCCCTCGGCCCGCAACGCCTGCGCTAGCCGCTCCGCGCTCAGGCACGTCCAGCGCAGCGGCCCCATCGGATCGCCGCGCGTGACCGGGTCGAGCTTGCGCTCCAGCGCCGCCCGCAGTTGCGGGTCGCGCGCGGTCAGCTTCTTGCGCCCCCCGCCCGGACGCCGCTGCCGCTCGCTGCCAGCGGCCGCGACGCCGACCTCGCCGGCCTGCACTTGGCGCAGGCCTTGGCGCACCGTCTCGCGTGCGATCCCGGTCGCTTCCGCCACCCGTGCGATGCCGCCGCGCCCGATCGCCCGAGCCTCGGCTCCGGCCCAGATTCGACGGCTTCTCTCGTCTAGCACAGGCCGCAAGGCTTCGTACCGGGCCCGGATGCTTTGCACCACATCACCCATGCCTCCCTAGGATACCAAAATACAAACACAAAACAATGAACTTGTTTTGGCGAGAGTCCT
>JAJDTX010000044.1 GCA_022826925.1 Bryobacterales bacterium
TGTGGTCCGGTTCGATTCCGGGCAAGCGCGAAGGCGCAGGCCCGACAGCGCCCGTTCAGCCATCGGGCGATCTTGCGTGCCACAGCATTCAAGATGCCAGAAGGGATCGACGCGGAGCGCCCACCGATCCATCATGTCTACTCCGCCTTAGCTGCGGACGAGGATCGCAACGACATGATCTTCAACGACGTGTTGCAAGCGCTCGAGGTGGGACGTTCGCCGATCCTCTTAACGGAGCGCAAGCGCCATGCAGAGTATTTTGCGGACAGACTCGACCGCTTCGCCCGAAACGTCCTACTCCTCCGGGGAGGGATGGGGGCCAAGCAGCGCAGCGAGGTTATGCAGCGTCTCAGGGATGTTTCCGACACTGAAGAACGCATTCTGATCGCAACTGGCCGATATATCGGTGAGGGCTTCGACGATACCCGCCTTGACACACTATTCTTGGCCATGCCGGTCTCTTGGAAGGGCATACTCGCGCAGTACGTGGGCCGTCTGCACCGTCTGCACCCAGCGAAGCGCGAGGTGTTGGTCTATGACTACGTCGATGATGCTGTGCCGACACTCAGGCGCATGAGTGAGAAGCGGATCCGCGGCTATGGCAGCTTCGGCTATTCCGTCGAGACGTTGGACGGGCCGACTGTCGTGTGAAGGTTGCACGGCACCATCGCCTGATGATGCTGGCATAGGCAGAAAAGAAGAGAATTCGGAACAGCGCGGACGTCCTGTCCGCTAGGCCTTTTCCATGGCCCAGACACTCGGGGCATTCTCTGCGCCCAGATCTGACTGAACCGCGTTCCCTGCGTCATGAAAGCCGGATTGTGTAGGCGGAAGCCGGGGCGCTGGGACGGGGGCCGGAGTCGGCAAAGGAGCTTGGATGCTGAGGCACCCCGGGGCGAGTGCGAGCGCCAGCGTTGCCAGGATCAGCTTCGGTCTTCCTGTCATCGCGAATCCTGACGGGTCCCAATCATAGCCTGTCAAGGTTTCGGCATGTTATGGACCGATACTGACTGATTCGAGCAGCAGGCTAGGCGGCTAGGAAGACCGGCAGGGCGACCACCTGCTCCTTACGGTCCTGCCAATCCCGCTTCTATCTTCGCTTTCGCCGCGTCAATCTTAGAATGCGGTCGGCCGCCTGAGGCAACTGCCTCGGGCCTAGGGTCCAGATCTGGCGAGCTTCACCTGTCGGGACCCAAGTATCGGAGTTGACGATGTATACGAGTTCGCCATCGCGCATTGCCGCCCGCCTGTCGCTCTCGAGAATGGCAATCTTGGCGATGGCGGCGATGCGCTGCACGATTTCGCTGATCGGGATCCGCAACCGCACTTCTTGGCGCCTGAAATTGATGTACGAATCGTTTAAGGGCACGTTCCATCTTCCCTGCGAAGGCAGGCTCACCGTGCTTGCGATCGCCGCTTCGCAAATACCGCTCGAGCCGCTATGCCCCGTGGCAGGCCTCACTGCGCCGAGGGTGCCCGCGTGAGCCGGTACTCGCCGGTCATGGTGGGATCCTCGAACACTAGGATGCCCTCGCCTCCGCCGCCGTCGGGCCAAAGGTACCACCAGATCTCGAACGGGTGGTTGGCAGTGAACCCGCCGTCTTCGCCGGATGGCGGCCGATACTGGCCTCCTGCGGGGTGGGATTCGATCTCGTCCGGCGGCCCTTGGGTGATATACGTCCGGCCTCGGTCGGTCTGCCAGCCGGGAATCTGCCAGGCGAACCGGTCATTGGAGTAGGCGATGCGCCGGTAGTGCTCTTGCTTGTATTCGTTCGGGGCCGAGTCCGGCGTGGGGTCGCGCCGTGTCCAGAACGACTCGATGAAGTGCTCGCGCTCCTCGTCCGTTGTCAACTCGACGAACGCCTCGCGCTCTTCGCTCGCGATGATGTATAGGACATCCTCGTCGAGCCATCGCTTGAAGGGCTCTCGAAGGTCCCCGTCGGTCTGTGCCCCGCAGGACCATGCCAAACCGGCTGCAGCCAGTGCAGCAATCCAAATCCCGATTCGGTGGTGCATCCCTCCCCCTTGTCGGCGGCGCCCGCCGGAATCGGCGGGGCTCCTCGGCCTCACCCGACCGCTTCAGGCCCTTGCGCGTTCCGGCGGGCGTTCCAAGTTCGACTCTAGAGCCTCCGGTGCGGCCGGTCAAGCGTGAGACCGGGCTTGTCCAGCTCAGCCTAAGGCCATCGGGGCGACCACTTAGATGGGCCTGAAGAGCTCGCTAATGCTGTCGGCGTGTTGCTCTTCGAGCGATCCCCGAGACGCGATTGCCAAGTTAGCGGTGTGCGCGAGCTCGGCTCGCTACGAGTGCCGAAACACCGATCGCGCACTCACTCCCGCGATTTCCTAGACTCAAGGTCGCTGTGCGGACGGTCGCTGTCATCGGAACTCTTGACACCAAGGGTACGGAAGTCGCATTCCTCGCCGAGCAGATCCGCGCTCGTGGATGCGACACCCTCGTGATCGACGCAGGGGTATTCGAGCCGCCAGCAATCGAACCTGATATCGCCCGCCATACGGTGGCTGGCGCAGCCGGCGAGCGTACCGAGGCGCTAGCTGCATCGGGAGATCGCGGCGAAGCAGTGGCGGCAATGACCCGAGGAGTCGAGAGGATCGTTCCTGACCTCTACGAGCAAGGTCGCATACACGCCGCCATCGGCATCGGCGGAAGCGCAGGAACGACGATCGCGACTGCCGCGATGAGGGCCTTACCCATGGGCGTGCCCAAGGTGATGATCTCTACGCTCGCCGGAGGAGACGTCGCGGCGTTCGTCGGCTCGAAGGACATAGCCATGATCCCGTCCATTGTGGACATCAGCGGATTGAACCGGATAAGCCGGCAAGTGATCGTCCAAGCGGCCGCGGCAGTGGTCGCCATGGCCCAGGCGGACGTCCCGGCGAACGAGGACGGGCCGCTGATCGCGGCATCCATGTTCGGCAACACGACGCAATGTGTCGAAGCGGCCAAGGCGATCCTCCAGTCGTCCGGGTACGAAGTATTGGTCTTCCACGCAACCGGCACCGGAGGCCGGACGATGGAGAGCCTCGTCTCGTCCGGCTTTTTCACGGCGGTGCTGGACGTGACGACGACGGAACTGGCCGATGACTTGGCCGGGGGAGTGCTGAGTGCCGGTCCGAACCGTCTGCAAGCCGCTGCCCGAGCCGGACTGCCTGCGGTGGTGGCGCCGGGCTGCTTGGACATGGTGAACTTCTGGGCTCCCGAGTCGATCCCCGAGCGGTATCGCGAACGCCGGTTCTACCGTCACAATCCCAATGTGACGCTGATGCGAACGACGCCCGAGGAAAACCGGGAGCTCGGAAGCCAACTGGCAGAAAAACTGAATGCCTCCGAAGGGCCGGTGGCGGTCTATCTGCCGCTTCGGGGGATCTCAGTGATCTCCGCGCCAGGACAGCCCTTCTACTGGCCCGAAGCGGACCAAGCGCTGTTCCAGGCGATCAAGGGGGCCCTCCGTCCGGGGATCCCGGTATTCGAGCTGGACGCCAACATCAACGACCAGCAGTTCGCCGACGCGGTGGCAAGGGGCCTTCTTCGACTCATCGGGCAGTCGGCTAGCACCGGCGTCGCGCGGTAGGATTCAATGGCGATCGAGGGCAAGAACATGAGTCACAGTTCGCAGGCGCTTGGAATTCCGAGAGAAGTCGCTCTCTCGCGGCTCAGGGATCAAGCGACTCGCGGAGTCCCGATCATCGGCGCAGGGGCGGGGACTGGGATCTCTGCCAAATGTGCCCAGTCGGGCGGGGCGGACCTGATCGTGATCTACAACTCTGGCCGCTTCCGCATGGCAGGGCACGGATCCTTGTCCGGGCTCATGCCGTACGGCGATGCCAACCGGATTGTCGTCGAGATGGCCTGTGAAGTCCTTCCTGTTGCTCGAGATGTGCCTGTCCTCGCCGGCGTCTGCGGCACCGATCCGTTCCGCTTGATGCATGTGTTCCTGCAGGAGATCAAGGCGATTGGATTCAGCGGCGTGCAGAACTTTCCTACCGTAGGGCTGATCGACGGGCTGTTCCGGCAAAACTTGGAGGAGACGGGGATGAGCTTCTCGAAGGAAGTGGAAATGATCGGCATCGCCCGCGAACTGGACCTGCTCACGACCCCTTATGTCTTCAGCCCGGAGGAAGCTGTCGAGATGGCGGCGGCGGGTGCCGACGTCTTGGTCGCTCACATGGGACTCACCACGAAGGGATTCATCGGTGCGCGAACGGCGAAGACGCTCGACGAAGCCGTCGCGGAAATCCAGGCTATCCACGATGCGGCCAAGCAGGAACGCGGCGAGATCTTGGTGATCTGCCACGGCGGGCCGGTCAGCGAGCCGGACGACGTGCGTTACGTCCTAGAGAATACGGAGGGGATCGTGGGCTTTTTCGGCGCCAGCAGCGTCGAGCGCCTCCCTACCGAACAGGCAATTACCGCGCAGGTGAGGGCCTTCAAAGAGATCGAATCACTGCAGTGACCTGGGGCTGGAGCGTCAGGCATTCCGGTTCGCGATGGCCGCAGGGCGCTATCGCATAGACACCCAGGGCTCCTCCTCTGCTACGTCGACAAGCTCGTATCCGTCCTGCCCGATAGAGGGGCCTAAGATGGCCAAGATCCTGGCAACCCGGTCACTCACATTGAACGAGGCATGCACTTCGTTTTTACCGATGAATGCTGAGCCGCCTGCTCCGAGCGTGCGCTTTTCTGTGTCAACCCACTGCTCGATCTCGCCTTCCACCACATAGATGACTTCCTCTTGATTGGGATGCCTGTGGAAGTTGTGGCCGCTATCTGGATCGAATCTCACTTCGACTACCACCAGGTTCTTTGTGCCGGTAGAGTCTGGACTGCTGAACCAAGCTAACGTGCCCCACGGCACCTGCTCGCAGCGAGCTTCGCTGGAATCCGTGAATGTCCTCATCACCTCTCCTCTCCTTCTTGCCCGCAGCTCGCTAAGTGCGCTCCTTCAACGCGGAATCACTTGCCGAGCGGTCGCCTGCGGGGGTTCCAGATCGCCAGCTACAAGGCCAATTTGCTGTGGCCGGCGGTTCTTCGGCCGGCGCTTCACGGACTTGGCGCTGCTTCACGATTTCGGATGTGTCGCGGGAAAGCGGCCGTCGCGCCAGGGGCTCTGGCTAATTCTGCAGCTGCGAAAACACGTACGGGCCTTCGGGGATCACTACCACTCGCGCACCGTCTCCTAGCCGCTCCGTAAGACCGTCCACCGCTGCCTGCGCATCCTTGTGGCTGGGACCCCACAGTTTGGACCGGTCCGCCTCTGAGAGTCCCGGCACGCAGAAAGAGAGCTGCGCCCGCTGCGCGACCATGGCGAGCTTTTCTGCTTGCCATTGGTCGACGCGCACTGCCCGCTCGGAGAGCAGGTCGAGCAGTTCAGAGAAGTCATCGGATTCGCGCACCAGCTGACTGAACTCAGGCCCGCCCAACCCCTCGTTGCAGGCGGCCGCGAGAAGGATCTCGCCGCCCTCTCGCACGATGTGCGCCGCGGCGGTCAGGCCTTTGACGGCCTGGTAGAAGGTCAGGTCAAGCGGATACCCTCCCGATGTTGTGATCACGGCATCGGCCGGCCTATCAATCGTGGCCAAGGTTGACTGCCGCACGAACTCTACCCCTTGCGCGTGAGCAGCAACCGGCTCTCCCGCGAACACGGCCGCGATCGCCCGCGTGTCGGTCAACGCCACGTCGACCATGAAGTGGTGGCCGGCCATGGCTGCGATCTCGAGCAGCTCGCGGTGCAGCGGATTGTCGGGGAACGACCCCTCCGTTGCCTTCGGATCTCGCATGTAGAGCGGGCTGTGCAGGCGCTTGATCGTCCTCTCGCCTGCCAGTCCTATGCCGATCAACTTGCGCCCGCCCGAGAATCCGGCCATCAAGTGGGGCTCGATGAACCCGAGCGTGATGTGCAAGTCTGCTTCGAAGAAACGCTCGTCAACAAATGCCTGGGTCCCGCCGGCAGTCTCTCCTAGGAACGCTTGCTCGTCGATCTCGCGCGCCCGGTGAGAATGCACGGGATGGTGCTTCAGGATCGTTTCCCCGACGATCTCCTCCAGCTCCTCGGCAGTTGCCTCGCGATGTAGGCCGGTCGCGATCACGATAGTGATCTCGCTTGCAGAGATGCCGCCGGCCTGCAGGGCACCGATCACGTGCGGCAGCACGGTCTTGTTCGGTGCCGGTCGGGTGATGTCGCAAACCGCGATGGCGGCGCTGTTCTTCCCGCGTGCGAGCTCTTCCAGGCTCGGGCAGCCGATCGGGCTCGCTATGGCCGCGGCCAGTGCCGCGTCCTCGTCCGCCAGGCCGGTTGCGAAGCGCGGCCGGAGCACCTGCGCGTCAAGCTCGTCGGGGATATTGACGGTAGTTCCTTCGCGGTCGAGCGCCAGTCTTACTTGCATTGCGTGTGCTCCAGGGCCTTGCCGAGCGAAGCGTGCCTAGCGAAGGTTCTTTTACAATTCTCCTATAATCGTTTGAACCGCCGATTCATGGACTGGCTTCTAGATCTCAATAGTAGCGTGAACTCCATCGTCTGGGGACCGCCCATGATGATCGCCCTGATCGGGACGGGCATCATCTTCACGTTTGCCACAAGAGGGGTTCAATTCCGCCGGTTCGGTTTCGCCGCCAGGCAAGTGCTCGGCCGCCACGGGGAAGCCGCCGGGGAGGGCACCGTGCGGCCCTTTCAGGCCTTGGCAACATCGCTGTCGGCCACGGTGGGGGTTGGCAATATCGCGGGCGTCTCGATCGCCATCGCCAGCGGCGGCCCGGGCGCTGTCTTCTGGATGTTCTTCAGCGGACTGGTTGGCATGGCCACCAAGTTCGCCGAAATCGCCATTGCGCTCGAGTACCGGGAAAAGGACACGGCCGGGGTCATGCGCGGCGGCGCGATGTACGTGCTGAAGAAGCGCTTCAACCTGGCGTGGCTTGGGGTGCTCTTCGCAGCCTTCTGCGCGATGGCCTCGTTCGGCATTGGCAACATGACCCAGGCCAACACGATCGCCACGGCCATGCGAGCTACCTATGGCATCCCCGACTGGATCACTGGACTGGTATTGGCGGCATTGACGGGACTGGTGGTCTTGGGCGGGATCCGGCGCATCGCCGAAGTCGCCTCCGTGCTCGTGCCGGTCATGTGCGTTCTCTACGTGGCGGCTGCCTCGTTTGTCCTGCTTTCGAATTGGAGCGCGCTGCCAGGAGTGTTCGAACTCATTCTCAGCTCTGCATTTACCGGGCAGGCCGCCTTGGGAGGGTTTGCGGGGGCAACGGTCCGCAGCGCCATGCAGTCGGGGATTGCCAGGGGCCTGTTTTCCAACGAGGCGGGCTTGGGGAGCGCTCCCATGGTGCATGCAACTGCCGTCACCGATCATCCGGTCAGGCAGGCGACCTACGGGATCTTCGGCGTGTTCGTGGACACGTTGCTGGTCTGCACGCTGACGGCCGCCACGGTGTTGTCCACGGGCGTGTGGTCGTCAGGGCTGACCGGAGTGGAGATGACGAGCCAGGCTTTCAGCCTTGGGCTGCCCGGGGACTGGGGCGGCCAGTTCATCACGCTCGCGCTCGCTCCGTTCGGCTTCTCAACGACCATCGGCTGGGCCTTCTATGGCGAGACCGGCTTCGCTTTCTTGTTCGGCGAGCGAACGAAGCTGCCGTACCGCTGGGCGTGGGTGGCGGCAGTCTATGTCGGAGCGGTCGGAGGACTTGAGGTGATCTGGAAGATTTCCGACACTCTCAATGCCCTGATGGCTGTGCCCAACCTGATCGCAGTGCTGGGGTCGATAGGGCTTCTGCGACAGAGGATGCGCGAGTTCTTCGCGGCGCACGGATAGCCGCAGCCGCATGCCGCCGGCGGCTTGGCAGGCAGCGGCAACGGCGGCCCGGGTGCTCGACCGTTGATTCCTTGTAGCGGCCGGACTCGATTCGGACCGCCGAATCGACCGATGCGCGGACGGACGCAGATTCCGAGGGAACTGTAGAATCCGCAGTAACTTGCGCCACGGAAGCGATTTTCCGCCCAATTTCCAAAATTCATAGAAAAAATTCCAACTCCCATACTTCAAACCGTGCTACCGTTCGCCGGGGCGCGCAGTTCCTGTGGCAACTCGTCATCGGAAGATGGCGCGCCCAGGGAATCAAGTCTAAATACCGGAGGACGAAATGCTAAACAGAATTCTCATCGGTCTCGGCGCGGTCATTGCGCTCGTGGTGGGCTTCGCGCCCGACCTGATCCCGGCGAACATCGCTATGCTCATACTGGTTCTCGGAGGCATCGTTTACGCTGCGATTGCGGTCGATGCCGAGGACTCGAACGCTTACTTGATCGTCACCATTGCGGTCGGGGCGGCAGCCGGTGCGGATGCGCTCAGCAGCATCCCCGCGATCGGCGCCCAGTTGGATGGCGCGATGGGTGCCATCGGCACGTCACTGAACGGTGGCGTCGCCACGGTCCTCGCTGTGAGGATTGTCAACCGCCTCAAAGGCTGACACCAATCTGGTCAACATAGCGGGTCTTCGCGCCCGGCTCCCGCGAAGCGCTGGGGCAGCTTTGCGCCTCACAGCTGGCCGGTAGTCGGTTTCGCACGCGAGCGTATCGCTTCCATGCAGGGATCATGGCTTGCGGTGCCTCCGCGCGCCACTGTGGCGACCGGCAACCTGCCAGCCCTCGGCGATAGCGGCAGCAGCCTGCCGAGTGCGCGGCAGGGGTGTGTCGGAAGCTGCAGCGTGAACCTAGATCGGCCAGCGACACAGCAGCTGGGGGCAAGGAGCCAGTAGCGGGCCAGCGCCTGGGGCAGAATCCGCTAGGCCGGCAGATTGGCTGGCCCGCTCAAGCCAGGTACAGTCGAGAGCTGTAGTCCGCGAGTTCCTGAAGTGCCTTGACAGCACTTCAGCGTGCCGTTGCAGTGCACGAATTCGCGTCGATTCCACCGTCGCATGGCCGGTCGTCGGAAGGCGTTCTCGCTTGAGCCGAACGGCGGGTGGCACTGCGGCCTGAGTGCCCGACGGATCGACATGCCGCTGCGGACTCAAGGCCGCGGCGGTGAGCGGCTTGGCTCTATGCCGCCCCACCGGCGTGGTGACGTGAGCGCTGGGTGTATCCCATCGCTGGCACGGGCCGGTTCCAACTACAATCAAGAGCTTGTGCGAGGCGTAGTCTTGGCCGGTGGCTTGGGGAGCCGCCTCGACCCGATCACTCGGACCATCAACAAACACCTGCTGCCCGTCTATGACAAGCCGATGATTTACTACCCGATCCAGGCGCTCGTCAACGCGGGGATCGAAGACATCATGATCGTTACCGGCGGCCGCAATGCCGGGGATTTCTTGCGCCTGCTCGGTAACGGACGCGAGTTCGGCCTCAAGCACCTCGACTACACCTACCAAGAGGGCGAGGGAGGGATCGCTGAGGCGTTGGATCTGGCCCGCCACTTTTCGGAAGGCGAGCGGCTTTGCGTGATGCTTGGCGACAACATCATCGAGCGCAATGTGGTCGCTGCCGTCAACGCCTTTCGCGAGCAGCAACGGGGCGCCCGGATCCTGCTCAAGGAAGTTCCTGACGCTGGCCGCTACGGCGTGCCGCGCTTCGAGTCCGGACGCGTCGTCGCGATCGAGGAGAAGCCCGAGCGGCCCCCGTCGAACTATGCCGTGACGGGCATCTACCTGTTTGACGGGACGGTCTTTGACCGGATCGCCAAGCTCGAGCGATCAGCGCGTGGCGAACTCGAGATCACCGACGTCAATAACAGCTACATCGCCGATGGCTCGATGCAGTGGGGAGAACTGGAGGGCTGGTGGACCGATGCCGGCACCGTGGACGGGCTGCTGCGCGCTTCGCAGCTCGTCGCCAAGACGGGTGCCAACCACCTGTAGCGCGCTTCCCGGTCGATCCGGTCAGAAGTTGATCTGAACCATCTCCTCGCTCGCTGCCTTCAGGTTGCGCATCGCCACTTGGGCCGCGAGTTGCTGTGCCACGTTCACGAACGCCTGTGCCGCGGGTGCGTCGGGATCGGCCAGCACGATCGGCTTGCCGGCATCCGAGGTCTCGCGTACGGTCGTGGCCAGCGGCACCTTGCCCAGGACCGGGATGCTCCAGCGCTCGGCGATCTTCTCGGCCCCGCCCGAACCGAAGATGTACTCCCGCTCGCCCGTAGAGCGCGACTCGTAGTAGCTCATGTTCTCCACGACGCCCAGCAGCGGCGTCTTGAGCTGTTGGAACATGATGATCGCCTTTTCCGCGACGTTGACCGCCATCGGTTGCGGCGTCGTGACGACCAGCGCGCCGGTCAGCGCCAGCCGCTGACAGAGGCTGAGCTGCACGTCGCCCGTGCCGGGCGGCAGGTCGATCACCAGGTAGTCCAACTCGCCCCATTCCACTTGGTTCGTGAGTTGCTCCACCATCTTGGCGAGCATCGGGCCGCGCCAAACAACGGCTTGATCCTTGCGGATGAAGAAGCCAGTGGAGATGATCGGGATGCCTTGTGCCTCCACCGGGATGATGCCCCGGCCGCCTTGCTGCGGTCCGCTGGTAGCGCCCATGATGAGCGGAATGCTAGGGCCGTAGACATCTGCATCCATCAGGCCGACCTTGGCACCGGTCGCCGCCAGTGCGAGCGCGATGTTGGCGGACACCGTCGACTTTCCGACGCCCCCCTTGCCCGATGCGACAGGGACGACGTTGCGCACGCCCGGAATGGAGCCCTTCCCGTCGCTGCCCGCGGGATTTGCCCTGGCTCGATTCGTGACCGAGGCATTCACCTGAACCTGCGGGTCCACCGCCTGGACGGCGGCGATGGCCGCCTGAAGCAGCGCATGTGTCCGGTCGCCGTCGGCCACGGTGTTTTGCAGCTTGAACGCCACCGAACCGTTCGCCGCGGCAAAGTCCGTGACCAGGCCCAGTTCGACGATATTCTTGCCGTAGTCCGGGTGTACGACGCCGCTCAGTGCGTCCTCGAATTGCTTCTGGTCAGCCATGGTTCGCCCTTGCCGCTGCCGGAGCCGTGCGGCCGGATAGCACGACTAGGTCTCCTACGAATCGGTCCATTTCTTGTTCCGCGCACATCAAGTCGCGGATGCTCGTGCGAGTCAGCAGCTGGTCGACGACCGATTGCACGGCCCTCCAAAGAGACCGGATCGAGCAGTCGATCGAATTCGTGCAATGGTCCTCGTGCCCGGAGAACCGCCCGCAGAACTCTCCGCCGTACAACTCCCCGCCCAGCACGTGGATGGCTTGTTTCGCGGTGATTTCTTCCGGCGGCCGCGCCAGCTGGTATCCGCCGGCCTGGCCGCGCTCGCTCGCTACCAGGCCTCCTTCACGCAGGACGCGCAACAGTTTCGCAGCGTGCGGCATCGAGATCCCTTCCGCGCTCGAGATCTCGTGAATGCTCATCATGGCGTCCGGCCCGGCTTGGGCCAGTCGCAGCAGGCAGCGCAGGCCGTATTCTTCTTGGGCGCTCAGTTGCATGATTAGACCTCAGACAAGGTTCAGGACGAGCTTGGCTTCCTCGCTCATCTTCTCGGGCGTCCACGGTGGATCGAAGGTGATTTCGATCTCTGCGTCCGCAACGTCTGGCAGCCGCTCGATCTTGTACTTGGCCTCCGCTGGAAGCGTCTGGGCGGCTGGACAGTTGGGGGCGGTTAGGGTCATCAAGACCTTCACCTTGTCCGGCTGATCGGGAGACCGCGGCGCGGTCACCTTGTAGATCAGCCCGAGTTGGTAAATGTCGATCGGGATCTCGGGGTCGTAGCAGGTCTTCAGCACGGCGACGACCTTTTCCTCCAAGGATGCGTCTGGCGCGTACTCCGGCTCCTTCGGGGGAAGGGGCGAAGTCATCGTCATGTTCGAGTGCATGCTCGGGACGAAGTCGCCATACTTCGGCGCGGCGGACAGGGCTCCTGTGTTGAGGCCGCCGCTCGCGGGCTGGTCGCCCGCTCCGGTCCGCTGCTCTTCCGCCGCGTCGGACGACGGCTGGTGCAGGCCTAGCTTCAGCATGGACATCAGGCGAATATCTCCTTGGCAGTCTCGATCGCATCTGCCAGCGCGTCGAAGTCCGCGCGGTCGTTGTAGAACGCGATCGACGCTCGCGTGGTCGCGGCTACGCCGTAGAACTGCATGACCGGCTCGGCGCAGTGGTGGCCCACGCGTAGCGCGATTCCTTGACGGTCCAAGATCGTGCCCAGGTCAGCGGGGTGGATGCCTTCCACTTCGAACGACAGCACGCCGGCCTTGTCTTGCGCGGTTCCGATTGGGCGCAGGCCTTGGATCGCTCCGAGCTTGTCGGCGCCGTAGGCCAGCAGCTCGGCTTCGTAGGCGGCGATCTGATCCATGCCGACGCGATTCAAGTAGTCCACCGCCGCGCCCATTCCGATCGCCCCCGCGATCATGGGCGTGCCCGCTTCGAAGCGATAGGGCAGGTCGTTGTATACGGTCTTTTCGAAACTTACCGACGAGATCATGTCCCCGCCGCTCTGGTAAGGCGGCATCTCTTCCAGCAGGGCGCGGCGGGCGTAGAGCGCCCCGATGCCCGTCGGACCGCACATCTTGTGCCCCGAGAGCGCGAAGAAGTCGCAACCCAGCTCTTGGACGTCTACCGGCATGTGCGGCGCCGCTTGGGCGCCGTCGACGAGACACACGGCTCCGGCGGAGCGCGCCTTGGCAGCGATCTCCCGCACCGGGTTGACTGTCCCAAGCGCGTTCGACACCTGGGTCACGGCCACGATCTTGGTGCGCGGCGACAGCAGGCTGTCGTATTCGGACATCAGCAGCTCGCCGGCGACGTTCATCGGGATGACGCGCAGGTTGGCGCCCTTCTCTTGGCACAGGATCTGCCACGGCACGATGTTGGAGTGGTGCTCCATGGCCGAGATAATCACGTCATCGCCGGGACCCACGTGCGTCCTTCCCCAGCTCGAGGCGACAAGGTTGATGCTCTCGGTGGCACCGCGCGTCCAGACGACCTCTTCCGGTTCGGCCGCGTTGAGAAACTGCTGTACGCGCAGGCGCGCCGATTCGTACTTGTCAGTGGCCCGCTGGCTGAGCTCGTGCACCCCGCGATGGACGTTCGACCGATCCTTCTCGTAGTATTCGAGCAGCGCATCGATCACCGGGCGCGGAGTCTGCGACGAGGCGGCGTTGTCGAGATAGACCAGCGGCCGGCCGTGCACCAGCTGCTGCAGGGCGGGGAATTCCGCCCGAAGCGCCTTGGTGTCGAGGCGAACCGGCGCCGCCGTTGCCGTCGTCACGATCGAGCTCCCTTCGGCCGCCCCATTACGACTCCTGCGAGGCAAAGCGATTCAGCAGCAGGGATTCGAAGTGCTCTTTCAGCGGAGCGAGCTTGATGCGTTCCAAGGCATCGGCGGCGAATGCGTACGTGAGCAAGTTGCGCGCCCGGTCCGCTCCGATGCCCCGCGACTGCAGGTAGAAGGCGGCCTCTGAATCGAGCTGGCCGATCGTCGCTCCATGCGTGCAGCGCACATCGTTGGCATCGATTTCAAGCTGCGGCTTGGTGTTGACCTCGGAATCGTCGGAGAGCAGCAGGTTCTTGTTGCTCTGCACCGCATCCGTCTTCTGCGCGTCTGGCCGCACGAAGATCTTGCCGTTGAACACGCCCTTGGCCCTGTCGTCCAGCACGCCCTTGTAGAGCTGGTGCGAGTTGCAGTGCGGCATGGCATGGTCGATGCCTGTGTGGTGGTCGACCAATTGATCGCCGCGCACTGCGTAGAGCCCGTCCAGCGAGCACTCGCAGCCCGAACCGTTCAGCCGGGTGCCGATGTCGTTCCTCGCAACGGCGGCCCCGAAGCTGATGGAAAACGAGCTGACATAGCTGTCGCGCTCTTGAGACGCTTGCAGCCGGCCCGTGTGGTAGGCGTCTAGCGATTCGACTTGAGCCCGGTAGTGGTCGACGCGGGCGTTCTCCTCGGCATAGATCTCTGTGACCGCGTTGCGCCAATAGGCGCCAGAACCGGCGTATGTTTCCACGACTTGGACTGAGGAGTTTCGCCCCGCCACGATTAGCACGCGCGGCAAGCTGTCCCGCAGTCCATCCCCGAACACGAGCTGAATCGGCTCGTCCAGCACTGCGCCGCGTTCGGCCGTGATGACAACCGCATGGGAGAAGAATGCTGTGTTGACGGCGCAGAGCGCGTGATCCTCGTAATCGGCAATCGTGGCTAGGTACCGCTGCACCAAGTCAGGCTCGGAGAGCAGCGCCTCTGCCAGCGATTGCACGCGGGCACCCTGCGGGACGTGGCCTAGCACCTGCGGTCCGGCGCCGGTCGCTCGGTCGGACGCGCCGCCCGCCGCGTAGCTGGGGAGTGCGGTTTCGGCGCCGCCGGCCCGCGTTCCAAACAGCAGCTGGCCATCGGCGAGCGCCGACAGGTCGGTGTACTTGTACTCCTCGTGCTTGAGCGAGGGGACGCCTAGCTGCAAGAAGCGCTCCATGGCGCGCTTGCGGCGCTCCTGCAGCCAGGTCGGCTCGTCCGCAGAGCGGGCGAGCGCGTCGTTGAAGCGCTCCAGGTAGACGTCGGTCCTGTCAGCAATCGCCGGCACGTCAGACTCCCGCGGCCGCCTGCGGAACGACTTCGTCGTTAATCCAGCCGTAGCCGCGCGACTCAAGTTCCAGAGCTAGGTTCTTGTCGCCCGACAGCTCGATCCTCCCGTCCGACAGCACGTGCACGTAGTCCGGGACGATGTAGTTGAGCAGGCGCTGATAGTGGGTGATGACCACGAACGACCGATCGGCGCTGCGCAAGGAGTTCACGCCGTCGGCGACGATCTTGAGCGCGTCGATGTCCAGGCCCGAATCGGTCTCGTCGAGCACTGCCAGCTTCGGTTCCAGCATCGCCATCTGGAAGATTTCGCTGCGCTTCTTCTCGCCGCCCGAAAAGCCCTCGTTGATGGCGCGCTTGAGCATGTCGGCCTCCATGCCCAGGGGATTGATCTTTTCGCGGGCCAGCTTGAGGAACTCCCCGGCGCTGAGCTCCGCTTGGCCGCGGTGCTTGCGGACCGCGTTGATGGCCTCGCGCATGAAGTACATGGTGGTCACGCCCGGCACTTCGACCGGGTACTGGAAGGCCAGGAACACGCCTTCGCGGGCGCGGATCTCAGGGTCCATGTCCAGCAGGTCCTGGCCCTCGAACGTTACCGAGCCCTCTTCGATTTCGTAGCCGTCGCGTCCAGCCAGCACCGACGCCAGCGTGCTCTTGCCCGATCCGTTGGGCCCCATCACGGCGTGAACCGTGCCGGGCTGGACATCGAGGTCGATCCCGCGCAGGATCTTCTGGCCTTCGATGCTGACGTGCAGATTCCGTACTTGCAGCATTTGCTCGCTTGTTCTCCCCTCAGCCGGCCGCCTAGCCGACGCTCCCCTCCAAGCTCACCCCCAGCAGCTTCTGCGCCTCCACCGCGAACTCCATCGGCAGCTCGCGGAAGACCTCCTTGCAAAATCCGTTGACGATCATCGACACCGCGTCCTCCGTCTCGATTCCGCGCTGGTTGAGATAGAAGATCTGGTCCTCGCCGATCTTGGATGTCGTTGCCTCGTGCTCGACCTGGGCTGTCTTGTTGCGAACCTCCAGGTACGGGAAGGTGTGCGCGCCGCAGCGGTCACCCATCAGCATCGAGTCGCATTGCGAGAAGTTCCTGGCACCCTCCGCCTTGGGCATGATCTTGACCAGCCCGCGGTAGGAGTTGTTCGACACGCCGGCCGAGATGCCCTTCGACACGATCGTCGAGGTCGTGTTCTGGCCGATGTGGATCATCTTCGTGCCGGTGTCGGCTTGCTGGTGGTTGTTGGTGACCGCGACCGAGTAGAACTCGCCCACCGAGCCATCGCCGATCAGGATGCAGCTTGGATACTTCCACGTGATGGCCGAGCCGGTCTCCACCTGGGTCCATGAAATCTTCGAGCGCTTCCCGCGGCACGCTCCGCGCTTGGTCACGAAGTTGTAGATGCCGCCGTTGCCGTCCTTGTCGCCCGGGTACCAGTTCTGGACCGTCGAATACTTGATGCGCGCGTTCTCCAGCGCGACCAGTTCGACTACCGCGGCGTGCAGCTGGTTCTCGTCCCGCATCGGCGCCGTGCAGCCCTCCAAGTAGCTGACGTAGCTGTCGTCCTCGGCCACGATCAGGGTGCGCTCGAACTGGCCCGTGTTCATCGCGTTGATGCGGAAGTAGGTCGACAGTTCCATGGGGCAGGTCACGCCCTTGGGGATGAACACGAACGACCCGTCGGAGAACACTGCCGAGTTGAGCGCCGCGAAGAAATTGTCCGACGGCGGCACGACCGACCCGAGGTACTTGCGCACGAGCTCGGGGTGCTCCCGCACCGCTTCCGAGATCGACATGAAGATGACCCCGGCGTCGGCCAGCTTCTCGCGGAAGGTCGTGGCCACGGACACGCTGTCGAAGACAGCATCCACCGCTACGCCCGCCAGGACCGCGCGCTCCTCCAGCGGAATGCCGAGCTTTTCGTAGGTGGCGAGCAGCTCGGGATCCACCTCGTCCAGGCTCTTGGGCTTGTCATCGGCGCTCTTGGGGGCGGCGTAGTAGGAGATGGACTGATAGTCGATCTTGGGATAGCTGACATTGGGCCACGTCGGCTCTGTCATGCCCTGCCAGTGGCGGAACGCCTTCAAGCGCCAGTCAAGAAGCCACTCGGGCTCTTCCTTCTTGGCGGAAATGAAGCGCACGGTGTCCTCGGTCAGGCCCGGCGGCAGGGTCTCTTGATCGATGTCGGTGACAAACCCGTACTTGTACTCTTGGGCGGTCAGCCCCTCAAGCTGTTCGACTGCGCTGCTCATAGGTCGGCTCGTGACTAGCACCACTGATGAGTGGCATCTAATCTATACACATCAGTATACATTGGTGCGCGTCCTGCTTGGGCAAGCTAGATGTCTGTTGTCGGGCGTGCCTGACACGGCGAGAAACTGCCCCAATTGGCAGGCACCCCTTGGTTGAGCACTTCCATCGCGGCGCGCCTTGCTCGGTGCATCGATCAGCAGGCGCGCCGAATTTTGATCGCAATGGTTCAGTCATGGGCAGCTCGCGTCGGATGCGGCGCAGGATCGAAACCGAGCGCGAGCCCTAGCAAAGTGTCCGATAGTGTTCCAACGCGACACCCCGCTTCGCGGGCGGAAGATATTTGGTTACCATCCTGAACGCACTGCGCATTCCCCACGCATTTTGAACGTCGACTATTACCTCTCCGCTCGATTCCACGACCCGTCGCACGGGAATCTTGAGTTTGTTCGACAACTCGACCAGCTCGTGGATTCCGTGCTTGTCCGAGAGTACGATTGGGGCACAGCACTCGACCGCCCTTCCCTGCATGAGCGTTGCCAGCCGCGATGAATCGGCTGGAAGCCGGCCCCAGTGGTTCCAGATGACCGGCGCACAGTTTGTCTTTGAAGCGTGATCGAGGACTTGGAAGCAGCTGGAGGAATCCAGAATCCGCTCTTCCGGGACCAACCCGACGTAAACGGGTCCGTGCGCGAATTCAATTCGCACACCCGAGTCGGTGGAATTCCAGTCCGAGGCTTCAGGGACACTGGGCTGGCCGCCCTTCAATGCGACACGGATAGGCTTCTTGGGTTGCCCCTTCCGCGGCCTCTTCGGTTTCGTGGCAGGCGGCAGCTTCGACCAGTCCAGTGGCTCGTCGCCCTTAGACATATCAAGGTCGACCACATAGATTTTCCCGGCTTCGCAGCACTCGGACAGAGGTTTCAAGATCTTCGAACCTGCTGGTCTGGCCGAGAGTTCGGCGCCGTCGGGAGAGAACCCGAATGGGTGGGTTCTGCGTTTGTTCACGTCGCTATGCAGCGTGCAGAGACTGTAGAAGCGGTTCTCTACCGCTCGCAGCCGCAGAACCGATGACCACTTGATGTCAGTCACGTTGTAGGCGCTTGGATTGACCCAGAGACGTGCGCCTCGCTGCGCGAGACTGCGCGAAAGGAGCCCGAGGTAGTGATCGTGGCAGATCGTTGCTCCGGCGGCTATACCCCCCAGATCAAAGGTCGGGAGCGCTGATTCCAACTCCCAGTCTGGTCGTTCGAAGGCCACTGCTTTCGCGGTCGAGTGCTTCGTATACGCGCGCGAGTGGGAGCCATCGGAATCGAATCGGAGGAGCACCTGCCAAGCGCGACCCGGATCGTCAACGCTCTTGTCGATCGCGCCCACCAGCAGCGTGGTGTTCAGATCGGAAGAGAGCTTCCTCAGCGATGCCAAGCGTGTCTGGTCAGACGCTAAAATGTAGCCTTCGGGAAAGAGCACGAAGTCGAAAGTCTCTCCAGAGAATGAAGAGGCCGTCGGCAGGTTTGGCTGTTGAGCGCCTGCTCCGGTCAGCGGAACGCCACTGGATGCCTTCTGCCCTGATTCGGGAAATACCAGTGCAGCGCGCAGTGTCGGTCTGGAGCGACCAGCAGGAGATGGGTCAGTCATGATCGGTCAGATCGGTAGATCAGGTTCTGCCCGTATCAACTCCAGGAAACGCTCCCGGTCGGCGATGCCATTTGGATCGAGCGAGCACCAAATCTGGTCCTTGGCATAGAGCCGCACGGTCGGCTGCAAGCCCTTAATCGACGGTACGAGATCTCGCAGTGTGTCGTACCAAGCTCGTTGTTCGTCGCGGAAAACAGGGTCTCCGTCCCGGGCGTCGTGACGTTCGCAGAGATCCATCCAGCGACTTGCCGAAAACTGCAAGGCTGCCCTGTTTGCGTAGACGGAGAGCGCGAGCTTCCGAGGGCTCGTAAAATGCTGGCTCTCATCGAATTCCACGATGAATCCGGGATCTGGCACCCAGTAGTCGCAGCCCGCGAGCACACCCCTTCTCACGAACTCGCCGATGCCGTATCCGCGATACGCCTCCAGCCTCTTGGCCACGTCACTAAGAACGGGTCCGATCGGGGTAGCCTCGTACGAGTCGAGACGGGTTGGCCAGCCGAAGCTGTGATCGCGCACGGACGCTCCGTAGAGGCGTTCCAGAAGCTGCAAGACGCGTTCCTTGCACGCACGGCAATTCTGGGAGTGGCGCCTCGAAATGGCTTCCGACGCGAGTGTCTTGGAGATATGCATTGCAATCATGCTTCTCGCCCGCGGATCAATTGCGGACTGCCAGGTGCCGTTCAGACGACTCGCCTAGGATCTCGCGATCACCAGCCGTAGTACCCGGGCCGCGTCCGGACGTGGGCGGCGTGCCCGTTGACATGGACCCGGATCCGCCGCCATTCTCCGTCGAATTCTTGGTTGGATGGGTAATAGCCCAGCGTGTAGATGCTGCGCAACTCCTCCGCGACTTGCTCGTAGACCGCGTCGAGGTCGCGGATCGACTTCGCTCGGAAGATCCTCCCCCCCGTTCGCTCGGCCAGCTGCTGCATGCGGTTCCGGGCTCGATCCGTCGACTGGCGCTGGCGCTCGCGCCAGCTTCGCTCCACCCTGACGCCGAATTCTTCCGGCTCGAGGAAGATCGGATAGATCGCGCTGTTGATCTCGGCCGCCGCCCGCAACAGATCCTCGAAGGCCACCACCGACGGAACCGAGCGGCTGTTTCGCGGCAGCAGGTCATTGTCCATGCCGTCGCTGATGACCACCAGCGCGTTGCGCTCCCAGCGTCGTCGCGCAAGCTCTTGCGCGTACGAGAGGGTGATCGCGTCGTAGAGCGGCGTGCCGCCCGACAGCCGCGGGATCTGCTCGATCATCTGCAGCAGCGCGTCTCGATCGGCCGTGAGCGGGCTGATCACCTGGAGGTATGCGTCCGAGAGCAGGTAGATCCCGACTTGGTCGGTTGGCCGGGCGGCTAGCACGAACTGCTTGGCAGACTCGAGCACGGCATTGCGGTCTCCTAAGGTGCTGGTGCTGCAGTCCAGCAGCAGGATCAGGTTGAACTCGGAGTCGATGTCCTGAACGATCCCGATTTCCTGCGCCACGCCGTCCTCGAGCACCTCGAAGTCCTCTCGCCCCAATCCCGGAACCGGCCTGTTCTGCTCATCGACCACGGAGGCCGAGAGCTGCACCAGACGGACGTCAGAGTTGAACCGCACAGTCTCGTCAAGCGCTTCGGCAGGGGCGTCGTCGGTCAGCAGCTCGTCGCCGTCGCGACGGCTCATGCGCATGCGATACGGTCGCTTCAACATGGTGCCGAGCGTCTCGCTGGCCTGCCAGTGCATCCTGATCGGAGAGTCCTCGGGGATCGCGCTGTCGCGCAGGACCAGCGCATCAGGCCGCACCCCTTCGAGGCGGATCCTGCCATACAAGCTCTGGCGCTCGTCGCGGAGGTCATCAATCTGCCAAGCGGTTTCCACCGGAGGCTGCCCGGGCGAGCTCAACGAAGCGCGCAGGTGTGGGGGGATGTCGACATGCGCGGGCCTGCGGCCCAAGGCTGCGGCGAACCGAACCGACTTCCACGGCACAGCCAGCTCGACCCGTCCGAAGCTGGTCTTGAGGTCCGCTCGCCGGATCAGTCCGGTGACCGAGATCGGGCCGTCCACGGTCTCGACTTCCAAGCGTTGTCCGTAGGGCAGGTCGATCTCCAAGTCGACCTGCGCTCCGTCAGCAGGACTGGCGCTGATCCTCGTCTTGCGTCCCAGGCGCGTCGTCGTCGTGTCTCCCGCTTGCACTGGCCGCGAGCGGCTGGTTCTGCGCAGGCGCACGCGCTCGGTGTTGACCACCTTGACGCGAACCGCGCCAGCCGGGTTCTCGATCCGCACGACCGGTTCGTCGATGGATGCGGAATCGCGCCACCATGGATCGTTCTCGAAGTCGATCGGCTGCAGCTCCTCGGTGTCCGTGCCAGTAACGACGATGTTGTTTGTCACCGAGCGCACGCCCAGCACGGCATAGGCCTGCTCTTCCGCCACCCACTTTTCACGCTGTTGCTCCAATTCGCCCTCAAGAGTCAAGTGACCGTCTTCGACCACGATGTGTATCGGATTGAGCAACACTCGTTGGGTGTCCGTGGGCGAGCGTCGGAGGCGCTGCCTGAACTCTGACTGCGGCGATGCCAGTCGCCGGATCTCGGGATGCCCATAGATGCGCCAGTACGCATTGATCCGGATTCCGATGTCGTCGCCGGACGATGAGAACAGTTCCAGGTCGTTCACTACCGAATCGACCGCTTCAAGCTTGCGTATAGCTCGCCCGATCCCGCGCTTGAGCGTTCGAGTCGTCACCGTCCCAGTCAGGGTGACCTGGCGGTCCTTGATGATGAAATTGACCCAGTCGTAGATTCTGATTCCGCGCTGGGAGGAGATGAGCTGCGTGATCTGGTCGACCAGGCGCGCGGTCTGATCTTGCGCCGGGGTCGCTAAAGACCCGGCCAGGAGCAGCAGCGCAAGGCTCGCGGCGACGGCCCGAGCGGACACGGATTGATCTTAGCCCATCGCGAGCGGCTCTGGGACTCAGCGGAAGCCATCGCGCAGCTTGTCGAAGAAAGTCTCTTCTTCTGACTCCTGGCCGCCTGCGAGTGCGGCCCCGAGCTGCTCGAACAACTCCCGCTGCTCGCCGCTGAGCTTCTTCGGAATCCGCACGTCCACGTGCGCATAGAGGTCTCCGCGCCGACTGCTCCGCACGCGCTGGATGCCCTTGCCGCGCAAGACCAGCCTGGCTCCCGATTGAGTGCCGGGCTTGATGGTGTGGGTCTCTTCTCCTTCAAGGGTCGGTATCGAGACCTTTGCGCCGAGTGCGGCCTGGGCGACATTGATCTGGATGTCGCAGTGGATATCGGCGTCTTCGCGCTTGAAGATCTCGTGCTCGCGCACGTGGATCAAGACGTAGAGGTCGCCGCGCGGGCCGCCGCGGCTGCCGACCCCGCCCTCGCCCGACAGGCGCAGGCGCATGCCGTCGTCCACCCCGGCGGGAATGTCCACCTTGCGCTTGCGCTGGACCTGCTGCACGCCGCGGCCCCTGCAGGTCGAGCACGGATGCTGGATGACCTGTCCCGTGCCGCGGCAGGTCGAGCAGGTGCGGCTCATCATGAAGAAGCCCTGCTGGGTATGCACTTGTCCGCGGCCGCCGCAGCGCTCGCAACGGACCGGACGGGTGCCGGGCTCGGCGCCGGAACCGTCACAGCGCTCGCACGTTTCGTTGCGCGGAATTTGGATCTCCTTCGAGCAGCCGAAGGCCGCATCCTCGAAGTCGATTTCCAGCTCGTACAGCAGATCGTCGCCGCTCTGGGCGCGCGAGCGGCCCCGGCGCGTTCCGGTGCCGAAGAATTCTCCGAAAATGTCACCGAAGATGTCGGGAAAGTCGTTGGCGTTGAAGCCGCCCATGCCGGCGCCGGCAAGGCCGTCGTGGCCGTACTGGTCGTACAGCTGGCGTTTCTCCGGGTCGCTTAGGACGCCGTAGGCCTCGGACGCCTCCTTGAATTTCTCCTCGGCTTCGCTGGAGCCCGGGTTGCGGTCCGGGTGGTGCTTCATGGCGAGCTTGCGGTAGGCCCGCTTGCACTGGGCCTCGTCCGCCCCGCGCGGGACGCCGAGTACGTCGTAGTAATCGCGCTTCTGCACCTTGCCGGTCCTCGGTCCCGGACCTTCCGGACGCTATTCCTTGACCGCGACCTTCACCATCGAGGCTCGCATGAGGCGGTCTTTGAAGCGGTAGCCCTTCTGGTAGACCTCGAGGATCTGCTGGTCCGACTGGTCTTCGGCGGCCGGCGCCCGGTCGACGGCGAAATGCAGGTTGGGGTCAAAGGTCTCGTGCTGCTCCACTTCGGCCAGGCCTGCCCGGGAGAAGACCTCGAAAATGCGCCTGTGAATCAACTCCAAGCCCTTCTTGATCTCGGCCGGGACGCCGTCGGCGTTGATGGCGCGCTCGAAATCATCAATGATCGGCAGCAGCGACTGGATCGTGTCCGAGGCGGCGTAGCGCACGACGCCGTCCTTCTCCTTTTGCAGCCGCTTGCGAATGTTCTCGAATTCCGCTTGCGAGCGCTGCAGCTTGGCCAGCATCTCGTCACGCTCCTGAATCGCTGCTGAGAGTTGCTCCTCCAGCTGCTCGACGTTGACCTCGGGTTCGGCTTGTTCCGCAGGGGCGCTGCCATCGCCGTTCATGCTCTCGGGCAGGTCCGCCTGGCGGGCGGCCTCGCTAGGAGTGCCCTCAGTCTCTTGGTCGATTCCCTCTTGTTCCGGCATGCCTCGGCAGACTGCTAGTCGCCAAATTTCATCGTAATACAGGGAGTGACGTCTCCTGGCGACAGTGCCAGGAGTGTTGTCGAGCCGGTGCGAGTGCGCTGCGCCCGTGGGCTCCGCTGCTTTGCCGCGTAAGACTTCAACCCCACGTCGACCCAGGCCCAAGCGGACTCGGTGCATGACTTTCGGGAAGTAGAGTCTGACCGCACGCGCCACGCCCGATGTCGTCGGGATCTCCGGAGTCGCCGTGCCAATCGATCCGGCTCTACCCAACGTGACCTGATGACATAATGAGATTGCGGAGCGGCCCATACATCATGGGGCGGCTGAGCAGGAGGCACCCACATGAGTTCTAATACCACCGTCCGCGATAAGCGCCCGAAGACCGAGAGCGGTGATAAGCCGTCCGAAGCCTTTGCACGGCATTTCGGAGCGGAGCATGGCGTCGATCTGCCTCCCCCAGTACGCGTCAGCTACAGGCCGCTCGACCTCAGCGGCACAGACAGCGAGTGACCGTCCCGCTCATCTGGCATATCGATACGAACGTAGTCTCCGCGATCATGCAACTGCGGCCCGAGGCCTGCAATGGCGCCTTGCTCGGCCCGATTGCCCTTGACGGCCTCGGCCGGGCGTCCATCACTGCCTGGGACATCGTTGGCCGCATCGACCGCCTCGCCCCCAGCAGGACTCGCCGGAACGCCTAGCTGAACGGTTCCGCGATCTTCTCGGCCGGTAGCTCAGCAACGTCGCTACCGGCGATCGACTTGATGACGGCTCTAGCGCCGGCTATGGTTCGTCTTCGTTCTCCTCTTCCATGCCCGTGAACGGTTCGGCCAGGCCCTGCTCGCCGAACCTCCGGATGATGGGCGAGGTGTCGCCTGTATCCAAGGCGCTCTGGTAGTGGCTCACGGCGAGGTCGCGATTGCCAAAGATGTCGTGGATTCGTCCCATGTAGATGTGGGACATCGCGCGGATACGCGTATCGCTGTCGCTCTCCGCAGCGACGGCGAAGTGTTCCAGAGCCAGATCCGGATCGGCCTCGTCCAAGGCAATCCGACCGAGACCGTAGTTGGCTTGGCCGCGGCCCCTGCCGTCCCCCTGCAACACGCGTTCATAGAGCTTGCGCGCCTGGTCGAGCTCGTTGAGTTGCAACAGCCCCTCGGCCTGGGAGAGCAACTGGTCCTCTTCGGAGACCTTGGGGCGGGCCACACGTCGCGGCGCGGGTGCCTTGCGCGCGGGGCGTTCGGCGAACTTCACCTGCTGGATGCGGTCGGCCTCTTGGCGCACCCTGATGTCGTCGATCAAGGTCTCGTAGTAGCGACGGAAGGATTGGGGCTGCTTCTCGTACTCGGCCAGCTTCTCGTAGAAGTAAGGCGCCAGTATGAAGCCGTTGCGGGTGTGGTCCATGATGCGAGCCAGCTTTTTTTCTTCCGGCTCGTAACGCATGCGGGTTTGCACAGCGTGGGCAAGCGACTTGGTCAGCAGCAGCTGGAAGTTGGACTTGTAAGCATCGTCCAGGGCCGGTGCGTACAGCGCCATGCGCGCGAGCGACTCCTTCTTGGCGACCACCTCCGCGTAGCGAATGGACAGCCGGTCGAGCAGGTGCAGCAGGTAGGCAGCGCGGATTTCCTCGGTGCGCACTTCCGACGAGGAGTGGACAACGATCTTCACGTCTCCGCCGTAAGCGCGCATGTTGATGCTGCCCGGCGCGGCCAGCAGATCGAAGTAGACCTTGAAGCCTCTTGCCTCGCGGCTATTCGACGGCACGCGCAGGTAGCCGTTGATTTCGAAGACCGACTCGATCAGCGGATCTTGGTAGCGCAGCATGGCGTCGTCGTAGGCAGGCTGATAGCGGTGCCAGAGCTGCTCGATGTCGGCGATCTCGTAGAACTCGCGCAGCAGGGCGGACAGGCCGCGGATCGGCCGCACGTCGAGCGGCAGATCCGTGGGAACCTCGGCCTTGAGGTCGAAGAACGGAGGCTCGCCGCACATCAGGGCGAACGAAATGTACTGTGACAGGTCGAGTTCGGGGTCGTCCAGCTTGTGCTGCTCGTAGTAGGTGCGCAGCCGGTTGCGCATGCTCGAATCGACGGATTCGAGTTCTTGGCGGAGGGCTTTGCGGGCCGGGTGGTCCGCCTCCGACGAGAGGCCATCGTCATAACCGGCCGCGTTGATCGCGGCCATGACGGTGAACATGCGAATGTCGTTGACAAGCTGCTCGTCCGCTTGAGCGGGTAGCGGCGCGGCCAGGCTGGCCGCGGCCACGACTATGCAAAACGCCCGAAAGACCACGCCTTCAGTGTAGGCAAGGAGACTGAACAAGGCTGCCACACGGCGGTGACAACGCCTCCGAAGGATCATACCCGCCATACAATGGAAGGCGTGCCAGGGGCAGGCCGGCGAATGGCGAAGCGCGTCCAAGAACCCAGTGAGAACCCGGTGTCCGCCGCCGAGGGCGATCCCGCCACGGCTACGGAGCGCTCCGCATGGGAGCACGTGCTGCTAGCCAGGCATCCGCAGCGGCCACATTCGCTGGACTACATCACGCGCCTGGTCGATGGCTTCTCCGAGATTCACGGCGACCGCGCCTTTGGGGACGATCCCGCGATCGTGTGCGGGTTCGGATCCCTTCGTGGCAAGCAGGTCATGGCCATTGGCCAGCAGAAGGGGCGCAAGACGGAAGAGCGCGTGCATCGCAACTTCGGCATGCCGCGCCCGGAGGGATACCGCAAGGCATTGCGCGTGATGAAGCTTGCCGAGAAATTCGGCCGGCCCATCGTGACGCTCTTGGACACGCCGGGGGCCTATCCCGGCAAGGATGCCGAGGAGCGGGGCCAGGCGGAGGCGATCGCTCGAAACCTTTACGAGATGGCCAGCTTGAAGGTGCCGTTGATCACAGCGTGCATCGGCGAGGGCGGAAGTGGCGGTGCCCTAGCGCTGGGCGTGGGGAACCGGGTTCTGATGATGGAGAACGCGGTTTATAGCGTGATCTCGCCCGAGAGTTGCGCGGCCATCGTGTGGCGGGACTCTGGCAAGGCCGAGCTGGCGGCCAGCGCCTTGAAGATGACGGCCATGGACCTGAAGGACTTGGGCTTGGTGGACGAGATCATTCCCGAGCCGCAGGATGGCGCGCACGAGGACGTGGACGAAGCTGCGATTCTGCTCGGCGATGCCCTGGAGCGTAACCTCGAAGCGCTCGCAGTCCAATCGGCGGAGGAGCTGGTCGAAGGCCGCTACGAGAAATTTCGCAGCATGGGCTCGTTCTTCGAAGATGTCCAGTAGCGGCACGGGAGGGACACATGGTTTCGCCACGGCGCTGGAGTCCTGACGCAAGGCGCATGTAGTGCAGGGGGATCCATGCCGGTAACTGCCCGTACGAAGTTTCTGGCCGCTTGCGTGTCAATGCTTGTCCTGGCGGCCGGCCTGTCGGCCCAGGGCGACACCGAGGCCTTGCCGAACCCCTATCGCATGGTGGAGGGTTGGGGCGAACTGCCCGAAGGCGTGCTGTGGGGCTCGTCCATCGGGATCCTTCCAGACGGCACGGGAGGGGTGTGGTTGCACCATCGCTCGGACCCGCCGATCATCAAGCTGGATTCCTCCGGCAAGGCTGTCAAGGCCTTCGGCGAGGGGATGTTCGTGCAGGCTCATGGCTTCTGCATGGACCAAGATGGCAACCTCTGGGCGGGCGATAGCGGCCCCTTCGGGGACGACCCGTCCAAGGCCGGGCGGGGCTACCAGTTCTTCAAGTTCAGCCAGGACGGCGAGCTGCTCCTGACGCTGGGCAAGGCCGGCGTGTCGAAGGCGGGCAAGGACACGTTCATCGCGCCGACCGCCTGCGCTGTGGCACCCAACGGCGACATCATCATTGCCGATGGCCATTTCCCGCGCCCTTCGACCAGCCAGCAGGACGGCGACCGGCTCATGCGCTTCACAAGCGATGGCGAGTATGTCGACGAATGGGGCAAGAAGGGCTCTGGCCCCGGGGAGTTCGATGGCCCGCACGCGCTGGCGTTTGATTCGCGAGGCCGGTTGTTCGTGGCCGACCGCTCCAACGACCGTGTCCAGATCTTCGATCAGGACATGAACTTCGTAGATGATTGGCGACAGTTCGGCCGACCCAGCGGGATCGCGATCATATCCGGCGACTTCCTGTTCGTTTCCGATTCCGAGTCCGGCAAGACGATCGCCGGCGCTGTGCGCAATCCCGGCGGCGAGAATGGAGTCCGAATCGGCAGAGCTGGTGACGGCGCGGTGCTGGCCTTCATCGGCGGGACCGATCCGGAGGGATTGGGAGCGGACGATCTCGGAAACGTCTTTGCCGGGCTGACGCGACAGCCTCGCGCGAGCCCGCCCCTGCTGCAGAAATGGGTGAAGCGGTGACCGGTTGCCCAAGCGGGAACGGTTGATGTCGCTGGGGCCGGCACTTCCCCGCGTCGCTTCGGGGCGTCGTCGCGCATGGCAGCGAGCCATGCGGTTGCTGTGCGCCTTGGCCTTGCTGGCCTTGACTCCGCTGTTTGGGCAGAGCGTTGTCGAGGGCTTGGAGCTGGACCTGGACCCCGTGCGCCTTGGCCCGCTTCCGTTTGTCTGCCCGATGGACCCTGATATCAGGTCCGAGAGTGCGGGAGTCTGTTCCCGTTGCGGGATGCAACTCGTATTCGGCCTGCCTGTGCCAGCCGAGTACCAGGTCCGCTTGACGACGACTCCGGCAGCGGTTCGGGTCGGCGAACCTGTGGAGTTGGGCTTCGAGGTCTTGCAGCCTGACAGCGGAGAGCGCCAAACCGAATTCGAGACCGTCCACGAGAAGCTCTTCCACCTGTTCTGGGTGAGCCACGACCTTGAGGTGTTTCGACACGAGCATCCCACGCTCGGCGATGACGGCATCTTTCGGATCGAAGCAGTGTTCGACAAGCCGGGCGTGTATCGGCTGATGGGCGACTTCTACCCGGCCAGGGGAACTCCGCAGATGATACCGATGACGTTGACCACCGCCGGATTCGAGGAGCCGTTGGAGATGCTCGCTCCTAGCCTGACTGCTGACAGAGAGCCCAAGCGGGGCCGCAACGTCAAGGTTTCGTTGCGGACCGATCCGCCCGATCCGGTGGCAGGTCTTCTGACGCTGTTGTTTTTCGAGCTCAACACGGCCCGGGGACTGCAGAAGTACCTCGGCGCATGGGCACACATGCTCGCGGTCAAGGACGATCTGATCACGATGATGCACGGACACCCCAGCATTGCCGATGGCGGCAAGCTGATCCAGATGAACGTGATCTTCCCGGAACCGGGCATGTACCGAGTGTGGGTGCAGGTGCGGCGCAGGGGGAAGGTCAGCACTCTCCCGTTCACGGTTGAGGTGAGCGGGCTGCCATCGCTGTGATCTGGAGCGCCAGTCAGCGGGGCCGGTCCGAGCGAACCTCGGCCGTACGCCTGACACCTGATAAATGACACGCAGGGGGAGGGCGGGACCATCGTCGGGCGGCCTTGACAGATCCTGATAAATCGGAGTATATTCCGAGTTAGTTGACCTAATTGGGAATACACTCCTGCTTGTGAGCTACGAGAGAATCCTCAGCCTAGAACTTCCCAAGGGGCAGTCGGCCTTTCTCTGGGGGCCGCGCAAGACAGGAAAGTCCACGCTGCTTCGCGAGCGATTCCCGGATGCGGTGCGCTTTGACCTGCTGGACACCAGGCTGCTGCTGGAGTTCACCCGAAGTCCCTGGGCACTTGCCGAGCGATTGGCTGCGCTGGACGGCCCCACTCTTACCAGCCCCGTCATCATCGACGAAGTGCAGAAGGTGCCGGCTGTCTTGGACGAAGTCCACCGACTGATCGAGGACAAAGGTCTCGGCTTCGTACTCTGCGGGTCCAGTGCGCGTAAGCTCAGGCGCGGTCACGGCAACCTGCTCGGAGGGCGGGCTTGGCGCTTCGGCCTGCATCCACTGACTTATGCGGAGATTCCCGATTTCGATCTGCTGCGGGCGCTGAACCGCGGGTTGATTCCCCAGCACTACGACACGAAGCAGTACCGACGGGCGCTCGCCGGATATGTCGACGACTATCTGAAGGAAGAGGTCTTCGACGAGGGATTGGTCAGGAACACTCCCGCGTTCTCGCGGTTCTTCGACGCGCTATCGTTCAGCCACGGCGAACTCCTCAATTTCAGCAACGTCGCCAGGGATTGCGGCGTCGATTCAAAGACGGTTCGCGAGTACTTCCAGATTCTCGTGGACACGCTCGTCGGCACTCTGCTCGAACCGTTCAGTCGGAGACGCTCGCGAGAGGTCATCACGCGTGCGCCGAAGTTCTACCTGTTCGATGTCGGCGTTGCGGGCCACTTGATGGGCCGCCGGGTCGAACGGCCTGCAGGGCCGGAGTTCGGGCGGGCACTTGAGCACTTAGTGCTCATGGAACTGCTCGCCTACCGAAGCTATCGAGAAGTGGAGCTTCCGGTACGATTCTGGCGCACCAAGTCCGGCCTGGAATGCGATTTCGTTCTCGGGCGCGACGGCGATGTTGCGATCGAGGTCAAAGGGAGCATACGCCTGCGTCCGTCTGACTTGAGGAGCATCCGCGCATATGTCGACGAGCATAGCCCGCGGCAGGCGATTGTAGTTTGCAACGAGCGGGACGCTCGGCGGACGAGCGACGGGATTTGGATTCTGCCGTGGGAGCGTTTCCTTGAACAGCTTTGGTCTGGCGCGATCGTCGAATGATGGCGTCTTCTGCTTGTCGCCCGCTAGCCCCTCAGTGGCGGCGTGTTGTGTCTTCCGAGAGGGAGTTCTTGTCGGCCTACCGCAACCTCGCTGGTGATTCCGCAAGACGCGAGAGAAGAGATCGATGGAACCGAGAAGGCTCTGGCTCCAGCACTTGCTCAGCGGGGAGTCACACTGGAACAGCCCGGAAGGTTGGTTCTGTTATCGTCGATCCTAGGCTGGAGATCATGATCAGGACGTCGATCTCGCTAGACCAAGAGCTGTACAGTCGGGCCAAGTCGATGGCGAGACGGCAGGGGATTTCGCTGGCCGAGTTGTGTCGGAGGAGCTTGCGTGAAACAGTTTCCAAAGAACAGGTCGACAGGCCATGGATGGCATGCGCGGGAGTCCTTGAGGGAGAGCCGCACGACAGCGAAACCGTCGATGATGTCGGGACTGCGGCTAACGTTCGGATTTGAGCGCGCCGACGGGTGAGCGCTCGCACGTACGCGTGCCTGCCGTCGAAAGCCTGCTGTCCAGCAACGGATTCGACCTGATCGGCTATCGGCACCAGAATTCGGCCGCCAGGCCGCTAGCCGACGTGTTGAGCGCGCCTTCAGGGGCACTTACTCGACGTATCTTTCTCCCGACCATTCCGGCACGTGCTGGTCGTAGCGTAGTTTGGTGCGTTGCGCGAATGCTCCTTCGAAACACGAGTCGAGATCCATGGTCGATGGCAGAACGCCGGGCAAGCTGGATGCAGCCTCGAGCGCAAACCTCTTTCGAATTAGAGGGCTTGACGAATCGTACGCCGCCTCCCACCAAGACATGATGCGGTCGCGTGCGGCCAGCATGAGCGTCGCGCTTGGCAGCTTCGCTCGCTTCTCGTTCTGGTTCACCGACCGATTAGCGGGCATGAGATTCCAGAGGTCGGAGCACGGCCAAGCCGACCAAGGAAAACAGTGGTCGAGGTCGAGCGACTTCGTTGAGAGTCTCTTGCCGCTCCAGACGCAGTAAAGCTTGCTGGACTCGAGGAGATCTCGCGCCTGCCGCTTGGCGATTCCAACGTCTCGCGTGGGGTCGGACCATACCATCGCCGCAGCGGCGCGATCCCTTGGCAAGTCTCGGCCCTGCGTTTCCGCGTATCGCTGCATGAGCCGGATCCACTCCTCCACTAGCGCCGGCTCGATCCAGACTGCAAACCGTTGCACGGCTTGCCAGATTCTCCATGGAACGAGCATCTCGCCGAAACTGCGTAGGTACGGTTCGTCGATGACTTCGGGCGTCGGCGCCCTGGAGAGCTTTGAGGTGCGCTGCACCGGAAGGATCGGCGACCCGTCTGGGAACGTCATGTGTCGGGCGGGCATGCGCCGGATCGTTTCGGCCGCATCGCGGAGAGCCCGGTGGAGTGCGGCTGCGTCGGTCGCCCCGAGGCGGATTCCGACTCTCATGTCCAGGTGAGAGAATCCTCCGAGCCTGCGAAAGCCTTCTCGGACGAATCCTAGGTGAATCCCATCGCAAACGTTCTTTGGATTCTGCGGGAAATCAGCTGCGAGCAGCGGCTTGTAGAGCCTTAGCCAAGTCAGCGCGACCAATCCGAGCGGTATGGAGACCTTGTCGTCGTCAGTGAGCCGGACAAGCCCGGCAGAGCCATCAGCGATGCGGCAGATCGAGCGCAGCAGGCCGAGCTTGTAGGTCGAGCTCTTGTCGTCGTTCAGGATCACGTGCCGGAGCAGCGGCAGCGCGCCCGTTCCGTCGTCGGGAAACCTCAGAACGTAGTTCTTCCACCGCACCCCGTCGCGGCCCAACAGGTCCTCGCGCTCCAGTGCTCGCTGGACAATCGTCCCGTGCTTCTTCGCTAACGACTCGATTTCCGCACTGTCCGCGCCGTACATTCCGCGCTCCGGCTCCTCGGGACCGATCCGCAGAGAGATAGCGATGATGCCTCCCGGCCTGAGAAGGTTGACGAGCTTGCGAAAGGCTCGCGGCCGCTGCCCCGGAGGGACGTGCATCCATACTCCGCTGAGCAGGATCACGTCGAACGAGAGCCCCGACCGCACCGTGTGGTCCAGCTTGGGAAGCGAGTCGTGGACCCAACGTACCGAGGGTGCGGGATGCAGCTTTGTCGCGACCCGCCGCATCGACTTGGAAGGCTCGACGGCGAACACCTCGTATCCCGTGGCGGCGAGCCAAGCAGCGTCGCGTCCGGACCCGGCGCCAACATCGAGGACTAGGGCCGGCGGTTCGGGCAGCAGGTCGGTCAGCCAGCCGTATAGGGACTCCGGATTCACGGATTCGTATTGCGAGGAGACCGTGCTCGCGTGCTTGTCGTACCAAGCGACAGGATCCTTCATGGCGCTGCAACCGGAGGTTCGGTGTTGGCTGAATACGGCTTCCGTGTTGGCCTTGCTCGTGGTCGCTCCAGAAACCAGCCGTCTCGCAAGCGATTTTCGCGCAAACGGGACCCCCACCGCAGGGCACCACCCGAAACACGATGAGCACACCGGAAATCTGCACACTCTGCGAATAGCCAATCGGCTGCGGTTCCCAGGCCCGGTCGATTCAGCGGCCGGGATTTCCCGAAAGAATCGCAGCATGTGGCTGGCCAAGACCAATGCGTCCCGCTCGTCGCCCTCCTGCCGCGCCGCATGGACTAGCGGGGGCACTCGGGCGGACACCTTATGGCTGGCTATGCTCAGCTAGAACCAAGAGTCCAAGCGTTCTGTCGTGCCATGTCCTTGTGTATGCGTCTCGTAGCGATGGGGTTGGGCGATGGCCTGCATTGTCGAGCAGTCGTTCCAATGAGACCAGCCGGTCGCGGAATCCGAGTCGAATCCCGAAACGTAGACTGGCCGTGTCGGGACCGCACAGTATCCAGGAATCGTCGCGATGAACTGCGTGAGCCCAAAGCGAAGCCTCGCCCCTGTCTAGGGCGATATCGGGTACTCGCACGGCCAACTCGGCTCGCTCGCGGTCTGTGACACGATGCACCGCTGCGAATGACTTACGCAACCCGTGCCGATCAATCCGCTGTTCGGCCCGCCGCCGCTGGTTGCCCGGTTGCGTTTCCGCTATGCAATCCTCGACAGTCTCAACGTGGTAGCCGCCTGCGAGGGCGCGCCAAGAACCTGTGCGGTGCGATTCCAAGATGACGTTCGTGTCTAAGAGCACGGGACCGTGATGTCGCGCCATCGTACCTCACAGATCGACTGGATGAGCGACGCGGTGCGCCGCGAACAGGTCCGCCAAATCTTCAACGGCAAGGCTGAGCACGCCGGCTAGGCGGCGGGCGGAGACATAGCCCGCTTCGATGGCCAAAGCGAGGACCTCGACAAATCGTCTTGAGAACAAGGCAGGTGTTACCTCATGAACTACCTTGCGCTCGTTGTAGAGCAGCGCCGCCTCGGGCAGCGAACGCGCCACGGCAGGTTTCAGTTCCCCGAGCGAAACGAGCCGCCAGCGCAGGGCGGAGGAGGTCACCCGAAGCTTGTCTGCCACCGCGTTCAGCTGTGCGATCAAGTCCTCCTCGGCCAGACGAGACCAATCGCCTTTCTGTTTCAGTGACGAGGCTGGCATCAGGACCGCCGCCGCGAAATTGTTGGCCAGTTGTTCAACTCGGTTACCGCCGGTTTCCCGGACTTCCTCGGAACGTTCTGGCGGCATGGCATCCCATGTCAGGATGTGGAATAACTCGTGCGCGAGACCGAAGTTGCGCCGGCCCTCAACCTCGCGCCGTTGGATGATGACTGTGTCCAGTTCTGGCAACCGGCAAGCGGCGCCAGAGATTCCTTGCTGGGCGTCAACCATCAGAACCAGCATGCCCAGTTCGCGCTCCATGACTTCGATCAAGCCTGTTGCAGGGGCCTCTCCTAGGTCGAATTCGGTGGCGAAGCGCTCCCCGGCCGCCATGGCATCCTCGAAACGCGAGTTACGGGTCAGTCCAAGGGTCCGCCGCATGAGCGGCAAATCGTGCCCAACTTTCGGTGCCAGCGCGCGGTACGCCGAGATCCACGGACCCGCGTCGCGCTCGTACTCTCCAAGCTGGTCTACTCCGACACCTGTCTGCCGCCATGAGAAGCGGCCTTCGCCGACGAGCCGAAACGGATCGGTGAAGTATTCGAGCGGTGCGCCCAGCTTCTCGACTGCTAGCATCAGTTCCGTCGCAGTCATTCGGCGCGTGCCGGTCTCGATTGCCGAAACGGTCTGGCGGTCCTTGAACCCGAAGAGCTGAGCGAGATCGTTCTGGGAGAGCCCCTGCTCTGCGCGTAGCGCCTTGAGTCGCACTCCTATCAGGTACGTATCCATCAATCCCCAGACTAGCATGATTTTCCTTGCATAATTTCATTTGCAAGAATTTCATGCGAAATCTGATTCGCTGGAAGCCATGTTACGTGGCTCGTCTGCGCAGCATCGGATGAGACTAGTGCATCGCTTGATTCCGAGCAGGCACCGATGCCCAGCGACCCTTTTTGAGGCGTGCGCGTCTGCTGATGGCACATGACGTCGGTGGCGGCCAGTTCAGCAACCACAAGCGCCTCCTCAGGCAGTTCTTGTCTGCTACGCCTAGTGAAACGCGACTCTTGTTACCGAGCGCCGACCACGATCACAACGGCAGGTGCGTTGGAACCAGCGAACTGATCCGGTCCACAGACGTCGGCGGCATCCGAGTCTGTGCTAAGCCCCGCAGGCTGCAGGCGAGATCTTAGTACGCAATATTCTCCTGCCCCCCAGATATCTGAGCGGATTGAGTGCTCGGACCGATCTGGTCTAATCGCGTGATTGAAGATGACGCGACAGCTGATGCTTCGGGCGGTGGCGGGAAACCCAAGCAGGTGAGTCATGCTAGGCTGGCCAAGATGCTCAACAAGGGTTCTGCGAAGTGGATGCTGTTGGCTTGTTTGATCATTTTCAGCACTCCGCTTACAGCTGACCCGGACGCGAAGGCCTCCGCTAGGAAGGCCACACTTGAATGGCTGGCTCTCGTTGATTCCGAGCAATATTCCGAGAGCTGGAATGAAGCTGCATCGCTGTTCAAGGTCAATGTCGCGCGCATCCATTGGGAAAGCGCAGTTCGATCTGCTCGACGACCGCTCGGCGCGATGCAGTCGAGGTCATTCCTAGACGCGGTATACGAAACCGAACTCCCCGGCATGCCCGACGGGAAATACGTCGTCATTCGGTATCAAGCGTCCTTTGAGAACAAGGCGGATGCCGTGGAGACGATCACACCCATGCTGGACAGGGACGGGCTCTGGCGCGTGGCTGGCTACTTCGTTCGATAGGTGACGCTCTCGGCCTCGGGCTTGGGTGAGTGGGGCTCCAGCGGTCGCCCGGAGGCTACGAAATGCTCAGGGCGAATCTGCCGCGTCTGAAACTCTTGACGAGCTCTTGGGGAACTGAACTCACGCCCAAAGGGCTCGAATCGACGCAACGCCCCGCACGGCCCTCTCGATATGCTCACGAGTGTTGTAGACGTGTGGGCACAGGCGAAAGCCGCCGGATGTCGATCCGGCGATGCCGAATCTGTCATACATGGCGTCGAAGACTGCTTGCCGCTTCTCGGGTGCCACCTGCATGATGCATACACCGGCGCTGAGCTTGTCGTCGACGGGTGTAACGAGCGTGGCTCCGGTTGCAGCCAGCGACTGCTTGAGTAGCGAAGAGAGTTCACGGACTCGCCGCTCTACACGATCTGTCCCGATGGAGGAGTGAAGTCCCGCAGCCTCTCTCATCGCACTGATGGCAGCGTCATCGCGTTGACCCATCGACTCGAACTTCCGGGCTCCAGCGAGTTCGGTTTCCGCCTCCTCACCCCATCCGGGAGCCACGGTGCTGGGCCAGATCTCTGGGATCCTTTCGCGGCGGACATAAAGGAGCCCGACTTCCTTGGGGCCGCAGTACCACTTGTGCGCGCTGGCTGCGAATGAATCGCAGCCAAGCTCATGGAGATCCAGCTCGAGCGCGCCCCAGGTCTGGGCTCCATCCACATGGACGTAGATTCCAGAGCGCCGAGCGAATTCGCAGAGCTCCCGCACTGGTAGCAAGACCCCGCTTACGTTGGACGCATGGGTGAGGGCCAGCACGCGCGTCCGCGGAGTCAGTGCCTCCCTAAACGGACGAATCAACTCATCAGGGGCAGAAGGGTTCGGCGGAACCTCAACCTCGCGCAGCGAGAATCCTCTCCGTTGCGCCCGAACCTTCCAAGCGACGTTGTTGGTCGGATGGTTCTGGCGCCAGATCACGACCTCGTCGCCGGTCTTGAGGTCGAGCCCGTTGTTGATGATGTTGTTGGCTTCGCTGGTATTGCGAACTAGAGCGACTTCGTCCGCTTCGGCTCCGATCTGGTCGGCAACCCGGGTCCGCGCGGTCTCCCTGTCCGGAGCGTAGCGCTCCCGGTTCTGGAAGGAGCAGTCCTCGTCGATCGACCTGGTCAGCTCCGTCACGGTCGAGGCGACGCTTGTCGGAGACGGGCACAGGTTCGCGGCGTTCATGGGCACGCGATCTTCCCGAAACGGAAACTTCTTCCGAAGCTGTTCCCAATACGCCTCTCCGTCTTCGGCTCCCGCTGCCACGCTAGGGCGGGTGGCCAATGCCGAAACAGCCACGATGCCGTTAAGAAACCGCCTTCTTGTGCTTTCTGTAGTCATGCTGTGATGAGCCTAACAGAGGTGCCGGATGATCGCTTGCGGGACGCGCATGCCGGACCGAGCACGAGGCCCGCCCAGCTGAAGCGATCGGTTCGGAATATTCCGGGACGCGGAACACTGAAGCACTTCGAGGAAAACGGGCGCCTTGGACGGCTCAGCGAGCGTGCAGGACGCAACGTTCACGCGACGCTGCCTGTCACCTTGACCGCTTGGACCTTGAGATGCACACCCTCGCGCCGCTGCAGACAACCGATGATCTCGAACAGGTTGCGCGCCTGCGGATTGCCCTTCTGACTGAGCATGCACATCAGGCCCTTGGGTGACCTGTCCATCATCGCCCCGAGTTCGCCAAATCCAATGGTGGCGTTGACGTAATCGCGCAGCAGAGATTTGCCCGTCTCCAAGTCGCTAGCCAGCAGGCAACCGACCGCCTCCTCCAGAAGCGCCTCACGAAAGGATGGGTCGCGCTGGAGCCGTTCCCGCACTGTCACGTTGAATTCTCGCGTCAATGCCATCGTCTGATCACACTTTCCGCTCAAGGCTGGCTCGCAATTTGGGCCTGCACGGTCTCCCTATCCAGAGCGTAGCGCTCCCGGCTTCGGAATGAGCAGTCCTCATCGATCGACCCAGTCAGCTCTGCCACGGTTGCGGCGACACTTGTCGGAGACGGGTACAAGTTCGCGCCATTCATGGGTACGCGATCTCCCCGAAGCGGAAACCTCCTTCGGATATGTTCCCGATACGGCTCTCCGTTTTCGGCACCTGCCGCGCCCCGCTGCTGCGGGGCCAAGGCCGCTGCGATGCCAGTCAGAAACCGCCGTCTCGTTCTCTCCGCAGTGATGCTGTCGTGAGCCTAGCAGAGAGACTGGCTTGTCGCCTGCCGCATCGGCGGTGGGTACACGGTGGGTCTTAAGTATTCTGGAAAGTCCCAGTCGGCCTTGTCTCTGAAGCCGTCCAAGTGCCGGCTTTCCCTTGTCCTATGGACCCCCTCGCCCACACTCTTGCCGGTGCCACGCTGGCGGAGACGCGCCTCAAGGAATTGACCCCTTATTCGGCTCCGGCCCTGATTCTCGGCGCCAACGCTCCTGACATTGACGCGGTCACGATGTTCATGGACCGCGACCTGTCTCTCTGGTTTAGGCGGGGGTGGACGCACGGAGTGCTTGCGATGGTCGTCCTGCCCATCGTTCTGACCTTGCTTCTGTTGCTTGTCGATCGAGTCATCGCGCGCTTGCGAGGGAGAGAGCCGGCGGCGCGGGCAGGCCCGCTGCTTGGACTGAGCACCTTGGCTGTCGTCTCGCACCCCTTGCTTGACTGGTTGAACATCTATGGCGTCCGCCTCCTGATGCCTTTTGACGGCAAGTGGTTCTACGGCGATGCCCTGTTCATCATCGATCCATGGCTCTGGCTGCTGCTCGGCAGTTCCGTTGTGGTTGCGCACAGCGCATCGAAGATCGGCGTCTCGGCGTGGCTGGCACTCGGTGCCGCGACGACGATGCTCATTACTAGCTTTGATGGCGCAGCCCTGCTGGTCCGGCTCCTGTGGTGCATGGGTGTGGTCGCGATCATCTTCTTGCGCCTTGACGGGCGATCTCAGGGCCGGATTCGACGAATTGCTAATTTCTCCTTGGTTGCCACCCTGCTGTATATCGGGTTCATGGTGACCACGTCACGGCTGGCCGCGCGGCAGGTCGTTGCGTGGCTAGCAGAGCGCGACAGCGTCCCGCTGGAGATCATGCCGGGGCCCGCACCTGGCAATCCCTTTCGCCGAGACATTGTCGTCGCCGACGCCGAGCACTATCACTTCCTAGAGGTCAACTGGCTGTCGACTGAATCGATCCGATTTACCTATCCGTCCATCGACCGTGGTCGCGAGAGCCCCGTCACACGGGCTGCGCTTGCCGCACCGCAGGTCAGGGGTCTGAACAACTGGAAACGGTTACCGGCCTATCGAGTTCAGAAGACAGAGAATGGCTATCGGGTATCGATCTCCGACGTCCGCTTTGCAAGGCGCGTCGGCAGTGGACTCGGAGCCGCGGTCGTGGAGCTAGACCGGGACTTGCGCGTCATCTCTCCCTGACTCCGTCGTCAGCAGCGCATAAGCGGTCCGTCTGCTTTCGGATTGCCTCCAGTACCCCCCTCTCGGACTCAAACAGGCAGTTCGGGACGTCTCGATCCACGGGCAGGACGCGGACTGTCCGCTTTAGTCCAAGGGCCTCCCGGCGATATTGCCACTGCCCGCAGACACTGGCGGGTCCATAAAGTGAAAGTTCCTCTCCCGATACTCAGCAGGCCGCAAATAGCCGTGGAGGGCTAGCGCCTTCGCATCTATCAAGCAGCCATCGCTGCCGTGGTCCTAGCGGCACTGCTAGCTTCGCGACGCGCCACTGAGCGGCGCATCGGAAGCTAGAATAACTGGGGCATTGCGGTCTACCTAGGCAGACGTTCACATGGACAAGCCGCGCATCGGATACGCCCAGCGGAAGCGCACGCGGCAGATTGCCGCTTGGTCCATTGCGGCTGTCGCGTTTCTGGCTGTGGCTTGGGCCGTGTCCCGCATCGAGCCAGCGGCACCGGGCGTGGATGCCGCGGTCGTCTTCACGGACACGGTCAAGCGCGGCGAGATGTTGCGGCAGGTCCGCGGTATCGGCACCTTGGTGCCCGAGACCGTGGTCGTGATCGCGGCGAGTGACGCGGGCCGCATCGAGCGACGCTTCGTCCAGCCCGGCCAGCCTGTCGAGCCGGGCACCGTCCTGCTGGAACTCAGCAGCCCGCAAGTCGAGCAGGAATACCTAGACGCCGCGGCCCAGCTGAGAGAGGGCCAGGCCGAGTTGGCGAATCTCCAGGCCCAGCTTGAGGACCAGCGACTTACCCAGGAGTCCCTAACGGCTGACTTCGAGGGACAGTACCTGCAAGCCAAGGCGCAGCACGATGCCGATCTCGAGCTGTCCAAGTCCGGGCTTACAGACAAAGTCACCCTCATGAAGTCACGCGTGGCCATGGAACAGCTGCAGAAGCGGTTTGAGCTGGAACGGGCTCGCGGGGATGCCCGCAAGCCATCCGTGGAAGCGCAGCTGGCGGCGCAACGGGCTCGGATTGAGCAGATGGAAGCCCTCCTCGCGCTGCGCCAAGACAAGGTAGATCGGCTCAAGGTTCGGGCTGGCCTGCAGGGAATCCTCCAGCTCATGGATGTCGAGGTCGGGCAGCTGGTTGCCCCGGGTGACGAGTTAGCCCGGGTTTCCGACCCGACACACCTGAAGGCGGAGCTCAAGATTCCAGAGACATTGGTAAACGACGTAGCGGTCGGGCAGCGCGCGGAGGTCGACACCCGGAACGGGGTGATCGAGGGTGAGGTTTCACGCATCGATCCGGCTGCGATCGAGGGAACCGTGCTCGTGGACATCCGGCTGCTCGGCGAAATGCCCCGGGGCGCTCGGCCCGACCTCAGCGTCGACGGGACAATCGAACTCGAGCGGCTTGAGAATGTGCTGCACGTGGGGCGCCCCATCCATGCCAGGGAGGAGAGCCTCATGGGACTCTTCAAGCTGGAGGGCGACCAAACGCACGCCTCGCGCATCCAAGCGCAGGTGGGCAAGGTTTCGGTCAGCACTATCGAAATTCGTTCCGGCCTGAGTGAAGGCGACAAGGTGGTCTTATCCGACATGTCGGCGTGGGACGCCTACGACAGGATCCGGCTCGAATAGGCGGTCAGTTCTGCGACACAAGGAGGAAGCAAGCTAGGCAATGGCAGATTCAACTAACGGCAGTGCGCCACTCATCCGCTTGGAAGCCGTGTCCAAGGTGTTCTTCACCGATGAGGTCGAGACGCACGCGCTTTCGGGTATCGATCTCGAGATTCGCGATGGCGAGTACGTGGCGATCTCGGGCCCATCGGGCTGCGGCAAATCAACTCTGCTATCGATCCTGGGGTTGCTCGATACCCCGACCGAGGGGATGTACCGGCTGAACGGCGAGTCTGTCCAGAACCTGAAGGCGAAGCAACGGGCCCGCATCCGAAATCGGCAGATCGGCTTCATCTTCCAAGCGTTCAACCTAATTGGCGACCTCACGGTCTTCGAGAATGTCGACCTGCCACTGACGTATCGAGGGATGCCGGCCAGCGAACGCAAGAAGCGGGTCGAGGAAGCCTTGGAACGGGTCGGGATGGCCCACCGGATGAAGCACTATCCGTCGCAGCTATCGGGCGGTCAGCAGCAGAGGGTGGCAGTGGCCCGGGCGCTCGGTGGCGAGCCCTCAGTGCTGCTCGCCGACGAGCCGACCGGGAATCTCGACTCGAAGAACGGTGAGGCCGTCATGGAGTTGCTGCGAGATGTCCATGACGGCGGAGCGACCATCTGCATGGTGACGCACGACCCGCGATTCGAGGCCTACGCAGAGCGAATAGTGCGACTGTTCGACGGAAGGATAGTCGATCACAGCGTTGACGAGCTAGAGCCTGCCGGCGCTGCTTGACGCTTGGGGACCGCCGCTACTCGCTCCGTAGCGCAGCGACTGGATCGATCTGGGCAGCTCGTCGCCCGGAAACAAACCCAGCTGCGACACAGGCCCCGAAGAGGGTCGCGAATGCCGCTGCCCACGTCACGATGTCGAAGGCGCTTACCCCGAAGAGTACCGAGGCCAGAACGCGACTCGTCCCAATCGCCGCCAACCCGCCAAGCAACATGCCGGCAATCGCGGGCTGCAACGCCGTCTGCATTGCCGCAGCGACGACTCTAGACGGTACAGCGCCGAGAGCCGAGCGGATAGCGAGATCGCGCCTGCGTTCCACAACCGCCTGGGCAATGACGCTGTAGACACCTGCCACGACCAACACGAGGGCCAAAATCCCGAAGACAGACACGAAGAGAGTGCCGGCATGGCGCTGGGCTTGCGAATCGGCGACCAGTTGATCCATGGACCGTATGTCTGTCACGAAGGCATGCTGGTCGACGCCGCGAATGCGCTGCCGGATTGACGGCACCACGTTGAGCGGATCAGTTCTGGTTCGCGCGATCAGCGTGACTGCCGTTTGCGGGAACAGGCCGAGAGGAATATAGATGTCGACAGTTGGACCGCTCTCCAGTCCCGCATATCGTACGTCTCCCGCGACGCCGACCACGGTCATCTTCCAGTCCGAATAGCCCCCGCCAAAGCTAATGCGCCTGCCCAGGGGATCAAGCCCCCTCCAGTAGCGCTTCGCGAAGGATTCACTGACGAGGACGGTGCGACTGCCTCCGATCTGTCCTTCCTCGTCGCGTGCCTCGAAGGGCCGGCCGGCCACTATGGGGATCTGCATGGTGGCGAAATAGCCCGGGCTCACGATGCGAATTCCATAGCTTGGCTTCTCGGACTCGTTCCCGGGCACGTACCCTTCGACGATCCCTTCCCCGCTCGAGAAGTAGCTTCCGGATCCCATTGGTATGCCGTGCACCGCTGCCGCGTCGCTGACTGCCGGGAGCGTCCGAACCTCTTCCAGCACGTCGCGCGCGAAAACCGCGTTATGAGCCCAGTCGAACTTGTTGGGCGGCAGCGAGACGGTCATTGTCAGCAGGTCGTCTTGGTTGAACCCGGTTTCGACCTGGCCGGCCCGAAGCGTGCTCCGGACCAGCAGCCCTGCCCCGACCAGCAGGACGATTGCTAGTGCGACTTCGATCGACACGAGAACACCAACAAGGCGGGATTGCAATCTCCCCAACGTCACACTGCGGCCGTCCAGACCAGTTGCCAAGGTTCCGGCGGCCCGGATGGATCGCAGGGCGGGTGCGAGGCCGGCGATACACGCAGCGGCGATCACGCTGGCGAGCGCGAACGCCAAGACAGTCACGTTGATGCCCATTCCTTGGAGCAGTGGAAGGCTCGGCGGCATCCACGGCTTCGCCAAGCTGATGACCCATGCCGCGAGCAAGACGCCCAGCGCTCCGGCACATGTCGCAAGGACCAAAGCCTCTATGAGCAACCGTCGCACCAATACCCAGGAGGGCGCTCCCAGCGCCAGGTGTGTCGCGATCTCGCTGCGCCGCGCGAGACCGCGAGCGAGAAGCAGCGCCGCGACATTTGAACAGGCGATGACCAAGAGAATGGCAGTGCCGAGCAGCAGGAGCAATATCCCGTTGCGCGAACCTCCTGCCATGTGCTCCTGCAACGGCACGACCCGGACTATTCTGTTGCGGTAGGACTCGGGGAAGCGCTCGGCATGGAGGCTGGCGATGACATCCATTTCGGCTTGCGCCTGCGCGAGAGTCACACCCGGTCGCAATCTCCCAACCACGTCGAACCAATAGTCTTCGGGTCCCGGCTCGGCCAGCTGGGTTGCCGAGACGAACTGCGGCATCCAGAAGTCAACCGTTTCGACCACTGTGGAGCCCCCGAGTTGGAAGTCAGCCTCGAGCGGAGGAAACCGAACCGGTGCCGTTGCGACGCCGACAACCGTGTACTTGGTGGGACCAGGGCGAGAGGTATTGAGGATATAGAGATCGATAGCATCACCTACGAGCGAGCTATCCGAGTCGAAGTGTCGGCGCCAGACCCCGTTGCCAACCACCAACGCCTGCCCCGTAGCGGTCGTTTCGTGCGGGCGCTGGGCTCCCCGGTCTCCGTCTTGGAAGGTCCTTCCAAGAAGCGGCGCCCGGAATACGTCGAAGAATTCCGGTGTTGCAAGAAGTCCGCCCAAGCGGTCACTTTGCGCCCCGTCGATCAAATCGACGGTCTCCCATCGGTAGCCTGCAACCGCCTCGAACGACTTCGCCTGATCCTGCCAGTCGGCGAGGAGTCCCGGAGCCGCGCGTGTGACCGGATGGTCACTCACGGTCTCGACGCTTCGCAGGGTGACCAGCCGATCGCTGTCGGGATACGGGGGCGGGCGCAGCAGCAATGCCTCGGCCACGCTGAACACAGCCGTGGTTGCTCCGATCCCGAGCGCCAGGTTGACGACGGAGACGGCGAAGAACCCAAGGTTGCGGCGAAAGTATCGAAGAGCCGTGCTAATGTCTCGCACAGCCGCCTGAAACTGGGTCACCGTCCCGAACTCGGGTCGGCCACGCAAACGCCTTCGCGTGACGCCAATTTTCATTGTATGTTTCGGCCGGCGAGGGGATTTGCGATTGTTCTGGCCCTGCTGGCGAGATGCAGCTTGAGCTCCCGACACTTCAGCATGTCTCTGATGCGGAAGGAGATGGCCAACAGCCGGACAGGCCGCCAGATCCATTCACGCTCGCTGGCCGCCAGCCCGTCCTACAGCACTGAGTTCGAGATGGACTCGCCCCTAGCCGGCTGGGGCAGAAGTCGATGGTCGTGCGGTCTTCGCATGCGGAAGGCCCCAAGGTACCGCCGGCAGGCCTTCGGTTCAGCCCAATCAATCTGCTGAGGTCCGAAGAGCCGTTCGCGGCTGAGCGTGGCGTGGCTGGGAACAGCTCTGCCCGCCACGCAGGACTTCTGCCGCAGCCAGTTAGGACTCGTCTTCCGGAGGAGGGCTATGGGCAGCGCGGCTGCGGAGTTGCTTCTCCAATGCCCGCTGTTGGGGGACGAAATACCTGGGCCACAGCCCTGCCCGCATAAATTCCGTCCAATGGCGTCCACGAGCGACCAATAACGGCCAGAAAATAAACGAGTTGCGCCTGCAGCCACACCGACTCTAGCCAGGTAAGTCGCACTCAGGCGAATGAGCGTGGGACGAAATTCGGCAGAGCTATCACTCGACCCGGGCAGAGCTATCGCCGCCCCCCCCGCACCACTATATGTAGTGGTCAGCCTCCGAGGAGCCTGATGGCTGTTCGCTGAAGCTCCTCAAGTCGGTGAATCGCCTCGATTACCTCGTGACGCTCTGCTTGCTGCTTGTGCTTGGCAATCTCGACGAAAGCATCCTCGAGACTGCTTGAGGTGGCCAGATCTAAGGCTTCGAGGATGTGTGTCGACACGCGTCGAGGCGGACCGATGTAGAACTCTAGATCCAGTTCACGACATAGCGCCGCCGCAGTCGATACTCGAATGTCCTCGTTCTGCCTCAGGTTGGATACGCAGCTGTGATGACCAACCGCCGCCAGCGACACCGATCTATCGGAACGTCCGCTCTGGTCGACCGCTTCCAGGATCGCTTCGCATGGAGTCATATCGACACTAAAAAATTTTATCCCAGAAGGCGCTTGCATTCGACTTAAAAAAAACTAATATATCTCCTATGGATGACACCCAGCGCCTACCGAGCGATCTCGATGTCATTGCCGTGTGCGACTCCTATCGCAGCTTAATCGAGCTCAGCGAGTCTCGCATCGGCCAGCTGGCGGCCGGGAATCCAGGGTTCTACCTGCGCATGAGGAATGGCGGAGGCTGCTGTAGAGAGGCGGAATATTCCGGCGGTAGTTTTTCGGAATATTCCGGCGGCAGGAGAGGGCGTTTTGCCGGATTATTTGTGATTTGCAGCAGGGGCAGACGGAGCGGTTGGGAAGGGTTTTGGCAGCAGTCTGTGGGGGC
>JAJDTX010000089.1 GCA_022826925.1 Bryobacterales bacterium
AATAATGTGACTCTCTACAGGGACTCGGCCGGTTCCGCGGGCGGAGGCTTGCGGGCCGCCGGGCGCGGCCCGTGCAGCAGGATCGAGCGGAAATCCCGCGCCAAGGGGTAGACGTACACGTGCTTGCGCGTCCGCCCGGCATCGGCACGCCCGCGCGTCTGGCCGATACACTGCCAGTTGGCCGCCCGGTAGCACGTGCCGCGATACAGCTGCTGATCCACGAACGTTTCCACCAGCACCGGTTTCGTGCGATAGCGCTGCTGCCAGTCCTGGGGCAACTGGCGCAGCGCCAGCGCCAGCGCCTTCGAGGCCAGGCATTTCACGCGCACCCACGGGAAGATCAAGAAGCGCGGCTGGCTCAGCACCAGCTCCAGATGCTTCTTGTACTGCTCCGGCTGCCAGCCGATCCACTCGTCGCGACAGCGCAGCGAATGGGTCGCCTGGCTGAACAGCAAGCAGCCCAGCCGCCGCCCCTGGCGGTCGAGCAGGAAGTAGCGCAGGTGCGGGCCGCGCGGCTGGCGGTAGCCGAGGTAATGATGCCGCTCGATGTACTCGTTGAACAGCTGCACGTCGGCCTCCTGCTCGAGGCGCAGCAGGCGCAGCGGCAGCAAGTCCTGCAAGTCGCACTCGATCCGCGGCTGGGGATCGCTGCGGCGGGTCGCTGGCGGTGGCTTGCGCGGTCCCGGGCGCATGCTTTCGACACGCTTGGGGGGCAGCTGCACAATCCCGGCCCGCGCAAGCTTTTCGAGCAGTCCGAGTGCGGCTGCGACCCGGTTGGCGCCGCCCGGGGTGCGCCAGCGCAGGTGTTCGCAGATGGTGTGGGCCAGTTCCTTGCGGCTCAGCGCCGGGAAGGTGGCGACGGTCTGCTGCACGTCGGCGAGCTGCTTGCGCGTGAAGCGGCGGCCGAAAAAGGTGGTGGAGTGGAGTTTTTCGATCAGCGGATCCACGCGCTTGCCCGACGCCTCAAGCTCACCATCGCAAATTGGGGCCGGGATGTCAAGGGGTTTTGCGAAACATCCTCGAATTTCTTGTAAGTGCCATGGAATCAAAGCATTAGAGCATGCTCAAGAAACGCCGGATTGGCCTAGCCTAACTCAGTGCCATTGCCCTGCGGCCACCTACGGGTTGTATCCCGAACCCACCAAGACCGGGCCCTCGCTCGTCTGTACGAGCCGGACGAAGGACACCTTTCTCTGCTCGGTGCCAGTGGCCGGATTCAAGAACTTGTAATACCAGAAGGTCTCTCCAAACGAGCCGCCCGCCTCGTTCAAGTCCCGGCCGCCGTACAGCAGTTCTGGCTGCCTGCCCGACACAGCGAAGCTGGCGGGATTGCCGCTGAACTTGACCTCGCCGGTGGTCGGGTCCACGCCGAACACGTATATTGATCCGTATTTCCAGCGGGGATTGCCAGTGAGGATCGGGACGGCGAAGTATCCGCCCGATTCCAATAGGTATGCCGCGCACCTGACGAACTCCTGCAGCTTGGCGTCGCTCGGAAGAACCTCCAAGAGCAGGGCGTTGACCTCGCCGGGATCGCAGGTTCCCGGTAAGTCCCGCGAGTAGATTCCGGCGCCGATAGCTGCCCGGTCACCGTTCCAGTCCATCTCGATCACGTACGAACTCTTCGGCTGGTTCAGCCCGGTCTCCGGGTTGGGGAACGCATAGTAGACCCAGCCCTCGTCCACCACCGACAGGACCCGGTGCAGCTCGTAGTAGTAGTCGTTCCCGAAGGCATCCACCGATGTCCCCCAGACTGAGCCCTCCCGGGAAGGTTCCGGCGGAAACACATGGACCAAGGCATCCTCCCCGGATGGCTGGACGCCGTCCACAAACACGTATGTCGGCCCGGCTCTCCAACGCGCATCCTCATTGAACGCCCGCCGCGCCTCTTCCTCGCCGTGCTCTAGGGCGTACTCCGCCGCGCACTGTACGAACGCTCGCACGTCCGCCCTCGTGCGCACAGCCGCCGCCGTCGCATAGTTGTCCGAGCAGCCCGGCCCCAGCCCGGCCCCGGCCGGCCCGGGTTGGTAGCCAGCGCCGACCAACAGCGGCACTCCCTGCGACACCACCCGCTTGAAGAACCCCACCTTCGGCACCACAGTGCCAGTACGGGGACTCGCGTAGTGGTAGTAGATGAAGCTCTCGCCGAACGTCCCGCCGACATCAACCACGTTGCGCCCGCCGAACTGATCCAAGTACGGGTCCCGGCTCAGCCACTCGTGCAACGAGTTTCCGTTCACCCTCAGCCCGTTGCCGGTGATGACTTGGTTTCCCATCACGTCCAGCACGAACGCATAGCTGGTGCCATCCCTCCAGCGCGGGTCTTCCTCTAGGTCGTGCTTGGCGAAATAGCCATTCGATCCCACGACCATAGACGCACATCGTACGAACGCTCGCAGCGTGTCGTCGTTCGGGTTCTCCGTGAGTGCCGCAGCGCTTACCTCATCGCCACTGCAGCTGCCGGGCACATCGGGCACGTACAAGCCAGCTCCGATTACCGCCGGGCTGCCCTTCCAATCCGCCCGGATCACATAGGACGCCTTGGGCGACCTTTTGCCTGTGACTGGATGGGGGTTCGAGTAGTATGTCCAGCCAGAGTCCCTATCACGCATGATGCGGTGAATCTCCGCAAAGAGGTCGGTTCCGAAATCGTTGATCGACCCCCGCGCCGTGCCTTGCGCCGACGGTTCTGGCGGAAACACAAACCTTCTGGCCGTCTCGCCGGATGGATGAATCTCTACGACGAAAACGTATATCGAGCCTTGCTTCCAGCGATCCTCTTCGTTGAAGGCCCGCAGGGACTCCTCCGGACCATTCTCATCCAAGTACTGCTTGGCGCACTCCACGAAAACCCTGACGTCGTCCAGCTCGCGAACCGCATTGGCCGAGATCCGCCGATCAGCGCAGCCTTCATCGCTATGAGCGGCGGCGGGCATCCAAGAGAACATCAGGGCGGCAAGGATTGCGACCAGCCTAGAATTCGGAATTCTTTGCATTCCTTCACTTTATCAGGTGGATCCTCGCTAGATGAGCACTACCCGTCAGGATTCACGATGACAGGAAGACTGGAGCTGATCCTGGCAGCGCTGGCGCTCGCCCCGAGGTGCTTCAGCATCCAGGTTCCCTTGCCGACTCCGGCCCCCGTGCCAGCGCCCCGGCTTCCGCCCACGAAACCCGGCTTCCGACGTAGGGAACGCGGTTCAGTCAGACCCGTGCGCGGAGAATGCCTTGAGTGTACGGGACGGGGAAAAAGCCTAGCTGACAGGATATGCGCGCTGTTCCAAATAGCCTTCTGTTCTATCTAGGCCAGCACCTTCAGGCGATGGCGCTATGAAGTCTTCACACGACAGTCCGCCCGTCGAGGGTCTCGACGGAATAGCCTAAGCTGCCATAGCCGCGGATGCGCTTCTCACTCATGCGCCTGAGTGTCGGCACAGCATCATCGACGTAGTCATAGACCAACACTTCGCGCTTCGCTGGGTGCAGCCGGTGCAGGCGGCCCACGTACTGCGCGAGTATGCCCTTCCAAGAGACCGGCATGGCCAAGAACAGTGTGTCAAGGCGAGTGTCATCGAAGCCCTCGCCGATATACCGGCCCGTCGCGATCAGAACACGTTCCTCCGTGTCGGAAACATCTCCGAGACGCTGCATGACCTCGCCGCGCTGCTTGGCCCCCGTTCCTCCCCGTAGGAGTAGAACGTTTCGGGCGAAGCGGTCGAGTCTGTCCGCAAAATATTCTGCATGGCGCTTGCGCTCCGTTAGGAGGATCGGCGAACGTCCCACCTCGAGCGCTTGCAACACGTCGTTAAAGATCATGTCGTTGCGATCCTCGTCCGCAGCTAAGGCGGCGTAGACATGATGGATCGGTGGGCGCTCCGCGTCGATCCCTTCTGGCATCTTGAATGCTGTGGCACGCAAGATCGCCCGATGGCTGAACGGGCGCTGTCGGGCCTGCGCCTTCGCGCTTGCCCGGAATCGAACCGGACCACA
>JAJDTX010000039.1 GCA_022826925.1 Bryobacterales bacterium
ACGGGGTGAAACGCGGGACCATTGCGCCCGTTTTCCGCCGAAACGGCGGGAAACGGGGCGAAAGGCGGCGAAACCGCCGGTTCCGCGGTCGGTTCTGCAACAAATGGAAACATTCCACGCGGCGACAATGCGTTTGCCGCCACAGAATCCGGACGCGACGACTCTCAGCGAGCGGAAACCGGGCTTGATCAGACCTTCCCTAGCGCGAGGCGACCACATTGCTGTGATGATGCCGTTCGACCGCGACTTCGACGCTGTCTATGAGGCTATCCAGCGTGCATGTGCCCCGTGGAAGACGCTTCGCGTAGACGAGGTCTACGGACCACGGAAGATCATCAACGACATTTTCTCCGCCATCGAGCGCTCGCGACTGGTCGTCTGTGACCTATCTGAGCGGAATCCAAATGTCCTTTACGAGGTCGGGCTTGCCCATGCCCGCAATCGGGACGTGGTGATGTTGACGCAGAGTGCAGAGGACGTGCCGTTTGACCTGCGGCACATCAGGTTCATCAGGTATCTGAACAATGAGCAAGGTCTTGCATCCCTAACCAAGTCGCTCCGCTCGACAGTGTTAGAGTGCCTCACCCCATAGGGTCGCCGGAAAAGGCGCTGAGGAACGTCTGAGTAGGTCGATGTTGCGTATTCGCCGGATCGATCGGTAGCCAGCGCGGTGACGACGATCCTCCTATGGTCGGGCTTTTGCGCTCAGGTCTTCCGGCAGGGCCGAAGGCACCCATGGCTGATTGGATGTGCTAGAGCCGCCCGTCATTCTCCGCTCCCAGTCCGATGGCGCCTGGTCTTGTCGGTCTGTCTGCGCTAAGAATGCCACGCGGCCGCATGACACTCACGCCTCCTCACCCTCGTTCCCTGTGACTCTCCGGTACCTAGCCCTAGACGTCTGCAGAAGTTCCCCGCCGTCAAGCACGTAGGTCCACACGTTCATCGTTGCGCCGCCAAGCTCATAGCTACGGGCTGCCTCTAGAAACGACCTAGCAAGGTCGGCGTGTATCGTCGATCCAGCGAGGTAGTCCAAGAGATCCTCCGGCTCGAAGTCCGGTCTCCGCCAGACGCCGAAGTCCTCATCCCCTAACTGGATCGTCCCTCGGATAAGCATGTTGACCATCTCGTACGCGGGCCGGACCGGGTGGTCTCCGACCACGTAGCCGTTGAAGAGCCGATTCCCGGTCACCACGCAGGTCAAGACGTCATCCACGACGTCCGAGTCCCACTTTTGACTGACACACAGCCTACGGCGCACTTCTTCGTCCCGTAGCGCCTCTCGGAGACGGTCAAGCTGCTTGCGTGCCTTTAGGAGGTGCTCGTAGCTCGTTCGCAACTCGTGCAGGCCGCACGGGTGGAACGGGCTCTTGCACTCGATCACCAGCAATCGCCGTTGCACAACCGCCACGATGTCCATCTCCAGTGAAGCACCGTGAACCCGAAGCTTTACCCCTTCCGCAACTTGACCGAACCGTTTCCGCAGTGCGGCAGCGACAACGCGCTGCACTGGAGACACCGCGTCAATGTCCTGTACCTTCTTCCCTTGCCTAAACAGTAGGTTGCGTAGCAAATCCGACGAGCAAAGGATGTTCATCGGCACGAGATAGTGGTCCACCCCGACGATCAACGGCTGGTACTGCACATCAAAGACGCCAACGCTGCTCTCGCGATCGTAGGTTGCGACATCCATGAACGCCTGCGCCGCCTCTTCAGAGACGCACTTCCCAAGCAAGTGCAGCAGTTTGTCTTTGCGGAACACCGGCAGCAAAGACCGGTTCACGAGCTGCGGGTCGCCTTCCATCAGAGGCAATAGCTTCTGCGCCATCAACTCCCGCAGAAAGTTCAGGAACCGTCGGATCTTCACGACATCCAACAGCGTCAACCCGTCGGCCAACGGGAATTCAAGCACCGCTCGGGGCCGGACGTACTGCTCCCTCGCCACGGCGTCGAGATAAACCACATCTTCCTTGTACAAACCCGTGGCGCGAAAGGGCTCGAACAATTCGTCCGCCTCGGGAAAGAACAGCGCGTACCTAGGAAACGGTCGTTCGCGCCGTCTGACCATGTTCGCCCCGAACTGGTTATAGACTTGCTTGGAGAGTTCCTGCAACGACGCGACAGGCTCGTCGCCCTCCTCGAAATCCCTCTGTAGCGACAACAGCTTCTGATGCTCAGTGTGGATATAGCCGAGGCGGATCGACTGCTCGAGACGCGGCTCGTTCGGTCGGAGGTTGATAGCGTCCCCATCGTCAGACGCCGAGTAGCGGAACACGTCGACCAACAACTCCGCCTCTTGGTACACGCGCAACTTGCAGGCTGCGACCAGGAGGTCCTCGTAGACGCCTTCTTGGATGCCCTGCTCATCGATCACGTCGAATTGACGATCTTCTATGGGCTGAATTGTGGCCAACGTGTGGACCAGGAACGAAAGCGCTTCGGCATGGTCCTCCATCGCGTATTGGCGTGGATCGTCGCAATCTAGTCCCATGTCCGCTCGATACGGCACTAGGAACATCCGGTCGACGGTGACCACGAGGCTCTTCAACGCGATGCGCCTTCGTTTTCTCAGTTCACGCACCACAGAAACGTAGAGGCGTCTCGCGCCCGCAGCCAACGTCAACAGCGATCGCTGGGATTCCAAGTATCGTCTCGTGTCAGAGTCGAGTCCGAGGGCGTCACTGGCTTCCAAAACGGTCGCCACGATCCGCAGCAGGGACTCACCCTTGAAGCCGAACTTTGATGCGCGAAAGAGGCCAACTCGCTTGAAGTAGGCCATCGCGTTCGCGGCGTCAATGTACAAACCCAGGGTAACCCAGTTTCGCGCACGGCCTACGCGCCCTTTCCCGAGCTGCGTTCTGACCTGGCGTACCAGGAAGTCACAGTCCGCGTGAGCCAACTGCGACGGAGCTTCAGTGCGCACCTTGTCTGCGAACTCGGTAATCGAGTCAGCCGACTGGAAAGTGCTGCCAAGTTGTTCCAAGTCCATGAGACGGGCTCCTGTCGCACCGGAGATGGTTCCGTTCGCGCCGCCAAGGCCGTACGTTCAGACGGAGCCTCCCGCTGTCGCCCCCGTCACGCCGGAATGTGTCAGAAGTCGCTGAGTGGGCCGGTGGCAGCGCCGGTCGGCAACGCCACTTTCCGTCTGCTCGAACCGACCGTGCTGAACGGCCAATTCTACTGTTGACGCCTTCCTTTGTCGGGTGCCTCTCCTAGCGCCTCGATCCCTGGTTGAGGATCCCAGATGGCCGTCGGGGCTCGACGGGCCGGCATTGAAGGCGTTGGTTGGCCGGCGCACGGGGGCCGAATGGCGTTCGGGCCACCTCGTCGGAGCCTGTCAGAAATTCCGTGTTTGAGGGCCGTAACATTTGAATCCACCAAGGAGGGCACACAATGGCGGACCGAACACGGACAACAAGGAAGATCAGCGACGAGGTTCTCGACGAACTGCTCGCCGGCGAGGATGCGGCGGAGGTGTTCCGCAGCGGCACGCTGATCGACGATCTGAAGAAGGCGGTTGCCGAGCGGGCGTTGGACGCGGAGATGGAGATGCATCTCGAGCGCGAAGGCGAGGAGGACGCCGGCAACCACCGCAACGGGCACAACCGCAAGCCCGTTCTGACGGACTCCGGGGCGATGGACCGGAGGTGCCGCGGGACCGGCTCGGGAGGTTCGAGCCGCAGCTCGTCGGGAAGTACGCGCGGCTGCCGGGCTTCGACGACAAGGTGATCTCGATGTACGCGCGCGGCATGGCGACGCCTGTCCCTTGCGGACAGGTGGGAGATCCAGGGGCACGTGCGGGAGCTGTACGGCCTTTCGGTGTCGCCGGAGCTGGTCTCGAAGGTGACGGACGCCGTGCACGACGAGATCCGCGAGTGGCAGGCGCGGCCGCTGGACGACGTCTACGCGATCGTCTACTTCGACGCGGTGCGGGCGAAGATCCGGGACGAGGGCCTGGTGCGGAACAAGGCGGTGTACCTCGGCATCGGCGTGACGTGCACGGGCCGCAAGGAGGTCCTCGGTCTGTGGATCGAGCAGACCGAGGGTGCGCGGTTCTGGTTCGCGGTGATGAACGAGCTGAAGGCGCGCGGCCTGCTGGACGTGCTGATCGCGGTGGTGGACGGCCTCAAGGGCTTTCCGGAGGCGATCGAGTCGGTGTATCCGGAAGCCGTGGCTCAGACCTGCATCGTGCACCTGATCCGGCACTCGCTGGCGTACGCGTCGTGAAAGGAGCGCAAGCCGCTGGCGTCGGCGCTGAAGGCGGTCTACCAGGCGCCGACGGAGGCCGCGGCGGCGGCCGCGCTGGAGGCCTTCGAGGCGGGCCCTGGGGGCAGAAGTATCCCGGGATCGCGCGCTCGTGGCGCTCGGCGTGGGACCGGGTGGTTCCGTTCTTCGCGTTCTCGGCGCCGATCCGGCGGGCGATCTACACGACCAACGCGATCGAGAGCCTGAACAGCACGGTGCGCCGGGCGATCCGCACGCGGGGGCACTTCCCGAACGACCGCGCGGCGACCAAGCTGATCTACCTGGCGCTGCGCGGAGTGGAGAGCAAGTGGCGCCGGCCGCCGCCCTTCTGGCAGAAGGCGCTCAGCGAGTTCTCTCTGGTCTTCGGGGACCGCTTCGTGGTGGAGGCGTCGTGAGCCCCGGCGGCGACGGAGGGCTGGGTCCGGATGCTGGGCGGCGCCGCCGTCAGGCGGCGATGGCGGCAGGATTCCAACGACGCCCGTCGGCGAGCGCCGCAGTACAATGGCATGAATCGGCTGGCCGGCAACGGCTCAGCCAAGGGTGGTCCTCACACGGAATTCCTGACACTCACCCTCGTCGTACTGGAGGGCGCTCCTTTGGCACAAAGGAGCGACCAACATCCGCTCACGGACCGACGGCCCAGCCCGCCGGAATCGACCAGCCTCATACCTGCTGAGTCCGGACACCGTTTTGCTGTCGGGCCCCCGGGCGGGCACAATCGCCGCACCTTAGATCGGCCATTGAGGCAAGAGATCCAAATGACGGAAGTGATTGCGCTAGTGACTAGTATCGCCGCGTGCCTTTCGGCGATCGCTGCTCTTGTCGTGGTCCGTCAAAACTACAAGCAGCGGACCGCCTCTTACCGGCCAGACCTCGTCCTCGTTGACAGAGTCATGCGTCTTGAACCCTACGAACAAACCGGAGGCATGCCACAACTGTCAGACAAAGACGGCGAGTCGCAACTCTCGGTACCAATCGTCAACGTCGGATTGGGAGCCGCGAGGGACTTAAAGGTCTCGTGGCAATTCCCGATTGATCAGGTAGTGGCGTCAACAAATCTCCTCGCCCAGCGGTCTTTGGCGCCCGCATACTACGAGCACGAGAATGGGTTTCTATCCTTGAAAGCCAAGATGTCGTGGGCCATACGCTGGGGGCGCGAGGAAGAGATCGGCTACGTATTGCCCGCTTCGATTCCCGAAACGCCAAAGAACGAACTGCCCCTACCAATGGCGTACGTCGCACTTGTTTTCGGTCACTATCACTTCGCACTCCAGGCTCGCCGTTCGGACAAGCCGGATGGTCCGCAAATGATCGACATTCCGGACCTGCCCGAGCTCAAATGCCAGATTGACTACGGTGACATTGGGGGCCTAAAGCACCGGTTGGACGTTGTGGTCTCCATCGAGCCGATCATGATCGGCGGAGATCAGTTTAGCTGCCTTGTGCGAAGCTCGCGCTGCAACGCCTGAGGATTGGCCAACGCCCGTTGGTACGTGGTGGCCAGCCAAGTGATCGCTCTCTCGGCTGCCGAGTTGTGGGCTTCAAGGTGAACGGGCTGGGCGGAGGGATCACCCGGATGCCAGTCTGGGCAACTCTACGTCTAGCAGTACGCGCTGTGACCAATCTCTCCAGGCCATTTTCATGCCGTCAGCACTTCATTCAGCCGCTTCTCCCACTCATCTTCGTCCACCACCTCGAAGTTGACGACTTTGCCTCGCATCGCGGGCACGAAATCCGCCCAATCGGTCTTGGCGGCGTGCTCCGAGCAGATGTCGAAGATGCGGCGCTTGTAGTCGGTGTCGTCCGAGTCTTTCAGATGCAGGCCCTTCGTCTCTACGACGTAGACCCGATGGAACGCGTCGTCGGCATCGGCCTCGTCCGACCGCAACGTGAAGACGAAGTCGGCGTAGATCTTGCCGCGTCGCCAGCCTTGGACGTAGTAGTCCTTGCGGGCGCGATTGCGGTACCAGAAGAAGAGTCGCTCCTGCTGGTCCAGATATGTGGCGACCTTGTTTTCTAGCCCGTTTAGGTCGTCCTCGAAGTTCACGTCGAAGAGGTTGCGCTGGTACGGAGCGCCATCTTCTCGGTTGGCCTGCTTCCCAGGTGCGGTCTCGATCTGCTGAGGCAAGCGATTGAACGTGAGGTCATCGGCGACCACGATAAATCGCATCGTCCCTGAGGCCAGCAAGTCGCGGAAAACTTGCTGCGAGAGCCTGTCCCTCTCTCGGTCAAGTTGCTTCCGTAGCTCTTCTAGGATGAAGACATAGTTTGCGGCCACGCGCTCGGGTGGGTGCTTCTCCAGCAGTGCGCCAAAGACTCGTCGAGCGACTTCGCTCCCACGCCAGGGGTTCGGCATGACCTCCAGCAGATGGCTGGCGGCGAAGTAGTAGTCGATGTCGGTAGCATCGCCGCCCGACGGCGGGGCTTGGGTCTCAGGATCGGGTTCAAGTGCGTCGCCCTCTAGTCCGGTCTTGACCTCGAAGTCTTGACGTCCCTCGCCTAGAGCGAGGTCGAACAACGGGCTCACGTCTACGTCATCCCACGGTACGCGGCGCAAGATGTCCGCCTCGTAGTGCACCAATCGCCACTGGTCGTCGTCCTCGATCATGAACGCGGGCAAGACCAGATCGCTGGTCGCTACGTTGAAGAGTTCGCGCCGTTTCAGCGTCACCGTCCCACTTGGCTTCTCTGTCTCATCCGGGTCGGCCATGATCCTGCCCTGCAGATCGTGCAGGCCTTCGAGCCCAAAGCCTTTGCGGACCTCCTGCAGCAAGTCGCGACCGCGACGCTGGAAGCAGAACACGTAGCACTCGTCGAGAGCGGGAACGTGCGTCTTCTTGGCGTAGGGCTGGCGGAGGATGCGACCGACAAGCTGCGTCAGCGCGCTTCTCGAACTGGGATTCGTCAGTATCGTCAGGACATAGGCGAATGCGCAGTCCCAACCTTCCTGTAGTGCTTGCTTCGTGATGATGAACCGGATTGGGCAGTCGGGCGCAAGCAATCCGCCGCCTTGGTCAACATCCCTGAGTTCATCTCTCTGGCTTGTTTTGATCGCGATGTGTTCGCCCCGGATGTTCGCGTGCTGTAGCAGGTACTCGCGTACGTCGTCCGCATGTACGACGCCGGGTCTGCGTTGGTCCCGTCCCGTGCGCTCAACCTGAATCAGACACACGGGGCGGATGTAGACGCCCGTCCGTGCGTGATGCTCAAGCGCTTCGGCCTCAAGCAGGTCCCGGTGCTCGATCGAGGCGAGCAACGTGTCCTGCCAGCTTGCGCTAGCACGGTTCCTGATGTGGAGATCCAGCTTGATCATCTCTTCGGCGTGCAGTTCGCGCCCTCGTATGTCTACAAGCACGTTCGCCTCGCGTGGCGGCGTAGCGGACAGCTCCACAATCATGCAGGGGTTGAACCCCTCAAGCGTCTCCCTGGCGCTCCGGCTGTAGGCCTTGTGGCCTTCATCCAGGATGATCAAAGGATCGAGGAGGCGGAGCGTGTTCCCGAGCGAGGTCTTGATGAACGCGCCCCAGAAGCCGTTGCTGTCGAAGGTGTCGAGATTCGGCACGTCGCTCAGTAGCTCTTCGTGGGCCGCAACATCCTCATCTGAAGGGAAGAACTGATCGAAGCCGCCGCTGTCGCGGAACATCCGAAGTTGCTCCTTGGTCTGACGATTGGCCGACGGCAGCATCAGCATCAAGACGCACAAGTTCTCGGCCACGTCCTGCGGCCCGAAACCGGTTGATTTCCCGAGAATTAGCGTCCGGCCAGCGGACGCCAAGTCCAACTGCTGCCGATAGGGGTGATCGCGGTCCTTCAACGCGCTGATCGTCTGGTTGTAGATCTGCGTGGTCGGGACAACCCAAAGGATGAGGCCTGTCTGGCTTCGGCGGTAGTGTGTGTTGACGAGATCGATGATCTTCGTGGCCAGCAAGGTCTTGCCGCCGCCGGTCGGGATCTTGAGGCACATCGTAGGCAGCGGTTCGTCTAACCCGTTGCTGCGAGGCACATAGGCAGAGAACGGGATTGTCTTGTCCTTGACGCCTTTCTCCCATGCCGCTCGGGCCCAGTCGTAGTCGGACACCCATTCGGCTACCTGTGATGCCTTCGCGTGGCTCTCGGCTAGTGTCTCGAGATGTGCACGGACGGTTGCCAGCGCCCGCCGTTGGTAATCTTTCAGAAGCACGTCAGGCGTCTCGTTCCGCCGTAGCGAGCTTGTCGAACGCCTCGTAGATCTGGAAGGGGAGTTGCTGGAAGGTGATCCGGTACCGGTGGAGGAACTCGGCATCGAGGTACTTGGTCGGCGCGAAGACAAGCTTGTTGCGGTTGTCGGCTGGCAGTGCGCGGGCTACGTCGAGAGTCAAAGCCATGTCCTTGAGCTTGCCGAGGTCGGGTTCGTAGATCAGATACACGTCGTACTGTCTGCTCGCGCCGATGAACCAAGCTTGGCGGTCTACCCGTTTTGGCTCGAACTCCTCGCCAGTAGCAGTGAAGTAAACGTAGCTGGCCAGGGCTTCGTAATCGGGCAGGTTGGTGCCGTCGAGGATGGACTCCTGACGCATCGGCTGGCCGAGCTTGAAATAACTGAAGGTGCCCCCGAGCCCACTGTTCAGATCCGAGTCCTTTGGGGTTGGCACGCCGCGGATCACCCGACGGACTCGCTCGGCCGTGATGGAGTTGGCATAGTCTTCGCACTCTACGAGGACGAACCGGCGAGTGCCGCCATCGGCCTTGTTCAACGCGAGCACGGCGTGCGCCGTTGTGCCTGAGCCAGCAAACGAGTCGAGCACAATCGAGTCCTTGTCGGTGGCAATCCGCAAGATTCGATCAATCAGGCGTGTCGGCTTGACCGTGTTGAAAACATCCTCGGAGCGCTCGAAGTCCAAGATGGATACGAGCTCCTTCTTGGCTTCCTGCGTATGCCCGACGTCGGTATGCGGCCAGAGGGTTTGCGGGACAACGCCCGACTTGACGTCTGAAATGTAGCGCTTAAGGCGAGGCATACTCCCGCTGGCCTTCCCCCACCAGATCCGCCCCTCGGCATCCAGCTCCAGAAACTTCTCCTTCGACACGCGGAAGTAGTTGCCGACTGAAGGTCGGAATGTCCTGCCTGAGGGACTGGTGACTTCGTAGGTGCCCACGCTGTAGTAATTCCGAGCGGTTAGGTCGCTGGAGGACCAAGGGCCGCGAGGGTCGTTGTCTGGGTTCTTGTATCTGCCGGCGGCGTCTTTGCTGCGCTCGAGCAGATTGGGCTTCCACGCCTGCGCGTTTCGCGCATAGGCCAGGACGAAGTCATGGTCCTCGGAGAAGTACTTCGCAGTGTTCTTTGGGGCAAAGACCTTCTGCCACACAATGGTTGCGAGGAAGTTCGCCTCGCCGAACACGTCATCCATCAGGCACCGGAGTCGATGCGCTTCGTTGTCATCAATGGAGACGAAGATCGCGCCGTCGTCGCGCAACAACTCGCGAAGCAGCTTCAGCCGCGGGAGCATCATGCAGCACCACTTGTCGTGCCGTGTGAGGTCGTCCCGGTCCACGACCTTGCCGAGCCAGTCCTGCATCAGCGGCGAGTTGACATTGTCGTTGTAAGCCCAGCCCTCGTTGCCGGTGTTATATGGTGGGTCAATGTAGACGCACTTCACGCTCCCGTGGTGTGTCGGTAGGAGCGCCTTGAGAGCGGCCAGGTTGTCGCCCTCGACCATCAAGTTGCCGTGAAGGCTAGGCCTTTGGCTCAGGCCGTTGGAACGAGTTGGCCGCCACTCGTGGTATGGGACAGCGAGATGGTGGTTTTCGACAAACACGCGGCCCTTGAACTGTAGGGTTGTCAACGCAGGTCCCCGTGTACTCGCAGCATCCGCGGCGGCTTTCCGGCCGACGGATGGAGCGGTGATTATGCCTCTCCTCTCAGCGGAAGCGCTATAAGCCAGCTGTTCCGGCCGGAGGTCGTCCGCCTTTGGAGCACGGCGTCGCGAACTGTGTGCGCTGGGACGGCGAACTGGCCGGATCGTCCTAAACGTCAGATTCACACGAGGACCGCATGGGCGTCGTTGCTTCGGAATTCCGTGCTTCCAGTGCCGCTGGGTGTCGCCCCGAATCACAAGCAGGCTGCCGCTCGGAAGCGGTATGGAGACGGGCGGCTCGCTCTTGCGGTGTCTGTGCTTGAGTTGGAATCGTCGCTCCTCACCTAAGCTCAGCGACGCGATGGTCGGCCTAGGCCCCAGCTCAGGTTCATCGTCACTATGCAAGCCCATACTGTCGCGGTGGTCTCGGTAGTAGTTAAGCAACACGCTGTTGAAGCTGTGGTCAGCAACGAGTTCCACATGCTTCTTCAGTTCGTAGATGGTCTTCGTCCAAACCAGGGGAGTTAGTACGATTCCGGAGTACGAGTATGTGACCCCCGGCTCGCCGTACCAGGCGATCAGGCGTGGTTGCGGAACAGACTTCCCCCAGATCTTGACCTGTTGTGTCTGCCAAGGGGTCTCTTCAATGAGTTGCCGCAGGAGCAGGTCGTAGTCCTGGTCGAGTGGGACGGCGTAGTGGATCGTGATGTCGGCGCCCGACACCGGCAGCTGCTGACTGCTGCCCAAGAGGGACATTGGTCTAGGTGGGCTTTCTCAGGCCGCGTACGCAGATGTTGCTGTGGAGTTTCGGGTGTCGCTTGAACTTGTCCGGATACGGATCCAGCGCAGACATTTCCTCCGAGTAGTGCATGTTGCGGTCACCAGAGAAGTCAAGAAGGAGCTCAAGACCCATGTCGTCCCAGATGTTGTCGAAGTAATTCGTCAGCGACGTCGAGTTGTTGTCAACGTACAGGATGAGTGCTCCCCGCTTCGCTCGGCGGAACATCTCCCGCAGTGAGTCGGCCACGGCTTCTGGGTCGGCTGCGGAGGCTTGGGAGACGAAATAGCTGAGCGTGAAAAGGTCTGCGGCTGCCGGCTTCTTCCGACCCTGCCACGGCCGGGTTTCGTCGGCAACGAAAAGTCTCGACTTCGTCTTGGGTCGGGGCGTGGTCAGTCCCGAGTCAGTTAGGGCCTGCGCCAGCGCCGTACGCGGCTCCGCCCAGTTCGCCGCCTCTTGATCGAGGAGGTAGGCCGTCAGCGTGGTCACATCCTCGACCGCGTGCCGGAGCAGGTACTTGCGAATACCGAGGAGGTCAGTCCCCGGTCCACTACCTATGCAGCAGACCCGTGGCCGCCCGGTGGTGAAGACTCTCCCGCAGTCGATTTCGTCGGACAGGTCTCTCAAGGCCGAGTATATGTAGTCTGCGTGGGCTGCCACGTAGGAGTAGACGTACGCGATACGCGTTGCGGGTTGCTCGAAACTGATGGCGGTCCCTGCGCCTTGAGTCAACTGCCCATACGCGCGGCTGAGGGACTTGAGCTCCCGACGGATCTCCGCGTCAAGGGCCTTCTGACCGCCATATGTCGGTATTGCCGTTTCATATAGCTCATCGATGGCGAGCTTCACCAGTTCGAACAATGTCATGTTGCTTCTTGCTGTTATGTGTGTGAGGCGCCAATCATACCGCCACGCAACACTGGCAGCCGCCTGTTTTATCGAGCAGCGCAGCAGTGTGACTGGCCGCTATACGGCCGCGAACGAGGTTCGCTGGGGCCTTGCGCGGCGCTGGAAACAGTCGCGCGCGACACCGCATTCGTTCTGTCCGGTAGTCCTCGCTGACGGTCGCCGGGCGCCGCTCAACCGCAGACTGCCAGCCTGGAGTACGGTAGCACAGATGCACCCTGCGGCATTGACGATCCGGTTCCCTCGACGGCGCGGTCTCGCTCCGGGTGACGGCCATCGAACGTCTTGGCTCGGCTGCACGCTGAGGTGTTCGCGCTGTTGCTTTCCTTTACCAAGCCGCGACGAGCAAGGCTCGAATGTCTCGATGGGGCTTCGCGGCCACTTCCGACCGGGCCTGCTACCGTCGCGAGCAAGGTCGTGGATTGGGCACGCTGGGGCGTCGGAGCAAATCTCCAATGCGGCGCTGCCGGGCCTCAGGAGTGAAGCGTTGACGTCCTCGATGTCGGACTCGCGGCGCAGCAACTCAGCGTTGTGAGCTTCGTTGAGCGGATCAAGCCGGAGCACGGTGACCTCGCTCGAGGGAGCCACCGATCTGAGGCTTTGCTGGTCCGTCTCGAGCCAGTCGGCGTCGCTGCACCGACAACTGAAGCAGGGAATCCTGAGCTTGTCGAGATTGGCCTGGATGCGATCGATGCGGAACGCGGGTCATCATGGGCCTAGGTGGATTTCATCGAGCTAGTCGGTGAAGAGCGTATCGCCGCATCCCACTCTGGGCGGTTGCTGGGGTCGAAGGTTGCGAAGTCTCGAGCGATGAGGAGTACGGTCGTTTCGCCTAGGGCGTGTCGCCCCTTGCCGTGTCGGTGGCTTTGACCGCGGCGAACCAGGTCCGTCGTTACGGAGTTCTGTGCAATCCGAAGAGTCGTTTCACGCGTCACCGAGCCAGCGTTCGACCGGCGCTGCGAGGAACTCGTCCAAGGGCGTGCCACCATCGCCGACGAGCATCGCGCGGTGTGGGTTGAATCGCTGGACAAAGGCTTCCATGCCGCCCAATCCTCGGACCCGCTGGCCCGTCCTGACTTCGATCCCGACGGTCCGCTTGCCCCGCCGCAGGACGAAGTCGACCTCCGAGGTCTCTTCGCGCCAGTGGTGTGCGCGGGCATTGTTGGGCAAGGTGTTGAGGACGTGTGCGCCCACGGCACTCTCGACAAGCCGGCCCCAGAAACTCCGGTCGGCTTGTGCTTGCGCGTAGTTGTAGCCGGAGCCTGCGGTCATCAGCGCGGTGTTGAGGACGTTGAGCTTCGGACTGGTCGCCCGGACGCGGTGCCGCGCAGGAACGTACTTCGGCAGACCTGCAAGCAGACCGACCGTCTCCAGCAGGTCGAGATACCGAGCGAGGGTCGGGGTGTCTCCCATGTTCTGGAGTCGGCAGAGCATCTTGTTGTACGGGAGGATCTGGCCCGAGTACTCCGTGCCGAGTTCGAATAGCTGCTTCAAGAGGTCGGGCTCTTCGACGCGCCCCATTGCCAGGACGTCCCGCTCGATGCTTGGCTGAACGAGGTCGCCCAGGATGTAGTCCCGCCATCGGCCCTCCTCGCGAATGAAGCGCGCGCCGCCGGGGTAGCCGCCAAAGTAAACGTATTCCGCTAGGTCGAAGTTGAACGCACCGGCCATTTCGTCGAATGACCAGTGCGTCACGCGGATGGGCTCGAAGCGACCAGCGAGGCTTTCGGTGAGGCCGGCTTGGACGGGCAGGGGCGTGGATCCGAGGATGATGACGTGCATCTCTCGGCCCGCCGCGCGGTCGGCGTCCCAAAGGCCCTTGACGGTGGCAGTCCAGCCGGGGATGGCCTGAATCTCGTCCAGTGCGAGCACCAACCCGCGTGGATCGGCGTCGGCGGCTCGCCGGGCGTCGGTCCACGCCCTGACCAGCCACTCGGTATCTGGCCGGCGATCGTGGAAGGGAGCGGTCTCGAACGCATACTCGGTACGGGTGGATCGGTCGTCCACTTCGTCGATGCTCAGGTATCGGGTAGGCCGGTTCGCTTGGCGCAGCGCCTGTCGCACCAAGGTGGTTTTCCCGGTTTGGCGCGGCCCGAAGACGGCGATGATGTGGTGCGGTGGCTCGCGTAGGCGATCCAGGAGCGTGGCAACTTGCGGGCGCTGGTATGCCATGCCGGGAATCTGCGCCCTCGAGTGCATTAACTCAATAGGCGCGTGGTCCTACGGTTGCTCAGTGGCCTATCGCGCCGCCGTGGCTCAACGTCTTGATTCTCTACCTGTCCCCCGCCTACGCTGGCGCGCAGGAGCTCAAGGGCGCATTGTGCGGATCGGCCCCAACCTTCGCTCGGCGCGTCGTACCTTGGTCAAGGGCGTGTTCGACAGCCCGAACGCGCGCACGGTGCCTCGCGGGAAGCCCAATGACGACGAGCGGGAGCGAGCCAAAGGTGGAACTTAAGACGCCGGTCGCGGGGATCTGTTGGGGTAACAGCGATTAGCACCGTAGACCCCGCAGGCGACTCGCAGGATCGGCGCCGACTGGCCGCGATTCCAGTTTGGGGCGCCGGGCCGATTCCGGCGGGTCGTGACCGCGAGGAGGTCGCGAAAGTCCGCGGCCTTACCGACGTCCTGCACATCTTCTTTCGCACCTGGCCATACCTGCTGCCGATGGTGCTGGGGTTCTGGCGGGAACGGACGGTGGCCGGCTGGTCCGGCTGGAGGCGGTTTGGGAGGACCGACTGGAACTACCGGTACGTCCCGTTTTTGGTGACTGCGTTGCTTGCTGTTGGGCCGGTTACCGGGTTGATCAGCCACGGCGCCAACTGGCAGCACGACTTCCTCGTCTACGCTGCGGCCCTGATGGCGCTCTTGGTCTGGGCGCTCATCTTCGTGCGAGGACCGACGTTTGCCTGGAGCGCGGCTGCGCTGGTCGTCACCGGAATCGTCGCCAATCTCTTTGCCGTCCTGGCAGTCGCCGGCTGGCGGGACAACGTCTTCGTTGGGCTGGTCAGTTTCGGTTGCCTCGCCATGTGGTTGCTCCAGTATCGCTTCGTCGACGGGGAACTGCAGCTCCGCCTACGCCTCGGCTGCCACCTCGTGTACTACTACATCATCGTCTGGGCGGCGACGTTGGTGGGCGTGGTGACGGGGCTTTTCACCGTCGACCTCCTGAACCAGTCGATCCTCCAAGCCGAACCGCTGACGCCATTCCTGGCTGACCTTGTCGGTCGTGAGGATCTCGCCGACGGCGCGTCGGCAGCGCTCACGACGGCCGAGCGCCAGGATCTGCAGTGGACCTACATGGTCATCGTCGTCGTCGTTGGCCTCCTGACCTTCCCGTTCACCGTGGCCCTGCCCTACTACAACGTCTGGATCATGCAGCGGATCAACCAGGATCTGCGCCTTGCACTCGTCGAGCGCTGGCACCAGCTGTCGCTGCGCTATCACGGCGATCACCGGGTGGGCGATTCGGTGTACCGCATCTACCAGGACTCGGCGCAGGTCACGGCCATCATCGGCATGCTGGTCAGCGTCGTCACCCAGGTCACCCAGTACACGATGACGATTCTCTTCGTCGCGGCACTGGATCCGATCCTAGGCCTGATGGGTGTCACCATCGCTGTTCTCGCGCTCGGTTGGGCACGCTGGTTCTCGCCCCGGGTCCGTACACGTTCACTGGTGGCCCGGGAGACCAACTCCGACCTGACCTCACGCATCCAGGAGGTCCTCGGTGCGGTCAGAGTCATCAAGGCGTACGGGCGTGAGGTCGATGAACAGCAGCGCTTCGAAGAGGACAGCGTTGTCGCATTCAACGCCGCCCACAAGGTCCGCTCGCTCGTCGCCATTGTCGGCATCATCATGTTCACGCTGGCCGCAGCAATCCTGCTGGGCGGCGAGTTCCTCATGGCGATCTGGGCCAGCACGGACCGCGAGACCTTCGCCGCGGTGCTGATCGGGCTCATAGGACTCTCCTTCGTGCGCTGGAACCTCGCGGCGTTCCAGTGGGCGCAGGGCGAATTCTTCAAGGCGAGCGGGCAGGTGCGAGGGCTGGTTCGGGACTGGACCTCCGCGCAGGACATGGCTATGGGCTTGGATCGGGTGTTCGCGATCCTCGACATCGAGCCCGACGTGAAGAACGCGGCGGATCCCATACCCATGCCGGACGTCGTGGGGGAGATCCGCTTCGAGCACGTGAGCTTTGCCTATGAGGCGGCGCGGCCTGTGCTCAAGGACGTGACTTTCACCGCACCTGCCGGCTCAATCAATGCCATTGTCGGCCCCACCGGCAGCGGCAAGAGCACGCTGGTCAGCCTGCTCACGCGATTGTTCGATCCGGACACGGGAACCGTCAGCATTGACGGCAACGATGTGCGAGTGCTCGATGTGGAGAGCCTGCGCGCCAGCGTCTCCATCGCCTTGCAGGAGAACGTGCTGTTCGGCATGAGCGTGCGCGACAACATTCGCTACGTCGTCCCGGACGCTGCGGATGCTCAAGTTCTCGAGGCGGCGCGCGTCGCGTGTGCCGACGACTACATCGCGGGGTTGCCGCAAGGCTTGGATACCATGCTCGGCGACCGTGGCGGACGGCTGTCGACCGGTCAGCGGCAGCGGCTGTCGATTGCTCGGGCCGTGGTGCGCAACGCGCCTATTCTGATCCTGGACGAGCCCACGGCGGCGCTCGATGCCGAGACCGAACACCGAGTGCTGGAACGCTTGGCAGCCTGGGGCGCAGGGCGGGTCATCTTCCTCATCACACACCGAATCTCGACCATCCAACGGGCGGATCAGATCCTCTACTTGGATAACGGCGAGATTCTCGAATCCGGCAGCCATGACGAGTTGATGCAGGTCAGCGATGGGCGCTATCGGCGCTTCGTTGAAACGGAGGCCGACCTGGCGCGGGCCACGTCGGGGGAGTCGACGTGAGCGAGTCCGTGATCATGGGCAAGTCCCTCGAAGCGCATGAGCGGTCGCTGGATGCAGCGGCCAGTCCGCTGGATTCGGATACGGACCTTGGCTTCCGCGACACCTGCCGCGTCATCGGCAGGGCGCTGACCTACATCAAGCACTTTCCCTATCGGTTCACGGCGAAGTTCGTGCTCTTTGCCATCTCGTTGATGACGCCACTCGTTCTGCCGTGGCCGATCAAGATCGTCATCGACAACGTGATCCTCCAGGAGGCCGTGGCCCCTGAGGCATTCCCTGCCTATTTCAGGCCGTTCGTTGCGTTCCTGGATGGCCGGACCCCGTTCGAGATGATGGTGTGGGTGCTGTGCCTGGGCGTCGCGATGGTGTTGGTGATCGGCGGCTTCGGGTCGACCGGCGGCGCCAATGATCAGACTGACGCCGGAATGGCTCAAGGCCATGACAAGGCGACGCAGACCGAGAACGAGGCGAACGCGGCGTACAGCAAGTTCTCGGGCCTCGTGGGCTTCATCGAGTTTCGCCTGCAACTGCGTCTCAGCCAGGCGCTCAACCACCTGCTGCGCTCACAACTGTTCGAGCGCATACAGACGCTGCCGTTGCCGCTTCTGAACGACCAGAAGATCGGGGACAGCCTGTATCGGGTCATGTACGACACCCCGGCACTGACCAACGTCTTCTTCCAGACCATCATGTCGCCCATCGGCGCGGTATTCACGGGCACGCTGGTGCTCGTGGTGATGGCGTTCAACTATGGACAGGCTCCCGAAATCGTCTGGCTCGCCATCTGCATCCTGCCGCTGCAGGTCCTGGCCATGCTGCCGTTCCCGCGCGCCATGCGCCGTCGCAGCCAGGCGAGCCGCGCCGCAGGCTCGGTGACCACGGGCAACATCGAGGAAGGCATCAGCAACGTGCTGGCGGTGCAGAGCCTCGGTGGCAACCGGCGCGAACGGCAACGTTTCCAGGGTCACAGCGACGAGTCGTTCAAACGCCACCGTGCCGAAGTGCTGGTGGGCGTGATGTACGGGGTTGCCAACGGCATGGCCAGGGGGCTGATGGGCCTGATCGCCTTCTATTTCATCAGCTCCCGGGTCATCGAAGGCGTGCTGACACCGGGCGACTACGGCGTGCTGTTCTTCTACTACGCCTGGCTCTCGGGCTCCGTCACGGCGCTGCCGTATCTGTGGATTCGCATCCAGGCGGACGTTCCGGGAATCCGCCGCGTGTTCTTCCTCATGGACTTGCCGAGCGAAACGGCGCGCCGCGGGAGGGCGTTGAGTTTGATCGATCACGGCATTGAGATGTCCGGCGTGGGCATGACCTATCCCGACGGTCGCGAGGCGTTCCGCGATGTCGACCTGACGCTAGCCGTGGGCGAGATTACGGCGTTGGTGGGACCGACCGGGGCCGGCAAGACCAGCTTGGCCCACCTGATCCCGGGATTTCTCGATGCGAGCGCAGGAACCATTCGCATCGATGGGCGGGACATCAACGACATTTCTCTCGCGAGCCTGCGCGACCAGGTGTCCTACGTGTTCCAGGAGACGCAACTCTTCTCCGACTCCATCCGCGACAACATCCGCTACGGCAAACCCGATGCGACGCAGGAGGAAGTCGAGCGCGCCGCCAGGACGTCCGGGGCGCACGACTTCATCACCGCCCTGCCGGAGGGTTACGACACGCGGCTCGGCACGGTGACCAGCAAGATATCCGTCGGACAGAAGCAGCGCATCGCCATTGCGCGCGGGCTGATCAAACGGGCGAGCGTCCTCATCCTGGACGAGCCGACGTCGGCACTTGACCCGGAGACCGAGGCCTACCTGGTCCAGGCACTGCACGAAGCCGCAAAGGACCGGCTCGTGGTCATCATCGCGCACCGACTGTCCACCATTGCCAACGCGGACAAGATCGTGTTTCTCGAGGACGGTAGAGTTCTGGAGCAGGGCTCGCACGAGTCGCTGATGGCGGACGCCGCGAGTCACTACCATCGGTTCGTGACACTGCAATCGGCGTCCGTGACCGGCTGAGCAGAAACGGGGCGACGAGTTGGACGAGGGCGCTTCCGGCGGCTTCCGTCGCCCCGACTCTTCTGGGATTGCGCGGAGCCCGCACTTGCTACACTTCCTGCGCTTCATCGAGGTGACCGGGCTGCGCCCAACCGCAGTACGGTGACGGTCTTGGACGAGGCGTCCACCGGCCTCGACACGCTGGAGGTTGCACCCGGCCAAATGGACAGATCAAACCCATCCGCGTCGATGGAACTCGGAGTGACCGACTTCGGGCCGATCGCCCGGGCCAAGATCGATTTGCGACCGCTGACCGTGTTTGTCGGTCCAAGCAACACGGGGAAGTCCTATCTCGCGATGCTGATCTACGCGTTGCAGCGATACTTAAGCGTCCGCCAATTCCCGTTCCGAGTGAACGCGGACGGTTCTCTGACGATCAGTAGTCAGTCGCCGCGCATGATGCCTGACGACGCTGTCAACGCCACTTACGAGCTCATGCGAGCGGTAGAGGAAGCGTCCGCTTCTCCAGCGGGAGGCCGAGTTCCCTTGTCGGATGCCGTGTCCGAAGCGCTCCGATCCGAGTTCGCGGCCCGTGCCGATTTGCTCGCCGACGAAATCAAGCGTTGCTTCGGCGTGGCCGACGCCCGTGCGCTGGTCCGCAGGGCGCGCAAAACGTCCGCGCATGTGGCTATTCGACGAGCCGGTGCCGGCGACGATCCGGCGTTGGAGCATGCCCTCGCCATCGGGCGGAGTCCCGGTCTCGAGGTCGCGATTCCCGCCGGAGCCTCGATTCCAGTGGACCACGAGCCGGAAACGCCTTTTGGCGCATTCGACATGCTGAGAAGCCTGCCGGAACAGGCCAGCGGGCTGTCTCGAAACATGGCTTGGCTTTTCCTCGCGTCCGTGGTGCTCCCTCCCTACTTCGGGCCGTTGGGTTGGCCGGCGTATTACCTTCCGGCCGATCGTACCGGTCTCATGCACGCGCACAGCTTGGTGGTCGGCGGGTTGATCGCGAGCACGCCAAGCACGACCGTGGGGTCCGAGGTGCGTCCGCCGATGCTGTCCGGGGTCGTGGCCGACTTTCTTGAGCAATTGCTGGAAATCGGCGGCCCCGCACCCGAGTCCGATCTTGCTAGGCCGATTGAGGACGCAATACTCCGAGGATCAGTACGCATTGATCGAGCATCGACTACGAAATATGCCCGTTTCAGCTACCGCCCTCACGGGTGGCGGGAGGATCTGGCGTTAACCAATGCCTCGTCTATGGTCGCGGAGGTCGCGCCGGTGGTCATGTACCTCCGTCACCTCGTGAGCCCCGGGAATGTGCTGATCGTGGAGGAACCGGAGTCCCACATGCATCCGGCGATGCAAGTCGAGTTCATGCGCCAACTGGCTGTCGTGGTGAAAGCGGGCGTCAGGGTCATCGTCACGACGCACAGCGAGTGGATGACTGAGGAACTTGGCAACATCGTGCGCCGTTCGACCCGACCCGAGAACGGTCGCGAAGGCCCCGCCCTTGACGCTGAGCAGGTCGGCGCGTGGTTGTTCGAGCCGAAAACCAGGCCCAGGGGTTCAATCGTGAAAGAGATCCCGCTTGACGAATACGGGTACAGCGGCACGGGTTTCGACGAAGTCGCGTCGGCGCTCCACAACGATTGGGGGAATGCAACGAGCCCGACCGAGGGCCCGCTGTGAGCGGTCCTGTTGCGGCTGTTAGGGCGAAGCTCGATGAGCGCTGCCTCGTCGGCAGATTGAGAAAGGACGGTTGCAGTCTGATCTAGCGCAATTGGGTTCCGGACGATCTCAGGCGCGCTCGACTTCGAAGCCGACGATGTTCCGTTCCTCGCGGCTGAACTCGACGCCGACGAGATGGATCGGTTTGCCTGCGCCCCGGTACTTGTCGGCGTAGTGCCGGTCCTTCAATTGGGCTAGCGCCGCGCCCTGGTCGGTGAGTTCCACGACCTTGAACTCGAACAGGTAGACGCTTCCTCGGAACCGTACCGCCATGTCCACACGTCCCCGGTTCGTGGCGTCCGCGACCCTGACGTCCAGTCCGGCCGCTGCGAAGTGGGAGTAGAAGACGCTGGCGTAGTAGCCCTCGAACCTGGCGATGTCGTTGTTGACGTGCCAGTTGTAAGGGATGCTTGCGAAGAACGCTCGGAAAAGTGCCTCCAAGGCGTCAAAGTCGCCGGATGCCAACAGCTCATGCAGCCGGTCCGTGTGGCCGATCAGCCCGCTCGAGTCCGGCAGCAACTCACGCAGCAGGTGTTCGTTGAGGCTTTGGCGCACCTCGAGGTTGGGGTAGTCGAGCCGGTAGCGCCAACGGCCGTGCTTGCGTTCCGCGGATGCGACGGTGAGGTAGCCGGTCTGGAAGAGGAGCGCCTCCGTGCCGATCCTGCCGACATCGAACGACGCCAGCAGGTCGTCGGTTGTCACCCAGCCGTCGAGCGACGGCGTCGGCACACCGCGTTCCAGCAGGATGTCGAGGAGGAAGGTGGGCGTCCCGGTTTCGAACCAGTGCGCCTTGAACACGCCGCTGCGGAAGAGCTGGAGGATGTCGAAGGGGTTGTAGACCCTCTCGTCCCCGAGCCAGCCATATCCGTTGTACCACTCGCGCACCTCGTCGCCATCGAACCCGGCCATCCGGCGTAAACACGGTCGCGAGGTCCGTCTCGGTGTAGCCGCAGATCGCCGAATACGGCGCATCGAGCGTGATGTCCGTTAGGTTGTTCAAGCCGGAGAAGAGGTTGACCTTCGAGAATTGCTCACACCCGTCAGGAACGTGAACTTGATGTGCTCGTCGCAGTCCTTGATGGTGGAGTAGAGGCTGCGGAGGTAGTCGCGGTTCGCCTTGGCCAGTTCCGGACTGGCCAGAGTATCGAGGATCGGCTTGTCGTACTCGTCCACCAAGACGGCCACGCGTTGGCCAGTGCGTCTGTGGAGCGTGCGCAGGAGACTGCGGAAGCGCGCGGGTCCGGTGTTGTGGGCGGCTTCCACGCCGGCGTCCTCCGCGATGTCGGCCAGCCGGATGAGCGTCTCTGCGGCCAGGTGTCCCGGCTCCAGGTAGCTCCCACCCCCGAAACTGAGTCGCACCACCGGGTGGCGGACGTTCCAGTCCCACGTGTCGTCGACGGCCAAGCCTCGGAAGAGGGCCCGGTTGCCTTCGAACAGTTCCTTCAGCGTGTCCACGAAGAGGCTCTTGCCGAACCGTCTCGGGCGGGACAGGAAGTAGTGCTTCCCATCTTTGGTCAGGCTCGCGGCGAACCCGGTCTTGTCGACGTAGTAGTAGCCCTCGTCCCGGATTTCCCGGAAGGTCTGTATGCCGATGGGGAGCTTGAGTTTGTCCATCAAGGGCATCGTGGGTGGCCGACCCAAGCGTACCGCATCCGCGGACCTCGAACGGCCCAGGCACGCCGACAGGGACCCAGGGCCACTTCACGCTAGCCGCAACCACCTGACGAGGGCGAGCAGCGGAAAGCGCTGGCTTTCCGTGCGCCATGCTGCACGACGGGTGCATGGCGGCGTCCTTCGACAGGCGAGAGGTGGTGGTCGGCGAGGTCGAGGTCCGGCCGGACGAGCGTCGGCTCCGGGACTCGCTGACGGCCAGGCACCACTACCTGCGGTTCAAGCAGTTCGCGGGCCGCGGCCTGCGCCACGTCGCGGCGTGGCGCGGCCACTGGCCGGCGCTCGTCGGCTGGCAGTTCGGGGGCGTTCAAGTGCGCGCCGCGGGACCGCTGGCCGGGCTGGCACCGGTCGGTGCAGTTCCGGCGGTAGGCACCTGGTCGGCACGACACGCGGTTCCCGGTGCTGCCGGAGGCGACGGGGATCGCGAACCCGGCGTCGCGGGCGCTGTCGCGCAGGTAGGCGGCGGCCGAGCGCGGACCGGGAGGCCGCGCACGGCCATCCGCTGGAGCTCGCGGAGACGTTCGTGGACCCGGAGCGGTTCCGGGGCACGTGCTACGCGGCGTCGAACTGGACGCGGGCGGGGCGCACGAAGGGCTTCGCGCGGCACAACGGCTCGTACACGGACCCGCACGG
>JAJDTX010000060.1 GCA_022826925.1 Bryobacterales bacterium
CCGGCAGTTCCGACCCCACGCCCCTGCAGAAGGCTCTGCAGCGCTTCGATCGCGAGATCGACCGCCTCTGGGAGGGCCAGCCGATCGCCGCGTGAACTTGACTCATCCGTAAACGCTACGCTTAGACAAGGAATCTAGTGCAGGACGCGGTAGTACGCAATTTGCAGACGATCGCAGAGTCTACGCAGCGAGTCAGTGATGGCCTCAGGGCAACCGAACCCGACGTCGCATCGCGTGCCGTCGCCGGTTTCGCAACGTGCCGGTCCATAGCGACTTCGATATCGACCTCGGGGTCGTCTGAAGCGTAGTGGACAAAGACCTGCCAGCACTGGTCGCAGCGGTTTACCGAATGACGGGGGTGGCAAGGGCTCGCCGACCCTAAGCGAGGGAAGGGAACTCCTTCACCGGAATTCTGCCGGCAGTCGTAGTTTCAGTTGCTCTAGAAGTCAATTGACAACAAAGTTGACGCGAGAGATTGCCAAGTACTCTAGATAATGGAAGAATTATTATCTAAAATGGGAAGCGATGGGCCGCGAGTGGAAGTTCTACGGGAGACGGGCAGAACTGGGCCTAGTACTCGCATCCATGAGGAGAAATCGCTGGTTCTTCGGCGCCATTCGTGGCCGTCGGCGAGTCGGCAAGACAGCCTTAGTGCGGCAGGCACTTGAAATCCTGAAGAAGGACACCCACGGCCCGAAGCAAACGATCCTGGTGGAGCTTCCTGACAGCACCCCCCGCGACGCCGCCTCTGTCTTTCGAAGTTCGGTCCGGCAGGCAGGCCTGGACAAGCACGTCAAGGATCTCGATCAGGTCACTGATCTTCCCGGCATGGCTCTCGCCATCGATGTGCTTTGCCGGAAGGGTGTGATCGTCGCCATCGACGAATTCCAGGTGTGCCTGCGGGGTCCGCTGCGCGGTTTGCCGGCGCTGCTGAAGGAACGCGTGGATCGGTTGCAAGACGTGGAAGGAGGGGGCCTAATCGTCCTCGGATCCGTGCAGACGGAGATGCACGCGTTGATTCACGACCGCCAGGCGCCGCTCTTCGGAAGAGAAACGTTCAGCCTGAACCTCGGTCAGTGGGATATCGGGACTGTCCTGGAGGTGAGTGCCGAGCATGGCGCCGGAGACCCTCATCGATGCCTCACTCTATGGACACTCTTCGGGGGTGTCCCCAAGTACTGGCGACACTACTCCGAATTGGAAGGGCTCGATAGCAGCTTGCAGTGGTCAGACTGGGCTGCCGAGCTCTGCGAGTCATTGTTCATGCGACCCACGGCTCCGCTGTTCGAAGAGGGGGATGCGCTCTTAGGCCGAGAGCTAAATCGCAATTACCGCGCGGTCCTGCGGGAAATCGCAAGTCACGGCCCTTGCACACACGCTCGGTTGCGCACTGCACTGCCGGACCTGAAGTCGTTCAGCCCGTACCTTACCTCCTTGGTGCGCGATCTAGGGCTGGTTGAGCGGGAGCTTCCTGTATTTGCAAACGACAATTCTAGGATCGCTCGCTATAGCGTTGCCGATCAGTTTCTGCTCGCGTGGCTTGACGCCATCGGGCCCGCACGTCGCTATGCGCGATTCGCCTCGGCCCGCGAGGTCGAGGCCGCGGTGCTTCCGCGGCTCCGAACGTTGGAAGGACATGCGTTCGAACGAATGGTGCGCCAAGCCACCGAAGAGGCTTCGCGCGCCGGTACGGGCGACTTTCCTCTCGGCGGACTTGTTCGCGGGTACTGGAACCGCTCTGGAACACGAGCGGAACCAATCGAGATTGACCTCGTTGCTTGGAGCCGGACACTTCGCGCGGTTCGATTCGGTTCGTGCAAGCGGAACGTTGCAAAGCACACGCCCGCATCCAGGAGAGCGCTTCGCGAACACGCCGAGCGCTTCCTGTCGACGCGAGAGGGGCGGGCGTTCCGGGAATGGGATCACGAGTACGTTCTGTATTCGCCTCGGATTTCCCGAACATCGAGAAGGGAATTGGAGGGCGAGGGCTTCTCTTGCATGGACCTGATGGACTTCCACAGCGTCCTACGCGACCCCAGAAAGGGCGGAAAGGGCGAGATTGAAGTATCGGACAGGCTCTAGCGGCGACGTATGGACAAACATAATCCAGAACTTGGCTTGACTGTTCTAGACGGCGATTGGGGGGCAACCAGCCTCAGCGCGATTCTCGGCGTGCTCGAGTCGGCCTTCAAGGAGCTATCAGCGGTGACCGGCCAACTGCCCGACGACCGGATTGAGGTCTGTCGGTGGAGTAGGGACCACCCCTTGGTCGTGCAAGACAGGCGCCCTTACAGGATCTACCTCACCGCTAGCGACACGTACTGGTCGCAGTACGTATACCAGTTCTCCCACGAGCTGTGCCACGTGCTGACTCGATTCGACCGATTTGCCGATCACAAGCACAAGTGGTTCGAAGAAGCCCTATGCGAAGCAGCTTCTCTGTTCGTATTGCGTCGCTTGGTCAGTGCTTGGACCCAGACCCCGCCGCCTTCCGTGCTAAAGGCGGCGGAATTCGCACCGAACCACGGAACCTATGCGGAGGGCGTCGAGAGGCGGCATGCCGTGAACAAAGGGACGTCACTTGCCGAGTGGTTTCTGGATCATTGCGAGGAATTGGAGTCCGATCGATACAACCGGAGTCTCAATGGCGTCGTGGCCGTCGCTTTGCTGGGAGAGTTTCGCAAGAACGCTTCGCTCTGGCGTGACTGCACCTCTCTGAACTCGTGGAATGCCAGTCAAGACGAGGACTTCCGGGCGTATTTGAAGTCATGGTCTTCAAACTTAGCTGGTTCGAGCGCAGGTCCGAGGCTTCCAGGTGTCGTGGCGAAACGTCTAGGAATTGTTGGGACGACCGCGAGCCCGTTTCACGGCGCCTAGTCCCGCTTGACGCTGGAGTCGTCAGGGCGCGCGGCCTGCCACAAGATTCAGTCGTGTCCCCGGAAGTCGTGTAGGAGGGCTCTCCATTCCGTGTCCGCGCCGGCCTGCCGCTTCGCTTCTGGAGGCCGCGTCGCTGTGTCCGGCTGCGCTGCTTCACCGTGGCAATCGCGCAGCCGTCGGCCACGCGTTGTCCTGGATTGCTCGGCCGGTCGATTGCGGGTGCTACGCGCCTCGCGCCGTGAATTCCGCTTGAGCCGATCCAGCATCGACCACTCAGGGACCGGTCATCCAGCATCACAATGAGGTCGACGGGCGTTTGCCGATTCGAGATGCACGCGACCGAGTTGGGCTTCGAACTGCACCGGATGCACGCGCTCAACAACACCTCACGGTCGAAGGCACATCTGTCCTATCGCACAATTCAATCGTCGGTCAAGTGCCCCGGCAATTCCTCCAATTCCACTGCGGGCTCTGCTGCGGCGGTCGGGCACGGTCGCAGCAGGATCTCGCTGGCGAACCCGTCGCTGGACCGCAGCTGAAGCAGCGTCTCTTCGGACAGCGAAATCCATTCGGATCCGAAAGGCGCTGTGGACTCGTCCGGGCACCAGTTCCCCCGCAGCACTAGCCTCAGGGTCTGCTCCTTCGCGCGCTGGAAGGCAAAATGCCGGGACGCGTAGTTGAGACCGTCTCGGTAGATTCTCGGTTCGAACTGCCACCCAATGTCCGGGACGCTGGCAACCAGCCGCACCGGATTCGGTGCTGCCGCTTCTCCCTCCGCCGGCGCTCCCTCCGCTTCCTGCTCCTGGATGATCACCGCTGCGGGCTGATTGACCGTCCGCACCAGTTCCTCTTCAGGCGTCTCGACCGCCTCGTAGAACGCGTAGGCCGTGATGTCCTGTTGCGGGAAGCGAACCAGGTGCATCCGTGTGGAATCGAGCACTTGGTAGTAGGCCGAAGGATCGGCGGCCACCTGATCTAGTTTCGCGGCTTCCGCGTCGGCCGGGATGACCACGTACTCGTAGCTGTCGCCCGCTGGCTTGATCCCGTGATCCAGATAGGCCGCGGCGAAAGCCCCCTCGGTCGATTCGTAGTCCAACGACATGCTCTGCTGGAGTTGGCGGGTCACCACTAGGTCCGCGGTGCTGGCTGCCAGGTAGAAGCTGTTTCCGACGCTGTCGGTCAGCTTGACGGCAGTCCCCGCCGGATGCTCCTGCACGGTCTCGAGACCGGTCAATTGCTCCCCGTTGACCTGCGTCGCCGTGGTGGAGTCCTCCAGGTGCGTCTGGAAGATCGTGGTGTGGGTTGCATCCTCCGCCGTGCCGCCGCGGATGTGGCTGCCGAGGGCCAGGATCTGGTCGCCCACGAAGAAATAGCTCTTCCAGCCCCGCAGGTCTGTCGGCGCCGTGAACGGCACGGCTTCCAGGTCCTGCACGAAGAAGCCGTGATCGCCCAGGCTCACGCCGCCGACGTAGGTCCGCGTGTTGTAGTTGCGATGGGTGTCTCGCTGCTCGATGCCCTGTTCCCTGCGCGACGCCTTCAAGGCCTGGTCGGAGTGCTCCTCGATGGCATAGTGACTCGCTGTCGTTCCCGGGACGTGGTACCAGTCCCAGCCGCTGAACAGAGCGTGGCCGGAGGCTGCCTCGCTGACCGGAGTGCCCGCGCTGAAGACCATCAGGGACCCGTACGCCCAGTTCTGGCCGAAGCTGTTCTCGTGATTGTCGAACTCGTTCTCGTAGTTCCAGAAGTACTGGCTGAAGCCCTTCGCGGTGACCAGCCAGTCGTCGCGACGGAGAAAGCCAGCCGCGGCGTAGGGCTTGATCCAGACGCCGGTCGGAGTCTCGCCCGGCTGGACGCCGGAACCTTGCAGGTCCGAGATCAGGCGGTAAATGCCCATGCCCTGGATGGCAAGGCCGCGAGATCCGTCGGAAAACGGCTGTCTGCGCTCCTCGGAGAAGAAGTACTCCGGGTCGAAGAATTCAAGGAACAGGGCCTTGACGTCCATGTCGTCCACTCCGTCCGGATGGGCGAGGTAGGCCATGGCCTTGGCGATCGCGCGGGACCTGCCTTCGAGGTTCCCCCCGACGAACCGCCCTTGCAGCGCGAAGGAGGCCGAGTACTTCTGCACCATCACTCGATAGGTCTCCAGTGCCAGCTTGATCGCTTCAACGTTGTCCGCGCGGTAGAACGTCGTGCCCTTCAGCAGGTAGAGCAGCTGGGCGGCCACTTCCAGGGCGTGGGGCGCGTAGGCGCTGGCATAGACCGAGTGGTGGTGGAATCCCACGCCGTCCGGCTTGATGGTGCCGTAGGTCCCCGGCTTGAGGGCAAGGTTCGTGTCGACGACGTGGTACAGGATCGCGGCCATCATGCTGCGCTCGCCAGCATCGTCCACGAGCAGGTAGTACGGCCAGAAGTAGTCGACGAACAGGCGGATTCCGTCGGCATGGAGGTTGTATTGGTACTCGACCGGCAGCGGCTCGGGGTAACCGATGCCGGCTTCTTTCCTCGCAACCTGGAAGAACGCGCCGTGCATCGTGCCGCAATTCACGACCAGATTCCGGACGACCGCCCTGTACTTGTCGAGCAGGTCGGCTGCGGCAAGCTCTTGCCGCATCAGGAAGACGCTCTGGATGAACCCGGCCAGGCGTAGCGACACTTGGGAAAAGTCGCCGGACTCGCGGACCAATCCCTGCTCCAAGGCCCTCGCGCTTGCGGTTCCCGCGTGGTCGGGCAGCCACGCATCCTCCGTCAGGCCGCGGCTGTACGCATATTCGAGCACCGAAAGGTACAGCTGCAGCACATTGGCGTTCTGGTAGTGCGGGTTCGCGCGGTCGGCCGTTCCAGGCGTGCGGTACGCGTACGCTAGCGACAGCGCGGTGTCGTTAAACAGACGATGGAATGCGGCGTTGGATTCACCGCTCGTCTGCTCTTCGGCCGGCTGCGCCGGCTCGGTGTCAGCGCTTCTGGCGAAATAGGCTAGCTGGCCCCGGCGTTGAAACTCGAACGCTTCGACCCGGTTAACCGCGCGCCTGAACCGGCCCAGCATATGCCCCTCGAAAGCAGCCTTCGCGGCCGGCAGGTCTTCGTAATCGTCGGACTGCAGAAGCAGGAGGTTCTCGTATTTCTCAATCAAGTCGTCCGTGTTCTCCGTAGCAGTGTGGACCGGCTCGGCCAGAACTAGGCATAGACAGGCCAGAGCCGCCGCCCGGAGCCTTGGCTTGAGATTGGCGAAACCCGCTTGGCTTCTGCGCTTGCGCTTGGACATGGCGTGACGAGCATTCCCTGGCGGGCACTGGCCCGGAGACATCACCGGAGGGGCGGGCATGGGAAGCGAGGGCTGACAACATCATTGTAAGGAGATTGTAATCAGGCGGCGAGGAGCATCCAAGAACACGCCACGCATCTGCAGTCTGTAGCGCCGCCGGCTGGCCGATCCAGGCCGGCCACCGCCCCCGCTTCTGCGGTGACGGCCACATCGTAGCTAGCCTGCGGCGCTGAGTGGGTCCCGCAGGTAGCGCAACATCTGCGGGTTGTCGCGCGCGGAGTTCTAGCGGCTGGAGCCGGCTTCGACCACCCGGTGGATAGGGCCTACAGGTCGCCTGGCGCGGGCATGCGGTAGCCCACTCCGCGCTCGTTGACGATGTAGGTCGGCCGGGAGGCCCTGTCGCCGAGCTTGCGGCGGAGATTCCTGACGAAGATGCGCACCAAGTTGGCCTTGGGTCGCTCGTGCCTGGCCCACACCCGCCGCAACAGGGTCTGGTGGGTCACAACCGTCCCCGCCTGCAGCGAGAGCAAGCGGAGCAGCTCGTACTCGGTGGCGGTGAGATCGACGGCCGCCCCGCTCATTGTCGCCCGGCGCCGCTGGTAGTCGATGGCGAGCTCCCCGACCTCGAACGGCGGCGGCTCGACGTGCCTGCGCAGCGCTGACCGCACCCGCGCGACCAGTTCCGTGGGCGAGAAGGGCTTGACGATATAGTCGGCCGCGCCGGACTCGAGCGCCCGCGCGACGGTCTCGTCGCGGCCGTAGGCGGAAATGAAGATGACCGGCTGGTCGGAGAGCTCGGGGACCCGCCCCAGCAGCTCGATTCCGTCGCCGCCGGGCAGCAGCAGGTCGAGCAGGACCAGCTGTGGCCGCTCGCTCTGGACGAGGTGCGGAATCTCCTCCGGGGTGCCCGTCACGAGCGGGGCGTAGCCGGCCCGCGAGAGCGCGTCGCGGACGAAGCGCAGCGCCTGCGGGTCGTCGTCCACCACCAGGATGCGTGGCGGCTCGCCGGGATCCGCGGCTTTCAGTCGAGGCTCGTCGGAGGCGCCGGTCGCCGCGCCGCCGGGCTCGGCGGCAGCGGGGATCGTGAAGGTGAATGTCGTGCCGCGGCCGGGGCCGGGACTGTTGGCTCGGATGTGCCCGCCGTGCGCCTCCACCAGCCCCTTGCAGATCAGCAGCCCTAGGCCGGGACCCAGCGGAACCCCTTCCTTGCCTGGCACCTGCCGGCTGAACAGGTGCGGCAGCTGTTCCGGAGCCACGCCGCGCCCCTCGTCGGTGACCGAGAGCGCGACATACGCCTGGTCGCGCTCCGCCGCGATCCGGATCGACGACGACGGCGGAGCGTGCCGAGCCGCGTTGGCGATCAGGTTGGTCAGGACCTGCACGATGCGTCGGCGCTCCGCCATCACGCGCGGCAGCCCGGTCGGCAGGTCGACTAGGATGCCATGCCGGCCGCCGCCGCTGAGGAACGCGCTGCGCGCCGGCTCTACGAGTTCGGTCACTTCCACCGGTTCCGGCGCGACCGTCAACGTGCCCGCCCCGATGCGCCCTGCCTCGAGCAAGTCGCTGATCAGACCGCGCATGTGGGTGGTCTGCTCCACGATGATGCGGGAGAACTCGCGCCGCTCGGCCGCCTCGAGCGCCTCGCCCTCCTCCAGCAGGGTCGCCGCCGAGCCCTTGATCGAGGTCAGGGGCCTGCGCAGCTCGTGGCTCACCAAGCTCAGGAACTCGGATCGCTGGCGCTCGATCTCGTCGAGCGGGGCTAGGTCCTGCAGCGTTACCACCGCCGATTCCACGCCCCCGCCGGGCGACTGGATCGGGGTCGATTTGACCAGAGTGCTCACGCTCCGCCCGTTCGGCACCGACAGCTGAATCTCCTCGGCCCGCAAAATCTCGCCGCCGCCGGGCTGTTGCGCGAGCGGAAACTCGCTCAGGGTGATCTCGCGGCCGTCGGCGCGCCGGCACTGGATCAGCTCCAGCAACAGCTCGGGCGGGCGGCGCAGCGGATCCAAGCTCTCCATGATCCGCCGTGCTTCGCGGTTGAATGACACCGGCCGGCCGCTCTGCGCATCGAAGACCACGACACCGACCGGCGAGGTCTCGACCAGGGCCTCCAGCCGAGCCCGCGCGCGCCGCTCGCCGTGATGCGCGCGGGCGTTGGCGACCGCCGCCGCGGCTTGGTACGCGAACAGCGCCAGCACCTCCTCGTCCTCGTCGGTGAAGGCCTCCGCGCCCGCTTTCTTGGCGAGGAAGAACTGGCCCACGTCGATGTCGCGGTGGCGCATCGGCGCGTACTGGAAGTTGCACGAGAATTGCCGGCCCGGCTCGATGCCGAGAGAGCGGACGTAGCCCGCCAGGTCCGCGACCCGTACCGGCCCGGGCTGGCTGCACAGGTGCTCGAATAGGGACATCTTGCCGGGCCATGCGGCCATCTCGCGCTGTTGCTCGTCGGTGAAGCCCGAGAACACCGGCTCGCACTGCGTGCCCTCCTCGTTGAGGGCGGTAATGATGCCGTAGCTCGCGCCGGTCAGTCGGCGGGCACTCTCCACCGCCTCGCGCAGCACTGTGTTGAGGTCGAGGCTGGCGTTGATGCGCAGGATGGCCGCGTAGAGGGTAGAGAAGCGCTCGCGCAGGGTGCCGTCCTCGCGCCGCAGGTCGTCGGCGTTGCTCATGACGTCTCTCCTGTCGGGGCGGCACGCTCGGCGGTCCACCGCGGCGCCGAAACTCGCGACGGGTCACGCCGACTGCAGTGTCTTTGCGTGCGACTGCAGATTGATCTTGACGAAAACGACATCGTTATTGCGCTTGTATATATCTGAATTTAACATAACGGCCTCGGGTCGGTCCCATGTTCTGAGGTACTGGCGAAGCGCCGCGCTGGGATCCCTCGGCAATGGGGCTACAGCGCACGGCCAGCAGAACCAGGCCCAAGAGGACGTCGGGCAGTCGTGGTGCGAGGAGCGCAGGCGGGCGTTAGAGAGCGTCCGTCAAGTCGACCTCTAGCCGCGCGGCTCCTAACGACTGTCGGGCTGTCGGACCGCCCTTCTTCTGGCAAGGGCCGCAAGCCCGGCGGGCTGCTGCGGCAGGACCGTCACAGCCGCGCCGAATCGAACTTGTGCGCCCGACCTACCAGCTATCCACGGCCGATCTCAACGAGTAGATCAATCCACCACGGACATTGAGGGAGCAGGCCGCTTGCAGATTCAGTGGGCGTTCAGTGTCTCGCCTCGGGATCGCCCGAAGGCATGAAGCCTGTAACAGCAAGATTTGCGATCTGGGCATCGTGCGCATGGCAGCGCTACTGGGAGGCCTTGCAGACGCGCTTCCGGGGCCCGCAATTCGGCAACTGAGTACGTAGTGTGCCGAAATCCTCGCAGGTCCAGTCGTACGGCGCCGGTCCGAGCGTCCTGATGTGGGTCCCGCCGTGCGCAAGGGCCTCATACCGCGCTCGTGACACGCCGCATTCCGGCCGCGTTGGTCAGACCGGATCTTCGAGCCCACACCCGCTCTCGGCTGGCTGGCTGCGCCTTTGCCGGACAGACGTCGAACCTGCTGGCTCGCGATGCGAGCGACAAGTGGGGTCGCGGGGAAACCGACTTTGCGGACTCTCGCTTGGGCTACGGAATAACCTCAAAGCCAGCCTGGCGGAAGTGATGATCCAGCGTCAGAGCCCGACGAATTTGCAACTCTCGCATCAGGACAAAGCTGCAGCAGTCAGTAAAGGAGAATCTCTTGTCGCGATAGCGGAAGAATAGGGACAGCGCTCGTTCCCTTCGCGCTTCGTCGATGGACTCTATCCGTAGCCGAGCCGAACCGTCGATCGTCAGCCACCACGCTTCAGCGGCATCAAGGCCAAGGCGGAACCGGATGGTGGTCAGCGTTTCATCGATGACATAGTCGGTGGTTGTCAGCACACCTCCGTCCGACAACCACTGATCGCGAGCCTTGCGCACGGCCGAACCGGCGGCATCGGCAGCATCGGCTGCTGCGACCCACGCAGCGGTATCGACGAACATCGATCTCACTCGTATAGCACCTCATCATGCCGCGTGGCTGCATCTCCCGCGTCCGATGCTCCGACAGGCCCAGCCCGGTACAGCGGATCCGATTCCAACGGAACACTGTCCAGTGAGGTTCCGCCCACCGGCACGATATCGAATGCCGGGCGGCTTCGGTAGAGAACGGTAAACCGGCCGCCGTGTCTCACTGTATCGACGACTTCTTTCAACCGCTCTCGAAGCTGTTTGGCGTTGATCAGCTCTGGCATCAGCACACCTCCCAAAGTTCAACTTAAGATAATCTATTCGCCCCACGGAAGCGAGCCAGATGCGGCTAGGGTGTTGCTGTGTGCCGATGAAACGAGCGACACGAACCTAGGAAGCGGCGGTTTTGGCGGAAGGAATTCGGAAGGGACAAGAAGTCTTGGAAGGCTGGGGTACAGGCCAACCTGGCTTCGGTCAGCTTCGCCGACGACATGGTCGGCGTTGCGCTGGATGCATTGAAGGACGGCAAGCGCGATGAGAACACCGTGATCGTGCTCTTGTCAGATCACGGCTGCCACCTTGGAGATTGACGGGCGGGCCGCGTTGCTGGTACGGACGACGATCTTGGTCAGAAGTCGATGGCAGGCCGAGTTGTGCAGCCTGGGAATTGGCCAATGGGCCTCGTGACCATGCTCAAATGAAGATGTTGACCAAATAGACGTACTAGACGATACTGGAGCTATGGAACCGAAGATGCTCGCGACTGAAACCAAAGTGTCAGCCAAGGATCGGGAGTTGGAAGACTTGGCGAGCGTCATACAGGCCACTGCTGTTGCGCTCAGCCCTCGTGCGGTTGCCACTTTGGCAGCTCACCCCGATGCTGTGTGTGGGGCATTGGCTGTGGCGGCCAACGCGCTCTTGGCTAAGGATTCCGACAAGGGTCCGGAAGTCATCAGAGGTGCCGATTCGCAACTTGTCGAACCGCGAGAGGCGGACAGGCGAATTGCAGGGCGCACCCGGATCGGCACGATGGAGAATCTGCTGACTTCCACGCAACTTGCCAAGCTGGTCGGTCTCAAGACCCGCCAGTCAGTTCACGACTGGCTCAAGAAGGGGCGGATTATCGGCTGGTTGGGGGCCAAGCGCGGTTATGTCTTTCCCGCCGAGCAGTTCGATGAACGCGGGCGTCCACTCAAGGGGCTTGATCGGATTGCTCGGCAATTTGACGACGCTTACACGACGTGGTGCTGGCTCACAGCGCCGTACGACGGACTAGACGGAAAGGAGCCGCTTACCCTGCTTCGCCAAGGCAAGGCCACGCTAGTCGAGGCCGCCGTCAAAGGTCACCTCCAAGGTGATTTTGCGTAAGGATGCCTTACGCTACACAGCGTATTCGCCAGCGGATGCATCCGTTCCGAATCGAGCGGATGTACCGTGTGATTCATCAACGCCACCGGCACAAGCCGCTTGGCGTCCTTCCCACACCGAGCCGCTTCAGTGATCCGGAGGGGAACTTCGCTGTCTTGTACGCGGGCAGCGCCGTGCGGTGCTGCTTCTGGGAGGCCGTAGTACGTAACCGATTGACGCACCGCCGGCGTCGTCAAGTGTCGCGGGTCGATGTCATATCCAAGCTGGTTGTGACGCTAGAGTCGAGAGAGAATCTCGCCCTTGTGGATCTCCGAGAGGATGGGCCGGTCCAGATCGGCGCCCCCACGGCTGTCGCCCACGGCTCAAACCACGCCGCAGGCCGTTCGCTCTCCGCAGCTGCTCACGCGCTTGTTCCAGAAGCTGATGGATTCCTGTACCACTCGCGATTCACGGGGCATTTGTGCACGGCCATTTTTGGACGGGCGGCTAGGAAGTTGGAGGTTCTGAACGTCTCTGCATTGATTGAGCACGCCGATTTCTTGGACGCCTTGGATTTCTACGACATTACTCTCACGGCCCCTTCCTGAATCAGCGATGCCGGGATTCTAGGTCGATGTAGTCGGTGATCCATGTACCCGGCAGAAGGAGCACCAACGTTGGAGCCGGCACTCGGATCATCCGTGATTAGCTCACGCGAGTGTTCCTTGACTTAGGAGCATTGGGGTCGGCGCTGGTTGGGATCGGCGCGGGAGAACTCCGCGGCTCTCTCGACAGCGTTGAACAATGCTCTCTCGCGGCCTTCTGTCGCTGGAGCCCAGCTGGCGTTCGACGAATGGGCTGCCCAAGCAGGTCGGCCTAGCGCACGTACGATAGGTTTCGTCTGGACGGCGTCGCAGCATGACAGCTTTGAACTAACATCTTCATGGGTCAAGACAGCAAGTTTAGGCGATACGTCGCGGCGGCCGAGTGCGGCGGACCTGAGATACACAGGATCTCCAAGCACGGAGGGTGCGAGGTGTCAGAGACCTGTTCCGAGCGATGATCGCATCACTGGGCTTTCAGGGAAACGATGCCCCCCCACCACTGCTGGATGAGGTGCTACGCAAAGCGAATTCTCTACGATTCCGGGCACATGTGGCGATTATCCTGACGGCCAGGCCTTATATCCGCTGCAAATATCCCATTAAATCAAGGTAATTTACCCTACTAACAGAAAATTTCCTTCTGAGGCGCAAGAAAATTCTTCAACACACTTGACATTTTATCTATAAATAGAGTATTCTCACTTCTATTGAGTTCTGCGGTGTGCGCTGCCGCTGGTGCGAGGCATCAAACACTGTGAAACCGGACCTGACAGACCCCGGCTAGCGCACTGCAGAACTCTTCCTTCCACTTGACCTCAAGGAGGCATCCCTATGCTTAAACGATTCCACTCACGGGCCCGGCGCAGGCTGGGCCGGCTAGCGCTCGTCGCGCTAGCCCTGCCGCAAGTGATGCTTGCGCAGACGGTCAGCCCCTGGCTGCAAGCCGTCACCGTGCTGCAGGCCGCGTTTACCGGCCCGATCGCTCGTGGCCTGAGCCTGATCGCGATCGTCATCGGCGGCCTGATGTTCGCCTTCGGCGAGGGCGGCAGCAAGCGCGCCCTGGCCGGTCTCATCTTCGGCGTCGGCATGGCGATCGGCGCTGTCAACTTCATGCAGTGGCTGTTCCCGTGAGCCACTCGGACGGAACGCCAACCTTGCACGGGACCTACCTTGCGCTCAGCCGCCCGTTGACGGTGCTCGGCTGCGAGCGCCGCCTGTTCATGGGGGCGACCTGCGTGGGCGCGGCCGCGTTCAGCTCGTTCAACGCCCCCATCGCCGGACTGCTCCTGTTCAGCGCCGGCTACGGGGCCGGGCTCGTCGTGACCAAGCTCGATCCCTGCCTGCCGAGCGTGCTGCTGCGGTCGGCGAGTTGCAGCCGGCGCTACGACCCCGCCCTGCGGGCTGCGGGCCCCGAGCCGTTGCAGATCGTGGCGGACACGCACAGATGACGAAACGCACTGCCGCCCCGCTGCACCGCGAGCTTCCGTGGCTGGGATTCGTCGACGACGGAGTCGTGATGACCAAGCGCGGCGAGCTGCTCGCCGGCGCGCGACTCGCCGGAGCGCCCTTTGAGTGCCGGTCAGCCGCCGATCTCGAGTACGTGAGCCTGCGCTGGACGCGGGCGCTGAAGAGCCTGGCTCCCGGCTGGCGCATTCGCTGGCAGGTCTGCAAGCGGAGGCTCGACTCGCTCCCCCAGCGGATTCCTGCCGATCCGCTGGCAGAAAGAGCGCGCCGCGTGCGGCGCGCCCACCTGTTGGACAAGGGGCTGTATTCGATCGAGACCTACGTGTTCTGGACATGGGATCCCAAGCTGACTCCGGCGCCGGCCGCGGGAGCCGGCCGGGCCTCGGCTGGCACGCTGCTCTCGCGGGCGGCGCTGTGGCTGTCGCCGGAGCGCACCAAGCAGGTGCTGGCCTCGCACGTGGACGCCGCCCGCGTCCGCTTCGAGAGCGCGGTGGCGTCATTCTGCGGCTTGGTCAATGACGTCACCGCTCTCGAAGCGCTGCGAGGCGAAGACCTGTTCCAAGCCTTGGCGCTGTCGGCCAACTCTCGCTCCACTGCTTCGGAAGCCCGGTCCGTTTCCCCGCACGGCCTGGACCGGCAGCTTGCCCTGAGCGATATCGATGGGTACCGCGACCACCTGCTGCTGGATGCCGAACGGGTCGAGACCTATGCCCTGCTGGACCCTCCGGCCGCATCGCGGGCCCACCTCTTCGGCGAGATCCTCGATCTGGATGCCGAGCTCGACCTCGCCTGCGAGTGGAGCAGGGAAGACACGGCCAAGTCCCGCCGGCGGATGAGCTCCGCTCGCCGGCATTACCACCAGAAGCGCTACAGCATGCTGGCGCACGCCTCGGCGGGAGACGCGCCGCCGCAGGCGCAGGGAGCTCTGGAGGACCGGGCGGCGCAAGCCGAGGCCGTCCAGCTGGGAGAGGCGTTGCGGGAACTGGAGGTCGATGGCATGCCGTTCGGCGAGCACAGCCTGAGCGTGGTGCTGCGCGGCCGCGATCCGGTGCAGATCGAAGCGGTGCGGCCGGAACTGCTGCGGATCGCGGCGGCCGCTGACGCCCGTTTTCACCGCGAGACCTACAACGGCCTGAACGCGTGGTTTGCCATGGCTCCCGGCAACCACACGCGGCAGCTGCGGCACACGTACCTCAGCGCCGCGGTCGCGGCCGACCTGGTGCCGCTGTGGGCGGTGTCGGAGGGCGATCCGCGCGACCGGCATCTCGGCGACGAGCACCTGGCGATCTTCGAGACCAGCCGCCGCACGCCGTTTTACTACGCGGCGCATGCCGGCGACATTGCGCACACCCTGGTGATCGGCGCGACCGGCTCGGGCAAGAGCTTCCTGCTCAACTTCCTGCTCGCCCAGGGCCGCAAGTACGACCCGCGCGTGTGCATTCTGGACCTCGGCGGGTCCTACCGCCAGCTGACCGAATTGGTCGGCGGAGCCTACCTGCACCTCCAGCTGGACACGGGCGGGCTGCCCTGCGAGCTCAATCCGTTCCGCGCGCTCGAGCCGACCGCGGAGAACCTGCAGTTCCTGGTCTCTTTCGTGCGCATGCTGCTGGAGATCGAGGGCGCGCAGTGCGACGCCGGCCAGCGGGCCGAATTGCGCGCGCAGATCCAAGCGCTTTACGAGCTGGAGCCGGAGGCGCGCACGCTGTCGTCGCTGCACGGCCTGCTGCCCGCCAACCTGCGCGGTCCTCTGGGCGCTTGGATCCAAGGCGGCGTGTGGGGCTCGGTCTTCGACAACACCGAGGACTCCCTGACCCTGGCCGACTGGCAGGCCATCGACTTGGCCGGGGCGGCGGGCAAGCCCGAACTGGCGCGCGCCCTGCTGTACTACCTGCTGCACCGGCTGGGGACGATGATCACGGCCCCGGAAGAACTCGGCCGCTGGAAGCTGCTGGTGGTGGACGAGGCCTGGCGGTTCCTGGCCGACCCGCACATCGGTGCCTACCTGGGAGAGGGTCTCAAGACGTGGCGCAAGTGCAACGCCGGCGTGGTGCTGGCCACCCAGTCGCCGGGTGACGCCACGGCCAATGCGAGCCTCTGCCGCACGGTGGCCGAGAGCTGCCTGACCAAGATTTTCCTGGCGAATCCGGAGCTCGATCCCTCCGGCTACGCCGACGCGTTCGGACTCAGGCCCGCCGAGGCGGAAGCCATCCGGGCGCTCGTTCCCAAGCGCCAGCTGCTGCTCCACCGACCGGGTTTCGCGCAAGTGCTCGAACTCAGCGTCGACCGGCGCAACTACTGGCTGTACACGACCAACCCGGTCGAGGCCGCCCGCCGCCGAGACGCCATCCGCGATCTCGGCTTCGAGCGCGGCCTCGACTCTCTCATGGAGGACACAGAACAATGCACTACCGACTGACGCAGTTTCTTATATGCGCGGCCCTGGCGGCCGCCGCCGCCGCGCCGGAGCGCGGCCGCGCGCGCGAGGTAACGGCCGGACCGGACGAGGTGATCGAGGCCCGGGCGCGGGTCCGCTTCGCCACGGCGATCGTGCTGGACCCTGCCGAGCGAATTCTCGACTGGGTCTGCGGCGACGCCGAATACTGGAGCGTGCAGGGTGCCGCCAACCTCGCGTTTGTCAAGCCCAGCGCCGAAGACATCGAGACCAATGTCACCCTCGTCACCGACAAGGGCAACGTCTACACGCTGCATTTCCGCGAGCTCGGCGACTCCGAGGCAGAGCCGGATCTGAAGCTGTTCCTGCGCCCGAAGCAGCCATCCGCCGAGGGCGCTTCTCCGTTGCAGCCGCTGGGATTCGAGCCCCGCGGGGCGGCAGCTGCACTGGAGCGCGAAGCGGAAGCGGCCCGCCAAGAGACTGAGCAGGCCATCGAACAGGCCCGCCAAGGTGCCGAGCAGCGGGTCGAGGCGTTCCGCGCGGACTATCCGCGCAGCCTGCGCTTTGAGTACGAGCTGGACCGGGAGGCGCACGAGGCGCCGTTCCGGGTCGCCGCAATGTGGCTCGATGACCGCTTCACCTACATCCGGGCGGATCCGGAGGAGGCCCCGGCGCTGTACGAGTCCCGCGACGGCAAGCCGTCCATGGTGCCGTACGAGTTCTACGACGGCCTGTATGTGACCCGCCGCCCGCTGGCGGACGGCTGGCTGCAGATCGGGAAGCGCAAGGTGCGCTTCCGTCGCGCCGAGCGCTAACGGGGAGCACGGACGTGAAGCGAATTCTGGACAAGATCCCGCGCCCGCCGGGCGCCTTGCCGGCCCGCGCCCAGACCTGGGTGCTGATGGGGCTGACCGGCGTGCTGGTGCTGGCGTTGCTGCTGTTTCCGGGCGACCCCGAGGTTCGGCCGTCTCAAGACGCGACCGAGGTCGCCATGCCAGGCTCTCCCGGGACCGGCACGCCAGTCGGGGTGCAATCGGCCGAGAGCGTTGCCCGCCGCATGCGCGACGAGGCCGCCCGCGAGGCGGAGAAGCGGATGCGCAGCGAGCTCGGCGTGCCCGCCGAGCGTCCGGATGGACTGCCCCGGCCGCCGGCCCCGCTCGTGCAGTCCGGCCCGATCCACTCCGGCGGCCATGGCAATGCGAGCGGCGTCACGCCCGAGGAGCAGATCAGGCGCGAGGAGGCGTTGCGGCGCTACCGCTCCCTGAGCTCTGCGCCGCTGGTGCTCAGCCATCGCGATGCGATGGCCGCCCAGGCCGGCAGTGTCGCAGGTCCGGCCCGCGCTCCCAGCGGGGAAGCGGAAGCCGTCACCCCTGCGACGGTTTCGGAACCTCAGGACGTCGCGGAGGAAGCCGACCGCACCGAGACCTTGCGCGAGGGCGAATTTCTCGAGGCGGTCCTGGCCAATAGGCTGAGCGGCGACTTTTCCGGCCCGGTGAACGCCATGGTGTCGGCCGATGTCTACGACCGCTCCGGCCAGCGACTGCTGATCCCGCGCGGCACGCGAGCGCTTGGCGAAGCCCTCCAGGTCGAAGCGTGGGAGCAGTCGCGGCTGGCAGTGACGTTTCACCGCCTGATCCTGCCGGACGGCCGGGCCGTCCGGCTGGACCAGAGCGCGGCACTGAACCAGATCGGGGAGACCGGTCTGTTGGACTTGGTCGACCGACGCTACCCGTCCGCCTTCCTGGCGGCCGGCGCGATCGGCGCCTTGGCGGGGCTGTCCAGCGCGGTCAGCCCGGCGCAGGCGCTGGCGTCGCGCTTCGGGGCGGCCCGGCAATCGGTCGGCGTGGGCCTGTCCCAGTCGGCCGAGCGCATGCTCGACCGCTACCTCAACCGCCTGCCCAAGCTGACCATCCGCGAGGGCCACCGCATCCGAATCTACCTCACGGCCGACTTGATGGTGCGGCCGTACCATGACCCGCCCGGCCCTGCGGCCGGGCCTGCAATCCAAGGAGAATCACAATGACTCGCAAATTCGCAATCCTTTGCATCCTGTTGGTGGTGCTGGCCGCCCCGGCCACGCCGTTCTGGGGCGCGTTCTTCGCCGGCATCGGCAAGGCTGTAGGCAAGGCCATCGGCATCCCGCAGCTGGGCGGCGGGCTCTCGGGCCTGATGCCGGTCACCATCAAGGCCGCCCAGCCGGTGGTCGATGCCGCCAACGAGCGGCTCGGAGAGCTGCAGAACATCCGCGGCATGGCCAACGGCACGCTCGAGCACTTCTCGGGCGTGGTCGGGACGCTGCGCGACGTGCAGAACCTGACCGACTTCCGCGCCACCGCCACGCGCTGGCTGCGCAGCGCCACGGCGAACCGCTTTGGAACCTCCGGCGGGTGGGCCGACGCCGTCAACGGCGACACCCTCTCCGGGGGCGTCGTCGACGCCTACGGCCGGGCTTCGGTGCCGGTGCCGGACTGGAGCGGCGCCCTCTCGGCGCTCGACACGGACCTGCAGGCGGGAGTGCGCCGCGAACACGCCTCGCTGGAGATCGCCGACGCGGCCACCGTGCGCTCGCTGGCTGTGCTGGGAGAGGCGCGGCGCCTGGCCGCGGAGCGCAGCACGGCCCACGCCAACCTCGAGCGGGCCGTGCTCGACCCGAGCAATGCCTCGCAGTCGATGCCGGCGCTGCTCGGCAAGCTGACAGTCGGGCAGGTGCGCCAGCTGGGCAGCGCCGAGCAGACCAACCAGCTGCTCGACGCGCTGCTGGAAGCCGAACTCGCCACTTCGAAGCGCGAGCGCGACCAATTGGCCCGCTCCATGGAGGCCGCCGCCGAGTACAGCCAACTGGCCGCGACCCAGCCCGTGCCGCAATGGCGCATGCCCTGATCCGGCCGTAAGGGAAACCGACCGTGCAACTACTGCCTACGCCGCCGCCGGTTCCGCCGACCGACCCGAGCGAATTTCCGCTGCTGTGGGCGTTTTCCGCGATCGACGCGGCGATCGCGGATCTCGCTCCGCTGTTTGTCGGCGAGGGACTGCTGCTGTTCCGCGCCCTGGCCGCACTGTCGGTGGCGTGGTTCGGGATCCAGACCGCCCTGTCCGGCCAGGGCGTGCAGTGGGGCCGCCTGTTGCCGCTGGTGCTGGCGATGTCGTTCAGCCTCGCCATGCTGCGCTTCTACGTCGTCGACGCGCCCGGCCTCGGCATGCCGGTATCAACGCTGCCCATTCGGGCAGCGGACTTCTACTCGCAGCGCATCGACGGCTTCATCAGCTGGAACTTCGCCCAGTCCTTCCACGAAGGCTGGACGGAGCTAACCTCGTGGAGCTTCTTCGATTTCTTCATGGGGGCCGGATCGCTGATCTGGACGTTCGTGATCCTGCTGTTCAACACGGCCTGCACGGCCCTGCTGATCGCCTCGATCGCCGCCGGCCGGGTGGCCGCCGGCGCTTGCGTGGTGCTGGGGCCGCTGTTCATCCCGTGGCTGTTCGTGCCGAGGATGGACTTCCTGTTCTGGGGCTGGCTGCGCTCGTACCTGCAGTTCTCGTTCTACACGGCGGTGGGCTGGACGTTCCTGGCGCTGTGCACGTTCATGCTCGACGGCATGTGGCAGGCCGTGCCCGCGGGCCTCAGCGCCAAGGTGACTTGGTTCTTCTATTCGGCGGCGGTGCTGCTGGTGGCCGTGCTGTCGATGTTCAAGGTGCATGCCTTGACCAATGCCATCTTCCACGGCGGCGGCAGTTTCACCAGCGGCGCCGCCTCCGTGGTTTCTTCGGCCGCGCGGCGCGTCGGCCTGTAAGGGGGGAATTGTCGTGAAAACCCACGAAGCGTATGCAGAAATCTGGGCGGAGGTGCTGTCCACCAACCGCTACCTCAAGGTCGCTCTGGGAGCGCTGGCGCTGCTGTGTGTCGGCCTGTTGCTGCTGTGCTGGCGCACGTTCGATCGTTTCGATCACCTGTCACCGTTGGTGGTGCGCATCGACGAGGTCGGCCGTGCAGAGGCGGTCCAGTACGAGGCCGCGGCCTATGTGCCGGACGTCGCCAAGCCGGAAGTGAAGTACTTCCTGCGGCGTTTCGTCGTGCTGCATCGCGAGCGCCGTCGCGATGCCGTGCTCGATTCGTGGCAGCGCTCGCTGCTGTTCCTGGACGGGCCGCTCGGCCGCCGGCTGATGCAGGAGCAGGAGGACAGCGGGGAACTCGTGCGGTTTCTCGGCGGCGAGGGCCCGGAGATCGAGATCGCGATCGACGCGGTGCAAGTGCAGCCAGCCCGCGAAGAGCCTTACCAAGCGCGGGTTGACTTCACCGAGACGCTGCGCGACCTGAGCGGTCGGGTGAGCGGCGTGCGGCGCTGGACGTCGGAGTTCGAATTCCGGTTCCTGGAGAAGCCGCCCCACGAGCTGCTGGCGGTCAATCCCCTGGGGCTGTCGATCACGTACTTCCGCAGCGACCGGATCGAGGACTGAGCCGTGGCGCGGATCTCATTCGGGCTGACGCTGGCGATTGGCGGCGCGGCGGCGTGGCTGGCGCTGGACGAGTTTCGCTACTTGGCGCCGTACCGAAACGAGCTGTTGCGCGACTACGGCTGGGTGATTGCGGCCTACGTTCTGGCTTTGGCCTTCGATCTGTTCGCCGTGCTGTACCTGGCGTGCCGCCGGCTCGGGCTCGGAGATGCCGGGAGAAAGCTGCGGCGACTGGATGGGGAGGTGCGGCGCGGCAAGACGTTTGACACCGAACTGGCGCAGCGGCTCCGCCAACAGGAGGAGGGACAAGCATGATCCGAGAGATCTACGAGCGCGAACTCGGGCGCGAGGCGGCGGCCGTCGACATCCATCGCGAGCGGACCGAGCGCACGCCGGTCACACCCGCCCGAGCGCCGAGGGATCCCGTGCCGAGAGAAATCCGCAGGGAGGTCTTGCGCGGCACTGTCGGCTATGCCCGCGGAAGGCGCGGTCGGGGGACGGCGCAGTGGGGCCGATTTCGGCTGGCCGCCGATAGCGTGGAGGCGTTGCGCATGGCTGGGATCTTCGGCACTGTCGAACTTTCCGACCTGACGGACTTGTTCGAATCGGCCGGGCGGGCCAAGAGGTCGGTCCGGGAATTGCAACGGGACGGTCTGCTGTGCGTGGAGTGCTTCCAGCGTGGCAGCCGCCGGATCGAGGCCGTGACGCTGACCAGCCGCGCTCAGCGCTTGCTGGAGCGCTGCATCGATCCCCGCGAGAACGGCAACGAAGAGGCTCAGGCCTACCTGTCCGGCAGTGCGCGCTCCGCGCAAGTCCTGCACGACACCGCGGTTCATCGGGCGGCGCGCTGCGAAATGCGGCGCATCTCTGCTGAGGGCGGCACGGTACGGCGGATTCGCACCGAGCGCCAACTGCGTCGCATGGCTTTGGGCCGCGTGGACGCGGCCAAGCGTATGGGAGAAGAGTGCTGCAAAGCCCGCGCCGCGGCCGCCGCCGAACTCCGACTCACCGTCACTGACGGGAGGCTCTCGTTTCCCGACGTGCGCATCGAATGGGAGCGTCCCATTGCCGATGGGAGCGAATCACGCTTTGTGGACATCGAGGTGACCACTCCGGACTACCGAGAGAGGAGCCTGTCCGCGAAGTCGGCAGCGGGCTACCAGATCTACGAAATGGCGACTGACGGCCACGTGAGCCGCCAGGGGTAGCGCAAGTGTCGGTCAGGGCTGCCGAACCCGAAGGGTCAGGCGCGGCGACAGGTGCCGACTTCTTTGAGCGGGCGGAGCGGGTGGAAGCGCTTGGCTACCGCTCGGTCGAAGCGGAGTTCCTGGCCGCGGTCGCGTTGCTGGGGGGCTTCTTCTTCCGGCGGCAGTTCCGGGCATTCTCCGGCGCGAGCGCAGGAGCGGCCGAGATGCGCCTGGTGAGCCGGGCCGAGGCCAACGGGCATCTCAAGGCCAACGGCGGCAGGCCCCAGCTGTACCGCCTGTGCGGAGCGTCCCTCTTCCAAGCGGTGGGGTGCGAGGATCCCGGCTCCGGGATCGGACGAGCCCGGCGTGCGGTCAAACAGCGGCTGCTGGTGCTGGACTATTGGATCGCCTGTATTGGCGAGGGGCGGCTCCTGCTCTCCGCTGCGGACAAGGCCGCCTATTTTGCATCGCTGGGAATTGGCGAGGACTGCTTTCCAGCGGCAGTCCGGACACGCCGGAACGTCCGAACGTTCTTCCCGGACAGGTTTCCGATTCGCATGGCGGACCGGAGCCATCCCTGAATCCGGTTCACCTACGCACACGCCGGTTCTAGCGAGCATGGCATGAATCGCCACTTGGAAAGCCATGAGCGCCTGGCTAGGGCACTGGCCGAACGCGGCATACCGTGCGAGTGGGCGGCGCTGGCGGATAGCCGGTCGCAGTTTGCGCGCCTGCGCCACGCTTGGGGGAGCTGGCTGTCCCGTGTGGAAAGGGACTGGTCCGAGGGAGAGTACTTCGAACTGCGCCGGTTGGTCGACAAGCGGCGCTGGAAGGATCTCTCGCGAGAGTCTGTCGAGCGCTATGCATTCCTTAGGGGGAGCGCAGAAATAACTTATCAGTTTAGACCGGGAGAGATGGTGTAGTTCCACTTGGGGATGTGCTCGTTGGGGGTGAGATTGAGGGCTCCCATTTGCTCGTCGCTGATCTGGACACCGGTGGGGTATTCGTT
>JAJDTX010000195.1 GCA_022826925.1 Bryobacterales bacterium
GCATTCGATCTGCTCGGCATCGATCCGCACCAAGATGTTTCCATAACCGTGACAGGCTGAGGGCCGTCCCCAGAGCGGCGAAACCCCATGTACTCAAGCGGTTATGGGGAAAATGCGGCTCGAACCCGCTGTGAAGTTCCGCCTAGAAGCTGAATTGCAGCAGGAAGCGGAAGGTTCGGCCGTCGTTGAGCGTGTTCGTGATCTGACCGAAGTTTGGGGACGTGAGATTGCGTCCTGGCTCGGCGAATTGCGGCGAATTGAGGAAATTGATGGACTCGGCGCGGAAATCGATCGCCTTGTCGGCGCCCAGCGGCCACGACCGCGACAGGCTCAGGTTGACGTTGTTAATGGCGTCCTTGCGCATGACGTGGCGGCCGAGCGTGCCGGACGACTGCCCCGGTTTCAGGAAGCCGAAGGCCGAGAATGGCATCATTGCGCGCGAGGTGTCGGGATGGTCGATAGCCCGGCCGAGGACGGATGGGTCGAGGAGATTCGGCCGGTCCCGGCCCGTGCCGTCGACGTTGCCGAATCCGGGCCCGTCAGAACCCGTGTCGATCACGAAGGGAGTGCCAGATTTGACGAGCACAACACCGGACATCTGCCATCCGCCAGCTACGCTCCCCAGCCATCTGGTCCGCGAAAGTCTTGGCAGCTCGTAGCTGACGCGAGTGAGGAAAGAGTGGGGTTGGTGGAACGAGCTCAGCGCCCGCATCGTCCCGTGCACATCGAGTTCGGACGGGCTCTGTCCCCACCAAGCGTCAGAGCTTGAAGCCGTGTTGACAAAGTCTCCGCCTAGATCGATCGCCTTGCTGAACCAGTACGAGATATCGAGCGTCAAGCCCCGCCAGCGAGAAGCGACCAGCCGCGCCTTCGCCGCATCGTAGTACCCGCGCGAGCTGTTGAGCACGCGCCGAACCTCGAAGTATCGCGGGTCTGCGCGGCGCTCGTTGATGGTGCTCGTTGTCAGGGGGATCCCCGAAACGGGGCGCCCTCGGTTTGTGTTCCAGAGATTGAGCAGCCGGATCGAGCGGCTGCCGACATAGCCGACTTCGAGCTTCCAGTCGCGCGCCAGGGCAAGTTCCCATTGGAAGTTGTACTGGTGGGAGTAAGGCATGGCCAGGTCCGGGTCCAACTCGACGACGGTGCTGCGCGCGCTAGGATCAAGAGCCCCAGGCTCGAGATCAGATAGGGGATCTACCAACTTCGGCGCTAGGGTCACGACATTGATGCTGCCAGGGGGGTTGAAGCGCGCCTGGCTGTACGTGACCGGAAAGATCTCGCCGTAGTGGAGCCCGTAGGCTCCTCGCAGCACACCCCGGTTTCCACCCAGGCGGTATGCGAAACCGAAGCGAGGCGCCAGGTTATTGCAGTCGCAATCGTACGGAATCCGATTCCGTCGGTTGACCTCAGAAGGCGCGAACGCCGGCTGGTAGCGCAGCCCGAGCGTGAGCGTTAGATCAGACGAGACTCGCCACTCGTCACCCGCATAGAACGCCGCATCCCAAGTCCGGAAGCCGCGACTGATGTCTCCGACAGCCTGCTGGTACTGACTGGGCCGGCCGAGACGGACATTGGTGATGGTGTCGTTCCCGAAATTGTCGTTGAAGACGTACTCGCCTCGATGATTGGAGCTTTCAAAACCGTTGATCTGCCTGCGTACCGCCGTTGCGCCCGCAGTCAGCACATGTTTCCCTCGGTGATGACGCAATTGGGTCGCGTACCGGAATGTATTCCGGGAGCGGTCAATCGGGATGATCGGGCCCGGTCCGAGAAATTGCAGAGCCGCAGAAATCCAGATGAGCGGCCCAACCGCCGAATCATCCGGGACCAGCAGCGACCCCACCCTGTCGAATCCAGCAGACGCGTCCATCGTAGTGACCGGGGACCAGGTCCGGCTCCAAGTGACGCGTGCCCTGTGGTTCTTGGTGGTGGTGTTCGGGTTCTGCCCGCCGACAAGTTGGAAAGCGTGCACTCGCTGTGCGGTGAACTGGTAGCCGAGCACAAAGCGGTCGCGATCTCGGGCGCTGATATCCAGGCGAGGCGCCAGCGAATCGTTGTCGATCGATTGCGGCGAGTTCGTGTTGAGTGCGCGCGGGTCGATATCGGGACGGTTGGGCGGTTCGGCTGGATAGGCCCCAAGCATCCGGCTCACGAAGTGCCGCGTCGCTTGATCTACCGGCTCGCCTGTGACAGGGTCGCGATCCAGCGGCGTTCGCTCATCCGTCTTTGGTACAAGCACGTTCCCATTGACGTTGCCCCGAACTCTCTTCTGGCTGCCGTCGAGACTGAGATTCACGCTTCGTCCCAGAGGTGTCACGATTTGGAAGCCATAGTCATTCGAACGAGCCGGCTGGACGCCTCCGACCTGAAAGAACGAGCGCGCGCTGAAGACACTGTTGTTGTGTGTTTCGTAGATTCTGCCGTGCAATCCGGACGTTGCCGCGTGCGCTTGATGAAGAGGCGCGGACGGCGAGCTGCCGATCTCGGCGCCGAAGTAACTGGTCTCAGCCTTGAACTCCTTGATGATCGTTGCCGAGGGGCCGAGCCGCTCGTTGAGCTCCCGTTGCACCGCGTTGTCAACCAGCGTGATCCTGACGTTCTCGTTGCGGCGGCTCTCGCCCGCCGAGGAATCCGTCTGGCCCAAGAGATTGAGTTCCGTGCGGTCCGGCCCGGAATTGTTCCCTTGAACGGCGTCCGAGGCCGGGTTCTCAGCGGCGGGGGCTGACTCCGGTGCCTCGCTCTCAGCCACGGTTGAGTTGCGTTGCAACGGAGCGTCGCTTGCTGCGAGGGGGACAGATGCAAGGAGTCCGGCGCTCCAGACCAGCAACGAGCGCCTACTCAACAGGCCCGCAATGGCATTCTCTGCACGCCGCATCGAGGAGCGCGAACTTAGCCTCCACTGTGCGCAGAAACTCGGTTCGCAGCGAAAAAATGTACCTGCCACCCCAACAGCCCAACTTGAGGAATTCTGCCGGAGAGTATACGACGGGGCGGAAGAGGACTGAATCCGATCCCTCGGCGATCCCGCTCGTGTTCCCCCTTGGCGAGAAATCCAGATTAGAACCTCTCGAAGCTGCTCCGCCCGCCGGCCTTGATATACCGCTCGTACCAAGGGTGATTGTGCGGCAGCGGCACTCCGTCACGCGTCCAACCGTCCCGGCGGGGTTCCCGGGGCATGGCGTCTTCGGTATCGACACGCCAATTGTCCAGAAGTGTCCGAAGGCGGTTCAGTGCGGCCTCGTAGGCCGGGTTCTCCGCGAGATTGCGCAGCGACATCGGGTCGACCTGGAGGTCGTACAACTCCTCGTACGGACGGGGCTCGCGAAAGAGAAACTCCTGGGCCTCGTTCAGGCGTCCGGCGCGCTGCGCCTGGAGATAGCCGGACCAAGTGATGGAGTTGATGGAATCGACACTGTTCCACAACGGCTTCTCCCAGTAGTAGTTCCGGACCAACAGGAAACGCCCGGTTCGGACAGCCCGGGTGAACTGCTCGAAGTCGTGCCAGTTGGCCTCGGCGTAGACCGCCTCGCGACCCGGAGCTTCCGGATTCCGCAGCATGTCGGCCGCGCTGCCGCCTTGGGCTGAGTCGAGCCCGTACCCAGCCACGTCAAGCAGGGTGGGAGCAAGGTCTACAACGCTGAACAAGCCTTTCTGCACGCTTCCCGAAGGGACGGTGCCCGGGAGCCGGACGATCATGGGCGTCCGGATACCGGAGTCGTACAGCGTCGTTTTGGCACGGGGAAAGGGCATGCCGTTGTCGGAAATGTAGGCAATCAGGGTCGAGTCGAGGACACCCTGCCGGGCCAGTTCCGCCAGGATTTCTCCGACGTGCGAGTCGAACCGCGTCACCTCGTCGTAGTAGAGCGCGAGGTCCTGTCGAATCAGCGGGTGGTCGGGCAGGTACGGAGGAACGACCACGTCGGCGGGTCTGTGCGGATTGGGAATGGCGTTCTCATCGAACGGGCGGTGCGGGTCCTTCGAGGCCACCCAGAAGAAGAACGGCCGGTCCATGGGCCGTCCTGAGAGTGCCTTGATCGCTTCGACGGCGGTCTCCTTGCCGGCGCAGTCGACGACAACGTCCCAGTGCCTCTGTTCGGCATTCCCGAGATGCCACTTGCCGACAGACATGTTGTAGTAGTTCTCGCGGCGGAGCCGGCGCGCCATGGTCGTTTGGTCGGCCGGCAACGGCATGTGCAGGTCCTCGGCCCCGGTCGAGTGGGGGTAGCGGCCGGTCAAGATGCTCGAGCGCGACGGGCTACAGGAGGAGATCGTCAGGAAGGCGTTGTCAAAGCGCATGCCCTCGCGAGCGAGCCGGTCGATATTCGGAGTGCGCAGGGTGGGATGGCCGTAAGTCGACAGGTCCCCCTCCCCTTGGTCGTCCGCGATGAATATCAAGATATTGGTGGGCTGGGCCAGAGCATCCTGCGCCAGCACCGACGCCAAGACGAGCAATCCGAAGAACATCTCCCGGATTATAGTCAGGGAGAATCTGGCCGCCGGGCGGCTAACGCTGGTCCGTTCGGCCACCGGCGGAACTCAGATCTCTCAGAGGCAGGATCGCCTATGCTAGGGGCGACGCGATTGGCACAGGCGAGGGGCTCCCGGCACGCGTACGCTGCCGTGGAGAGGAATTCCCCTGCTGAGATCGCCGTGCGAGCCGGTGACTACTATGCAGCACATACCCCTCTCCAAGTTTTCGGGAATCGGACCGTGGATTGCCCTGGCATGCCTTTTAGGTGGCTCGCTCGGATGCGCTCCGGCACCGGTCGATCAGCCCTCGCGCCTCAACGTCCTGCTGATCACTGCGGATGACCTCGGGCTGCAGCTGAGCAGCTACGGCGACCCAGTCATCGAAACGCCCAACCTCGACGCCCTCGGCTCGAGCGCGGTGCTGTTTGAAGTCGCCTACGTGGCGCAAGCGTCGTGCAGCCCCTCACGGAGCGCCATGTTCACCGGCCTTTACGTGCACAGCAACGGCCAGTTCGGCCTCACCAACGCCTCGGACTTCAGCCTGCACCCACACCTGCACGACGCCACGATGCCCAACATACTCAAGCGAGCCGGCTACCGCACCGGCCTGATCGGCAAGCTGCATGTCGACCCCGTCGACCGCTTCCTGTGGGACGTCCGTTCGCAGGTGAACGCTCGTGACGTGGCGGGAATGGCCTCGGCGGCCGAGGAATTCATGGGCGGCGGACCCGAAGATCCCTTCTTCCTGATGGTGAACTACACCGACCCGCACGCCTACCGCGAGCGCGACCCCCAGACAAATGAAGTGATATCAGACTGGACCTTCTTGGACCAGTACGAGGGCATTCCGGCAGCCTTGGTCGAGCCGAGCGAGAAGACGATCCTCCCATTCCAGGGGATCGACGCTCCTGAGCAGCGCAAGCGCGTTGCTGGCTATTACAACGAAGTACTGCGCGTCGATGCCGGCGTCGGGCTGCTGCTCGAGTCCCTCGAGCGGTTGGGTCGCGCCGACGACACCCTGGTCATCCTGACCGGCGATCACGGCCCGCCATTCGACCGCGGCAAGACGACGGTCTACGAGGCGGGCCTGCGCGTCCCCTTCCTCGTCCGCTGGCCCGGCGTCTCGAAGCCCGCGCGAAGCCAAGCAATGGTCTCGACGGTCGACATCCTGCCCACGATCCTGGACGCGACCGGCGTTCCGGCTGCGGTCGAGATGCAAGGGATGTCTCTGCGACCCGTCCTGGAGAATGCGGAGGCTGCCTGGCGCGAGTACCTCGTCGGGGAGTTCCACATGCACGGGGCGCCTTGGTTTCCGCGACGGGCAATTCGTGACGGCCGCTTCAAGCTGATCCACAACCTGCTGGCACCAACGGCAAGCCCGAGCATCCGGATCGACGGCGACTTGGGATATTTGGCTTCCCGTGATGAGAGCTATGCGGGTACGCCGATCCGGCAAGCCTTCGACACCTTCGCCAACCCTCCGGAGTTCGAACTGTACGACCTAGAAGCGGATCCGTGGGAATTCCGGGACCTCTCTGGCGACCCAGAGCATGCGGAGGCGCTGCAACGGCTGCAGGCCGCCTTAGAGGAGTGGCGCCGCGAGACGGCCGACCCGTTGCTGGACCCGGCCTTCGTCGAGGAGATGCGCCAGCGCGTGGACGCCTACTGACGCCCTGCTGTTCGGCACAGCCGTCGAGCAGCTGGTGTCCGCGGCCGTAGCGGCCCGCATCGCGCGGTCCGGAAGTGCTGCAAATGTCTGAGTGATCGGGCCTCGTCACATCCCAAGCGGCCGGGCTCCCTCCTAAGCTTGGCCCGATATCTCCTGAAGCCGGCATGAGGCGCGATGATGGTGGCTCATTGGGTGCCGGAACTTCGGAGCGATCCGGGAAACGACCGGCTCGCCGACGAATGACATCTGAGCGAAGAATGGCAAACGAACACAGATACACGGCGACCGTAACTTGGACAGGCAACTTGGGCGAAGGCACCCGCGCCTACAAGGGATACGAGCGTCACTACGACATCGCGTGCCCCGGAAAGCCAACAGTCCGGGGCTCGGCTGATCCCGCGTATCTCGGCGATTCCGAACGGCACAACCCGGAGGATCTGCTAGTGGCTTCGCTGTCGGCCTGTCACATGCTCTGGTACCTTCACCTGTGCGCCGTCCACAAAGTTGCAGTCACGGCGTACCGGGATGTTGCTGACGGCGTGCTACAGGCCAATTCGGACGGCTCGGCCGAGTTCGGGAAAGTGACGCTCAGGCCGCACGTGAAGATCGCCGCCGACAGCTGTGCCGAGACTGCGATGCGTTTGCACGAACGGGCCAATGCCATGTGCTTTATCGCTCGTTCGGTGAACTTTCCGGTCGAGCATGTCCCGGAGATCGCAAAGGGTTAGGGCCGCGAGTGCTGCTTTCGGGGACGCTAGGCAATCCGACCATGTCGGGCGGCCAGCCCGTGTCAGGGGAGAGGAACGACCTTGCCCATCAGAATCTGTCCCTCTACCGGACCGCGCCAGAAAGGCAAGGACCGGACTCGCCGCTTACTGAATCAGGAATAGATCGGCCTGCTGTGGGTGCAGCAGCTCGGCACCACTGCTTGTGATCACGACGTCTTCCTCAAGGCCGATGTGGATCTCTCCCACGTCTTCGTATGGCGCATACAGAATCGGCTCGACCGCGAACGTCTGGCCCTCCTCCATCTTCAAGAAGACCGTGGTGCCGTAGCGCTCTGGCCAGTCAGGGCCGAGCAATGGCCCCACGTCGTGGACGGCAAACCCGATCGCGTGGCCGGTGCCGTGTGGGGGGCCCTCGAAACCGGCCTGCTCGAACATCCTGCGAGCGATGGCGTCAATCTCGTTGCCCGACACGCCAGGCTTCATGGCCGCGATCTGCAGGTCGGCTGCCTTGCGGGCGATTTCCCACATCTTCAAGATCTGAGGCGGAGGCGCGCTCTCTCCCGCTCGCAACACGTACGCGGTCCGCTGCAGGTCGGTCGAATACCCGTTCAGCGTGATGCCAAAGTCGATGCGCACTAGGTCCCCGGGGTGGATGACCCGGCCGCTTGGGTCGGCGTGCCCTCGGGACGGCCCGGCAACCACGCTAATGAATGGCACGGTTGCCCCTACCTCGGCCGTTTGCGATCGCAGATATGCGCCGACATCCCTTTCCGAGGTCACGCCCGGCGTGATCACCGCCCGCGACAGCGCTTCCCGGATGAACCTGTCGGTGTGCCGGGCCGCCTCGCGCAGAATTTCCACTTCGGAGGGCAGGCGACGCCCGCGGAATGAGGCAACCAAGGGTTCTGAGGACACGAACCGGGCAACGATGTCCTCGCCCAAGACCTCCTCAAGATAGTTGCGCATCCCCGCGGTCAGCCCGTCAGCGATAGGCATGTCGCGCGAGATGTTCACGGCGATCCGTTCGGGGTCAAGCGCCGTCACGAACTTCTTCAGGTGAGGCTTGATGCCCTCGCTCCTGTAACTGAGCACTTCGTCGTAGATGCCGGTCTCCTCCAGCGGCACGACATCGTAGCTGGCGGCGATGGCCGTCTTGCGCAGCCCTTCCTTAGAGCGGTCGAAGAGCAGCGCCATGCGGGCGACCGCATCCCCGCCGCCGAGGTCTGCCGCCAGCGGGTCCGCGGCCTCTTCCCGGGTAAAGACGAGCCACAGGTCGATGTCATGGGTCTCCATCGCACTCGGGAGCAGCCTTTCCACGCGCTCGCGGAGCACGTCCGCGCTAACTGCAGAGCCACTGGTGGCAGCGCCGAGCGGCAGCGCGAGGAAGACGGCCAGCAATGTCAGCTTGAAGTGGGACATGGGTGCGGCGGAGGCGTCGTGGAGGACCGATTGCCCGGGCATCGGACCGGCGATGACGATGGGTTACGCTAGCACGATGGCCTCGCTCGTGGCAAGAGACCGGGCTTGCATCTGGCACCCGTTCACGCAAATGAAGACCGCGCCGGACCCGCTGCCGATTGTCGGCGGCGACGGCGCTTACCTGATTACCGAAGACGGGCGGCGCGTCCTAGATGGGATCTCGTCGTGGTGGGTCAACGTCCACGGCCACTGCAACCCCAAGGTCAGCCAAGCATTAGCTCAGCAAGCACAGCGCCTCGAGCACGTCATGTTCGCGGGCTGCACGCACCCCCCGGCCGTCGAGCTTGCCGAGAGGCTGTTGGCCAAGCTGCCCGGGAGCCTGAACAAGGTCTTCTTTTCCGACAACGGCTCCACCGCCGTCGAGGTCGCGCTGAAGATGGCCTACCAATACTGGACCAATCGCGGCGAGCGCCAGCGCCGCACCTTCCTGGCCCTCAAGCACGCCTACCACGGCGACACGGTCGGCGCCATGTCCGCCAGCCATGACTCTCTTTTCACGGCCAGCTACGCACCGCTCTTGTTTCACGTCGAGCGGGTCGCAGTGCCACAGGACTATCTCGCTTCCCTCGATCCCGCCAACGACGGCAGCGCCACCGCGCCGCTGACGGAGTTCGAAGACCTGCTGCGATCCCGCTGCGACGAGATCGCCGCTGTCATCGTCGAGCCGATGTTGCAGGCGGCCGGAGGCATGCGGGTCTGGAAACCCCAGATGCTGCGCACGGTGCGGGAGCTGTGCGACCGCTACGGGCTGTTGCTGATCGCTGACGAGGTGATGACGGGATTCGGGCGCACGGGGAAGATGTTCGCCTGCGAACACGGCCCCGTCGAGCCCGACCTGATGTGCCTGTCGAAGGGTCTCACCGCTGGGTATCTGCCCTTGTCCATAACCGCCGCCTCCGATGCGGTCTACGAGGCATTCCTGAGCGACGACCGCAGCAAGACATTCTTCCACGGCCATTCCTTCACCGCCAATCCCTTGGGTTGCGCGGTAGCGCTCGCCGGGTTGGACATCTTCGAGAACGAAGGCGTGCTGGAACGGGTGGACGGCATCTCGTCCAAGATGCGCAGCAGGCTACAAGCGCTGGTTGGCCGCAAGCACACCAAGGACGCTCGCCAGATCGGGGGCGTGGGAATTCTGGAACTCGAAACAGGCGGCGCAGGCTACCTCGCCGACATCGGACCGCGCATGGCGGCCTTGTTTCTGGAACGTAACCTGCTCCTAAGGCCGCAGGGCGGCATCGTCTACTTCATGCCGCCATACGTGGTGACCGACAACGAGATCGACTGGGTCTTCGACCAGATCGAGGAGGTCGTCAGCATCGCTACGCGGGCGTCCGGCTGACCCGAGCCCCTGCCGCGCTCACTCGGCCGGATCGGACTCCGGCAGTTCGTGCCGGAACATTGAGAGGCGGTTTGCACCATGCTTGACGACCCGCACTCTCTTCAGAGATCCGTACCGGTCGGCGAGTTCTAGCTGTTTCGCGTGCTGCGCAATCACCCACTGTGCCGACTGCCCTGCGAGCGCAGTCAGCGTAGAAGCGTACTCGTTGACGGCGTCGTAAGGCGGACCCAGAAAATAGATGTCGGCCTCAAGCTTGTCAATCTCCTCGCTGACCAGCCCGCGCCGAAGCTGCGCCTGACCTGCTGCGCCGACGATCTCGAGGTTGCGCCGGATCACGTCCGCGGCCCGGGCGCTTGACTCGACGAAGACAGCCGCTTTGGCTCCCCGGCTGAGCGCTTCGATGCCGACAGCGCCAGTTCCGGCATACAGATCGGCGAAGACGTTGCCCTCGACCTGGCCCTGGAGGATATCGAATAGCCTCTGGCGCATGCGTCCGAGCATCGGGCGCGTCTGTCTGCCCTCCAAGGAGAGCAACCTGCGACCGCGGAACCTGCCGCTAATCACGCGCATCGTGGAGGCTGGGCGGCCCAAGCTATGCCGAACCCGCCGCGGGACGCGACAGCGACACGGCGTTCTTCACGATGCGCTCGACCGCGCTCCGCCCGCGCCGCAGCGCATCTGCGTAGTGCTCTGCCTCGGAAGCCTTGGCGAGCGGCTTGCCGTGTTGGAACCAGTATTCCAGCGCGCGGCCCAGCGCGAACGTTCCCGCAAACGCGACAAGCCCCTTCGAAACCAACCCTCCGCCGGCGGGAAGCTTGGATGCCGCCGTGCGCGCCAGGGCCCTCCAGCCCATGGCCGACGCGAGGATCGATGCGATCGGCATGGCCTGACGGTCGTAACCAACGGGCTTGCCGTGCGCAGCCGCCAAAAGGAGCGCGAGCCGGACTTGGTTCATGGTTAGGAACGCGGTGTCCGAGGCGAACTCGCCAATCGTCCAAGGCAGGCTGAGCACCGAAGGAACGATGTTCGGCAGCGACGTCGCCGCAGCGAACAGTGTGTTCTCTTTCGCGACTTTCCAGATGAGCCGCTCGCTCACTGCCCGGCGCAAGCCCGGAAAGTTCACAGCAAGGGCAAGCAACAGGTCTTCATTGCGATCATCGTCAAGCAGCGCCGCGACCGACCTTCCCGGCTCGAACGGATCGAGCACGTGGAAGTGCGCAGGATGGGGCACCCCGTCCTCGGCGAAGCCAACATCGGCCCGCGCAAAGTCAGCCTCTTGTGCGACCAGCAGCAATCGGGCGCTGTTCGGCGGATGCGGATGCGGGAACAGGAGCTCTTGGACATCGTCCACGAAGGATTCGTCCGCGGCGAGAATTCCGAAGGTGACGGGTTGTTGCGCAAGGGCCCGCACTTCGCCCGGATCAAGTCTCCGCAACGCGGACGTAACTTGGCGCAAAAACACCTTCATCGCCGGAAGCTCATTATACGGCGCGGCACCGGCCGAGCCATGCGACGGAGCCCGCTTCCGCACCCCAAGCGTCCGCCGCTCGCCCGCATGCTCTACCATGCGAGCATTGGCGCTCGACACACAAGCCGCCGCGAACGGCGCTGACCAGCCCGAACGCTGCATCCTGGTCGGACTCGACCTCAAGACACTCCGCGCGCCATCGGCGAACGGGTTCAACCAGCCCAGCGCCGAGCAGTCACTGGCCGAGCTCGCCGAACTCGCCGGCGGCGCGGGGGCTGACGTGGTGGGGCAGGCCTTGCAGGTGCGCGAGCGAGCGGACCCGGCGACGCTGCTTGGTTCCGGCAAGATCAGCGAGATCCGGGCTTGGGCAGAGGCGGAGGAGTGTGACTTCCTGCTCTTCGATCACGACCTAACCCCATCACAGCACCGCAATCTTGAGCGCGAGCTGAAGGTATCGGTGCTGGATCGCACGCAGCTCATCCTCGACATATTCGCAGGGCACGCGCGTTCCCGCGAGGGCCGACTCCAGGTCGAACTTGCGCAGCTGGACTACCTTCTGCCCCGACTCACAGGAAGGGGCACAGCCATGTCGCGGCTGGGCGGGGGCATCGGCACGCGCGGGCCTGGCGAGACCAAGCTCGAGCACGACAGGCGCAAGATCCGCCGCCGCATCACGAAGTTGCGCGCCGATCTGGAAAAGGTCCGGGGCACTAGACGCCTGCAACGCTCCAAGCGCAGCTCCGTGCCGATCCCCACTGTCGCCCTGTGCGGTTACACGAACGCCGGCAAATCGACGCTCTTCAATGCGCTAACCAACGCGAACGTAATCGCAGACCAACGCATGTTCGCGACGCTGGACCCCACGCTGCGCAGGCTTGCCCTGCCCTCCGGCTACCCTGCCCTGCTCTCGGATACGGTCGGATTCATACGCAAGCTGCCGCCAGCGCTCATCCAAGCCTTCCGCGCCACGCTCGAAGAAGTCACGGAGGCATCTCTGATCATTCACGTGGCCGATGCAACTAGCGAGGAAATGCGGTCGCACATGGAGGAGGTCGACCGAGTCCTCAAGGAACTCGGGGCTTCGAAGACCCCGCAGATCCTGGCCCTGAACAAGTGCGACCTGCTGGAGCCCCAACAGGCTGCCCTGCGGGTCCAGCGCGAGCAGGCCGCAGCGTCCTGCGAAGCTGTCGTTGACATTTCGGCTCGCACCGGCCAAGGGCTTGACCGCTTGGCCAGCGCCGTTGACAGCATTCTGTCCAAGGGGGCGTTCGTGCGAAGAAGGCTCCTCGTACCGTACGACAAGGGCGGTGCCCTGTCGATGGTCTACCAGCGCGGGCGCATCCTTGAACGGCGCGACGGCGAGGCCGGGATCGAAGTCGTGGCGGAGTTGGAGCGAACCCTGGCCGAGCGGTTGGACCCTTACGCCTGCGAAGAAGCCAATTGACGCCGAATTGGCGATCCCAGGCACTCGCGATGGCGGACGAAGGCCGCAGCCATCAAGCGTGCAGCGGCGGCAGCCGATCCCGCCATGGACGCGCGGCCTCAAGCTGAGCGGCCAAGCGGAACAGCGTGCACTCTTCCCCAAACCGGGCCGTGAACTGCACTCCGACGGGCAGGCCGTCCGGCGTCCAATGCAGGGGGATCGAGGCGGCCGGCTGACCCGTGCCGTTGGCTAGCTGTGTGAACGGCACCCATTCCCGCACACGCTTGGCGTAGGGACGCGGGTCCACTTCGCCCGGACCCGGGTGCAGGAAACCGATTGGCGGGGGAGGGGCGGACAAGACGGGTGTGACCCAAATGTCGAACCGCTCGAAGAACCGCGCCACCTGGCGGCCCACCATCTGCAGAGCGCCGACCGCGGCTACATAATCCGCCCCGCTGGCTTCGGCCCCGCGCTTGCCGAACACCAAAGTGGCCGGCTCCACATCCGCAGGGGTCAGTTCCCGGCCCGCTTCGCCGGCGAGCTGAGCCAGATTCGCCGCTAGGTTCGAAAACCAGATCGTAGTGAACGCGGACTGGAACGCACGTTCATCGTACTCAGGCGTAGCCGGCTCCACGGCGTGCCCCAGGTCTTGCAGCAATCTCCCCGCGGCTTCGACCGCTTCGACGCACTCGGCATCGACGGGCGTTCCGAAATGCGATTCCGTGGACAAGGCCACGCGCAGCTTGCCGGGATGCTGCCCTGCCGCATCCAAGAAAGCCGTTTCTGGAGGCGGGGCGCAATACGGATCACCGACGTCGGGCCCCGCGGTCGCGTCTAGCAAAGCTGCGCTGTCCCGAACCGAGACGGTCAGCGCATGCTCGACCACCAATCCGCTCATGACATCGCCAGCATCCGGCCCCAGCGGGTTGCGTCCCCGCGTAGGCTTCAGCCCGAACAGCCCGCAGCACGCCGCGGGGATCCGAATCGACCCGCCGCCGTCGCTGCCATGAGCCATCGGCAGGACCCGGGCGGCTACGGCTGCGGCCGCTCCGCCGCTGGAGCCGCCCGGCGTGCGGTCCAGGTTCCACGGGTTCTTGGTCGGGCCGAACGCATGGGGCTCGGTGGTAGCCGTGAGCCCGAATTCGGGGGTGTTCGTCTTTCCGACACAGATCAGGCCGGCCCGCCGGTGCCGCTTGACGATTTCACTGTCGTACGACTTCTGCACGTCGCGCAGGAGAGCGCAGCCGTCGGAAGTGGGCACTCCGGCGTAAGCGGCGCGAATGTCCTTCAGCAGGAACGGCACGCCCGCGAAAGGAGCATGCGGATCGATGGCTGCCGTTCGAGCGGTGTCGCGAGCCATCTCAAACATCGGAGTGATGACCGCGTTGAGATCGCCATTGGTGCGCTCGATCGCGTCGATCGCCGAGTCCACTAACTCCAGCGGCGTGATTTCGCCGTTCTTGACGAGTTGGCTGAGGCCAGTCGCGTCTGGCGCGAGCTCCGTGATGTTGAGCTTCATTCCAACCATGGTAGTCACAGGGCCGGGACGATGACTGTCGGCCACGGCCCGCCCGTTCCAGATCGCTCGCAGAGCCAGCCGACGACATTCTCAAAACGCGCGTCGCTCATCGACGACGGCCTCTGAAGCTACCGATTTCCGCGCGCACCCGTGCTATTCTCTGTATGGATTACGGCATGCTGTTTCGCAAGCATCTCGACCGTCGGCTCTTCCTCAGGGGAACGGGGGCGGCTGTAGCGCTGCCGTTCTTGGACGCCATGGTGCCGGCGTTCGCCGCAGCGCACCAGTCGGAATCCGAGACGCCGCGCAGACTGGCCTTCGTCTACATCCCCAACGGGGTGATCCAAGAAGCCTGGACTCCCCTCGCGACCGGCGCCGACTTCGAGTTCACGCGAGTTCTGAAGCCGCTGGAGCGCCACCGAAGCGACCTGCTGGTGCTGTCCGGACTGACGCACAACAACGGCAGGGCCTTGGGCGATGGCGCCGGTGACCACGCCCGAGCCGCTTCGAGCTTTCTGACCGGGATCCACCCGAAGAAGACTTCCGGGGCAGACATCAAGCTTGGAATTTCAGTGGACCAGGTCGCCGCCAATGCGATCGGCGATCAAACCCGCTACGCCTCTCTAGAGCTCGGGATCGAGCCCGGCAGGCTGGCTGGAAACTGCGATTCCGGCTATAGCTGCGCCTACTCGAACAGCATCTCGTGGCGCGGCGAGCGGACGCCCAATCCGCCCGAGATCGATCCGAGCCTCGTCTTCGACCGGCTGTTCGGCGATATCGAGACACCGCTGAGCCCGGCCGATCGGGCACGGCAGGGAGAGCGCCAACAGAGCGTGTTGGATCACATCCTTGCGGATGCCAACCGGCTGCGGAGCTCGGTGGGACCGACGGACCGCCAGAAGCTGGACGAGTACTTCTCGAGCGTGCGGGAGGTGGAGAAGCGGATCGCCGCCGCAGGCCGGGAAGGCGGAACGCCGAAGCCGGAAATGGCGCGCCCGCAGGGCATTCCGGCCAACTACGCAGACCATTCCCGGCTCATGTTTGACCTCATGGTGCTGGCCTTCCAGACCGACCTGACGCGCGTCGCGACCTTCATGATGGGCCGCGAGGGCAGCAACCTCACCTATCCAGACATCGGAGTGAGCCGAGCTCACCACGGCATGACGCACCACAGGGGCGATCCGGACAAGATCGAAGACATCACCAAGGTCAACACCCACCATGTGGAGCAGTTCGGGCACCTCATAGACAAGTTAGCCTTAGTCAAGGATGGCGACGGCCGTTTGCTGGACAACATGATGGTGGTCTACGGCTCAGGCATTGGCGATGGCAACCGCCACACGCATCACGATCTGCCAGTGTTGCTGGCCGGCGGCGGCGGAGGCACGCTGACGCCCGGGCGCCATGTGCGCTATGCCAGCGAGACGCCGATGAACAATCTGTACCTGTCCCTGTTGGATCGGGTCGGTGTCCGCCCCGAGACCCTGGGCGACGGCACCGGCGAGTTGGATCGCCTGAGCGACATCTGAGCCCGGCGATCGGCAAGCCGAAGCCGCGCGCGGCGCATCAGCGGCGGAACTTCGCAAGGGTTGCACGCACATGCCCGCGCCAAGCCCACGGGAAGGATCGCCCGCGCCCGTCGCCGTAGTCCTGTTGCAGTTGGGCGGACCGTCGTCGCTCGACGAGGTTCAGCCGTTCTTGGAGAACATGTTCCGGGACCCGGAACTGTTCAACCTGTCGCTTCCTGCGTGGGCGCAAGAATGGCTGGCCGAGCGCTTGTCAAGGTGGCGGGCCAAGCAAGCAAGTCCGCTGTACGCCTCGATTGGAGGACGATCGCCCATCGGCGAGATCACTGCACGCCAAGCGCATCTATTGGAACGCCAGTTGAATCGCTCCATGCCAAGCCGGGTGTTCGTCGCCATGCGCTACGGCAAGCCCTCAACGGAAGCGGCTGTCGAGGCGGTGTTGGAGGCAAACTGCCGGAGGGTCATCTTGCTCCCGCTCTACCCGCAGTACTCCACCGCCACTACTGGGAGCTCCGTGCGTGAATGGCAGCGTTGTGCCGCACGGAAACCACTCGACCTGCCCACCGTGACGATCGACTCCTACTCTACCCACCCGACCTACATCGCGGCATTGAAGGAGCGCCTGTGCGCGGCGCTGGCAAGGTTTTCGCCGGAGTCCGATCCGCACGTCTTGTTCAGCGCGCACGGTTTGCCGCAAAAGCTCGTCCGCCAGGGCGACCCCTACCAGAGCCAAATCGAGGAGACCGTGCGAGAAGTGGTCCGCGAGTGCGCTCTGCAAGCTCCCTACACGCTGTGCTACCAGAGCCGCATCGGACCACAGCGATGGCTCAAGCCCAGCTTGCTGGAGACACTGCGCCGTCTTGGCCGAAGCGGCTGCCAAGCGCTACTAGTGGTGCCGATCTCATTTGTGTCCGACCATCTCGAGACGCTCTCGGAAATCAACATCGAGGCCCGCGAACGAGCGCTGTCCCTGGGCATCCGGCACTTCGAGACGACGACCGGCCTGAATGACAGCCCCAAGTTCATCCAGGCGCTCGCCGAACTTGTACTCGCGACCGAGATCGGCGCTTGATGCGGCTTGGAAGTTCCCCGCTGTTCCGGAGTCAATACCGCTCGCCCTCGAGGGCCAACGGGCGCGCGCAGGAATCTTGCTGGGCTCTCCAGTCGGCGGGCCGAGGGCGAGGTCGGCGAACGGTTCACCCCGCGATCGAATGCCCCGGAAACGCCGCTGGCAGCTGCCGGTGATAGCCGTCGACCGGGCCGCAAAACGGCAGAATGGCGAGCAGCACCTGCTTCCAGGGGTTGGCGAGACCCCGAAATGCGCGATTGCAGCAATCTGGCCGCACGATTCTCGGACAGGCACGAAGGCATTCCGCTACCCTAGGGCCGGTCACGCGGTCCGGCGCACCGGGCTTGGGCTGCGAAGCCGCATGAGATGCACCATCCGGCCGAGAGGGCGCGGGCGGGGCCCTCGGGTCGCACTGCATGCCCGATGGCCTGACCCTACGGAGGGAATGTCGTGCACAAACACAGGATCCAGCAACTGGCTCACGCCATACTGTTGTGCTGCCTGGGAATGACATCGGCCTGCATGCCACCCGCGCAACAGACCTATCGGGAGGTTCCATGGCCGCTGCCAGCGACCACTGACGCCGGAACGCCGTCCCCTTGGCACTTCGGCGAGGTCGTGGCCGTGGCAACGTCAGCGCAGGGAACCATCCTGGTATTCCATCGGGGAGCCCTCCCGATTATGGAATTCGACGTCTCCGGCGACTTCATCCGTTCCGTTGGCGGCGTTTCGATAAGCGGGGGCAAGGTGACGGCAGTCGCCCCCGAGAATCGGGCGCCCGGTGCTTCTGGGTACACGGCCGTGTACGGGCCGGCGGGCTGCTATTCGTGCGGCGCTCATTCGATCCGCGTCGACGAGTCCGGCCACGTCTGGATCGTGGATGCAACGGCGCATGCGGTCTACAAGACCGATTCCGACGGCAACGTGCTCATGCAACTGGGGGAAGTGGGTGTCTCCGGCACGGACGAGAGCCACTTCAACCTACCCACGGATGTGGCGTTCGGCCCGGACGGCACGATCTATGTCAGCGACGGCTACGCCAGCGCCCGGATCGTAAAGTACTCGAACGAAGGCGGGTTTCTGCTGGAGTGGGGCAGCCGCGGCACGGGCCCGGGAGAATTCGGGCTGCCTCACAACCTCGCGGTGGATGGCGAGGGGCGAGTTTACGTCACCGATCGCGACAATCAGAGGATTCAGGTGTTCGATTCCAATGGCGAGTTTCTCGAAGAGTGGGAGGGCGTGGGAGGCATCTCCACTTTGTACATGACGGCCGAGCAGGGGATTTGGGCTGGCGGCGTGCTCCGCAGCCTTGACGGCACTGTCGCCGCCAGCCTGCCGGGAGATGTCGGGGGCCACGGCACTACAGTTGCGCCGGACGGAAGCGTGTTCATCGCCCAACTCAGCGGTGTCGTGCAGAAGTTCGAGCCGATCCAATAGCGCCTTGCGGTCTTGCCGGGTACAGCAACGCAAGCACTTCACCGCCAGAGGTCCCCGAGAGCCGGCGGCCAAGCGTCCGCCGGCGGGCGGCTGGGCGTCCAAGCCCAGCCCCAGCCCTGGGAGAGCTAGCGTGGTGGCGGGCTCAATTCTCGCCCGTCGCCACTTTGTGGAGAGCAGCCAGGAGTCCCTCCCGGATCTTCTCCGAGGCCTGCACCTCGACCCTGCTGGTACCGAGCCATGTCTCATAGCCTCCGAGCACGTGATGTTCAGGGGTCGGCAAGTATCCCTCGGCGCCGTTCGCGAGGCTGATCACGAACGTCGCTTGGAGTGGGCTGTTACGCTTGATCGCGAGCCCTGTCTCGACGAAGGTCTCGAAAGGCAGGGCCGCAATGCCCAAATTGCCGATGCGAATCGCCTGCAGCACGACGGAAACGCTATCCGGGCCGTCGTGCAGGTCGATCGCTCTCTGCGCGTAAATGTGGCGCCTTGTGAGTTCGGAGGGCCGCACGCCTTGCAGGACGGTCCTTGACTGCTCAAGGATTGGACGCGTGGGCTTGCGCCGGGCAAGCGCTAGCTCGACCTGCTCCATCGCGAGACTGGCATCCGGTCTGTACTCGATCCCTGCAATGGCCTCTTCCACAGCGTCTGCCAGCTTGCCCGCGACGCTGCGAACCTGCTCGAAGGGCTCCTTCCGCGATCGCGGCCTGGAGAAATCGATGTTGTTGATGTTTCCGCTGGTGCCGTTTGAGAGCATGCCAACGAAACGCTCGCCGGCATCGAGGCGGCTGGCTATCGCAAGCGAGAATTCCCCGAAGTAGTCTGCCGACACAAGCCCCGCCGGAATGTTCCCCACATAGTGCAACGAATAGTTGGCGAGGACAGCTAGCGGTTTCTGTGCGGCCGTCCGGACCGAAAGCACGACAGCTTCGGGATCGACGGGACCCGAAGGCCTTACCAGATCGGGACTTGCGGCGGGAGGATTCATCCGCACTCGATCGGTTGTGCCTCCGAATGGATCAGCCGGGATCGTCCCCTCCTTCATGAACCAGCGCCGATTGAACACTTCGTCCGGAAGCTCGGTGCGCGCCCATCCAATCTCGGCCGGCTCCAGCCTCTCGAAGGCACCGGCAATTGACGCCGCGATGCCCTCGATTAGCTGGCGGGAATAGCGCTGCTCATTTCGCGTGTCCTGCTCCGGCTCGGGCCCTCGCAGGCCCACTCCGGGCGCAGGGGGAGGGGCGGTATGGGTATGCGTGGCCGAGATTAGGATGCGGTCGGCAGGTATTCCAGTATCCGCATGGGCGAGGCGCTTGGCCGCGTCGAGAGTCTCCCTCGGGATATAGCAGCTGTCAACGAGCGCGATCGCGACGGTCTCGGTGCCGTCGTCCAGTACCAGCGCTCGCGAGTGGAGAGGATCGTGGGCTCCCGTTGCCGGCCGATACCGGAACGAACCGATCATGGGGAGTGGCCAATCGCGGGGAGTGATGTCCACTGCCGCGACGCCCGCTCGAAGCGGAGGGCCAGACTCGCCCGTGCATGACGCGGCCGCTAGCGTGATCCACCCGGCAAGGCAGGTCACCAAGGCCTGTTCGACTCTTGTCATCGGCAGCTGTTCGCAGGACGCCGGGCACGAGCAGCACCGTGCGGCCGCTAGCGCGGCCTATCTGCCACGTGCCTCGTTAGATATGCTACCGCCGAGGAGCGCCTAGCCCGAACATAGCCCCGATACAGCGAGCAGTCTTGGATCGCAAGCCATCCTGCTCGAGATCGAGTCCCGAAGCATTACCGTCGGCCCTGGCAGCTAGAGTTTCCGGTAGAGGATATTGCGGTACTCGATTTTGAACGGCGGCCCGGTGTGCATTTGGAATCCGATCAATCCCTCGGGCGTGAAGTTCTCCGAGTCCTCGTCGATCGTTCCGCTGACGAGCCGGCCGTTCAGGATCTGCAGCATCACGGGACCGCGCGCGATGATGTGGTACTGATTCCAGCCGCCCACGTTTATCACTCCCCGTAGCAGCGTCTCGTCGCCCAGGCTCGCCAGTTCCATGTACTTCGGCCCGTCGGTGATGCGCGTCAGCAGCCCGCGGCGGGCAAGCACGACGTGGCCGGGCCTGCGCCCGCGCTCCTCGTGGAGGTTGGCCGCAAACCCCACCCGAAAGTCCATATCCGCCTGATAGCCCCTTAGGACCCACTTGCCTACGTCGGGAAGCTCGACGCTGCGGTACTGGATGCCGCTGTTGGCACCGCCCAGCCTGAACTCGACCTTCAACTCGAAATCCTTGACCGTGTCTCCGCGCCAGATCAAGAAGTTGTTTTGCTTGACCACTTTCTCAGGGGTGCTCTCGCCGATGATGGCCCCCTCTTCGGCGCGCCAGAAGGTCGTGTCGCCATCCCAACCGTCCAAGGTCTGCCCGTCGAAGATGGGGACGAATCCCGTGTTGTCGTCGGGTTCATACTCTGGGTAGAGGCCGCCGAACCGCCCCCCGCGCTCAGGCGCTTGCGCGGCGGTCTCGGTGACCCACATCATTCCCAAGAGGCCCGCGAGCGCAGCGCCGGCTAGCGCAAGGTGTGCGGACCTAAATCGTTCGGTCATTGGGGCTCTCCTTGTTGCTTGAGTCACTGCCGATCCACCGCCCACTTGAATCCGCGCACCAGCAGGTCCTGAAACGTCGGGTCATCCCACGTCACGGCCCCGTGTCCGAGGGTTGTTCCGAAGACGCGCGCGCCGCGGTAATTGTTCGTCCAGACCAGCGGGTGCTCGTTGCCAGTCTCGGGATCGACGGCAGACGCCAGCGGCGTGGCTCGCGGCCACAGCTTTTGGACGACATAGAGCTCGTCCATCGGGGTCACCCAGTCTAGCAGCCTGTGGCAAAAGTCGACTGAAATCCCAACAAATCCCGATCAGACTTCGATAAAATCGTAGTCATGGCGATGGGTACCCGCAAACCCGGACAGATCCCGATGTTCCTCGCACCGGACCAACTGCCCCAAGCCCCCACC
>JAJDTX010000118.1 GCA_022826925.1 Bryobacterales bacterium
TTGCCGATGACATGCGGCCAAACCGCCCCGATCTGGTGCCCGGCCACCCCGATTGCACCACCACAACCTTCTCACATGCGCTTACAAGCGCTCCCCAGTTCCGCCTCACCCGAGCCAGAGTCTCCATTCTGAGAACTGCTGGCGGCCCATTCGGGGGATTGACTGGGATTCCACCGTGCGCTAGCATGGGGCTACCAAACTGGCCAAAGGAGGTGATTCAGAGACATGAACGACAGTACTGCTGGTAGTATTCATCTGGACGGAGAGGTGGCCGAGAGTTAGCGCGACTGCTCGGACGTTCCGATGCCCCGTTCTTGCCAGTGCGGGGCCGTAGTGACCGTGGACCGGCAACTCGCCGCGCCAAGGGTACTGCCAGTGCAACCAACACCGGCGCGACAGCGCCGACCTTGCCCTCGCGGGCGTGAGCGTTCGCGGGGGCATTCCTATTGCGATGAACCTGCTTGGGATCGAGACCTCCTGTGACGAGACCGCAGCTGCCGTGGTTGCAGACGGGGATCGCCTGCTGTCCAATGTGATTTCCTCGCAGTTCGATGTCCACGCCGCGTATGGCGGCGTGGTGCCGGAACTGGCTTCCCGCGAGCACCTCCGTGCCATCGTTCCGGTTGTTCGGGAGGCGCTGGCGCGAGCCGAAATCGGATACCGGGACGTCGATGCCATCGGCGTGACTTACGGGCCGGGGCTGATCGGGGCGCTGCTGGTCGGCGTCACCTACGCCAAAGGGCTGGCGGCGTCCCTCGGTGTGCCGTTGATCGGCGTAAACCACATCGAGGGCCATATCCATTCCGTCGTGCTCGAGCGTCGAGCGGCCGGAGGAGAGGTTGAGTTTCCTGCCCTGGCTTTGGTGGTGAGCGGCGGCCACAGCCACATGTTCATCGTCCATCGGCACGACCGGGACGCCTACGCGTACCGGCTCCTGGGGCGCACGCGCGATGATGCGGCCGGAGAGGCTTACGACAAGGTGGCGAAGCTGCTCGGATTCGGCTACCCGGGCGGGCCGATTCTAGACCGGCTGGCGCCGCACGGGAATCCCGGCGGGGTTCGCCTGCCTGTCGTGCACATGAAGGGCAATCCGCTCGACCTGAGCTTCAGCGGGTTGAAGACGGCAATCCGCCACCATGTTCAAGGTGCCGACCTCGCCGAGGAGATCGAGTCCCGGCGCGCCCTCTGGAACAACGGGCGCCCGGCCTTCAAGGCCCTGCTGGACTCGGCCAGCCAAGGCTGTCTCGATCTGATCGCTTCGTTCCAGAGCTGCGTCGTCTCCGAGTTGCTCAGGCGAGCGGTGCGAGCCTCGGAAGAGGAGCAGGTCGAGTCGATCATCGTGGCCGGCGGCGTCGCGGCCAATTCGGGCTTGCGCGCGTCGTTCGAATCGCTGCACCTGCCGTGCTACTTCCCGACGCTCGCGCTCGCGACCGACAATGCCGCCATGATCGCCGCCGCGGCTTATCCCCGCCTGAGGCGCAAGCAGTTCGACGGGTTCGGCCTTGCCCCCCAGCCCGCACTGCAGCTGGCGTAGTGCGGCAGCGCAGCGGCCGACCCCTATCTCAGCCGCAGCTTGTACAGCACGTCCGAGCCCAGCAAGCCGTTCTGGTCCCGCGTCACGATGAACGACCAGTTGCGGTCGGGATTCCACTCCAAGCGGATAGCCTGCTGCTGGGCCGACGAGAGATCGTAGCTGTAGATCAGCGTGATATCGTCGGCGATTTGCTGCTCGGTCGACAGGCGGGCGGTCGGGTTGGACTCCAGGCCGCCGACTTGCGGATCCACCTTCAGTCGGCTGACGCCGAAGAAGCGCTGCAGGCGCTTTGAAACCGGGCGGGCGATGGCTTGGCTGAGGATGTTGTCGGCGCCGGTCTGCACCAGCGATTGCTGTTCGATTCGACGCCGCGATGCGATGCTCGGATCGATCGTCGGCTCCTTGCCGACGGCAACCAAGTCGACCAGATCGTGGAAAGGCAGCGGCGGATCGGAGCGGTAGCTCAGATCCAGATTTCGGCCCGGCCCCGATAGCACCAGGGCAAGATCAACGTCTCGGATGCGCGTCTCTAGCTCGACATTGAGGACGGGCTCTGCTTGCAGCGCGTCGATGAAGCGGATCTCCCCCCGATTGATCCGGTAGTGCGTGCCGAGCATCCGCAGCTCGCCCTGCACGATCTGGATCTCGCCCACCAGCGACGGGTTGGCAAGCGTGCCCACGAAGTCGAGATCGAAATCCGCCTGCACGTCGCGCACAAGCGTGGTTTCTATGGGCAGTTGCTGGACGGCCCCGACATGCACGTTGAGTTGCAGGCCCTCCAGCAGAGGGCCCGGGTCGAGGCTACCCCCGCTCACCTGCAGGCTTGAGAACAGATCGGCGAACGACAGGTCGCTGGCGGTCGACATGCGCGTGATCACGATGTTGCCATTGAGGATGCTCCGCCGGCCCGCCCCGGCCCAGACGAACTCCCCGTCGATCACGCTGGCGACGCTGGGCGGATAGTTCAAGCGGACATCCTTGGCGGAGGCTTGCAGGCGGTATTCGAATTCAGAGTCACGGTACGATGTCACGCCGCTGAACTGAACCGTCCCCCCGCCCGAGGTCGCCGTCAGCCGGCTTATCCTGCCTTGGCCGCCTTGAAACGTGATCGCTCCGTTCAGGTTGCCGAGCTGGATCGGCAGGCCGGGCGAACCGATCGACGCGTCGACCAGCTCCACGGATCCTTCGAGCGACGGGTCGTCCAACGTGCCCCGAATGCGCACGCCGATCCTCGAGGTCCCGACCGTATCGACGCCATCTGCGAAGCCGTCCAGCAGCCTCAGGTCGACGTCTCCGCCGATGCTCACGTCCAATGACCGGTCTCCCGCTAGGCCGACCGACCCGTCCAGGCGGAAGTCTGTGTCCGGCCCGGTCAGCACCATGGAGTCGAAACGCAAGTCGCCGTCGCTGACGCCCCAGCGCAGAGGGAACACGTTCGAGATCACGTGCGGTTCGCCGTCCGGGCTCGGCAGGCTGATCTGGGCCCGTTCGATGGTTCCGTTCATTTCGAACGTGCCGGCCGAGCCCACAACCCCGCCAAAGCCCGCACGGCCAGTCAGCGTGCCCTGCGGGGTGCCGCTTGGCAGGTCGAGATACTCGGCCAGTCGCTGCATGCTCAGGCTGTCGAATTGAATGCTGCCGTTGTAGCTGGAAGGGCCGACCTGCCGCTGCAGCGTCGCATCGCCGCGGAACGTGCCGTCAAAGACGTCGGCCCTCCAGTCGAGTTGGAGATTCTCGGCATCGAGGGCGGAGCTTACGCTGCCGCTCCAGTTGCCGAGTTCCAGGCCCTTCCGTTGAAGGTGGGACACCTCCCACGTGCCGGCAAGCTCGAGCGATCGCAGCGGGTCCGTCAGCGTTGGCGGGCCCGCGGCCCGCAGATCGAAGCGCAACGCACCGGTAACACCGGGTGCGAGCGCGCGAGCCCAGGTGAATTCCTCCAGTGGCCAGCTGTTGCTTTCCATGCTGAACCGCGCCTCGCCGGTCCGCCCGGACGTGGACGCGTTGACGGCGAGCCGGGACTGGCCGCGCTCAAGTGACGCGTTGCGGAGCTCGAATCCGCTTGGGTCGTAGTAAACCTCCGCCTCCAGGCCATCGAAACGCTCTCCGAAGAAGATCGGGGTGTCGACGACAATATTCCCCTTCGCAACTGGCTCGGATTGCGTGCCGGCCAGGGAGGCTTCCATGGCGAGCAGGCCCTCGATCGGAAGGGCAAAACCGCTGGCCAGCGCCAGCTTGCGAGCGTCGATACCGGTGGCGGACATCGCCACGTCGAGCGCCCCGTGCTCATGCAGGGGCAGGCTCCCGCTGAAACTCAGGTCGCCGGATCCGTCGACTATGCGGCCCTCGATCACGTCAATGCGATCCGCGGACAGCACGCCTCGCAGGGCGAGATGGTCCCAGCGCTGGCCGCCCAGTGTGAATTCTTCGATCGAGAAGTCTCCGCTAAGGGTCGCGCTCGCAATCTGCTCGGGCCCCCAGTCCAGGCTGCCCTGGTACGAGTACCGACCGTCCGGAGCGGTCGGCGGCAGCGGCGAGACGATTCGCAGCGCGGCCAGGATTCGCTCGAGCGCCTGCTTGGAGTCGATCTCGACGTCAACCAGCAGGCTTCCTCCGCCAGCAACCGCGAAACCGCCATCGCCGCTGGCCCGGATGTTGGGCGTCGCGAGCGAGAAACCGTCTACCGCGACGCGTCCGGTCGCGCTGCTGAAGCGCAATGACGCGTCCCCGCCGACTGGCAGCGTGGATGGCTGCTCGGTCGGCACGACCTGCAGGCGCAGGTTCGCCAGCAGGTCGCGCATCGCTGTTCCGGACAGGTCGAATTCGGCGTCGACCGAACCGCTCCACGCTGGCGCGGGCGACCCCGTCGCGTTTGCGACACTTGCGAGCGCGATGCCGCTGACACTGCCGTTGGACGCGAGCCGAGGCTCGGACCACGGGGCATTGATCGTCGCCTGCGCCTGCAGGCCGCCGCCGAGCGCAGTGCCCGACAGATCTGCCAGTTCGACGGAAGTCTCATTCCCGGAGTACCTCCCTGTGACAGACAGATCCAGCTCGAGCGCCGACGAGCCGACAGAAGAGGCGGCGAATCCTCCCGAGTACAAGACCGCGCCGTTCGATCCGTCCCATTCCAGCTCGCCGCTAGCTGCTAGCGAGCCAAGCAACCCAAGATCTGCGTAGCCGACCAGGCCGGCCAAGGGTCCGATTGCCGAACTGAGAGAAAAGACGCATCGAGCCGATGGCTGTTCGCGACCCCGAATCGTGCCGCGCAGCTGGGCCGACAGGTCTTGGCCGTGAAGTTCGGCGCTCGTGATTTCCACACCTGCCGTGTCGGCCACGGCCGACACCGACACGGTCGATCCGGTCAGCACGAACGAGCCAGCGCTGCCGACCTGCGGATCGCGGAGTTCGGCATCGATAGTATGCCGCTGCGATCTAGGATCGAATTGCGTCTCGACCCGCAGCCCCGTCCCGCGGAACTCTAGGTCGTACGGCTGGCCGTTCCAAACGAGCTGGCCGCCGTCGAGTTCGAACCGGCGGACCGCAAAGCCCGAGATCGGAGACCGCTCCGAAGCCAGGCTGAGAATCGCCGGTCCGTCTTCGGTGATCGTCACGTCGAGGACAGGATCGTGCAGGCTCAGCGATTCGAGCACCGTGACGCCGCCTAGCACTGATCGCCAGCCGAGCGTGGCCGCGGCACGCGGAACCGACAACAGCGGATCAGCGGCCGGATCATCGCCGGCGCGGAGTTCGAGCCCTAGGATCTCGAACCCAAGGCGCGAGTCGCCCGAGCGGATCTCATCGATCGATGCCGTCCCGCCCAACGACTGCTCAAGCCTCGCGATAGCGTTGTTGCGCACGGCGTCGAGGAACCAATCGCTGCGGATCGTGGCTTCAAAACCGCCCCAGCCCAGCCCTAAGCACGCGATCGAGGCAAGAGCGATCTTGTGCCGCAGGATCGACGTGAGCGCTGCTTGGATCATTGCTCGCCCCCAGCGGGCGCGAACGCCAGGATCTCGATGCGGGTCAAGGCCCGCAGCTCCATGATGCGCTGCTCGAGCAGCCTGTTCGCCTGGCGCTCTGCCAAGGCCTCCTCGATGCGCGACCGCACTGCTTCCAGAGGCTCGACGGGAGCGTCGCGCGCGGCCTGCCCCGCGCTGTACTCGTCGCGGTAGAACGCTTCGATCGACTCGGGGCTTACGTCTTGCCCGGTCTTGAAGCGGAACGAGACGTAGCGGTCGAAACTGGCCTGTTCCCTGAAGAAAGCCCGGCAGTCATCTTCGGTGAGCCCGTAGTGTGCGAGTGCGGCCGGGAAGTCCCGGCCGCCCGCAAAGGTCTGGCCCCTCAGGGTTTGGAGCGGGCCCTCGACCTCTTCAGCCGGGGCCAGCAGGAACGGTGTCAAGGCGAGGTCCTGCATGGCCAGGCGCCGGTCGATCAGTGTCTCCAGCGCGGCCCTGCCCCCGCTTTCGAGGCCGACCGACTCGGATTGATTGAGTAGCGCGACCACGTTCAGTTGGGTGCGCACTTGGGAGAGTGTGATCGCCTCGTCGCCGACGATCGCTGCCACCCGGTCGACAATCTCAGCCCTTGGGATGGGAGCAGCCAGAGCGACCCCTGCCAGCAAGGCGGCAAACGGGACGGTGCTTGACCTTGGCTTGGGCATCAGAACGTCTGGCCGAGTGAGAAGTGGAACTGCACGGCGCTGGCGCGCTGCTCGCGGAAAGTCCCGGTTCCCAACAGCAGTTGTTCGCGCGTGCCGTCGAATCCCACGAAGCGCGGAGGGTTGGGGCTGTACGCGAGGTCGAACCGCAGCGGGCCGATGGGCGTGCGGTAGCGGATCCCGAGGCCCATCGCATGGACGAGGTAGTCGAAATCGAACTCCCTTCCTCCCTCGGGGTTGGCGCGCACCTGCTGGCTGGAGTTCAGGCTGATGCGCCCTGGGCGCGAGTAGACGTTGCCCGCGTCGTGGAACAGCACCGCCGAGAAGTCGGGGCCGGACAGCGGGAAGCGTAGCTCCACGCTGTTGAAGAGCTGAGCGCCGCCGCCCAGCGGAAAGCCGGTCGCCGAGTCCCGAGGGCCCGCTTGGTTGTAAGCGAAGCCGCGGTGGGTGGCCGATCCGCCGCCGAAATAGCGTTCCGACAGCGGCACCCGAGGATCGGGCCGGCCGGCGAAGCCCTCGCGGTCCACGCCCTCGCTCCCGAAGCCGGCCCACGGGACATTGACGCCGATCTGAAGCGTCCGGGCGAACACGACGCGCCGCCGGACCTGGTGATAGGTGCTGTTCTGGGCGAACATGCGCGCGAAATTGGGCTGGGCGCCCCAGACCTTCGATGCCAGCGCGATATCCACGGTGTTGTACATGCCCGCAGTCGTGTCCGTCGGATCGTCCCGGCGGTCCGAAATGTACGTCGACGACATCAGTCCAACGCGCACTGGCTGGGAAATCAGCGGAACGAGCAGCGGCTCGATGTTCAGGGTGTTCCCGTCGATAGACGTTCTGCGATAGGCATATCGGTACAGCACGGTCTCTCGAGGGCTGACCGCCTGTGACAGCTGCAACGCCCCTTCCACCCGGCGGCCGGTGAACGTGTTGACATTGCGGAACGTGTCGTACAGGCCGGTCACGGTCAGCCGCCAGCTGTCCGAATTGAACCAGCGCGGCGCCTCGTAGGTGAACAGGCCGCGCTGCTGCAGCAATGACAGGCGCGTGTTGAAGCTCAGCGTGTGGGCCTTGCCCATCACATTCAGCCGGGTCACCTCGACGGTCATGCGCGGGCTGAAGCCCGCGTCGCCGACCGGATTGGTCAGTTCCGCCGTGTTCCGGCCGAACCTTCCGAACTCCGCGCCGCCGCCGAACCCAAGCGCCCAGCGCCGGGCCTCCTCGACCTGGATCAGCACGTCCTTCGACCCTTCGATCCCGCCCGGGTTCTGCAGCGCCACTTCGACCTTGGAGAACACGCCGAGGTCGTAGAGGTTGCGCTGCGTCGCGAACATGCCGGCTTGCGACAGCGGCTCTCCGGAGGCCAGCTCGATCTGCCGCGCCAAGACTTCGTCCCGGGTCTTCTCGGCGCCGGACAAGATCGTGCGACCGGTCTGCCTAGGCTCGCCGTGTCCGATGTCGTAGTACACGACCGCCTGGCCGGGCGAATCGCCCGGTTCCGAGCGCCAGTCGAAAGTGACATCCTGATGGCCCGCGCTGAAGTATTCCCGCAGGACGCGCTGGCGGTCCGAGGCGATGCTGGACTCGCTGAACGGCTGGCCCGGGGCCGAGGCGAATTCGAACGTCGATTCATCGGCCGGAAACTCTGCCATCCCGCTCGTGACCAGTTCGGAAACGAATGTCTGCCGCCCTTCCTCGATGGAGATCGCCACGGCCAAGTGATTCGGGTTGCCGTCGAGTCCCGGGCGGACCTGCCCGCCCACGCGGGCCTCGCGGAATCCGTTCGAGGCGTACAGCTGGCGCAGGGACTGCAGGTCTTGTGACAGCAGCGCCGGGCTGAAGGATCCGGGACTAGAGGCCGATTTCCCGGTGCGCAACTGCAGGCGCTCCCGGATCGTGCCGTCATCGAAGTAGCGGTTGCCCGCGATCTCGATGTCTCGCAGCTGCCGCCTCTGGCCGCGGTCGACGCGGTAAACGATTGCGATCTCGTCTGCGGCAGACCGCTCGACCTCAAAGCTCACGGCCGCGTCGAAATAGCCCTGGCCTTGGAAGTACTCCGCCAAGCTGGCGCTACCGGCGCGGAGAAGTTCGTCATCGACAGAGCCCCTGGAGTAAAGCGCCAGAAGCCGGCGAAGCCTCTTCTGGCTCATGCGCGCTCCTTCGACGCGGACAGAAGTCTTCGGGCCTCGGCGGACTCGCGCCACCAGCGTGATCTGATTCTCGGCCGCGCGGTACTCCGCCGCCTGGGCTCGGATTTCGGACTGCCAGTAGCCCTGTGCCTGAAAATGCTCCCGCAAGCGCCCGATCCCGCGTTGGATGCGGTCGCGCCGGAAGATCGAATCCCTCCTCCAGCCCGTGATCGTGCGGATCTCCTCCGCGCTCAGCGAGGCTCCCTCGCCTGCCAACAGCAGTGCGCCGATGCGAGCCCGCTGTCCGCTGGTTACCGCAAGGTTGATATGAACTTGCTGGGTCTCTCGGTCGCGCACCAAGGCGTGGTCGACTGCCGCCTCCCGGAAGCCGTAGTCGGCGAGCACTTCGCGCAGCGAGCTGATCGCCTCTCCGAGCTTGTCTTCGGTGAAGACCGTGCCGAGCCGCAGCCCGGTGGCGTTGATCAGCTGGCCGGAGGACGGGGGCCGCTCGACACCGTCGACGCGCACGTTGCCCACGAACCATGCGGGCGCGGTCAAGAATGTCAGTCGCGCGCCGTCTTCGCCAAGTGTGGCGTCTGCGAGGATGTCGCTGTATCGGCCGGTCCTGAAAAGGGCCTGGATCGAGTCGCGCAGCGCAGCTCGTTCAAGCCGCTGGCCGACACGCACGCTGAGCAGTTTCTCGGTCGCGGCGCGCGTCTCGGCGGCGAGCGGAGGATCGAAGGCGATCCCCGAAATCGGAGCGCCGAAGTGATCCCCTGCGGCGATGGGAGCCGCCAGTAGGACGTGAAGAGCTAGAAGAGTCAGCTGCGCTCGATGCAATTCTATGAAAATTATAAGGTTAAGTCCCTGCCGAACACTTGAGGCAGAATGCGCTGCTAGCATCGAACAGCGGGCCGCGTCCTCTATCGCCGCATGACGACCAACGCTAGTGACCGCTATTCCCGGCAGAAGCTGCTGGCCGAGATTGGCGGCGAGGGGCAGCAACGGCTGGCGGACAGCTGCGCGGCCGTCGTCGGCTGCGGGGCGCTTGGAACGATGCAGGCAGCCCTGCTCGTGCGGGCAGGAGTTGGCACAACGCTGCTGGCCGACCGCGACTATGTCGAGGAAAGCAACCTGCAGCGGCAGGTCTTGTTTGACGAACGCGATGCCGAGCGCGGCGTGCCTAAGGCCGAGGCGGCGGCGCTAGCCTTGCGGCGGGCCAATTCTGCGGTGACCGTGGTGCCGGTGGTCAAGGATCTCGTCGCCGCCAACGCGGAACGGTTGCTGGAGCCGGCCGACGTGATTCTCGACGGAACTGACAACTACGAAACGCGCTTCCTGATCAACGAGGTTGCGGTCAAGCGTTCCATCCCGTGGATCTATGGCGCGGCCGTGGGCACGCACGGCTCGATCATGCCGATTCTCCCCGGCCAGACCGCCTGCTTGGAGTGCCTGTTCGACGATGTGCCCCGGTCCCGCCAGCCGACATGCGACACCGCCGGCGTGCTCAACGCGGTTACCTCGCTGATTGCGTCGCTTCAGGTCGTCGAGGCGCTCAAGATCCTCGCGGGGCGCCTGCAGGCCTTGGAGCGCAAGTTGGTCACGATTGACGTCTGGAGCGGCGAACGCGCGGTGTTGCAGGCCGACACGCCGCGACGTGGCTGCCCGACTTGCGGCCTGCGGCGGTTCGCTCGCTTGGAAGCTCAGTCCGCCGCCTCGGCGCGGATCTGTGGCCGCGATGCCGTGCAGGTGCCCGCTCGCGACCGGCCGGTCGATCTCCCTGCGCTGGCGCATAGCCTGGCGCCGCTAGGCGAGGTTCGCGCTAGCGAGCTGGCTGTCCGGTTCTCTTGCCCGCCGCATGCGCTGACAGTGTTTCCAGACGGGCGCGCGATCGTCAAGGGCACGCAAGATCTCGGCGTGGCGCGGAGCCTGTACGCCCGCTATGTCGGCGACTGAGCGCTCAAGCAGCCTCTACCCAGACCGGGCTGGACCACGCGAGCTCGCCGTTGGACTCGAACACGCGCAGGTAGTACCAGTCCGCGCTCGATCCGTCGCCCTCGTCCTCGGTGGAGAACGAACTCTCCCAGTTGTCATGGAATACGACGCGGTGTAGCATCGCCGACTCCCACGGGAACGGCCGGGTGAACAGCATCTCGTTCGACTCGGTCAGCTCGGAGAGGGTCTGAGTCACCGAGCATTTGGTAGGTTTCGTGCAGTTCACGCTCACGCGGGTGTTCCCGTCGCCTCGCACCCGCAACACCAGGGCCTTCTGCGAATAGTCGTCCAGCTGCTGCTTGAGGGCCGTGTAGGACTGGACCCTGACCGAGGTGTCGTCGCTGCTGACGATCTTGTCCCGGCGAAACTCATCCAGCGGCCCCGAGGTGAAGCAGGGATGGAAGCCCTCGATGCGGCCGCCCTGCACCGCAAGGCTGAAGTCCCAGTCGGCAGTGCCGCCCCACCCCAGCGCCGGCCAGGGCCCCCAGCCGTACTCGAATCGCACGATCACGGGCTCGTCCCAGCGGTTCGCTCCGGGCTGGCGATCCACCGGGAATTCGCGATGGATCACGCGACCGTTCTTGACGACCTCGATCCGGTCCACCAAGTCCCAGCCCCGCACGCTGGCTTGGATCTCGCGCCCGCGGGCGAAGGGAATCTCTTGGCCCATCATGGCGCCGTTGACGGAAAAGTCGAGTTCGATCCGGTCGCCGGTCACGGCGTAGGTGCGCCGATTCCACAGCGCGTCGAAGATCGCCTCGCGGGACAGCTCGCGAGCCTTGATGACTGCCAGGCCTTCGCGATATCCGCCGGGGTAGCCGAGATGGTCGTCCGTGCTCGCCACGACTCCCAGGCGATGCCCCTCGCTGAGATAGTGCTGCAGCGTGTGGCGCGTCCAGCGGCCGCCCTCGGTGTGTCGCTTGTAGGGGTGCGGTGCCCGGTCGTGCTCGGCGCAGCCCCATTCGGAGTGGATCTCCAGCACCGGCGACACCGAGGTGTCGATGCTGGACGACGCGATGCCGCGATGCCCGAGGCGGTTGGCGGGATGGTGGGGAACCAGGATGCAGCCCCGGCGCTTCGCAAACGCCTTGAGCTCGTCCAGCCTCTCGATCAATTCGTAGTCGCCATTGAGATCCGGGAAGAGGATGTGGTAGTCGCCTTCCATCGTGCCGTGACGCTCGTAGCCGAGGATCGTGGTGAAGGTGCCCGGGTCGTCGAACTCGCGCGCCAGCCGCACGACATCAGGCCAGCGCGACTTCGCCACCGCGAAGCCGTTCTTCCACTTGTACTCGATCTTGCCGTCGTATTCGCCCACGTCCGGCCAGTACGAATGCGGCGTGAAGGCGTAGAAGTCGAGGTGGTTGCGGGCCACCTCGAAGCTGCGCTCCAAGGTGCCCTGGGCATACCCGACCTGGTTGTGGTTGTGCAGGTCGCCGAAATAGTTCTTGTACGGTGCGGCCGACGCCGCCTGCGCCGCTGCGCTCGCAGCGGCCGGCACCGCGCTGGCCAGCGCCGCCCCGGTTCCGGTGTGTGCACAATGGCGCATCCAGTCGCGCCTGGAGATCCCTATCTCGCTCACTGATATTCGCTGGGCCCGACCGGGTCTCCGGTGCGCCGCCACATCATGCTATCACGCCCCCGCGCTGCCCGCCTGCCGCGCGCCAGCCCGGCGGAACGGACCGCAGAGGTGCCGGCCTGACTCTCGCTCCGCGTGCGCCGGCGACGTGCCGAGCCCGCCCTACCTAGGTTCTTCGCCCCCGACCCAAACGGGCGATGACCACGCCATGGCGCCATCTAGCTGCTTGACGCGGACATAGTAGTAGTCGCCATGCCCGACGGTTCCTTGGTCGACGAACTCGAAGTCGCAGTCGAGCGGTTGGTCGTCGCTGACTAGTTGCAGCGCCACCCGGTCCGAATCAGGATCTGCTGGCAGGTCCTTTTCTGACAGCCCGTCTCGCAGGTCAGAGAGCCGGAACTCGAGCGTTCGCGCCGGATGAGTGCGGTAAGGCCGGACGTGGATCGGCGCCTTGCCGAACTCCGAGCCTTCGTCAAGGTTCACGACAATCCGGGTCGAGGGCATGGCGCCCTCGAGTTCGAGCAGCACGGAGTCTGCGCGGCCGCGTGTCGCAGTCCGAAAGCGAAGCCGGCCTTCCTCGCGCTCCCAGAGCTCATGGTGACGGTTCTCGAGCCGCGGAGCTCGATATCCGGCGATCGTGGCGCCGCGAACGTCGATCGTGCCGCTCCACCTGCGGACCCCGCGCGGGCTGTCGCGGATGAACGGTTCCGAGGACGATTCGAAAGAAATCTGTGCAGTCACTCGGTCGGCAAGGCTCGCCTTCAGGGGCCGCATCCGATAGACCTCGTCGCCGTTCTTGACTACCGCCACTTCGGTGATCGGGGCCGTTCCCATCACGCGCGCCCGCAGGCGGCGGTCGTCGCTGTAGCCAAGCCGCTGGCCCATCTGCTCTCCGTTCAGTTCGAGGTCGACGATGATCCGCTCGGCAGTTGTTGCGGCATACACCCGGCGCTGCTTGAGGGCGTCGAAGATGGCGTCGGCGGTCTTCTCGCTCGCCAGCGCGGCGGCCAGCCCGCCAAACTGTGACATGCCCCGGGGGCGCGTGCCGGTGTAGCCGGGATGCGTGCGATGGTCATCCGAGGCTGCAACGAATCCGACTTGATGACCGTTCCGGAGGTAGTAGTTGCCGAACCACTCGAACGTGCCGTGCATCGACATGATCTCGACGAGGGATTCCATGTCGGTGTCGCTGTTTCGCCAATCGCCGGGTTGATGCGCGTGCGGAATGATGAGGACGTCGTTCGTGTGGTAGCGCTCGCGCAGCCCTTGGTACAGGGCGGCGAGATTGGGCGCGAGCTGCGCGCCGACGCGCTCGTCGAAGGGACGGCGGTAGAAGACGTTATGGTGTCCGCCGTACCTTCTTTGCACCGTCCATTCGTAGCCTAGGAAGGCGATGAATTCGCCGGGCTCGCTATAGCGAATCACGGCCTCGCGGACGTTCTTCCACTCGAAGTCATCCATTGCGGTGTCGTGGTCGGACATGCCGTAGAAGTCGAGCCGGGCGTCGTCCCGGGCATACCGATAGGCTCCGTTGATCGAGCCCTGCCCCTCTGCTAGTCCCACGTGGGAGTGAGTCTCGCCCCAGTAGATGCGGTGCGGCGGGTCGCTGCGCACCCACACCGGGTTGCTGGAGCCGGTGATCCTGCCATCGGCGGACTCGAGGCCGAAACGGTAAACGCCCGCCTCGTCCAAGCGGATGTCCTCCAGCACGTTGAGAGCGGGTGCGCCAGCCGGGATGTCTCGGAAAGGCTCCCCGTTCAAGCTGACTCGGTAAGCCGGTATATCGCTTCTCGCCCGATTGAAGTTGACGTCCTCGCTGCGAACAGCCAGATCGAAGGCCTCGCCCGGTTCGACCACGGATGGAGCGAACCCCTTGACTCTTGCGGCGGATGCGCCCACCACTTGGAACGCCGGCCAATTGTGTGTCGGGTACGTGCCATCACCGGAGTGATCCACATACACAGGCAGCACCGTCAAGTCGTTCTCGTAGGTGTGGATGTGCCATCCGCGCCCTCCGCCGGTGCGATCACCGTAGACCAGCGTGAAGGAGTCACCTTGGGAAAGCGTTCCCCGTTCGAGCAGGAACGCGGGCCTCGCGCCGACCGCGCTATACCGCTCCGGTCCCCGCGGGATCTCGACCGTCGCGAAGCGGACGTCCGGCTTGGAGGCCCTGATCGTGACGTAGCCATCGCCCGGAGCGTCGTTCTGCAGGTCGCCGCGATCCCACTGCGAGTTTCGCCCGACCACAACCTTGCCTCCTTGCTCCAAGGCAAGTTCGCCGACGGTATAGGTCAGCTCCACGGTGATCCACGTATCGGCTGCGAAGGGACCGCGCGAGCCGAGTTCGAACCGGCCCAGGGCTCCGGGCCGCTCGTCCTTGAAGCGGAGCTCTTCGATCACCTGATCGATCCGCGCATCGGCATAGAAGGCGCGCCCGTCCGGTCGCTGAGCGAGGGACACCATAGGCTCGCGTCCCGCCCGCTTGGCATCGAGCAACTCCCGGAAGGCGGACTGCAGAATCCCCGTAGCGCGGTCGGGAACGGGGCCGCCGGCGAGCGCGTAGTCGTTTATCCAGCGCCACAGCACCGGCGTGCGCTCGGCTAGGTTCGATCCGTCGGTCCGCTGCAGCGCCGAGCTGGCTTTGAGCGCTTCGACACTCGCGCGAGCTTGGGGCGACATGTAGTCGTCGCGATTCTCGGATTGGGCTTGGGCGCTGGCGTGCGGGCTCAGGCAGAAATGGATAGCCACGGCCAGCAAGCTCACCAGATAGCGGCCTGATCCGTTTAGAAGGCGCGCGGTTTGTCGGGACTCCAGCACGAAGGTACAAACATGGTGGCAGATCGAGGGCGCTGACGGGCTCTCCGGTGCCCCGATTTCTCTGCCTGCGGTGCTGCCGATCCAGGCGGAGAGCGGCCAATACCAACCGAATCACGAGCAAGGTGATTCTAGGAGTCCCGCTAGCCCGACGAGATGCTCGGGGAGGCGATTTACAGTCGAGCCTCTAGCCCCGTTCTATGTCCAGGGAACCGCCTGCTCGGCCTTGATAGGCTTGGAAGGCTGCGAAGCGTCCGGTGCTTGCGATCAGGGAGCTTACAGCTCTTCGGCCCAGCTATCTCGCTCTAGCCGTAAGGCAGCACTCCGGGCATCCCCCGCCAAGACGTCGCGTCGAAGGAGCACGCTCTCCCCGTGTTGCAACAAGCCAAGCAAGAGATGGGCCCGAAACCCCGGCGCAGGATCCTGTCCGGCCTGCCGACATCGTTTCTCGCATTGCTGCTGTGGGCTCCACCTGTAGTTGGTCAAGTATTGAGTGTCAAAGTTGTTGATCCGTTCTCAGACGCGGTCACCAACGCATCCGTGGCAATCGGGGATCAGGAGATCCCAACCGATGACAGCGGCATCGCGGTTTTCTCCGGTCTGGGCGATGGCCCTCACTCGCTGGTCGTGACCGCACCCGACTTTGCCGCGGCCAGCCGGGAAGTATCCGAGTCCGAAGGATCGGTCACGGTCAAGCTGCAGCTTCAGGTTGTCAGCGAGGTCATTGATGTGGAGGCCAGCGTGGGCACTCGCTCCGAGGGCGTGCAGCCCCTCGAGTCCGCGGTTCCAGTCCAGCTGGTGCTGGGCGAGCGGCTGCGCAGCACCGGGCAGCTGGAGGCGGGGCGCGCGCTGCAAATGCAGGCCCCTTCGTTCAACTTCTCCAGTTCGACCATCAGTGACGGAACGGACGCGCTGCGCCCCGCGACGTTGCGAGGCCTGGGCCCTGACCAGACGCTTGTGCTGGTCAACGGCAAGCGGCGGCACAACAGCGCGCTGCTGCACGTCAACACGTCGGTCGGCCGGGGCACGGCCGGCACCGACATGAACGCGATTCCGATCGCCGCGATCGAGCGCATCGAGGTGCTGCGTGACGGCGCCGCGGCCCAGTACGGCTCGGACGCGATTGCCGGAGTGATCAACATCGTCCTCAAAGACAGCCCGGGCTTCGCCTTCGACACCGCTTGGGGACAGACCTACGCGGGGGACGGCGACACCTTGATGAACAGCATGCACGGCGGATGGGCGTCGGAGCAGGGCGGATTCCTGAACCTGACCTTTGAATCCCGCGACCGTGACCGCACCAATCGAGCCGGCTGGAGCGCCAGGACGCAGTATCCGCTAGTAGACTGCTCGCTTGACGCGCCGTACGCGATTGGCGCCGGCGGAGGGAACCCGGGGGCGGGAACGCCCGGCAGGTGTTTCGACCCGCGCGAGTACACCTTCTACCGCAAGAACTTCCGGATCGGCGATGCGGATAGCGACCAGCTCAGCATGTACTACAACACAGGGATTCCGATCGGCAAGCGAGCCAGTTTCTACTCCTTTGGCGGCTGGACCCTGCGCGACAACCAGAGCACCGGCTTCTATCGCCGCGCCAACGTCAGCAACACGGTACTGGACTTCTACCCCGACGGGTTTCTGCCGCAGATCAACACCGAGGTCTCCGACCTGTCTTTCGTAGCGGGAATCGACTTCGCCTCGGTCACCGGCTGGAACTTCGACCTGAGCCTGAATCACGGGCGCAACTCGTTCGACTTCCTGATCACGAATTCCAACAACGCAACCTATGGCACCCTCAGCCCGCGCCAGGCGGACTCCGGGGGTCCGAGGTTCGACCAGACCGCGTTCAATTTCGACGTTTCGCGAGAGTTCGAGGGCGCTGGTCGCACCACCAATCTCGCGTTCGGCGCAGAATTGCGCCAAGACCGGTACGGCATCCGGGCTGGCGAGCCCTTCTCGTACAGGAACTGCAAGGACGATCCGGACATCGAAGACACGTCAGTCTGCGTCGCGGCGCCCGCCGGTATCCAAGTCTTCCCGGGCTTCCAGCGGAACGTCGACGAGAGCCGGACAAATGCCGGTCTTTATGGCGATGTCGAAATCGGCTTTGAGAGTGGCTTCAAGGTCGGGATGGCCGGGCGGTTCGAGCGCTACAGCGACTTTGGCGGCGCGCTCACCGGGAAGCTGTCAGTCCGCCACGACTTCAGCCCGGCGTTCGCTCTCCGCGGGAGCGTGAACACTGGTTTCCGAGCGCCTTCGCTCCACCAGCTCCACTTCACGAATGTGAGCACTCAATTCGTCACGAACGAGGCGGGCGAGACGGTCGCGCAGGAACGCGGAACGTACTCGAACGACAGCTCGGTCGCCAAGGCCCTGGGCATTCCGAACCTCAAGCAGGAACGGTCGGTGAACTTCAGCGGCGGGGCGGTCGTTCGCATCAAGCCGACCGCCTCTCTCACGGTCGATGCATTCCGGGTCACCGTGCAGGATCGCATAGTCATCAGCGGCTCGTTCACCGCGGCCAAGCTCGCAGGCATCCCCGAAGCGATCGCCGGCTTGGACGCCGTCAATGCCACGGCGGCGCAGTTTTTCACCAACGCTGCAGAGACGGTCACCTCGGGAATGGAATTCTCGTTCAGCAGCTTGCACGCCTGGCGAAACGGGTCCGTGGTGGACTTCGGCCTTTCCGGAATGCTCGTCAACACGGACCTGGCGGGCGGGGTCAACGCCCCGACGCTGCTGGCCGGCCTGGAGGACACGATCTTCGGCAGCCAGGATCGCTCGATCCTGACAGAATGGCAGCCCAACACCCGCGTCCAAGGCATGGTGGACTACAGCATCGGCCTCTTCAAGGTCGGCGGAGCGGTGCGCTACTTCGGTAGCTACTGGGTGCAGGAAGGCGGAAACTTGGGCGAGAGGCCCTGCGGAGCGTCGGACTTCTCCGCGAGCCCGCTGGGCGGGTCGCGCCAGCAGTTCTGCGGCAAGGTGGTGACCGACATGCATGTTGGCTTCAAGGTCTTCAAGCACACCGAGCTGACGATCGGTGCCCAGAACCTGCTCAACACCGTTCCGGATCAGAACCACGTCGGCCAGACCCGAAACGGCCGGCTCGAGGATTCGAGCGGCAGAGTCATCATCGAATCGCCTGGAATCTTCCTCTTCTCGCGCCGGTCGGCACCGTTCGGTTTCAACGGCGGCTTCTACTACGCGCGCCTCTCGGTACGCTTCTAGCTGGAGCGTCACGAGGCAAGTTGGCAGCTAACTCGTTGGCACGAACGGATTCTTCCCGCCGCCGCAACTCTGCGTCCGGCACTCGGCCTCCGAGTCGAAGCGATGGACTCTAGGCCCAGCCCGAAGCTGCGGAGCCGCCCAGACCCAGTAACTCACTCATAGAAAAGATCCTCCGTTTGAGACTTGCCAGAACTTCTGGCGATCCTTCTTGCTTGGTCGTCTTCGTGCCGACTAGCAAGATTCCCGTGTGACACTGTTTACGTGACTTCTTCGAGGTAGCGTCGGGGATGAAGAAGATCACCATTGCCTTGCCGGACGATCTGGCTCGGTGGCTCCGTGTCAAAGCAGCCGAGGAGGACCGCAGCGTATCCCGATGGCTTGCCGAGCTGCTTGACGGGATGCGGCTTGACGACGACGGCTATGAGGTCGCGATACGCCGCTACTTGGAAACGAAGCCGCGCAAGCTAGACTGGCCCGGCGGTCGCAGGCCGACGCGCGAGGAGTTGCATGACCGCCCCGGTCACAAGCGCTTCGCGTAGATGTAGAAGGCCCCCCGCTCGGTCCCGTCCTCGCTAAGGAAGCGGCTGTGCATCGTCGTCTTGCCTGCGGGCAGCTCCATCTCGATGGACGCGCTGGAGGCGCCAGACTCTACCGGCACGGTCTCTTCCAGCTCTCCGATGCGGAGTGTCGCCGTGTTCGCCTCGATCGGGAAGTTGGCGGGCTCGTCACGCTGGTATAACTCGAATTCATAAGTGCCCGCTTGCGTGACTTGGATGTTCCAAGTCCCGTTCACGGCCGGGGCGCGGGAGACATGGCCTTGGTTCCATGGCACCTGCACTGAATCGTCCGGCGGGAGCCAGTCGTGGGCGGTGATCCGCGCCGGATTCTCGGCATCCGAGCCGATATCAAGATAGACATGCTGCTCGAAGCGATCACCGATATGCTCCCACCACGCGTCGTACTCCGCGCGTAGCGCGGCGACCGTTTCGGGATTCTCGGCGGATATGTCCGTCAGCTGGCCCGGATCGGATTGGATGTCGTAGAGCTCCTGCCCGTTCACGAGTCGGTGCTGTTCCGTCATGACGGAACTCTTGCGCCAGCGTTCCGGGAACCGGATGCGCTGGGAATGCACGACCAGCGTCCGGTCTGCCCAGTCCCCGCCCCGCAGCAGCGGCAGCAAGCTCGTGCCGTCCCAGTCCAGGTCTCCCCGCGGCGGCGTGCCGGCTGCGTCCGCGAAGGTCGGCAGGACATCGATGTGCGCAGCAAGATTCGCGACATCCCGGGGAGCTCCCAAGTTTCCGTCGGGCCAACGCACGAAGAACGGCACCCGATGGCCGCCGTCATACTCGGACCCCTTCCTTCCGCGCATCCCGGCGTTGAAGCCCTGCCACGCGCCTTCGGATTCTTCCTTGGCCGCCCGCGCGAGCAGCTCCGCGTTGGTCGAGCCCACCCTCTGCGTCGGGTGCGTGTTGGTCACGCCGGCCGCAGAGCCGTTGTCGGTCATGAAGATCAGCAGGGTGTTGTTCGCGATGCCAAGCTCGTCCAGTTTCGCCGTCAGGCGCCCCATGTTGTCGTCGATGTTCTCGATCATGCCGTAGAACTTGTCCATCGGACTGGGAACGCCATTGTCGGCGTACGGCTTCGAATACGACTCGTCGACCAGGAACGGCCCGTGCGGGGCGTTCGTCGCCACGTAGACGAAGAACGGGCTCGGGTCCTCGGCTTGCTGCTCCTCGATGAATCTCAGGGCGTTGTCAAAGAACACGTCCGTGCAGTAGCCCTCGTAGGCGGTCGGCTCGCCGTTGTGCCAATAGGTGTCGTCGAAATAGTCGTTGCCCCAGTAGTCCGGCGTCTGGCCGACGCCGCCACCGCCGTGGTAGACGGCCTCTTGGAAGCCTCGGTCGATCGGACGGTAGGGCGAGTTGTCGCCCAGGTGCCACTTGCCGAAGAAGCCCGTCGCATAGCCGGCCTCCGAGAGCACGTCGGCGAACGAGGTCTCCTCGCGGTGGACGATCGAACGCCCCATGATCGTGTGCCAGACGCCGGTGCGCGAGGAGTATCTTCCGGTGATCAGGGCCGATCTGGTCGGCGAGCAAGTGGGGTCGACGTGGAAGTTTGTCAGCCGCACGCTCTCAGCGTGCAGCGCATCCAGATTTGGCGTTCGGATCATCGAATTGCCGTGTGCGCCGACCTCGCCGTAGCCTTGGTCGTCGGTCATCACGAGGATGATGTTCGGCCGGCTGTCGACCGGTGCGGTCGCGCAGCCTGCGGCTAGTAGCAGGGCTGCCAGCGCGAGCGCTAGCGGTGCGGGTACGTCAAGCGGACGGGGCTGGCGGTTGCAAGGATTAGCCATGGCGTTTCGAATGAACGTACCATATAAGCGCCGCTCCGGCCCAGATGCTCGCGTCGCTCCTCGCCGTGTCTAAGGTCCAACGGAGAGCCTCCAGATCCGCAGGGAGCCGGTTGTGCCTCACCCCCGACGTATAGGGTTTCGCCTTGGTTTGCTGGTCGCCCTCTGGGCTGCCGGGCAGGGAGTGGAGGGATTGGCGCAGCGAATGGAGGGGCGGGTTGACGTTGTGGTAGTTGACCCGTCCGGGCGGGGTGTCGAAGCGCGCGTAGAGATCGCTTCGCGCAGCCCCCAGTTCGCCGCCGCGGCGCGTGCCGACGCGGAGGGACGTGCCACCTTGCACCGCATTCCCCCGGGGATCTACAGAGTTACCGCAGAGCATGCTGGCTTCGAGACCGCGGAGCAGAGGATTGAGGTGCGTTCCTCGGTGCCGAAATCGGTCCGGGTCGTCATGGAGATTGCCGCGCTCCGCCAGGCAGTGACAGTCGCGGCGGCCCCGTTGTTCGATCCGCTGAATCCGTCTCCGGCGGTGACGGTCGGTCGCCAGGACCTGGACCGCATGCTGGGCACGACCCTCGGTCGCAGCACGGTCGACGTCGTAACGACGATGCCGGGCTGGCTGCTTGAAGCCAACGCTGTCCTGCACCCGCGCGGATCGGAGTACGACACGCAGTATGTGATCGACGGCATGCCCATCTACGACAACCGGTCGATCGCGTTCGCGCCTGCGTTCGAGAACAGCGAGTTCGAGGCAGTCAACGTGCGCACGGCCGGAATACCGGCCGAGTACGGGCGCAGGCTTGGAGGCGTGATCGCGCTGGACACGCGCCGGGTGGGAGCGCTTGGACACCACTCGGATGCGAGCCTGGCACTTGGCAGCTACGGCAATCGGATCGGCGCGCTGACCCACCAGTACAACCGGCGTGGCGGGGAGTTCTCGATCGGGATGCACGGTGGCGCGACGGAGCGGTATCTGGATCCTCCTTCGCTCGAGAACTTCACGAACAAGGCCAGCGCGGGCGGTGGTAACGTGCGATTCGCCACCGATCTGAAGCGGCTCGACAGGCTGACCTTCTACGGCAGGACGAACCGCACCGGGTTTCTGGTTCCGAACGACTTGGTCCAGCAGGAGGCTGGGCAGCGACAGGACAGGCGCTCGCGCGAGTCGGCAGCCCAAGTCCACTATCAAGGCGCTTTGTCGGCCAGCGCCCTCGTCTCCGTGCGCGGGATGGTTCGCGATCTGTCCAGCGGGTTGTGGAGCAACCCCCATGCGACGCCCGTCTTTGCCCGGCAGGATCGGGGCCTCCGCGAGGGCGTCGTGATGGCCGACCTGACCGTAGACGGCGAGCGGCACACGCTCAAGGTCGGAGGGGACGTTCGTTCGCTGTCGTTGCGGGAACAGTTCCAAATGGCCGAACCCGACGAACTGCCGGAACTGGACCTGGATTTCCGCGCCCGGGAGCGCGGCCTAGAGGCCAGCGCGTTCGTGCAGGATGCGTTCCGCATCGGCAACTTCGCTGCCAGCGTGGGCCTGCGCCTTGATCGCTACAGACTGCTCGTCGAGGACACGGCGCTGAGTCCGCGCTTGGCCGCGAGCTACTTCATCCCTCGCGTTGGACTGCAGGTCTATGCTTCGTACGACCGAATCTTCCAGCCGCCCCCGACTGAGAATCTGCTCCTCAGCAGCGCGGGAGCGCGCTTGGGACTCGGTGCCGTGGAGGGCGTTCTAGCCGTGCCGCCGAGCCGTGCGAATTTCTTCGAGGCCGGGGTGCGCAAGCCGCTCGGGGACGCACTGCGCCTCGACGTGAAGCATTACTGGCGCTCGTTTCGCAATTCGATCGACGACGACGTCTTCCTCAACACCGGCCTGTCTTTTCCGATCACCTTCGACTCGGCGCAGGTCGAAGGCACCGAGGTGCATCTCGAACTGCCGCACTGGCGCGGCATCTCGGCTGTGGTCAGCTATGCCAACATGCTCGGCGTAGCCTCGTCGCCGGTAACCGGCGGCCTGTTCATCGAGGGCGGCGAAGCTGAGGAGCTGCGCGGGGTCGTCGAACGGTTTCCGATCTCGCAAGACCAGCGCAACACGGTGGCTGCCATGGTCCGCTTCGAGATCCATCCCCGGGTTTGGGTCTCCGCTGGCGCGCGTTATGGGAGTGGCCTGCCGGTCGAGCTAGAGGACGATGACGATGATGACGACGATGATGACGATAATGGCGACGAGGAGGAAGAGGACGGCGGTGCAGAGGAAGAGCTTGGGCAGGCAGTGCCCCGCGCGATCCAAGATCAAATCGATCTCGAGCGCGGTCGGGTCCGGCCGAACCTGAGCCTCGATTTTTCGGTCGGCGCGCTGCTGTGGAGGCTGGGCTCCCGCTCTGCCACGCTGCAGTTTGACATCCGTAACCTGACCGATCGTCTCAACGTGATCAATTTCACCGGCCTGTTCTCGGGTACCGCGCTCGCGCCCGGCCGCCAGGCAACCGTACAACTGCGCGTGCGGTTCTAGATCGCCGAGCCGGCCGAAACCGCCGACGGGACATAACGGTTGGCTCAGTTCGCGGACCGTGCGGTAGCCCGCGGGCAGGCCGAGATACGCTCCCCGTTGTCGGCGCGCGCGCCGCCGGCGCTGGGCTCAACGGCCTGCGCCGGGACCGGAACACGCCTCGGAGCCGCTGTCGGTGCCGGACCCCTCGGTGCGCTACAATCCCGCCTTCTGCGGCCGCTTCCCGCCGTGCCAGCTCCGCACCGGCCGAACTCCCGCAACCCGCCATGACTGCCATCGACCAGGGCCTGCAGCGCGATTCCGCTTTCAAGCTCTTCGTGCACCACCAGACCTTTATCCGCCACCTGCTTCGGGCTTATCCATTGCGCGGCATCGACGAATGCGAGGTCGTGGCGATTGACGCCGGCAATGCCAACCTCGTCGTTGCGGACGGCCAAGGGCAGCGCTTGGCTGACGCCGTCTGGCGATTGACGCTAGCCGATGGCGAGATCGTCTACCTGCTGGTCGAATGCCAGGCCGCGATCGACCCGTCCATGCCGTTCAGAATGCTGCACGCGGCGGCGGGCATGTATCTGATCCTGAGCCAGAATCCGCCGCGCGAGTCGGGCTATGCGGTCTCATTGGTGCCGCGCGTGAAGCATCTGATCATCTACAGCGGCAAGCGGCCCTGGACGGCGGTCGGCGAGGTGGGGCAGGCGATCAAGGTGCGCAGCTTGGAGGAGGAGCGAGACATACCCAGCATGGAGTGCCCGCTGCTGGAGCTGTGGCGCTGTCCGGACCCGGGCGGGGAGCAGAACCTGGCGGTGCTGCTCGGGCGCCTGCAGCGCTGTGACAGTCCCGAAGCGTTGCGGGCGGCGGCGGAGCCGCTAAAGAGGTGGCCCCGGAGCGAGAGCCAAAGTGCGCTGGGCAGGGCCTTCGCGGTCTGGGTTTCGGAAGTGCTGATCCCGGATCTGGGCGTGACGGACGCAGTCAAGAGCTATGATCTTAAGCAGGTACTAGACATGCTGGAAACCGAGAGCCTGACATGGGCGGATCGCATGCGGGCCGAGGGCCGTGACGAGGGCCGCCGCGAGGGCGAGCGGAAGCTGCTGCTCCGGCAAGCACGGATCCGTTTCGGCGAGGCGCTGGCGCGCAGCCTTGCGGCAAGGCTGGAAGAGATTGCTGAGGTGGAGCGCTTGGAGGAGGTCGGCGAATGGCTGCTGGTATGCGACAGCGGAGACGCTCTGCTCAGCCGGCTCGGACAGCACTGAGCGCGCAGCGGGGATCGCTGGACCCGGCGCGGATTGCCCACGCGCTGGCCTGGGCAGGCCGGTGAGTTCAAGCCCTGCAAGGCTTGGTACAAGCCGACCGGGTCGATTCGCTGTACAGCTCGGAAGGGGCAGCGGGATCGGTGCCGCTCGGGCTACCGTTCGGAGGCCGCCAACGGCCGCTTCCAGCTCCTTCTGATGGCGTTCGCGGAATCGCGACGAGGCATCCGGACAGCATCTTGCAGTGTTTCGAGCGGGTGGGCTGCTCCCGCCCGACCTCTCTGCGGGCCCGCCCGACAGGAGTTTCAGCTCAACCACGCATACGGTTCGCGAACTGAGCCTAACATTATGAGAGAGTTGCCGGTCCACCAGCCATGAGGGTTCAATTCGTTCGCGGCATGCTCGCGCTGCTCGCCTTCGCGTTTGCCGTACAGGCGCAGAGCCGCGCAGTCTTCCTCACGGACGGCACGCGCCTAGATGTTCGCGAGTACGAGGTGGTCGACGACCGCGTGCGCTACTTCAGCTCCGAGCGCGGCCAGTGGGAGGAGGTCCCGGTCTCGATTGTCGATCTTGAGCGCACTAACGTCTACAACAGGACCCGGAGCGCCGAGTTCGAGCAGCGGCAGGCGGAGGAGCGCCGAGAACGGCTGGCCGAACGGCGAGCGCGGACAGAGCTGCACTCCGTGCCCTTGGACGACGGCGTCTATTATCTGCGCGGGCGGGAACCGGTGCCGGTCGAACAGGTCTTCTATGAGATCGACCGCAGCACCGGACGATCCTTCCTGAATGTAATCGCACCGATGCCGGTTATTGCCGGCAAGCGCACGTTGTCCATCGAGGGGCTGTCTGCCAGCACGGTCACCACCGACGAGAAGCCGGCTTTCTATATCCGCTTGGACAGCTTTTCGCGCTTTGGCATCTCGCGGATCGAGCCGGAGCGCAAGAAGGACAGGCGCATTGTGCAGCAGATATACACGGTTCCGAGGTCAGACGAGCAGTTCGAGGCGCAGGATGAGGTCGAGATATTCCGGCAGCAGCTGGCTCCGCTGGTCTACAAGGTATGGCCGGTTGCACCGCTGCCGGCGGGCGAGTACGCGATCGTGGACTTCACCCCGGGGGAGTCGGACTTGCGCGTATGGGCTTTCAGCCACCGGCCGGGTGGACAGGCCGATGCTCGCTAGCGGGGCGGAATGTCGAACGCTGCCCTGATCTTCAGTGCCTGCTGCCTGGGCGCAGCCTTGTCCTGTGGCGGCCCCGCCGAGGACATAGAGGGTGTCAGGCCGGCCCGCCGGGATATCGAGAGCGCCTTGACCACGAACGGCCGGATCGAGGCAGAACGCACTGTCGCTGTGCACTCCAGTACGTCGGGTCGGGTCAGCCAGATCTACGCCCGGCGCGGGGTCAGGGTCGAGCGGGACGAGCCAGTGCTGCGGCTGGTCGACGCCGGTCAAGGGGCGGCGCGCGATCGATCCGGCGCCCGCTTGGCGGCCGCCAAGGCGCGCATGGTGCAGCTGGAGGCCGGCCTGGACCCGCTTCGCAGATCCCAGCTTCGTGGCGAGCTGACAAAGCTGGAGGCAGCCCGGTCCCGTGCGTCAGAGGATCTAGAGAGACTCCGGCGGCTATTGGCTCGGAACGCGGTCGCCCGGTCCGAAGTCGACGCCAAGTCACGTGCATTGCAAGACCTCGCGGACGATATCGAAGCTGTCAGCTATCAATTGCAGGCGCCGCCGCAGCAGGGGCGGCGCTCGGAACTTGGAGCTGCGATTCTGGAAGCGGAGGCCGAGCTGCAGGAAGCGGAGCGGGCCGTAGAGGCCCTTGTGTTGCGGGCCCCGGCCGGCGGCACGCTGTTCTCGCTGGCAGTCCAAGAGGGCGATTTTCTGGAACAAGGAAGCTTGGTTGCTCGCATAGGAACCGCTGAAAGCGTGACGGCGCGCGTCTTCGTCGACGAGCCTGAACTTGGCAGGGTCACGCAAGGCTCGGTCGCTCGCATCAGCGCCGACGCACACCCTGATCGGGAGTGGGAATGCCGGGTAGGAACGCTGGCTACGGAAGTGATCGAAGTCGGCCCGCGACGCGTGGGCGAGGTCTTGTGCCAGGCGGACAACCCGGATAACCTGCTCCTGCCGGGGCTGGCCGTGCGGGTGCGGATCGTGACCCAGCGCGCCGAGGGCGTGCTCAGCGTACCGCGCGCAGCCATAGTGGGGGGCAGCGAAGAGCCTTTTGTGTGGGTGGTCGAAGACGGTCGGGCGGCGAAGCGCGCCGTGGCTCTGGGAGTGGTCGGGCCCGTATATGCGGAAGTCGTCAGCGGCTTGGTAGAGTCTGACTCTATCGCGTTGCCGCGAGAGCGCACCCTCGTCGAGGGACAGCGGTTGCGCTTGGATTAGGCGGCCGAGGGCAGCCAATGATTAGCCGGTTCCTTGTATTCCTGCCGCTGTTCGTCGGTGCCGCGTTGGCGGAGCAGCACTGGGAGCAGGCTTTCCAGCACTACGCCGCCGAGGAGTACGAGCGGGCGCAGCGGGCATTCGAACGGGCCCTGCTCGAAGATCCGGAAAATTCCGAGCTCAACCTCTGGGTCGGGCTTGCGATCGGACGCCGCGTGCAAACCATGTCCGCGTTTCGACGCCTCGGAGCCATGCCGTTGGTAGCGCGGGTCAAGCGGCAGTTCGAGAGGGCGGTCGAGCTTGACGGCTCCAACATCGACGCGCTGGACGCCCTAATGGGATTCCTGTTGGATGCCCCTGGAATCGTCGGCGGCAGCAAGCGCGACGCACGCGGCGTTGCCGAGCGCATCCAGGCAGTCAGTTCCGCACACGGCGCGTATGCATTGGGAATCTGGCACGAGGACGTTGGCGAGATCGAACAGGCGGGCAAGCAGTTCGAACTGGCCCGCGAGCGAGCCCCTGACAACTCGAGCTATCTCGTGGCGCACGCGGCCTTCTTGGCAAGGCGCGGGTCGCACGCCGAGAGTGACGAACTGTTCGAAGCCGCCCTTGCGCGCGATCCGGAGAATCCGACTGTATGGCTGGCGGCTGCCGAGGCTTGGATCGGGGCCAGGCGCGATTCGCTGTATCCGCGCGCCAGGCAGCTTGCCGAGCGCTATCTTGCCAGCCCTGATCGCGATCCGAATGGGATGCAGTCGTTCGAAGTGCGAGCGCTCTTGAAGAAAGTCGCGAGGTAGGTCCCGATCGACACGAGAGGCTCCGCCTGGCTGGAGCGGCGACAGGGACTCGGAAGCGGTCTGGGTCGACGCCCGGTGCTGGTAGGGCGGGTGAGCGCAACCGTGCGATCTTACGGATTTGCGCTTTCGGGGCCGGTGGGCTGCGAGGAGTGCTTAGGCTAGAGAGGATGGGGCCGAAGGTATCTCTGGCATACCGCGAGATCGCCCTCGCCGGCCTGCGTGCCCTGCGGGCCCAGAGGCTGCGCTCGGCGCTCACTGCCGCCAGCATGGCAGCTGCTGTGGCCGCCGTGGTGCTGGTCGCCACAGTCGCGGCCACCGGCAGCGAGTTCGTTCTGGCTCAGATTCAGGGGGTTGGCTCGAACTTGGTGTATGCCTACTACGAGGCCGGGGGGAACGTCTCGGGTTCGGAAGCGGATTACATTGACCTCGCGGACGTCGAAGCCGTGCGCCTTCGATTGGGCGGGCTGGCCGCGGCGGTTGCCGGTGTGAGCAGCACGTGGGATTCCATCATGATCCAGGGCCGCCCGACCCAGATCCGCATCTTGGGCTCCAGCGAATCCTACCTTCGCGTGCGAAACCCTGTGGTCCATCACGGTCGCTTCTTGGAGCGAGCCGATTTGGAAGGCAGGGCCCGGGTCTGCTTGGTCACGCGCCGCCTCGGGCAGGATCTCTTCGGCTCTGGAGCGGCCGCCGTCGGCCGGAGCGTGACGGCCCACGGAATCGAGTTCAAGGTCGTCGGCGTGTTTTCCGAGCGCGTCGAGACGTACGGGCAGTCTGAGGTGTCCGAGCGCTCCATGCTGGTGCCGTACACGGTGCTGCGCTACTTCCAGGAGACCGAGCGGGTCGATCCGCTTTATGTTTCGGTCCGGTCGCAGCAGCGCGTCGAGGAGGTCGCCGGGATGGTGCGAGAAACGCTCGAGTCGCGCCACCGCCCCGGTTCGCTGTACCGCGTCGAGACGCTGGCGGGGATACTGGCCACAGCTAGGAGGGTCTTGGCGGCGCTTAGCCTCGCCATGATTCTGGTCGCTTCCATTACCCTTGCGGTTAGTGGGGTGTTCATCATGAACATGATGTTGATCGCAGTCTCGGAGCGCACGGTCGAGATTGGCATTCGCCGGGCGGTGGGAGCCTCGCGGCGAGAAATCCGCGCGCAGTTCGTGTTTGAAGCCATGCTGCTTGCGGCGGTCGGCGGCGTCGGCGGCGCGTTGGCGGGCGTCGGAATCCCGTGGGCGGCAGGGCTGGCTTGGCCGGGACTGGCGCCGCACGTTCCGAGTCACTGGGTCGCTCTCGCTCTCTTCGGCGCGGCGGCCTGCGGCGGTGTGTTCGGTCTGCTTCCGGCGGCCCGTGCGGCTAACCTCGATCCGGCGGAGGCCCTTCGACATGACTAGGATTGCGACGTTTCTGCTGTGCGTGGCAGCAAGTGCAGGCGTTCAGGCCGAGCAGCCCGAAACGCGTGCTATCGATCTGAGGCAAGTCATTCAGATCGCACTGGTGGCGGACCCCGACGTGCGCTTGGCACAGCTGGCGGTCGAACGCTCGGCCAACGCGCTGGCGCTCGTCCGTGCCGAGCGTGCCACGCAGTTGTACGGGGGATCCGGCTTGGGCGCTACCGCCGGCATGCCGCAGAGCGTTCTGGGCGCGAATCCCTCGATTGCTCAGGTCACGCTGCGGCAGCCGCTGCTGAACACCGAGCGGCCGGGGCGGGCCAAGGGTGCTCGCGAGGAAATCCGCTCCGGAGAGCACGAAGCCGCGGCGGTCGCCGAGCGAGCCGCGTACCTGGCAGGAATCTCCTACTTGGATTTTGAGCTTGCGCTTGCGGAGCACCGGCGCAGGCAGAGCGAGCTTGAGCACTTCCAGCGGATCGAGTCCTCCGCCGCAGCGCGCGTCGAGGAAGGCTTCGAGATTCCGCTGGCGTTGAGCCGAGCCCGCCTTGGCACGGCGCGCGCCCGCGACCGCGTGGCCGCGTCGCGGTCTCGCGCGGACCTGCTGGAGGCAGAACTGAGGCGGATGCTCGGTCTGGGGCCTGGCGTCAGGCTGGTCGCGGACGGCTCGGCGGCGGATAGCGCCGCGGTCTTGGATGCCGCCCACGGGATCACTGGACGGCCGATCGGCGAGCACCCCGAGATCGCCGCTCTGGATGCCAGCTTGCGTGCGGCCAGACACCGCGCAAGCAGCGCCAAGTCCGCGCGAAACCCGCGGCTGGACATCGTGGGGCAGTATTCGCTCCTGGCGAGGTTCAACAACTACGACGACTACTTCCGACGCTTCCAGCGGCACAATTGGCAGGCCGGAATCGCGGTCGAGGTTCCGATCTTCAGCGGCCGCGGCGTTGCGGAGAGGGTGGCCAGGGCGCGGCTGGACGAACGCGAGCTGTCGCTGCGCAAGGCTGCCAAGCGCGAGGCGCTGGCCTTGGCGACGCAGCGGGCCGAGGCCGCGCTCGAGGAGGCGCAGCGCGGCCGCGCACTCGCAGGCCGGGAGCTCGCCTACGCCCGCGAGAGCCTGGACGTGCTGCTAGCGCAGTTCGAAGAGGGCCGGGTCGCGCTTGAGGAATTACAGCGCGGGCGGATCGAGGAGTCGGCCGCGTGGGGCGGCTTGATGGCGGCCGAATACGAGCTTGCCAAGGCGCGCCTAGGGTCCGTATATGCTGCTGGCAGGATTGGGGATGCGTTTGCAGACTGATTGCCGACGCGGACCGAGGCTGGCGGTCGTCGCTTGCATCGCCGCCGCGGCAATCCTGCAATGGGCTTGTTCCGACGCCTCGCTGCCGCCCCTGCCGGATCCGGTCTTGGATGGGTTCGCGCAGACGGTGCGCGAGCAGATCCGCTCGGCCACCGAGCGAGCGCGGGCGGAACCGGACAGCGCCGGGGCCGTAGGGGCGCTTGGAAAGGTGCTCTACGCGTACGGCCAGAACCAAGCCGCCGCAGCCTGCTTCGAAAGATGCCGGCGCTTGGAGCCGCAGCAGTTCGAGTGGACGTACCTGCTGGCCGTGACCCGCTCGGACCTGGGGCAGACAGATGCGGCACTGGTTGCGTTCGAAGCTGCTGCAGCCATGCGCCCGAACGACCTTCCCGCGGCCGTTCGGCGCGCGGACTTGCTAGAGCTGTCGGGAGAGCGCTCAGCCGCGGCAGATGCTCTGCGGCATGCGCTGCAGCTTGCGCCCGATAGCGCCGCGGTGCATTACCGTCTGGGCCGGCTTGCTTCCGGCCAGGCTGATGGCGGGGCGATCCAACATTTCGAAGCGGCCCTTGCGGTCGAGCCGGACTACCGGGAGGCGATCTACGCACTGGCCCAGGAATTGAGACTTGTCGGCCGCGAGGCCGAGGCGGAGGAACAACTAGAACGCTACGAATCCTCCCGGGCGGCCCTTAGGCGCCACTACAAGGACCCCCTGATAGATGCCATGGACACGGTCCGATCCGCGAGCGCCCAACAGGTCTTCAGCGACGCGCGGGCATTGCAGGACGGTGGCGACTTGGAAGGTGCCTTGGCGCTCTATGTCAGTGCGCTAGAGATCGATCCCAACTATGCCCAGGCTCACGTGAACCTCATCGTGGTCTATGGGCAACTCGATCGACATGACGAAGTGGCGAGGCACTACGAGCGGGCCGTGAGCCTCAACCCGTCCATCGCGGAAGCGCATTACAACTACGGCGTGTCGCTACACTTGGCTGCCGACTACAGCGGGGCGGCTGCAGCGTTCCGGAAGGCTCTTGCCATCAATCCCCAGGATGCGAACGCGCACAACAACCTAGCCAACGCTCTCGAGAACGGCCGACAAGACGCCGAAGCTGCAAGGCACTACCGGCTTGCCATCGAGCATGACCCGTCACACCCCCAGGCAAACTACCACCTCGGCCGGCGGCTGGCCGAGAGGGGGCGCTACCGCGACGCGCTGCCGCTGCTGCACAAGGCGCTGGAGCGAGACAATCCAGGGGCGCCGCTGCAGGCCTACCTGCTCGCTGTGGTCTATCGGGAGTTGGCTGATCCAGACCGCGCTCAGCAGTATGCTCGGCTGGCCTTGGAAAAGGCCCGCGCCGGCGGTCACGGTGAGGTCGCCGCCCGGGTCGCGAGTGACTTTGGTCTGTGATGCGCGCAGGCGGGCACGGCTCAGCCATCTCCCTCCGGCGGGCGGGCTTCAACCAAGAGCGTCATCCCGGAGCAGCCTACGACCCGCACGACGTCTCCGGCAGCTGCGGGCGCGGAGGACTTCGCCTTCCATAGCTCCGGGCCAATCTTGATCATTCCGATCGGGTCGAGTGCGTCGCGCACGGTCCCGAGCGATCCGATCAGGGATGCCGGGCCCGTGGGGCCGCCGGCTTGATACGACGCCTTGACTACCGGATACAGGGCGGCGTCCTTGGCAACCCACAGCAACGCGGCAACGACGCAGGTCCACGGCGGTAGCGACAGCCATTGAGCTGCGACCGCCGCTAGGGCTGCGACGACGACGATGCCCGGCAGCTGGTAGAGCCAATAGCGCTGCCACGGGGAGCGCGGCCTCGCCGATGGCTGGGGTTTCGATTCACGCATGCCCGGCGGCCCTTTCATGATGACCCAAGTCTCGTTGGCGGAGTCTGCGCAGCGTTGCCGGGCGCTGAATCATGTTATCGGCGCGATGGTCTACAATCGCGTCGCGACATTGCACGCGCGACTCGGGTGATGGACACTAGGGACGAGAGGACGGCTGGGACGGGTCCGGCCCGGCTTCGCGCCACTTCGTATCGCGCTGTGAGTAGCCACTTGCGGAATTTGCTCGCCCTGTCATTCTTGTGGGCAGCGGCCGGGCCTCTGGCCTTCGGGCAGTCGCAAGCGAACGGCCTGATCGGCGGCGTGGTGCGCCACGGGTCTGGCGATCCGGCGCCCGCCGCAACCGTCACACTGTCGCATTCGCCGAGCGGGGCCAAGATCTCGTTGCGAACCGACGAGGCGGGGGCGTACGAGGCTGCCGGGCTGCCCAGCGGTCGTTATTCGATCCGGGTTGATTCGACCGGGTACGAAGCCTTTGTTCGTACCGGTCTCGAACTGGGTGCGGGGCAGACTTATCGTCAGGACGCGATCTTGGTGTCTGCTGTCGCGAGCTCCGGCCGGCCTGCCCCGGCCTCGCCGGATGCGGCTACAACGGTGGGCAGAGTTCGCGAAGTCAGGCCGGTTCCCGCCAACGAGGCCGTCAGGGTCGAGCGTCGGACCGGCTATCTCTCCAGCACAAGCAAGCGCGGCTCGAGCGAGTTCCACGGGGCGCTGTACTCGCTGGTCGGGAACGATTCCCTGAATGCCCGCGGGTTTTTCGGCACCAAGGCAAGGCACCGAGAGAGCAATTTTGGCGCGTATGTCGGAGGACCGTTTGTGAAGAACAAGACGTTCTTCAACTACCACTACGATCGGATCGCGCTGCGTTCCGGTGCACAGTCGGGCTATGGCAATTCCACTCCCACCGATCCGTTCCGGCTGGGCGACTTCGGCCGTTTGGCGGCTCCTGCGGTGATTGCCGTCGATGCCTTGGGACGACCCGTTCGGCAGGGCCAGATCTTCGATCCCGCTTCAACAGCGCTGGCACGCAGCGTGCCCGTCCGAGACCCGTTTCCCAACAACCAGATTCCGGCCGCGCACCCGCTGCGCAGCCGCGTGGCGGGCGGCGTGGTCCCGCTCATGGTCGGACCGGACCGCGAGGGCGCAGAGTTCAATGTCCAGGGAAATCCGCTCGGCCCGCAGGTTTGGCGGCTCGATGCGCCCAGCCATCACTTCAGGGTCAACCATTCCTTCAACAGCCGTGTGCGTGCCGCTGTGTTATTCAGCCGCACGTCACATCCGGCGCTGCGCGACTGCGGCGGTGTCGATGGCTGCCGGGCGCGGAGCGATCCGGTTCACAGTCCGCACTTGAACGGCGACTACTACGGCACTGGCGTCTACGAGGACACCACGACCCACCATGTAAGGCACCAGATCGACTGGGTAAAGTCAGCCGCGGTGCTCAACCAGACCCACTTGGTCTACGACGAGTTCCACGTTCGCGGCCACTCGCTGGCCGCTGGCGCAGATTGGCAGGGACGACTGTGGGGGCCGGCCGGCAACGGACTGGTTGCCACGGACGCCGGACCGCCGGCGCTGACGTTCACAGGCAACACCCGATATTCCCCGCTGGGCCGCGAATGGGGGCGCTCTGGCTTCCACGCGAATCACCAGTACGGGATCGGTCACAACACCACCTGGATCACGGCGCGCCACACAGTCAAGATCGGCGGTGACTTTCGGCATCACAACTACCCTTTCCGGGGCTGGGCCAACAACGAGGCTGGCCACTTCAACTTCTCCAGGCTGCACACCGGCGGCTTCGACGAAAGCGGTAACAACCTAGTGGCGACCGGCGATCCATTCGCTTCGTTCCTGCTGGGCCAGGTCAATTCGGCACGTTTCCAGATCCCGGACTTTCCGACCATCACGGAGAACTTCTTCTCTTGGAGCATCGTGGACGAGTACAGGGTCAGCGCGGACCTGACGATCACGATCGGGTTGCGGTTCGACTACCAGTCCGCGATTCGGGAACGCGACGACAACATGTCGACCTTTGACCCGGCTGTGCCCAATCCGGGCGCGGGAGGTCGGCTGGGAGCGATGATCTTCGCAGGCAACGGGCCGGGCCGGACCGGCACGCGCACGCTGGAGTCGCCGCCGCGCGACGCCTACGGGCCGCGCATCGGAATCGCGAGGCGCATCGGCCAGCGCACCGTTGTTCGCGGCGGCTACGGCATTTATTACTCGGGCGTGCCGCACGGGCAGTTCGACGCGGTGAACACCCTCGGATTCCGATTTCATCCCACGGCGATCGATTTGAGCAACGGACGCGAGGCGGCGTTTCACTTGGACGCCGGCTTTCCGCAGGCGAACGTCGTGTTGCCGCCAGCCATCGACCCCGCGGTTGGCAACGATACTTCGCCGGTGGCGGTTACCAGGGATCGCGCCACGATGCCGCGGATCCAGGAATGGTCCCTGACGATTCAGCGCCGGGCGAGTCGCGGCGTGACGCTGGGCTGGTCATATACGGGAAATCGCGGCAGCCGCTTGATGGCTGACCGCCGGGTGCTCGGCCCGGCTGCCAACGCGAACTCTCCGGAGATTCTCAGCCACGGCCCGGGAGTGCTTGGATCGTCGCTGAACACCTTGATGGCCGCTGAGACCGGCCTCGCCATGCCCTATTCGGGATTCAGCCGCACGGCGGTGCAGTCATTGCGTCCGTTTCCGCACATGCTCAACATCGGGTACTTGAACGTGCCGGCGGGCAACAGCTTCTATCACGCGATGCACGCCAGACTCGAGAAGCGCTTCACAGACGGAGCGATTCTGAGGGCGAGCTACACGTGGTCCAAGCTTACCGGCATGGGAGCGGGTCGCATCCACGCCGGGGACGGCTTGGGCCGGGGTCCGCAGAATCCGACCGACACCCAGGCGCTGGAGCGCGGCTTGAGCGCTCAGGACGTGCCGCACAGGATCCTGGCGGAGTTTACGCACCGGGTGCCGTTCTTTCAGCAGAAGAGGACCGGACTCGAGGCCAGGGTGCTCGGCGGTTGGGCCGTGTCCGGCAGCGTGAACTTCGTTTCCGGCACTCCGGTCAATGTCGTCATGGCCAACGACCTGGAACCGTTCCTGTTCAACGGGCAGAAGCGCCCCGACATTGTCAGCAGCCGCGTGCGAATCGACCACGGCCGTTCGTTCGATGCGGCCTCAGACAGCGTATTCGACCGGTCCGCATTCGCCGACCCGGGGCCTTTGCGGTTCGGGAGCGCCTCGCGCACGATGAACTTCGTGCGGGGCTTCAGCCAGGTCGCCGAGAATCTCAGCTTGTTCAAGGACACGTGGATCAACCAGAAGTTCAAGGTCAGGTTCGAGACTCAGCTCGCCAACTTGTTCAACCGGACAGTGTTCTGCGATCCGAATCGCAACTGGAGCGCCGCCTCGTTCGGACAGGCATTTTCGCAGTGCAACCAGCCGCGCCGGGTGCAGTTCGGGCTGCGCTTTGACTTCTAGCCCGCTCGGGCTGGCAACTGCCGGTCCTGGACCGGCTCGGCGCCGACCGCAGAGTCCCGTCATCGCGCGCAGCAGACCGGCTTCCGAGTCTTGCTGAATGCGATGTGCGATGTCGCGCGATGTCGCTCGCCGCCGCGCTTGTTGTCGCACTGCCTGCTGTTCGACGGCAACGCCGGCGATGAGCCGCGAATCCGTGCCTGAATCGGGCGCGTGGCCGCTGGGGGCCGCGTGCCCCAGTCTCAGCCGCAACGAAGCGACCGCACTTTCGGATATACTCGCTTTGTTTATACCGTCGCTTTTGTTGATAGACGAAAAGGAGACCTCTCAGGATGAAGACTCAAGGATTGCCCGCTCCGGGATCGATGATTCGCGTTGCCGGCCTGCTCGCGCTGGCCGTCGTCCTTGCCGATGCGAACCGCGCCTTGGCCCAGGATGTTTGTCCAGTCCCGCCCGGCTTGACCCCTCCGCCACTGCCGAGCGTGACGGCGCAACAGGTGGAGAATGGCACCGCTAGCCTCAAGGACTTCGCCTTGGCCGCGCGAGAGCAGGCTAGGGTCGACGAACTCACGAGCGTGGAAGGAGCGGCGTATTTTGGATGTCTCATCAGGGAGGACGGCAGCGCCTACCGTTCCGGCTCCACCTATCTGGTGACGCTCACGCCTGACGGCAGGGTATACGTTCACTCGAAGGCCATGGCACTGTCGGGTAGGCTCCTCAATCCCTTGATCATTGGCGAGATCTTTTCCGCGCTGGGGGTGCCCCCGACCGTCCTAGCCAGTCTGGCTTCTCCTGATCCCGCAACCGCTGCCCAAGCTTTCGCCGCCGTCTTCGCGACGTTGGCGCAAGAACCGGATGGCCGGTTCGATGCGACCGCCCCCATTCCGGGCCTCCGGCCAGGCATACCGGGCGCCTCTGGCCATGCCGCCGTGTATCTGTCGGCACACACGCGGATCCCGACCGTGCTCTTGGCCGGATTCGATGTCGATGAGTCCCACGTGGTTGACGAGGTCATCGATTACGGCAACCCGGCCATCACCGCCAAGGACGTGAAGGATCGGGAAACCTTGAAGGGCTTCGTCACCGAAGCTGTGGATTACATCCAGGAACTGCTGCAGAGCCGCGATGACGGCCAAGGCGGAGCTGTCGTCGCCGCCTCGCAAGCTAGGATCGCCTTGCGGGATCCGAACGGGCCTTGGCGGCACGGCAACGTGTACCTTTACATCCTGCACCGTACCAGCAACATCATCCTGTTCCACGGGGCGTTTCCGGACCGTTTCGAGATCCGGCCTCTGGTGCCAACGGTCCGAGACGCGGTCACCGGCGAGCTCGTTCTGCCGCAGGTCCTCGAAGCGGCGACCAGCAGCCCGGAAGGCGGCTTCCTTGAGTACTACTGGGACGATCCTTCTGACGACACAGACAGCGCCGACATCCCCAAGGTGGGCTACGCCCGCGAGTACTCGGGCTCGCTCCTGAGGCCTGACGGCACCAGGGCCCCGTACACCTTGGTCATCGGATCAGGTTTTTACACGGAGGCACCCGGCGGGCCGATGATCACCAGGGGCTGCTCCGACCGCAACATCGCCGCCAGCGCGGTGAGCACGCAGAGCGATGTCCGGGCGTTCGTGGAGTGCGCCGCCGAGTACCTCGCCGAGCACGGCACGGCCGAGGCCCGCCGCGCCTTCAACGAGGACGAGCGCTGGAAGCACGGCCCCACCTACGTCTTCGTC
>JAJDTX010000012.1 GCA_022826925.1 Bryobacterales bacterium
GCGGCTGACCGAACCGAGCGCTTTGCAGAAGCGTGCGTTTGAACTGGTCCGAACGTTCCCAGTGCAGGACAGCTCCAAATCCAGCTAAGGCTATGCATTATAAGGACTTCCCTTCGCTTCCGGCCCGGAACTTCGGCTTAAGAGACTACAAGCTCTGAACGTTTCCCCCGCAACCGCATTGGGCGAGACAGATTCGTCGGCAACAAGCTCGGCTTGACCCCGGAATCAGCGGTTGTACTGCGGCGTCGGACCCCGCAATGCACTCCAAACTGCGTCGCACGCCTCGAGTGCGTCGTCCGGCAACGGCCCCGCCTGCGACGCCTCGATGTTCTGCTCGAGGTGGGCGAACTTCGAAGCGCCCAGGATCACGCAGTCAGCCCCTTCCCGATGAAAGAGCCAGCGCAACGCCAGCTCCGCCAGAGCTACCCCTAGGCCGTTGGCAACGCGCTTGAGAGCCTCGACTGCCTGGAAGTACTCCTCGTGCCAGAACCTCTTCAAGTACCGCTCGTTGCCATCAAAGCGCGTGCCGGGTAACGGTCCCCGCTCCAGCGACTGCTTGCCGCTCAGCAGCCCGCCTGCCAACGGGTTGTAGCAGACGTTGGTGACGTGGTACCGCTGCGTGCATTCCAGATATTCCTGCTCGACGCCTCGGGCCAGCGCGTTGTACATCGGCTGTGCCACCTTCGGCACTTGGAATTCCAGGTTCTCGGAGATCTCCGCCATCTCCGCCATTTGCCAAGCGGCGTAGTTCGAGGTGCCGATCCAGCGGACCTTCCCCGCGGCGACCAGATCGTTCATCGCCCTGAGCGTCTCGTAGATTTCGACCGAACGGTCCGGCAGGTGCAGGTAGTAGATGTCGATATAGTCCGTACCCAGCCGCTCGAGGCTCTCATCGACAGCGCGAAAGATGGCCTCGCGGCTCAGCCCGCCGTACGCATCCTCTCCCTCTCCCATGTTCCCGCGGACCTTTGTGGCGAGCACGATCTGGGAGCGGCGCGCCCCGAGGATCCGGCCGGTGATCTCTTCGGAGAGCCCGGCGTTGTAGACGTTTGCCGTGTCGATGAAGTTGACGCCCCGGTCGAGAGCGAAGTCCACCATGCGGGCGGCTTCCGCCTCCGCGACCTGCGACCCGAAGGTCATGGTGCCGAGGCAGACCTTCGACAACTCCAGATCTGTCTCTGAGACCGAGACCTGTTGCATTAGTACCCCTATGCCGCCTTGCAGCCGGACACGCGGTCAAGCCCTGTTCGCTCAGCGCCGGACCGGATTCACGAACGCGCCATTGGCAGCCACGTCCCATACTGCCAGCCGAGCCCACGCCCAACCAGGGGCGGACACTTTCCACTGGTAGGAGCCACGGTGAAACTCGGGCGTGTCTGACAAGTCGATGATCTGGCGCTTCGTGCTCTCTCCATCCCCCCACACGACTTCGGCAAACCGCAGGGGGAAGGTTCCCTGCACGTCCGCCCGGACCTTGATCTCGGTTTCGCTGCCACCGATTTCCCACGACGGCAACAAGATCTCGCCCGTGGTGACGAAGAAGTCGCCCCGTCGCAACGGAGCAAGCAACTCGCCGTAGCGGTCGAAACTCGGAAGCCGGTCCGCCTTGAGATAGTTGACGTTCATGTGGGCGTAGACTTCGTGCGTGTGGTCGAACTGGAATACATCCACCTCGCCGACCAAGCGCTTGTCCATGCCCCAGTTCTGCAGGTCATCGAGCAGCCTGAGCGTGCGCTCGCCAAGGCGCGGCGACGAGAAGTCCGTGGGCATGGCTTTCCAGCCAGCCCCGAAATAGCGCGGATCGCGGAAGTGCTCCGAGTCGCGAATCGTGTCCGGATACCCCGTGGACCCCTTGGTGCGGGCATGGGTCTGATACATCCAGCCCTCCTCCCGGCGCACCAGCTCGAGCATTTCCTCGGCGTCCGCAGTGCTGTAAACGGTGCCATAGCGCTTGTGCTTGGACACGAACGCTCCGCCATCCGGGCGGTTCATCCACCAATAGATCGGCTTGGGAAAGACCAGTCCCCAGTGGCCCCCGAGGTGGACATTGGCTTCCTCGGAAGGGATCAGCAGGAAGTCCTTGCCGGACTGCGCCTTGCACGCCTCAAAGAAGCTAGCCAGCTCTCTCAGGCGCAGCTCCGTGAGGTCCCGCGGGTGCCCGTCACCGTGGAAGTCCATGAGGATCACGGCGTTGACACCCATTTCGCTCAGCACGGTCTTGAAGGGCGGGGTCCAGTCCATGCCCTTTTCCAGGGCCTGCACTGTGTAGGCGAGGTGGAAGTGCGAGGCCATCGTCTTGAAGCCGTCCAGTTCCGGGAACGTGTCCCGGTTGGTGTAGCGCAGCGCGTCCTCCAGAACGGCTTCCGGCGCCGAGGCGCCAACGAGCAGGAACAGCGACATCGCCTGACGGCTTCCGGGCGGGGCGTTGGCCCATGGATAGAACCGCCAGTTGGTGTCGCGGACCTGGCGGATGCCGAGCGACACGCGCCCGCGCCACGAGCGATGCCAGTTATGCGACAGGTTCGACGTAAAGTCACGCGGGAAGAAGAACTGGTGCGGCGCGGGAAAGGCGGCCACGCTGCCCTGCCCGCCGGTCGTGGACAGGGCGCGGTAGCGAACCTTGAAGGGCACCCGCTCGGGCTGCAAGCCATTGGCCGACTCGCTCCGAACCTGTCCCTCGGTGTCGTAGTACGCCAGCGGCGTGTCCATGTTGCGCCCGGGCTGGACCTGGTCCTCGCCACTGAATTCGATTCCAGCGTCATAGAAGAAAGCAACGTTCTCTTGGCTGGTGACGGCGACAGCCTGCTGTTGGATCAAGCGGGAGCCGGCGAAGAACGTGTAGACCAGCGATCCTTCGAACGGTCCCGCGCTGAAGCCGCCGCAATGCACGCGGACCCGACTCCCGGCCGTCTCGACCCGTAGCGAGTCCAGCGCCAGTTCGCCGAAATAGGCCGCCGTGCCCTGAGGGTGGGCGGGAGGGTAGTCGAAGAACGCGTTCCACCCCTTCGAGCGCACCCCGGTCTCGACGCGATAAAACGGACGCGCCTCGCGTAGCACTTGCGTCTCGCCGCTGGCCACCGCCTCCAGCAACGGCTTCGAGGGATCGCGATTGAAGCTCGCTTGCCAGCTCTCGCCCGAGGAGTCCTGCCAAGTCACGACCAGGAACTCGTCGCTCACCTCGGCCGAAACCGGGCCGCCGCGGTAGTCGCCCAGATCGACCGGAACGGCGGTCTGGGCAGAGCCCAGGACCGCGGCGGCAAACAATGCAAACAGCCCCAACAAGTTCGGCATGGCGCTCATCATAACCAACGCGCCGACCGCGAGACATGCAGAAACCGGAGATGCGAGCCTCGGCAAGGACGAGCGCGACCGGCATGCGGCGGGCACCCAGCATGGCGTGGAGGCCTGGGACCCGCGACGCCACAGCCCGCCAGCCGGGGGCGGAGGCCTTCCCCTGCTGCTGGCGGAGCTACGGCCGGCCTTTTGATCGCGACTTCGGCCAAACTGGGATAACTCCAATTTGGACAGTTACTCAAGATTGGACGAGAACAGAATAGGCCTAAAGGCAACAGACTTGCCTCCGCAGGTCGAGTGAAGCGCCCCGCCCCCCAGGCAAATTCAATGTTTGATGCGAACGGGGGTTGAGGCATGTCTTGGAGTGCGCGGAGCTCGGGAGATGGCGTCCGGAAGCCGAGTCGGCGGGGCGTGCGAGCATGCGACAGCACACCCAGGAGCCTTGGCGCG
>JAJDTX010000109.1 GCA_022826925.1 Bryobacterales bacterium
TATGTGACAAGTTTAATGGGAAGAAATCCCGGAGAGTGGGATCCGAAGTCCAAGCGGGAGGTGACTCTAACCCGATGTGCGACAGACAGTTATGCCCGGAACAAGCTCCTGTCTCCACCCACCGATGTAACGAAGTCTGAGGATGGGAGCGACCGGCCATCCTCTCAGCCGCTCCCAAGCGTCCCTCGGGGCAGCCACGGGAGCGGCTGAGCGCACATGCCTGATAAGAGGGGCAAGGCGCAATCCGCCCTTGGGAGCGCCAGCGAAGCGCCCCCAAGGGAATGCGGGTTTAGGGAGGTTTTAACGCCCCCCGACGATCAGGGCGCATTGACGGTGAATCGCAGAATGACGCACTCCCGGAACATCATGGAATTGATCGCGGACGCACCGTGGCGTGAAACCGAAACATACCTCGAGACCTGGCCCCACGAGTACGTTGTCATCAATCGCGATGGACAGCAAGACCTGCTGGCCGCCTTCTGCGAGCGCATTGGCCGCGGTCAGGGTGTCGAGTGCCAGTTTTTGACCAGAGCGCGAGTACCTCTTCTTGGCCGACTACGAATACTGGACGATGACGGCGTGCTCCGACATCGACTTGGACACCAACGACGAGGTCCTGAACCGCGCACCGCTGTACAGGAATCGTCGCGACTTCGTGATTCGGCAAGGTGACAGTGGGACACGACGAAGATAGACTCTGGCTATGAACGCAAGGGAAGCAGCACTGGGTTTTCTGGAAACAGCCGAGCTCCGGGACGCATGGGAGCACGAAGCCCGCGACTTCACTCCGTGGCTGGCTGAGAACCTAGATCACCTAGGCAGAGAACTCGGAGTTGAGCTAGAGAAGGAAGCCACCGAGATGCACGTCGGCCCCTATCGCGCAGACGTCGTGGCCCGCACCCGCATGGACGACAGTCGCGTGGTCATAGAGAACCAGCTTGAAGAATCGAACATGCAGCATTTGGGCCAGGTGCTTGCGTACCTCGCCGGACTGGAAGCGAAGATCGTCGTCTGGATTGCCAGTGGGTTCGATGACGCCCATCTCTCAGCCGTCCGCTGGTTGAACGACCACACGGTCACACCGTATGCGTTCTTCGCGGTGCGAGTGCGAGTGGTGAGGATCGGCGACTCACCACTCGCACCAGTCTTCGAGATCCTAGAGCGTCCAAGCAACTGGGACCGTAGCGTGAGAGAGACCGCGGCACGCGAAGGCCTCAGTGAACTTGGCCAGTTCCGGCGCGATTTCTGGGCTCACGTCGCCAAGAGGTACCCAAGTGAAGTGAGGCCGGGATACGCCGGAAGCAATGTCTATCACCTCGTGGAAGAGGCTGGTTTGCGCATATCGCTGTATCTTGCAGGGCATGGCGTGGGGATGTTTCTCTGCGGGAAACATGGCGAATCGTCGGACGCCGCGTCTTCCCGAATCGACCCGTACCTAGAGCCATTGAAGACCGCCCTTGAGGTTGAGCAAATCAACAACAGCGGCCATTCCTTCTTGCGCACTAAGACATCTGATCGCGCCAACTGGGATAGCATGGCCGACTGGCTCCACGACCGCCGCCTCACCTACAAACGCGTGCTGTGCGAAACCGAGGCATGAACGGTCAACAGACTTGACGACACGCCTAACGCCAACTTGGGGTGCGAGCCGTGCATGACCGTCGGCAGGTGGCGCTGTGCGGCGCAGGGCTGAAGAGCCGGGCGGCGCACGTCACGCCCCAGGCAGGCTGACGGAGAAACCGCCTCAGGCCGAGCGCGGTCTGACTATGATGTACACAGTCTCTGGAAGCCCCCCATGAAACATCTCCTTACCTCCGCTGCGCTGCTCGTTGCGCTAGCCCTGCCCGCGTTCCCACAGTCTGCCGAGTTCGGCATCTCAGCCGGCTACGGCTCGCTTGGCGGGAGCGACATTAGCGTCTCCGAGAACCCGGCCAACGGCAGCCGCGCCAGCTACACGATCAGCAACGGAGTGCGCGTTGGGGGCCGCATGGGCTTCAATATGCGGCGCTTTTTCGGGCACGAGGCCTCCTACGCCTATCAGCACGCGCGCCTGGACTTCGCGACCTCGACCCCCGAGGAGTCGGAGATGGGCGATCTCGGGGCGATAAGGTCCCACCATTTCTACTACAACGGGCTGCTGCACGCAGCACCGACAGGCTTCCCGATCCGTCCGTTCGTGACGGGCGGCGGTGGCTTCTCGTCCTTCTTCCTGCCTGGAATCCCGTCGTTCTCGGGCTACGGCAGCACGAAGTTCGGCTACAACTACGGCGGCGGCATCAAGCTGAATTTTTTCCAATACGGGATACGATTCGACGTGCGCAACCACGTCACGGGAAAGCCGTTCGGCAACTACCTGCCCAACGTGCAGGGAACGCTCAACAACACCGAGTTCTCAGTCACCTTCTACGTGCTAGTGGGCTAGGAGCGGGCGCAAGCCCCAAGCCCGCGGCGGAGGTGCCGCGGGCGCGAGCTGCGCTTGACGAGCAGTTCGGGCCGACCTGTGCCGTTGACCCAGCCAGTCGGCCGGCGGGCTCGGATCTAGAAGCTCGTGACAGCTTCGGTTTCGTCAGTGAGGCAGTGGAAGACGGTGTGGAGCTTCGTGATCTGGAGCAAGTCCTGTACCTTGGCCTGGACGTTGAGCAGCTTGATCTCGCAGCCCTGGTTGCGGGACGTGGTGTAGGCCGAGACGAGTTCGCCAAGGCCGGAACTGTCAATGTAGGTGACGCCGCCCAGATTGAGCACGATCTTGGTAGCGCCGTTTTCGAGCAGGCCCCGCACGGTGTCGCGGACCTGGCCCGATTCCTCTCCGAGCGTGATGCGACCGGTCATGTCAACGATCGTCACTCCGCTGTACTCACGAACCTCTGTGGATAAACTCATCGATCTTCCTCCTGAGTTAGATCATGATGCGCCCTTGGCGCAATACTTCACCAGGCGAACCCGAGTGCCAGTGCCAGCGCACCGGCCGACCTCGACTTCGTCGAAAAATGCCTTCATCATCAACAGCCCCCGCCCTGAGGCGCGCAGCAAGTTGTCACCTTCGCACGGATCAGCGATGTCCTCGGGCTCAAAGCCCGCGCCTTGGTCGGTCACAGTCACCTCGAACGCGACCTCGTCGACCGCCGCATCGAACGAGACTCGCTTGGCCAGGTTGAAGGCGTTGCCGTGCTTGACGGCGTTGGCCACCGTCTCGCGCACCCCCATGCCGATCTGATGCACTTGGTCCTCGTTGAAACCGTTCAATTCCGCAAGTCGCTGGACGATTAGCTCTGCCGCGTCGATGCTGTCCAAGGTGCTCTCTAGCGAAAGCCGCAGTTTCCTGCAATCTGTCATGCGGCCTCTGGGGGAGCGGCCAGGCGCCCGGCATCGTGCGGATGGCGAATTCGCATTAGTCGCACACTGCACGACCCAAAGTCAAGCGCTTGGCGGCACGTAGCAGCGAACCTAGCGCTATGATGGGTTCACCGTCACTGAGGATAACCGAATTGAGATTGAGAAACGGCATCGCTGCCAGCATCGCGGTGCCGAACTTGGCCTGCTCGGCCCCTCCAGAGCCAGCCGCGCCGTACCACGGGGCCGGCACAGTGCACCGGGTCAGCGATGCGCTCGACGCCATCATTCCGGCTGACTGCGTGATCGAAAAGCTGGCCGGCGACATGGTCTTCACGGAAGGGCCGGTCTGGGTCAAGGGGGACGCTCCGCATCTACTGTTCAGCGACATCCCGGCCAACGTGATCTACCGCTGGGCGGAAGGCGACACGGAGGCCTCGGTGTTCTATGACCAGATGTACAAGGGGGAGCCCCTCGACGTTTTCCCCGGCTCGAACGGCCTGATTCTGGATGCAGAAGGCCGCCTGCTGGCGTGCGAGCACGGCAACCGGCGCATTTCGCGCATGGAGGGCGGGGAGTGGGTCTCGGTCGTGGACAGCTATGAGGGCAAGCGGCTAAACAGCCCCAACGACGCCGTCTGGCACGCCAACGGCTGGCTGTACTTCACCGATCCGCCCTACGGGCTCGTCAAGCGGGACGAAGACCCGGACAAGGAGCTGGACTTCAACGGCATTTACCGCCTGAACTATGAGTCCGGCGAACTGCAGCTGCTCAGCCGGGAACAGACGCGGCCCAACGGGATTGGCTTCTCGCCGGACGGCAAGACCGCCTACGTGTCGAATTCCGACGATGCGACCAAGGTCTGGATGGCCTACGACGTCACCGACGAGGGTCTGTTCGAGAACGGCCGGGTCTTCTCTGACGTGACCGGCGAGGAGGCACCAGGGTTACCGGACGGGCTCAAGCTCGACGTGGACGGCAACCTCTACGCCACCGGGCCGGGCGGAGTCTGGATCTTCACGCCGGCCGGTGAGCACTTGGGCACCATCCAGCCAGACGAGGTGCCCGCCAACGTCGCATGGGGCGATGACGGAACTTCCCTGTACATGACTGCGCGGACAGGCTTGTACCGGATCAAGCTGCTGGCGAAGGGTCCGATGCCCGCCGATATGGCTGACTGACGTCTCGAATGGGCACTGGCGGGTAAGCGCTGACGACGGCCCCTTGCAGGGGATTTGGCGCTATGATGGGTTGACCGTCACGGAGGAAAACCGAAATGAGACTCCAAAACCTGATCGTTCCCAGCATTGCGGTACTGGCTCTGGCCTGCGCCGCCCCGCCAGAGCCCGCCCCGCCGGACCATGGCGCCGGCACCGTGCTCAAGGTCAGCGATGCGCTCGACGCCATCGTCCCGGCCGATTACATGATTGAGAAGCTGGCCGGCGACATGGGTTTCACAGAGGGGCCCGTCTGGATCAAGGGTGACAGCCCGCACCTGCTCTTCAGCGATATCCCGGCCAATGCGATCAACCGCTGGGCAGAGGGCGACACGGCCGCCTCGGTGTTTTACGACCAGATGTACAAGGGCGAGCCGCGGGATGCTTCGCTGGGCTCGAACGGCCTGATCCTCGACGCGGAAGGCCGCCTGCTGGCGTGCGAGCATGGCAACCGGCGCATTTCGCGCATGGAAGACGGAGAGTGGGTCTCGATAGTGGACAACTACGAGGGCAAGAGGCTCAACAGCCCCAACGACGCCGCCTGGCACTCCAACGGCGGGTTGTACTTCACCGATCCGCCCTACGGGCTGCCCCAGCTCGAGGAAGATCCGGCCCGGGAGCTGGACTTCAACGGAATCTACCGCCTGAACTACGAGTCTGGTGAGCTGCAATTGCTCATCAGCGATCAGACCAGGCCCAACGGGATCGGCTTCTCCCCGGACGGCATGACCGCCTACGTAGCGAATTCCGATGCCTCCATGAAGGTCTGGATGGCCTACGACGTCAACGATGACGGGATGTTCGAAAACGGCCGGGTGTTCTACGACGCCACCAGCGAGACGGCGCCCGGAGCGCCTGACGGGCTCAAGCTCGACGTGAACAGCAACATCTACGCCACCGGGCCGGGCGGCGTCTGGATCTTCACTCCATCCGGCGAGCACCTGGGCACAATCCAGCCTGACGAGGTGCCCGCCAACGTCGCATGGGGCGATGACGGCAGTTCCCTGTACATGACCGCGCGGACCGGCCTCTACCGGATCAAGCTGCTGGCAACCGGCCCGATGCCCGCCGACATGGCCGACTGACGCGCTCGCCTGGGCACCGGCAGTTGAGCGCCCGTTGCGGGCGGAGGCGAGCGCCTGTTACCTTGGGCGCGATGTCTATCATTCGCGCTTTCCTCCTGCCACTGACAGCCTGCGGGCTGGCGTTGGTCGGCTGCGGCACCGGCTCGACGGCCTTCCAGAGCCAATTCGACCCAGCGGTCGAACGCCCGTGGATCGGCTCTGAGTACTGGTCCAACCCGCTGCAAGACTGGCGGTTGCGAGAAGGGCGTCTGGAGAACTTCCGAGCGGGCGGGGACCGCAACGTGTTCCTGCTGACCCGCGAGGTCGACGCGTCCAGCGGCACCCTCTCGACGAGCGTCCGCATCGGGCGCATCGAACCGACCGGCGAGCCTCTCGGAGACGGCTGGGCCGGCTTCCGGGTGGGAATCCGCGGATCGTTCAACGACTATCGCGACAGCGCCGTACGCGGGGTCGGCCTGCACTGCGGGGTGGCATCTGACGGACGCCTGTTCATCGGATCTCCCGATGATTCGTCGCCTGTAGCAGACGGCGCGTTCGAGTCCGACGCCAGCTTGTCGCTCCACGCCGAGTCGTCCGGAGACTTGGCGCGCCTGACACTGCGCCTCGAGACGGCTTCCGGCGCGCAGGAAGTCTCCCGCGAGGTCGATCCCGGCTGGCTGACCGGGGGCCTGGCACTGGTTTCCAGCAGCGGCCCGATTCCGGACTCGCCGCCGGCAGAAGAGGAAATCCGCGAGACCGGCTGGGCGCTCAAGCGCGGCACGAGAGCGGGCGGCACGCTGCGCTTGTGGTTCGCCGATTGGAACGTGTCCGGAAGCCGGGTCACTGCCCATCCAGAGCGGAAGCTGGGCCCGATCATGTTCGCGATGCACACGCTCAGCAAGGGGGTGCTGAAGCTGAATGCCCTCCTGGCCCCGCTGGATGCCGAGGGCAGCGAAGCGTCGTTGGAGATCCAAGACGGCGGCTGGAAGGAAGTTGCCCGCGCGGCCGTCGATCCTGAGGCCCGCACAGCCACTTTCCGAGTGCCGGACTGGGACGACTCGGTGGACACGCCGTACCGGGTCGTGTTCGCTGGCGACACCTGGGAAGGCACGGTGCGCAAGGACCCAGCGGACAAGGACGAGATCGTCGTAGCGGCCTTCACTGGCAACAACGATCTCGGTTTCCCGCACGCGGACATCGTGCGGAACATGCAGCACCACCGGCCCGACCTGATGGCCTTCACGGGAGATAACGTTTACGAGCGTGTCGGCGAGTACGGCATCGTGCGCGAGCCGACCGACATGGCCATCCTCGACTACCTGCGCAAGTGGTACATCTTCGGCTGGGAATACGGCGAGCTGCTGAGAGACATCCCGACCGTGGCACTGCCGGACGACCACGACGTCTATCAAGGCAACATCTGGGGCGCGGCCGGGCGCAAGGCGCACGGCTACGGCAAGCCCGGACAGGACCAAGGCGGCTACGTGATGGACCCGCGCTTTGTCCACGTGGTGCAAACGACGCAGACGGCGAACATGCCCGATCCGTTCGATCCGACGCCGGTCGAGCAAGGCATCGCGGTGTATTACACGGACCTGCTGTACGGCGGGATCAGCTTCGCGATCATCGAGGATCGCAAGTGGAAGGACTCGGCCACGGCGCTGATCGGACCCGGCATCATCAACGGCTGGGCGCAAGACCCGAACTACGACGCTCGCAAGAGTTCGGACAATCCAGAGTTTCCTCTCCTTGGCGAGCGGCAGGAAAGCTTCCTAGAGGCATGGGCGCAAGACTGGGAGGGCGCGTGGATGAAGGCGGCCATCTCCCAGACGATCTTTGCCAACGTGTGCACGCTGCCCAAGGGCACGACGACCGACGCGGTGACCGGCAGCCTGCGCGTGAACGCCCCGGGCGAGTACGCGCCGGGCGAAGAGCCGGTTCAGGACCACGATTCGAACGGCTGGCCACAGTCGGGCCGCAACCGCGCCGTGCGGCTGCTGCGCAAGGCCGTGGCGGTCCACATCGCGGGCGACCAGCACCTCGGCAGCACCGTCCAGTACGGCGTGGAAGACTGGAACGACAGCAGCTGGGCCATTTGCGTGCCGTCAGTGGCCAACATCTTCCCGCGCCGCTGGTTCCCTACTCAGGAGGGTCGTAACCGCAAGGAGGGCGCTCCCCGCAATACCGGCGAATTCCACGACGGCTTCGGCAACAAGGTCACCATCCACGCCCTCTCCAATCCGCACACCAACGGCATCGAGCCCACGGCCCTAAACCACCGGGCACCCGGCTACGGGATCATCAAATTCAAGCGCGGCGACCGGAGCATCGAATTTGCCAACTGGCCTCGCTGGGTCGAAGCGTCTGAAGAGGGAGCCCAGCCATATCCAGGCTGGCCAATTCGCATCAAGCAGAGTCAGAGCGGCCTGCCCAAGGGCTACACTCTGCCTCCGATCGACGCCGAAGGGGCTGTAGACCCCGTGGTTCAGGTGATTGACGAATCGAACGGCGAGATCGTCTACACCCTGCGGATCCAGGGCAGCGAATTCACACCGACCGTGCGCCAGGCAGGCGGCTACACGGTCCGAGTGATCCACCCCGAATCGGGTGAGGTGTCCGAATCCAAGGGGTTGCGGGCCGAGGCGCAATAAGGCGACGTATAGCTTCATCTGATGCGCTTGATGCGGCACGGGTGAAGTTGACGATCATTTCGTGGTCAAACAATCAAGTTAGGCCCTATTCGTCCGGGAAGGCTTCCACCGTGTCCGCCGACGGCGGCACTCTCCGACCGAACCTCTGTGTCCCGTCACGTGGAGTTTCGAGAAGATCGAGGACCACGCGGGACGCATCCATGAGGGTTAGCTGGGTGTGGAGCGGCTCCCCGGCCAAGCACCGGCGACCGGGCATGCCGGTTTCGGGCATTCGTGACTTCCTTGATTCGAGATGACTTTGGGCGGACACAGCGCGAGTGAACACGGTGAACGCGCCGCAGCTAATCCCATCGTTTCCTGTAGTAGCTGATGAACTCGGGGCCGTCCAATTCGCGCGTCGAGTTGTTGGCCCGGACGTAAAACACCTTTCGTTTGCCTGACTTCTCTGCCTTCACCAACCACACAGGATCGGGCGATTGATCAATCTCGACGACGCAGATTTCCAAGCCCTTGACCGTCTCGATTCTGATGTGAGTGCAGGTCGCTGCGGACGAACCGAACTCTTCGCCGATCCGGTCGGTGAGGTGCCTCACGTATCGCTCTGTATTCCACCCCCTCATTTAAAGGTCTGGCTGAATTCCGAGCGGGGTAGCGTTGTCGTCCACCCCAATGAACAAGAAGCCGCCTCTCGCGTTCAGAAATCCGGCGACCGGCTTGAGGACAGATGCCTCGAAGATAACCTCTTGCGGGATATTGGGATTCGCGTAGCTGTAGAAGGCCGAGGACTTGAACTCCTGGCGCTCAGTCTCCTCGCCGCTGAGAAGCGCTTCGCGGGCCTTCTTTGCCGCGAGCACCTCGGACGTGATTACGCCGACCGGGATCGCCACGACCGCATACCCCAGAATCACGAGAACGGACGTCAGGATCTGGCCAAGGACTGTCGCTGGTATCAGGCTTCCATGCCCGACGGTTGTCATCGTGATGATTGCCCAGTAGGTACTGGCTGGAATGCTGGTGAATCCGTTCTCGGGTCCCTCTACGAGAAACATGAACGATCCCGCGATTACCGAAATCAGAACCACACCGATCACAAAAGCCCCGATCTTGTAGCGAGTAGCCTCCAGCGCATTGCCTATCGTCATGGCCGCTCGCGAGAACCGCCCCAATGACAAGATGCGGAAGATCCGAAGCATCCGCAGCACACGCAGCGCCGCGAAGGTGCTCGCGCCCGGGAACACGAACGCAAGCCAGGTGGGCGCGATCGAGACGAGGTCCACCACGCCGAAGCGTCCGAATGCATAGCGGGACGGCCTCGGATGGCAGAAGAGCCGCAGCACGTACTCCACGCTGAAGATCACCGTGAAGGCAATCTCCGCTATCCGCAGTTGACCGGACCACGCGGACCCGATATCGGCCACGGATTCCAGCATGACGACACTGACGCTGACCAAAATGGCAGCAAGCAGCCACAGGTCAAGAGTTCTCGCAGCGCGACCGCTGCCAAAGAGGACATCGAATAGTCGTTTCCGAATAGTCTTCAACTCAACTCCTCCACGACGAGCGTCATGGCAACGGCCGGTGATGTTCGCCAACGCCTCTGGGCTGAAGTTCCCGAGTGGGAAACCCCCTTTGCTCGGTGAGATTTGATCTGTACGAACGGATGCCCCGGAACGTGCCTACTTGGCACGCAAGCGCTGCCTGAGCGCCTGCAAGCGACTGCCTAGCTCCTTTTGCGCCACGGCGAAGCCCTCCGCGGTGACGTTGCCGCCGGAGCAATAGTCCAGTACGACCGCCTCGGCGGCGCAGAACTCCGCGCACACATCAGCCACTTGTCCGGCGATCTCGCCGGGAACGTTGGTCACGCCGTTCTGGTCGGCGTGGATCAGGTCGCCGGGATAGATCGCCAGCCCGCCGACGTGTACCGGGACGTTGAACTCCAGCAACTGCGGGTATCCGTGCGAACTGATGACGCCATCCGAGAAAGAAGGCAAGCCCACCGCGCGCACCTGGTCCAGATCGCGAGCGGCACCGCTGGTGATCAGACCGACAACTCCGAACGACTTATAGGTGGCCGCCATAACTTCGCCGAACGTGGCGGACTTGGTCGGCGAGTCTAGGTCTTGGATCACCACCAGCGGCGGGTCCGGGACCTCTCCGAAGCGGGCTACTTGATCGGCCAGGCTGCCGTAGGCCCCGCCCGCCCACGGCTTGACGGCGGAGCGGAAGGTGGCAGTGGAGGCATACCCGCAGATCGGCCCCATCTCGGGAAAACAGGCCTTGATTCGGTCATCCATGTATCCGTCCGTCTGGGGGCGGACGCCGAATAACTCGATGACGTTGCAGACCGTAGGGGTGTCGAACTGGCAGAGCTTGCTCAGCACTTCGCCCGAGAGCTGGGGTGCGGACATAACGTCCATGGTATTGCACCGGCCTAAGGCGGCTAGAAGTGGACCGGCTGTGTGAAGGCGCCGTTGCCAGCGGAATCCCAAGCCGCGAAGCGGACCCACTTCTTGCCGCTGGCGTTGAACTCGAGCCGAAACTGCTTGCTCCCGAAGGCCTCTAACTCTGTGGTGGGCTGTACGCGGCGGCCGATCTTGTCGCCGTCGCCCCACACGATCTCCACGAACTCGAGCGGAAACGTCCATTCCACCTGTGCCACGACCGCCTTGCGCTCCTCGTGGCCCTCGATTTCGAAGGTGGGAATTAACACCTCACCGGTGGAGACGAAAAAGTCGCCGCGGCGCATGGCCTCAGTGATGGGACTCCAGTCGTCGTCGAAGGCGGGCAAGCTGTCGAGGCGGACATAGTTCACCGAAAGTTGCGGATAGATCTCGTCGGACGGGAACTTGGTGTAGGTGTCGCCCTCTGCGATCAGGTACTTCGGGCCGGCCCAGTTGTTCATGTCGTCGAGCGTGCCGAAGCAGCGCCCCTCGCAGATCCTTGCCTGAGACAGGTCAGCGGGCAAGGTCTGGAACGCGCCACCAAGGTAGCGGTCGCTCCGGAAGTGAGGCGCCTCACGGACAGCGTCGGGATAGAAGGTCGAGCCCTTGGTGCGCGGGTGAGCCTGCCACATCAAGGCACGTTCGGACTGCATCAGCGACAGCATCTCCTCTGCCGAACCGACGCGGTAGACCGTGCCGTAGCGGTCATGGCTGGCGCGATACGGCGCGTCGGCCGCTCGCACCTTGGACCAGTAGACGGGCCGAGGGAAGACGAGGGTGTAGTGCCCGCCGAGGTGAGCGTTAGGCTCTTCGCCGGGCATGAGCAGGAAGTCGGCATCCGAATGGCGGCGGCAGGCTTCGAAGTATTGGTGCTGCTCGCGAAAGCGGATCTCTCCGGGATCGTCGGGATGGCCATCGCCGTGAAAGTCCGACATCATCGCGATGTTGATGCCAAGGCCGCGGAACGCTGTGACCCACGGTGGCCGCAAATCGAGGGAGCCGGCATCGACGAGTTGCTCGTGGAAGTGCGTGTGGAAATGGCTGACCGCGACTTGGTAACCGTCGAGACGCTTGTACCTGTCGCCGTGGGTGTAGGCCAGGACTTCCTGTAGCGTGGCTTCGGCGTTGCCGGCACCGAGGTGGTAGTAGACCGCCATGCGCTGCATGGTGCCGGCGGGCGCGTTGTACAGCGCGAAGTTTCCCTCGGCGAAGCGCCAGGACTGGCGGACGCGCTTATTCCAGATCTCTTCGGACGCGCCCCACGGTCGGTACATCTCCTCGCGCTCGCCTTGGCGGACGCCTAGGTTGAAGCGGCCGTCGGGTAGCTGGCGGTACCAAACATAGCCGAGATTCATCTCGATTTCGCGGGCGAAAAAGAACTTGTGGGAGGGCGGAAACACCGCCAACGAACCACGGTTCTGCTCGAGCAGGAGGACGCGGTTCCTTGCCCGCAGCGGCACCGGGTCGTCGTTCGCACCGCCACCGAAGCGATAGTGCTGCCAGTCGCGGGTGACGTCGCGCCAGCGCAGGCGCTGATAGTCGTCAGTCCGCAGTCCGCTCAAACCGGCCCGGTAGACATAGGCGACTGACGGCTTGGCAGTGGCCGCGATCGCCTCTTGGCGCACTAGGCTGGAGCCGCGATAGACCGTGAACCGTAGGCTGCCCTCGAACGACCCCAGTTGCAGGCCGTCGAAGGTGACTTCCAGCCGGATGCCATCGCGCCGCACGCGACAGGAGCTGACGTCATAGCGCACGCTGGAGCGCGTTACTTCGCTGGGGTCACGTGGGAGTCCGGGGTTGACTCCTTCCAGGCCGGGCACGTTCAGGGGGGCGTCCCAGAACACTTTCCACTTCTCGCTCTCGACAATGTCCGGCGTGGCTTCGCGGCCCAGGTCCGCCATCGGGTTGAGTTGCTGCTGGGAGATACGCCGCCGGCCCTCTGCAACATAGAACTCTGGCCGGGCGTCTCGCGCCAGCGGAGCCCAGTGCCCTGCCCGCGATAGGGCCGCCAATTGCCGGATAACGGGTTGGCCCTGGTCGACGCCAAACGTTGCGCGGAGTCGGTTTGCATCGGCACCAGACCACTCGACGAAGAGGTCTCCGTCCAGCATTTCCGCGCGGAGCCCGTCAGCGGGCTCGTAGTCAGTCAGGTCGCATTGCAGCGGCCCTGCCGAAAGCGCCGCCGATGCCCCCAGTAGGAAGACTGCAACGGCCCGTAGGAGAGGGCAGGTCCGAGTTGGATGCTCAGCGCGAATATGCCCGGCAGTGGGTCGTTCCATGCCACATAGTATGACTGAGGTGTCGCTAACTCGGAGTGGCGTTGGAGCGTAGTTCTTCTTCGAAAAATCATGCCCCTCGCCGCACCCCCTGCACCTTCAAACGCAGACCCTCGCGCTCTTGCAGACAGTGGATGATCTCGAAGAAATTACGGGCTTGAGTATCGCCATGGGGGCCGAGCATCCGCATCAGACTCAATGCAATGCGGGTGCGACGAACTGGACTTAGTACTGACCTCGCAGGGTCTGGTCACCCGCTCCTAATCATGTCCAGTCCAAGCCCGCGCTGGCCGTGCGGGCAGTTTCGGGTTTCTCAGATCAGTTGCTCGCCCCACGGTCCGGTGACCGCGAATGTGATGCCGGGCGTCTGCACGTTGAAGAAGAGCCAGTTTCCGTCAGGGCTGAAGGTGGCCCCGGCGAATTCCCGGTCGAGGAAGTCTCCCTCCAGCCCGTTGCGCTCGCCGTTAAGGATCACATTGTTCTTGGCGAATGGAAAGATCTCGCCGTCTGCGGTCAGGACCCTAACGTGATCCTCCCCGCCCCCGTCCTCGCACAGAACCAGACCTCCACGGGGGCTCACGCAGATGTTGTCCGGCATGTCGAGCACCTTGGCGTCCGGAGATTCATACAGGAGACGGATCCTCGTCTCACCCGGATCGTATTCCCAGACTTGCCCGGCCTCGGCATCGCCGCCGTTGGTTGAAACCACGTAGATTCTGCCATTACCGCTCCAGGTGCCTTCGAGGCGGGCGAAAGTGGCCGCCCCTTCCCGGATGCCTTGGGAATAGACGCTGCTGGTCTCGATCGGATCCGGATCCGGGTCTTCGATCGGCACCCAGTTGACCGGCTCCCAGTGCCCAGCTCGCTGGCCGGTCCTAGTGTCCGCTCCCGGTCGATTCGACAGCGCCAGCATCTCCAGCCGCCCGCCCGCAGCGAGTCGGCCCGCCTCGTGCGGAAGAAACCGGTACAGTCCGGCAGCGGCCCGGTCTTCCGTCTCGTAGACGATTCCGGACTCAGAGTCGACCGAGACCGCCTCGTGCACAAAGCGTCCCATTGCCCGGTAAGGCTCCGCCCGGGCTGTCCCGTCGACCGGAACCTCGAAGATGTAGCCGTGCGGAAGCGTGTAGCCGTTCTCGTCGCCCGGGCCTTCCACGGTCTCTTCGCACGACAGCCAGGTGCCCCAAGGAGTGGGACCGCCGGCGCAGTTCACCGCCGTGCCCGCGAGGCTCGGCCAAGCCGCGACCACAGTGCCCGACGATGTGTCGAACTCGATCGTTGTTGTGCCGCCCCCTGCCCGGCCGTCGTACACGGGATCGCCCGAAAAGGCCAGGCCCGCCCGGAGCTCGTGGTTTCGCACGAGGCGGATCCGGCCGCCTTCCGCCTCGAAGGCCGCCATCCCGTCATGAGCGCCCGGAGTCGGGGACCCATCGTCCAGCCGATCGCCTTTCCAGCCGAACGAGAGATATCGAAAGCCCGCCGGGAGCTGCAGCAGCGGAAGGCCCGTAGTCTCGTCCCGAACCGGCTCGAGCGGTCCATAGCCGACGCGATTCGGTTCCCTCGCCGAGCGCATTGCTCCCTTGTCGTTTTGATCTGTGCTCCGGCACGCAAGGGCTTGAAACGAGGCCGCAGCGACCGCACCACCGCCGACTGCGAGAAACCGGCGCCTGTACAACTGACGAGTCGTCATGCCACGAGTCTACAGCTTGAGCTTGGACATTTCAGCTCGTTTCCTGATCTTCCGGCACTTGTGTGCTGGGCCGCGTTGGCGTCCTCACTCGCCTTCTTGCCGCCAGTTTGCGGTGCCGACCGAGGGCACTCTGAATTCCAGCGTCTGCCGAGCCGGTCAGCGCTGATGAACCAAGTTCTCGTACCAGACTACGTTGTTGGAGTTTTGGCCGGCGACGAGCACGTCTAGATCGCCATCCACGTCCATATCCACCAACCGGATGTCGTAAGCAGCTTGGTCGGTGTGGATGACTCGTTTGGCGAAACCACCGTCTCCGTCATTTTCGTACCAAGCAACCACGTAGCTTTCCTTGCCGCAAGTCACGCCGTCAATGTCTCCATCGCCATCGATGTCGCCGATCGCGAGGTCATGTGGCCCCACCATCTCGGGGTCGATCTCATGCAGCGCGAAATCCGGGCCTTCGAACCAGAGCACTCCCTTGCCGTGGCCTCGGGTTGCAAAGATGTCCGTCACGCCATCGCCGTTGAGATCCGCGGGCAACGCGTTGGTGGCTCCGGTCTGGTTGACCGCGATGGTGCGTTTGAGCCACGGGGTGGAGCCGTCTGCGGGCTGCTTCCACCACGCGAACCAATTCCCTCCCCCGGTCACGGCGTCCTTGCCCGCCGATACAACATCTGCGATGGCATCGCCATCCAGATCCCCGATGCCGAGATAGTGGCTCAAGCCCGGCGCGTCTTGGTCAGCCAAGACGTACCGCGGCCACTCTTCCGCTGAACGGGGATCCTGGGGCACGCGCCACCAGACCAACGAGTTCGGATACGGATCCTTGGGCTGTGCGCTGTTGCCCGCCAAGTCTTCCCGTCCGTCGCCGTCGATGTCGCCCTTGATCAGCCCGTGCGTGCCGTTGACATCGGCGTCGACGATGCGCATGATCCAGCGGTCTCGAATTGGATCGTCGGGCCGCTCGAGCCAAAACACCGGCCCGGGAGAGTACACCGCTCCGATATAGTCCGGATCGCCATCAGAATCGACATCCAGCACCTCGCTGTGAATGGTGTTGCGCTCTCCGGGGCGAAACGGCCATTTGGCGTCAATCACAACCTTTTCCCAAGCCGGGGCGACATAGAGATGTGTCTCGCCGTGGGCATCGACAATGACATCAGGTCGGCCGTCGCCGGTGAAGTCGGCGGCCACTGCGGTCTGGCAGGGGAAGCCGGTCGCGATGACGTGCCGTGTCCATTGGCTAGCGGTGCCGGGCAAAGCGGCGGCCATGGTCATGCTGAACAGAAGGTAGAGCGGGATTCTCATGATGTTCTCCCATGCGACGGCAAGAGTCTCAGCGCATAGTGTGCCAATTGTGCGGTCGGAATTGCAGGCTCGCCTCTTGTCAAGGGCTCGATAGGACAGCCGCCTGGCGTGACAATTACGTCGGAAGCAGCCTCACAGTTTGAGCGCCGCGCTGCTCGCTGCATGACGAGACACAGATTCTGCTTGGGAGCGTTTCATGCTGGCGGGCCCCATCCGGCTGCTTTGCGACTAGGTCGACCGACATCAGCATTGGTTTCAGTTCAAATTCCCTGGCAGACTTCGGATTGATGTGCAATTCGAGCCACATGTGGACGCAGGTATGGAATAATCCATGTGGGGATACGAGTGGCCTCAAATGCAGGTTTCTACAAAAGTTCTCTCGATTCTCCTAGCGGCGGCGCTCGGCGGAGTCGCCCAGCAGGCTGATCGGCCGCCCGTCCGGGAGGAGTCAATTACTCCCGAGCAATTCCGGCAGGCGCACGCCCCACTGGTGAAGGGACGGGACGCCGGCAGCGACGCTGCGGCTCTCACTGAACAGGTCGCAGGCAACTTTGAAGTTGCCCACACGGGACAGGCACTGCGCCGCAACTTCATCGACGACCATATCTTCGACAAGATCGAACGCGATGGCGTGCCGCACGCGCCGCAGGCGGGCGACGCGGAGTTCCTGCGACGAGTCCAGCTCGACTTAGTCGGACGGATCCCCACTCCAGCTGAGGTGCGCTCGTTCGTGGCTGACGAGGACCCTGACAAGCGCTCGGCCAAGATCGAGGAGTTGCTTGGCCGCGAGGCATTCGCCGAGAAGTGGGCCTATTTCTACATGGATCTGTTCCGGGCCAACGGCAAGATGGGCAGGGGACGTGAGCTATTCCACTACTGGCTGAAGGAAAACCTGCGCTCGGATCGCCCTTACGACGAGTGGGTGCGGGCCATCATTGCCTCGGCGGGCAAGAGCAGCAACGTGCTTGCCGCTTCCAATGTAATCGCGCGCGAGCACGTACAGGGTAAAGCGCAGCCGGACGACGGCCACGATTGGGGCATGGTTCACCAGCTCGACACGCACGACGAGCTGACCGTGCTGTATGGGAAGGCGTTTCTCGGCATCAACCTGTCGTGCATCTCGTGCCACGACGGTGTCAACCACCTAGAGGAAGTCAACGTCTACCTCACAGGCAAGACGCGCAACGACTTCCACCGCCAAGCAGCCTTCCTGGGGAATACCCGGTACATGATGTACTGGGAGGACGGCGACGTTAAGGCCAACGAGTTCCTCGTCGACGACTTAGCTCCCGGCTACGACACGCTCGGGGAGAGCATGCTAAGGATTACTCGCTGGGGGGGCGAGGCGTCGCCGAAGTTCCTGCTTACCGACGAAACACTGCGGGAGCGAGAAAACCCGCGCGATGGCTTCGCCCGCATCCTGACTGACCACCCTCAGTTCGCCAAGGCTACCGCCAACCTGTTCTGGAAGCAGCTGATGGGGTACGGCATCGTCGAACCGTACGACGAGTTCGATCTCGCGCGCCAAGATCCCGAGAACATCCCCGAGGGCTGGCAGCTCCAGCCCAGCCACCCGGAGCTCTTGGACGCTCTGGCGACAGACTTCCGAGAGTCGGGCTACAGTCTCAAGCACCTGTTCCGGCGGATCTGCAACTCGAGCGCCTACCAGCTCTCGGCCAGCTTCCCTGGCAACTGGCATCCGAACTACAAGTCCTACTTTGCGAGGAAGTTCGTGAGGATGCTCACGGCGGAGGAACTGCACGACGCCATCGTGATCTCCACCAGTCGGCCCGGCAAGTTCAAGTTCGGCGATGCAGAAGTGGGCATGGCCATGCAACTCAGCGAGCCGAAGGGCGGGACCGACCTGCAGTACCTGCTGCGGACGTTCGGGCAGTCGACCAGGCGCAACCCGCCCAAGCCACTGAACGGTTCCGTGCGCCAGCCTCTGGCGCTGATGCAATCGCCGATCCTGAGCGAGCGCGTCAGGGCAGACAAGGACAGCCGCGTGCAGCGGCTGCTGGACAGCTATAGCGACGACGAGACGGTAGTGGACGAGTTGTTTCTCGCGACGCTGGCGCGTTCACCATCGGAGAACGAGAAGCAAGTCGCGCTGGCGGAGCTGTCGGCAGATCGCACGCGCGGCGCAGAGAACCTGCAGTGGGCGCTGATCAACAACGTGGAGTTCTTCTTTAACCACTAGGACTGCCAGCGGGGGCCAATCGATGAAGACCGTTGCGGAAACATTCGGGACGAGGCGGGACGCCTTGCGGCTGGGCGGAATTGGCTTGGCGTCCGCTGCCGCGGAGGGATTTCTGCCTAGGCGGGTGTCAGCCGGTTCGAACGTCACGCCGCGCGGCAACGCCCGGAATGTGCTGTTCTACGAAATCAACGGCGCGATCAGCCACCTCGAATCCTGGGATTTCAAGGAAACTGCCGGGACTCCGGACGACCTAGCAGTGACCAAGCACCGCGAGGGTCTCTACCTGTCCGAGAAGCTGTTTCCGAGCTTCAAGCAACACATCGACAAGTTCGCGATCCTGCGCACCCTACTCAGCCACGAAGAGGTGCATTTCCGCGGGCAGACCTATGTGCAGACCGGAAGGCCCCTGAATCTGGCATTCGCCAGCGAGATCCCGGCCATCGGCTCGGTGGTGGCGATGGAGTTGGAACCGCGGCGCGGCCCGAACGACACCTTCCCCACGTACATGTCGTTCAACTTGGAGAAGGCATTCCCCGGAGCACTCTCCACGGGGTTCCTAGACCCGCGCTTCTCCGTGGTGGACATCAACCCCGAGATCGCTGGGCAGGGCTCGTCCTTGAGCGAAGCGGCCCTGGACTTGGTAGACGAGCGCTGGCAGCTGCTGGCCAAGTTGCGCGAGGCGCAACGCGGGCGTGTATCTGGCTTCGAGCGCCGCATGGCCAGCTACGAGAACTTCTACGACGCCGCGCACCAGTTGCTGTCAGACCAGCGCTGGACGGAAGCCTTCGAAATCACCGCCGCGGACCGCGAGCGCTACGGCGACACTGACGTGGCTACGTCGTGCATCTTGGCCCGTAACATGCTGGCTACCGACGCCGGGACGCGCTACGTGCATATCTGCCATCCCGGCTGGGACCACCACAAGTACATCTGGGACCACTCTAAGGAGACGAATCACTACAAGCTGTGCGCCGAGTTCGATCGGGCCTTCTCCGCCCTGGTCGGGGATCTGGCGACGATGGCGTCGCCAACAAACCCGCACCAAAGCGTGCTCGACGAGACCTTGGTGGTGGCGATGAGCGAATTCGGCCGGACGCCGGGCGCACTCAACAACCTGCAAGGCAGAGATCACTACAACAAGGTCTACCCTGCGCTGTTCGGCGGCGCGGGCGTACAGCCCGGCCTGATCTTGGGCGAAACCGACTCCGGTGGCGCGGAGTGCCTGGACACCGGCTGGGACCGCAAGGAGCAGCCACGCATCGAGAATGTGGTGGCAACGATGTATTCGGCGCTCGGCATCGACTGGTCCAAGAAGGTCCACGACACCCCGTCGAAGCGCACATACGCCTATGTGGACGAGCTGGGCGCGCCCGGCTGGATTCCGACCGACGAGATCAGTTCCATCTATGGCTAGGCTCGGGGCATTCGCTCTGCTAGCCATCGCGCCGGCTCTCGCGCAAGATGCGGACATGGCGCGCATCCCGGCCGGGGAGTTTGAAATGGGGCGGTCACATGCCCTTCCCGACGACGGCCTGAAGTGGGTGCCCCACATCCTGCGAGACGACCGCCCGGTCCATACCGTGACGCTGAGCGGGTTCGATATGGACGTGCACGAGGTGACGAATCGCCAGTACGCAGAATTCGTCTCCTCCTCGGGCGGCAAGGTGCGCGTGCCGCACTACTGGCCGGACGGGCAGCCGCCTGAAGGGCGCGCGGACGATCCCGTTGCGAACGTCACCTGGGACGAGGCGGCTGCGTATTGCGGGTGGCGTGGAAAGCGCCTTCCGACCGAGGCCGAGTGGGAGCGCGCATGTCGCGGCGACCTGGAAGCTGCACGATATCCGTGGGGTGACGACGACGCCGATGCGAGCAAGGCGCACTACGACTCGGTAAAGGGGCCCAAGGCAGTCTGCAGCTATCCCAAGAACAGTTTCGGATTGTGCGACATGGCGGGCAACGTGTGGGAATGGGTGGCGGATCTCTATGAGAAGGACTACTACAGCCGATCGCCGTCCGAGAACCCTACCGGGCCTGCTGATGGCAGGTACCGGATGTTGCGCGGCGGATCTTGGGCTGACGTGCCGAAGTTCCTAACCTGTGCGCAGCGAAGCTATGCGCGTCCCGAAGAGCGGAGCCCGAATATTGGGTTTCGTTGCGTGCGCGCTGCAAACTAGGACCATTAGACGTTGTCAAACGCCAGAATCCCTGTGCCGCGCCCACTGCGTTGCCGGCCACAGCTTGGCAGCCCCGTCCATGCTGGGCGATTTCGCGCCTTGACGACCGGACTCGGTCTCGCCGGGCGCAGCGGCTCCACTCCAAGAGCCCGCGGTCAGATCGAAAGAACTGCAGATCTTGTGAACGCTACGACATGGTTGGCGGTTCCACGACGACCAAAGGATGTCTCGTTCGACGGTTGCCGCGCCAGCGTAGCCGATCCACCACGCTTAGAAATGCAGCTTCATGCCGAATTGCAAGATACGGGGGGAATGCTCGCTGGAAGTCACGCGTCCGGCTCCCACCCTGCCCACGAGCGTTCCCGGAACCGCCCAGTCAATGTGGTTGAACACGTTGAACGCCTCCAAGCGGATTTCCAGCCGCCTGCGGTCAGCCAGTGGCACCAGCTTGAACAGCGAGAAGTCCGTATTGAACACTGGATCACTCGACAGCACGTTACGGCCGAAATCACCGTACGAGAGACTGGGCACGTCGAACGCAGCGGGATTGTAGTAGCGCTCCGCTGTCGGGCGCCCCGGCTGTGGATTTCCCACTAGGTTTGGCCGAGCGTAGTTCCACCATGCCACTGAATTTCCGATGTTTGCCACGTCACCGGGCACGCTGAGGTTGAAAGGCTGGCCAGACCGCCACTGGAGGATCAGATTCGCCTGCCAGTCCCCTAGCCCATGTTTAACATTGGATTTTAGGATGTGATTGATTAACAGGGAGTTAGACCGCTCCAGAAAGCGCGACTTGCACTACAAAGTGCGCGCTAATGAAATTGGGGCCGGATTCAGAGCAGGATCTTGCAGGTCTG
>JAJDTX010000132.1 GCA_022826925.1 Bryobacterales bacterium
AACCGCCGCATAAAGCTCCACGCCGTACATCTCCCGCCCCTCGCCAAAACAGACAAGGGGACATGAGTGGCGCATTCTTGCGCCGCCGCGACCGGACCAACCGGCCGCTCCGCGTGGACCATTATTCCGCCGCCCTTAACATCCAAGGCGAGGAAACAGCCAACATTTCGCAAAGACAGGCGCGACCATGACCACGATTCTTTTTGTGCGAGGATTGCGGCGTGTGCGCACGACGGCATTGTTGATCATGGTAAAGGCTGGATAGAGGTTATCTCTTAAGCTCTTGCCGGCGACCGTAAGACGCACGCCGCGCCCGTTTCTCTCCAGGATGGCGACGCCGAGATCAGCCTCGAGCTCTTTGATGTGACGGCTTACGGCGCTAGGCGTAACCGACAATTCGCCGCCGGCGAGGGATACCGAACCGAGACGGGCGACGGCCTCGAATGCACGCAGCGAGTTCAGGGAAGGCAGGCGCGCCACCTCTCTCCACCTCTGTTTGCGGCAATGAAAGTCCGGTTCGCTCGCGACGCGTCCGGGCGCACATCGACGACCGCCGCCCGCGCTTTGCATCTTCCACGCGCAACAGGCAGCGGATCATTGGTGAAACATGCAACATTCTGGCGCCAAATCCGTGACTTGTGTGTTCTTTTCTTGGCTGAAATCGTACTCATTCTGTGACTTTCCTCTCGAACTGGTGGATGGACCGGACGCAGGACGCACTACGTGGACGTCATGGTGAGATGAACGTCCAGGGCAGCAACTCGTCGTTCTCGGAGCAGGCACTCTGCGCCGGTGGGCTCGAGCGTGCCAGCGAATGCGGCATGCCCGTGTTGCGAGTGGGAGTCGATCGATGATGGCGGGGAAGTGACGGACAACCCCAAACCGATCGCGCGCCGCTGGAAGATGAACCACACGAGAGGCCCAGATGTCGGACTGGAACAAGAGCGAGACCGCGAGGGCCAGTCTCCAAGTGAGCGATCAGGCGTGGTTCTGCAATCTGCACCGGCACTCGCCGATTGCGTCTCCTCGGCCAGCCCGTTGTGCGCCGCGCTCGCGTGCCCGCTCTGCTCTTTCTCACAGAGGAGCGGCGCTTCATGCCTGACGGAGCCCAGTGCGGATCAGCGGCTGGCTGCGACACCGGAGGCGTGACGGTCGACGATCAGCGCAGGAGGAGATTGCGCTGAACTCGGCTTGGCCGATCGACCCGAGCAGCGACCCATCTCATCCTTCAGCCAAGCCTGGAAGGCGACGACTTCAGGGCTAACACTCCGCGTCTGGGGAACCAACATCCAGTAGCCGCAGCCATTTCTCATGGCTTCAGCGATCGGGCGCACCAAGCGTCCGCTCGCCAAATCGTCATAGGCTACGGTCGTATTGGTGAGCAGCAGGCCTTTGCCGTTGCGTGCGGCTTCCATTATCAGCGCCGTAGACAGGCGAAGTCCCCGGCTGGTGTCGATGCCGTCCAGCCCCAAGAAGGCAGCAAAGCCCGTCCAGCCTGGCCAGTTCGCGGTGGGCGGTATGCCCTTGCGGTGCAGGAGCGTACATTCAGCTAGACTTCCCGTTTCCGCGATGTGGCGTGCCACATCTGGCCTACATACGGGAAAAATCTCCTCGTCGCTCAGCTTCTCGATGTCGAAGCCCGGAAATTTGTCGAAGCATCCGTAGTCAATGATTAGATCGGCGCCTGGAGGAATCCTGTCAGGACATGTCCACTTGTCCTCGATTACCACATCGATCGTCGTTCCGTGGTAATTGAAGCGATCAATGCGTGGGATCAACCAAGCTGAAGCAAACATGGGTGAGCTATAAAGCCTGATCCGATTTCCTACACGTGAATCGGTCACTCTTTCAATGCATCCGGCGATTTCAGCGAACGCTGCTTCCAAGCCAATTTGGAGCTGCTCGCCAACAGGAGTCAGGCGAACGCCGCGACCATCCCGCGAGAGGAGTTGGACGCCTAAGTCGGCTTCGAGATTCTTAATTTGGCTGCTCACAGCGCCGGCCGTAACATTAAGAGCGCGAGCTGCCGCAACCACTGAGCCGTGGCGGCCTACCGCTTCGTAAGCCTTCAAGGAATTGAGTGACGGTAATCTTCTTGCCATGCCTTATTTTGCAATTTTTGGGTGTTAATGTCACCCCCAATCGTCCTTCTTTTGTGTTATTTTTGTAAATTATACGGCCAGAAAAATATCATTTAAGTAACGATCGAGCTCGATTGTCACCGAGGCACCATCGCAGCGACGGCATGCACGGCGACTCGACATCGGCCCAACCATGTGCTGCTCCCGTCCGGGGTCTGCTAACAGGATAGCAACTCGTCGACCGTCCCCTTTCTGATGCAGCCTACCGCGTCGTCACGTTCGTGACGGTTCTCAATCCACCGCAACCGCCCTACCGCGAACGCCGAACCTGATTCGGCAACTGCCAGCATAAACCTCTGTGGAGAAATAGGTTTTCTTCACCACGCGTGGGCTTAGCGCTTCGCCCAGTTGAGGCGGAGCAGGGCGCACGATTCGGCGCGGTGGCCAAGCGATTCCGGGCTATCAGCCCCCTCGTCCGGAAGTCACCGTAGGCCTTCAAGACTGCTGGGCGAAGCCTGCTATCCCCATGGCATAGTGGATGGGCTGGCGCCATATTTCTGAGCGGCCGGGAAACACCCGCCGGAGTGTCGAGCAGGAGAGCCTCGAAACTCCAGCTATCTCGATTGCGTCGTGACCCGGCCCGAGCGTAACGACAGCATGTCTACAAACCGCCGTTAACGTTCCGGTCTCAGGTCGCGCCGAAGCGCAACGTCCGCTCGCGCGCGACTCGATGTTTTCGCAATTCTAGTGTTCCGAGTCGCTGAAGATGTAAAGCGAACGCATACGCACCAAACGGCACGCCTCGTGATCGGATCTTTTTGATATAACTAATGAAGTAGCCTGCACGTGTTTCGAGAAAATCTAGTAGGCCGGCGCAAGGGGTTGAGGTCACTTTTTCGTGAACAGATAGGCCGTAATGTTGGGACAAAGAATGCAAATGATTCAGATGTCGTTGGGAAGAGAGCTGCAGGCGGTTTGAATCAACGAAGTCGCGCAGTGAATTCGTTTGCTTAGCGATATGCTAAGGGGTCGCCAATCTCGATACAACAAAATTCGACGATCAGCGGTGGTATCCTGCACCATTGTCTCGGCTCGGCAAATCGAAGTTGTAATTCAGTCTCCCGGCATCATGGTAGCGCTTTGAAGAACGCGTTTCATCACTTGCCGTATAGACTTGCGGTATACTGCGCTCGTGCGCCTGGACTTGGCGCCGGTGGCAAATGCATGAATTGCTGGATCGAAAGGGATAACGACGTCTGGGCGACGATCGCCGAGCGCGTAACGCACATGAGCCGGTGACAAGCGGCTCTTGGGCATTCGTGGAAGGCATTGAGTTAGAGTTACCGGGTAGTTCGTTCCCAACAGGGCCAAGCCGCGCACGACCGAGCTCAGACTCGAAAGTGTCGGCTCGAACTGCAAAACACGCGCGTCGGCGCGCTGCATGATCTCCAATCGCAAATCTCCATCGGGGAACCCTGTCACCAAGACCAGGTGGGTCCGGTTCGCGAGATGTGCGAGAAGCCTGTGTTAAGGGCGGCGGAATAATGGTCCACGCGGAGCGGCCGGTTGGTCCGGTCGCGGCGGCGCAAGAATGCGCCACTCATGTCCCCTTGTCTGTTTTGGCGAGGGGCGGGAGATGTACGGCGTGGAGCTTTATGCGGCGGT
>JAJDTX010000094.1 GCA_022826925.1 Bryobacterales bacterium
CGGGATTTCTTCCCATTAAACTTGTCACATATTTCCCTAGCTCAGGCTGCTGCATCGTTCCTACAATCCATCCTTTCGCGAACTGACAGCGTGCCTCTGGCGGGACTCGTCGCGATCAGTGACATCTCTAATCGAACGATGTAACGAAGTCTGATCCTCGGAACCGAATGGCCGCAAAGCGGCTCATTCGCTGGGGGCCGTCGTCGGCATTTGGGGGGCGTGCCGCGCTTCCCAGCGCGATTGTATAGACTTGAAACGTCCAATGAGAGATAAGGATTGGAAAGCACCAGCGGGCAGGTGGTCAGCAATACGCTTGGGAGCGGCCGCGTCCGTCATCTGTTGCCTTGCATTCTGGGCCGGATTTGCGACGGGCCGGAAGTCCCCCCCATCCAAGGCCGACGAAAAGGAATTCTTGACGTCCTATGAAGCGTACTTACGGAAAGATCTCGAGCGCATGGAAATGCAGGTAGTTGTAGTTCAGGAACAGAGACTCATGATGAAGTTGGTGCCTGCGCTGGCCGCTCGAGCCCTTGTCTCCCGTAATTCGGTCGACCGCGACCTAGTGTCGCTGCTACCAGACTTGGCCGAAAATATCGTGGACGCCTTAGAGGCGTCGAATGATGTCGTGGATCGGCTCAGGAATCTTCTCTATGATCAATCCGAATTGATTCGGCACTATGGTCCTTGGCTGGAAGGAGAGGAAGATATACATGCAGGGGACCCCTGACGGCACTCATCCCCGGTGTTGACCGCTCGGCTTGGATTACTCCCTTGCCTGCGCCGATCGCCCTGTCTCGACGCAGCCAACCTGAGCACCCATGGCCGATGTGCCGAAGGGCTTAGTTCCATGTGCCCGGTCTAATCCCACCGACTTTCAGTCGGTTCGCTTCCAGCCGCCGGATGGGCGGGCGGGAGGGTGCTGGGCCTAGACTGTGGGGATGGCCGAGTACCAGACAGGCGGGCACGCGAAGTACGACCTGAAGTACCACCTAGTGGATCACGAAATATCGCTACAAGATCCTGCGGGGGGAAGTGGCGGAGCGGGCACGGGAAGTGATCCGGCAGACGTGCCAGATGCGGGAGGTACAGATCGTGCGGGGGGCGGTGTCGGCCGACCATGTGCACATGCTGGTGTCGGCGCCGCCGCACTTGGCCCCAGCCAAGCTGGTGCAATACATCAAGGGGTGGCCGTCGCGGCGGTTGCAGGACGAATTCCCGCATCTGCGGAAAAGATACTGGGGGCAGCACCTGTGGGGGCGCGGGTATTTCTGCGCGACGGTCGGCGCGGTGGACGAGCAGACCGTGCGGGAGTACATCGAGGGTCAGAAGTGGGATGAGGATGCGGAAGGGTTCCGAGTCGTAGCGCCGGAGTCGCCTTGAGCCGGCTTCAGCCGGGCACCCTTCAGGCGGCTTCAGCCGCCCCCACGACTTTCAGTCGTAATCGAACCCACCGACTTTCAGTCGGTGGTCGTTCAGTGGTACTGCACGAACTCGATGGTGTGCCCGTCGGGATCGCTGCAGAACGCTTGGCTCATGCCGAGCCGCTCGTTGCCGCCCTCGGCGAACTCGATCCCGCATTCGTTCAGGCGGGCCTTGACCACGTTCAGGTCCTCCACCTCCATGGCGAGGTGATCCGAGCGGCTGATGCGGCCGCGTACCTCGCGGCCGGCCCCGGTTTGTTCGATCAGGTGGATTTGGCGATCGCCCACGGCCAGCCAAGCTCCGGGGAAATCGAAGTTCGGCCGTTCGTCTTCGGGCAGCCCGAGCACATCGCAGAAGAAGCGCTTGGAGGCGGCTAGGTTGGCCACTGCGAAGGAGACGTGGTGCATGCGCTTGAGCCCGATGTAATCCATAAGAGCCCATTGTAGGCGCAGCGTTGCCGCCCGGCTCGCGAGGGGAGTCGCATAGGCTCGGGACGCCAGTTGTACCCGATTACCGCCTGCGACTCAGGCGAAGAATCACGCGGGAGACAACGTGCGCAGCCCGGCCGCCGATGCTGCTTGAACGAGGCGACTGTCGTATGCAATGAAGACTGGGTCGAATTGAACGAGCCGAAGCGCAGACGCAAGTTGCAAGGCGTCTGGGCTTCGCAACTCTGGAGGGTCGAGCGCAGCCGCTCGTTCCACAACGCTTCGATCAAGGGTTACGACCTCGAGGTTGCGGATCAGTCGGTGGGCAAAGCCAACCCTGCCCGGATCGTGGAGTCGAATCGCTCTTGGAACTTCCACTGCCGCCAACTCGCTTGCCATCACGTGCGAGTACGTCTCCAAGTCACGCCGCAGGGCTGCAGACTCCGGCTCGTTGACGACAAGCTTCACTAGAGCCGAAGAGTCGCAGAAAGCAACTTTCACGTTCGATCGTCCCTCATTTCCTGCAGGTGCTTGGACACTGTCCGATGCGAATCGACCTCCCCGCCGGGACGTTCCATGTCCGACCATGTGCCAGCTGCCGGAATCACCACGCCGTCGTCGACTAGTCGCCGCCATGCATCGACTTCCGGGGCGAGGGGCTGTAGCACCGCAACAGGCTTGCCGCGGTCAGTCACGGCGAAGGCTGTGCCCGTCTTCACCTTGGCCAGGTAGACGCTGAGGTTCTGGCGCAGTTCTCGAATGCCGACATGCTCCATGTAGCACATGGTACTACAGAGCCGGGCGGCCCGGGTTAGGGGATCAGCGATGGGCGCAAGGCGGAGCGGGGACAGAGCGGAAAGGTTGGTGCGGGGGAGGCGCGCCTCGACTGCGGATCGGGAGTGGAGTGCTGTCAAAGTCGACCATGTCCATGCCCTCCAGCAGTACGAGCTCGATACTTGGCTAGCTTGAGAGACCGAGTGTGCGGCCGACAGTCCTCCTTCACGGAGACCTCTCGCGCGGGCTAGCTTGCTCGGGGATTTGGGAGTTTCGGTCCCCGCCGAAGAAGGCAAGCAAGAATGGCAATAATGTGCCGAGCAAGCCACCAAGGAGTGCTCCGGCAAACCCAAGCAGAGCGATCCTCAATTGCAGTTTTTCCTTGCGGAGATCATCTTGCCGGTCACGATGTTGTTTTGGCGTGTAGTTCGGCTCGTATTCGAAGAAATACCGGCAATCACGTCTGTCTTCGTGAAGTTCTCTGTCTAGGTCCGCATCCTCAATCGAACCCTCCACGTATCGTGCGGTCCACTGATCTCTGTAGCAACTCATCTCATCGGTATAGAGTGCGTCCGAATTGTTGCGACCATCGGCAGACGAAAACTCAGTTCGTTCAGTTTGAAATAGCTCTCGCTCTCTGATCGTGAGAAATCCACAGTCGGTGCAACTTCGGTGCTTCTTGCAAAATGACATGAGGCCTCCTTTCTGCTAAACGTCCGTCGGCGTTGGGGCTTGCATACAAGACCCCGATGCAGGCGTTCGCCGACAGGCTGGATGTTGCCCGAGATGCCAGAGAGAAGTTGCTCTCGATGGCAACGTTTCATCAGAGTGCGCAACTCGAGAGTCCGAGTCCCTGTGCGTCAACCGAGTAACTCCGCGTTGAGCTCTATTCTACGCTCCACGCAACTGGCTTTGCCGCATGCCTGCGCCCGTCGTGTGCAAGCCGCAGCCGGCCTTCCATCACGCTTCGCCCAGTCTAGCGGGAAGGGGTAATTTTGCTAGAGGCAAGTGCATGCCTAGGTTGTCCCAATTCGATTCCAAGATCTGACTGTGATGCGATGACTCCCTGTAAGGTGCCGTGCCCAAGAAGCATAGTTGCCGGATGCGCCCACTGATCGCGGACTGCGTCCTGTCGGCGCCTGCGGCACCGGTCGGCCACCGTTCGCCCCGTTTGCTTCCCGCTGCCGCCCTCGCTATCATCAAGGAACGTTCTGACGCGGCTGAGGTCGCGCCGGGGCTGTCGTAGGAGGATCGCATGGGCCCGATCGGCATGGGTGAGGTTATCGTCCTGTTCATTCTGGCCTTGCTGATCTTCGGGCCCAAAAAGCTGCCCGAGCTAGGCAAGACATTCGGCAAGGGCATGGCCGAGTTCAAGCGCGCTTCGAACGAGCTCAAGTCCACCTTCCAGCGCGAGATGGACAATATCGAGCACGAGACGCGCGAAGTCAAGAATCTCTCCAGCAGCGTCAGCCGCGACATCAGCACCAGCTACTACGACGACAACGAAGAAGACTACTACAGCGACTACGATTACGACGGCAGCCAGGGCGGTGCAGCCGCGACCGATTCTTCTTCGAAGAGTTCCGATGACGGCGACTCGTCGTCCGAAGCAGCGGCAGCGCCCGAGGAGGGAACCGCCGCCGAAGCACCTGCCGGGTCCGACAGTGACCCGACCGATGCCGCGGCCTCGGAGGCGCCCGTCACCGGCTTGCCGGAATCCGAAGCGATCGCCGATTCCAAATCTGCCTGAGCGCTGCTAGCACGATCTCTCTGAATAGGATTCGAAGCCAAGCAAGGGTCGGATTGCTCCATGGATTCGGAAGATCGCAACACGCAGGACGGTGGCCCCGAGACGACCGGCTCGGAGGGCCAGCAGTCCGAGGGCAGTTCCGGCACCGACGCGCAAGGCTCCGGCCACTCCGACGCGGGGGAGTCATCCGAGTCCCGCTCGGACTCATCCTTTTACGACGACCCCTATCACGACGAATCCGACCACCTCTACGACGACCCGCACGCGGACCCACCCGCCGCTGCTGAGGGCGACGAGGAGGGAGACCAGCCGTCGTCGGCCGCCGATTCCGGCACCCCTCCGCCTCCGCCTCCGACCGACGGCGGGGACGATGGGGATGACGATGGGGATGACGATGACGACGAAGAGGGCATGGCGCGCATGTCCTTCTTGGAGCATCTCGAGGAATTGCGCACGCGCATCCTGCGCGCGCTCGGCGGCCTGCTGGTGGTCTATCTCTTCTGCCTGGCCTTCGCCAACGATCTGCTGCGGCTCGCCATCGAGCCGTTCCGCGGCGCGGCGCGCGCTATCGCCGGCCCTGGCGGCGAGATGATCCAGATGATCAACACGCGCCCGCTGGAGCAGTTCCAGGTGCAGTACATCAAGGTGCCGCTGCTGGCCGCAGTCTTCCTCGGCGCTCCCTGGCTGACCTACCAAGCTTGGCAGTTCATCGCCCCCGGCCTGTACAGGAAGGAAAAGCGCTGGGCGCTGCCGTTCATCTTTACTACCGCCAGCCTGTTTGTCCTTGGCGGCGTGTTTTGCTACTTCGTGGCGCTGCGCGTGACCCTGCAGTTCCTGCTGACGGTGACGGAGGAGGTCGAGCCGTACATTTCGGTCAGCGACTACCTCAACACGTTCATCATTCTCGAAATCGGCCTGGGCCTGGTGTTCCAGCTGCCCGTGCTGATCTTCTTCTTCACCCTGCTGCGTCTCACCACGCCGCGCTTCCTGCTGCGCAACGTGCGCTACGCCGTGCTGGTGATGTTCATCGTCGCCGCGATCATCACCCCGACCGGCGATCCACTCACCATGACGCTCTTCGCCGGGCCGATGATCTTGCTCTACTTCGTCGGCATCGGAGCGAGCTGGCTGCTGGTGCTGCGGCGCGAGGGCCGCCGGCTGCCGTGGCTGCGCATCGGCCTGTCGGTGCTGGCGTTCTTCGGGTTGATCGCGGCGATCATCGCCTACATGCACTTTGCCCACGGTTACGGGCTGATACCGGACTTCCCGTGGTTCGGGCCGACGGACCCGTCGGGATAGTGGGAGCCGGCGCGGCTGCTACTGCACCGCAGCCGGGGCCGGACGGCCGGCGTAGCGGGAGCTCACGTAGGAATCGAGAATCTCGATGAACTCGGCTACGATGCGATCGCCCCGCAAGGTGCGGTGCAGGCGCCCGTCCACGTAAACCGGCGCCACCGGCTCTTCGAAGGTGCCGGGCAGCGAGATGCCGATATCGGCGTACTTGGACTCCCCGGGACCGTTGACGATGCAGCCCATGACGGCCACGCTCATGCTCTCGACGCCTTCGTACTCGCCCTTCCACTCCGGCATCTTGGCGCCCAGATAGGCCTGGATCTCCTCGGCCATTTCTTGGAAGAACGTGCTGGTGGTGCGCCCGCATCCCGGGCAGGCGGTGACTTGCGGCGTGAAGTGCCGGATGTCCAGCGCCTGCAGCATCTGCTTGGCGACCTCGACCTCCTCGCAGCGGTCGCCGCCCGGACGGGGCGTCAGCGACACCCGGATGGTGTCTCCGATCCCCTCCTGCAGCAGCACCGCCATGCCGGCAGTGGACGCCACCACGCCCTTGTTGCCCATTCCAGCCTCGGTCAGGCCGAGGTGCAGAGGGTAGTCGCAGCGCAGCGCCAAGGCGCGGTAGACCGCGATCAGGTCCTGCACGTCGGAGACCTTTGCGCTCAGGATGATGCGGTCGTGCCCGAGCCCGTAGCCCTCGGCCGCTTCGGCGGACCGCAGCGCGCTCAGCACGATCGTTTCGTACATCACCTCGGCTGCGCTGAGGGGTTTCGCCCGCTTGGCGTTCGCGTCCATCTGGCTGGTCAGCAGCTGCTGGTCCAGCGAGCCCCAGTTCACGCCGATCCGCACGGGCTTGCCGTGCTCGATCGCGGCTTCGATCATGGTGCGGAAGTTGTCGTCGTGCCGCTTGCCGATGTTCACGTTGCCCGGGTTGATGCGGTACTTCGCCAGCGCCTTGGCGCAGTCGGGATACTGCTTGAGCAGGAGGTGCCCGTTGTAGTGGAAGTCCCCCACGATCGGCACCTCGCAGCCGAAATCGCGCAGGGTCTGCACGATGCCCGGGACAGCCTGGGCCGCCTTGTCGTGGTTCACCGTCACGCGCACCAGCTCCGATCCGGACTGGGCGAGGGCAAGGACTTGGTTAACCGTAGCTGCGCTGTCGGCAGTGTCGGTGTTGGTCATCGACTGCACCACGACCGGATGGTCGGCGCCGATTAGGACGCCGCTCACATCGCAGGCAGTCGTATGCCGTCGGGAGCTTGCCATGGGGCTGCGGGCGCGCCGCTTGCCTTGAGTCTAGCAAGCCGCTAGCGCACCAGCGCCAGCGTTAGGAACGGCAGGTAGGTGATCAGCAACACCCCGCCGAACATGATCAGCAGGAACGGCAGCACGGATCGGTAGACCTTCGTCAGCGGTATGCCGAAGCGGTACGAGGCCAGGAACAGGTTCATTCCCACCGGAGGCGTCAGGTAGCCGAGCTCGAGATTGGCGAGGAAGATGATCCCCAGATGCACCGGATCGACCCCGTATGCCGCCGCCATCGGCGCGATCAGCGGCACGACCACCAAGATCGCCGAGAAGATGTCCATCATGCAGCCCACTATGAGCAGGAGGATGTTCAGCGCTAGCAGGAAGACCAGCTTCGATTCGATGTGTGACTGGACCCACTCGAGTGCGAGGTCGGGCACTTGCGCGTCGATCAGGTAGTTCGTGAAGCCCAGAGCGACGCCTAGGATGAGCAGCACGCCGCCGACCAGCGTGCAGCATTCCACCGCCAGCTTCGGCACCCCTTTCCGCAGCGAGAGGTCGCGATAGACGAAGCACTCGACCACGAAGGCGTACAGCACCGTCACCGCTGCGGCCTCGACCAATGTCGCGATGCCGCTGAAGATGCCGCCGATTACGACCAGCGGCAGCAGCAGCTCCCACTTGGCCTCGCGCACCGCCGCGCGCGCCTTGGCCGGCTCGAACTTGCGCTGCCCGCGCTCGGCGATGCGCCCGTGGCGCACGCCCCATGCGGCGACCAGCCCGACCAGCAGGCAGCCCGGGATCAGCCCGCCGAGAAATAGCTCGTTGAGCGGCGTCCTGGAGTAGACGCCGTAGAGGATGACCGCTAGGCTCGGCGGGAAGAGCAGCCCGATGGATCCCGAGGCGGTCATCAGGCCCAGCGAGAACTCCCGCGAATAGCGCGATTTGACCAGCACCGGGAGGATCAGTCCGCCCAGCGAGAGGATCGTGACGCCGGAGGCGCCCGTAAACGACGTGAAGAATGCGAATGCCACCGTAGTGGTGACCGCCAAGCCGCCGGGCAGCCAACCGAGCCAGGTCGAGAACACGCGCACCAAGCGTTGGCTGGCGCCGCCCTCCGCCAAGATATAGCCGCCCAATGTGAACAGCGGGATGGCCGGCAGCAGGGGCTGCCCGGAGAGCTGGTAGGCGGCCAGCGGCACTGCCGTGACCGGCGTGTACTCGTACCAGAACAGCAGCGCTGCGAGACCGCCGATCACCGCGAAGATCGGCATGCCCAGCACAGCGCTCCCCAGCAGCGCCAAGGCTCCGTACTGCAGAAGCGGCAGCTCGCCAAGGGTTTCCCACGATGCGAGCGCGACCGGCACGATCACGCCGGCCAGGCAGATCGCCCTTCCGGCCAGCGACGGAGAACTGTTCCAAGCCATGCGCAGTCCCAAGACTGCGAATCCCGGCGCCATGGCCCACACGAAGACCCAGACTGGAAGGCCGAACGCCACGATGTCGCCCGCCTCGCGCTCGACCGCGGCGAACGTCCACGAACCGTAGGCCAGACAGGTGCACACGGACACGCCGACCATGGCCGACACGACCCGGGCCGGCTGCTTGAGGCGCTCCGGCAGAAACGTCGCGGTGGAAAGAGCGAGCAGCTTGCGGTCACGCGCCGCGATCGCCCCGCCGACGACAGCGATGAGAAGCGTCAGATGCTGGACAAGAGGGATGGACCCGGGGATCAGGTTCCCGACTCCCGCCAGGCGTCCAGCTCCCTCCGCCAGGGGCAGCACCGCCGTAAGCGCCAGCAGAGCGCCCGCGAGGGCATTCTCGGCACGGTGCCACGGGCGCACCGCCGTGTCAGTGTTTTCGCCCGGCGTAGCGACGACTTCTCCCATGGACTCTTGGAACCGCCGATGGCCCGGCCCGCGAGCCGCAGTACCGAATCAACTCAGTGTATAGCGCAGCGCCGGGACGGGATGGCTGGCGCCGGAAGGGCGGCGGTTTCAGAATTGGTCCCGTACCCATCGGGATGTCTGCCGGTTCGCCTCCGCGATCAGCGCCACCTGAGCCTCGTCAGGTCTCTCGAGCTCGTCCAGCAGTCCGCGCCGACGGGCCTTGTTGCGCTGGTAGGCGCCGCATAGATGAAAGCCGATGCAACCTGGATTCCGGCGCAGTTCTGCCAGCACGTCGGCATACCACCGGCCGTTGTTGGGCACAAATGCCGTTTCAGCCGCCGGCTGCTCGACGCCGGCGGCATCGGCCAGCAACACCGGCTTGCCGGTTTTGGAGTGCCAATGCGACAGGTGCTGTCTAGGGCTCCGAAAGTCTTGGAACGAGAGCACGTCCACGTACTCAAGCGCGGCTTCGACGACTTCCATGGCGAGCGGGGCGTTGGCTTCGTAACGGTCCCCGAGGATCAAGTGGTGCGGGTCGTGGCGACGGATCGCATCGTGCGTCGTGCGGTAATAGCTCAGCGCCAGTTCAAAGAGTTGCTTGCGCCCGGCCGGGCTGCCCAACAGCTCGGGGTCGAAGATGGGGCCTCGCCAGGCGTTATCGGGCCGCTCGTGCGTCCAGGTGGGGCAGTCGCTGTAGAAGTAGCCGATCAAGTTGCGGTCTTCGCTCAGCTCCGCGCAGTGCGAGCGTGCCACGTATTCGGCCCATTCCTCCCATTCGCGGCTGCGGAAGTCGAAGTGGCGGGTGTGCTGCTCCCACTGGTGCGATTCCATGAATGGCAGCAAGTGACAGAACGGCATGCCGAGGGCGCGGTACTCGTCATTGGTAAACGGGCGCGAATGTCGCCACTTGCGCACGGTCACCTCTTGCACCCAGCCAACGCTATTGAAGCCCCAGCGCTTCAGGTTGGGGGCGACCGATTCCTGGATCCAGCGGACTGTGCTGCCGCCGTATTTCTCCCGCCAGATGTGGATATTTTCCGGATAGCGCAGGCTGGCAGGATCGATGTGATTCAGGCCCAGCGAGAAGAACGGCTTCCCCTCCGGGGTCACCAGCCACCAGCGCTCGTTGCGTCGGTCGAGAGTGAAGAATCCTGCCGGGCTCGCCTGCGTGGTGCGGCTGGCCGCAGAGGAATCGGCTACTGCGCTCAGCCCTAGGACTGAGGACAACACCTGCCTTCGCGTCACCGACATGGGGCTGCGGCGTCCTCCGTATGGCGCAATCATATCGTTTCTCCGCTAGGCCCCGGGCGTCCCGGGACGCTGAGGCGCTTGTCGCTGCGTGCGCCGGCCCCAGTTCTTGGCTTTGAATAAGGATATGACCTCGATGCACGAGCCCGACTGGGCCGCCCTGCGCGAATTGTTCCCGGTGCTGAATTCGTGGGCGCACCTCAACTCAGCCGCATTCGGACCGATCCCCTCGACCGGTGTCCAGGCGATCAGCGACCACTTCCGCGCCCGTAACGAGTCCGCCGCGCTCGATTTCCCGACGTGGTTCGACCGGCTCGACCGGATCCGGGGCAAGATTGCTCGCCTGATCGGAGCCGGGGCGGACGACATCGCGTTCTCTCCCAGTGCGGGCGCCGGCTTGGCTTGGTTCCTGCACGGAATCGACTGGAGCGCCGGTGACGAGGTCATTAGCTTCCAGCACGAGTTCCCGAACAACCAGTACGCCCCCAGCCTGCTGGACAGCAAGGGTGTGCGCTTTCGGGCGCTGCCCACGCCTGCCGGTGCCTTGGATGCGGATCGGATTCTCGCCGCCGTCAGCCCGCGCGCGCGACTGGTACTCATCAGCTCGGTGAACTACTCGAATGGGCTGCGAGCACCTCTGGCTGCACTGGCTCCTGAACTCCGCCGCAGGGGTGTCTTGCTGTGTGTCGACGCGACGCAATCCGTTGGAGCCTTGAGCTTGGACCTTAGCTCGATGCCCGTTGATTTCCTCGTCGTGCACGGGTACAAGTGGCTAATGGCTCCGGCAGGAGCGGGCTTCGCCTATGTGCCCGCCGCGACGCGGGCTTGGCTCGCGCCGAGCATCGTTAGCTGGCGCAGCCACCGGGATTGGCGGGACTTCGAGAGCCTGCACCACGGACGACCTGTCTTGCCCCAAGAAGCGTCGATGTACGAGGGGGGAGTCCAAGCCTTCGCGCCGCTTTTCGCCCTCGAGGCCAGCTTGGATCTGATCCTAGATTGCGGCCAGGAGTCCATTGAACGGCGCGTCTTGGGTCTGGCCCAGCAATGCCGGGACATCCTGGCCGCGCACGGAGGGGTCTTGAGTTCCTGTGCCGACGGGAACGGCGGGTCGCAGATCGTGACGGCCGCGTTCCGGCAGCGCGACAGCGCGTCCCTGCGCCAGCGGCTGCAAGACGCGAGAGTCGTCGTCTCGGTCCGCCAGGGCAATCTGAGGGTCTCGCCCCATTTCTTCAACAACGCTGGCGACTTGGACAGGCTGGCTGGGGCACTCGCGGGTTGAGCGGTCCTGCTCAATCCGCCACCGGCAGGTCGCTCGGCCGGTTGACGTTTGCGAACGACCGCGCGTCATCGAGGGGCAGCTTCGCCCAGCTCACGCAGTCCAGGGCGTCGGTAAGCTTCCGCGTGCCGCGGAGCAGCGCGTGCTCCAGGGCCTCTAGCCCGGACTTGGAATAGGCCGCGAACAGCGGCTGCAACCGCCCGTCCGGCGTCTGCGGAACGATCGCATCGACGCTGGCGGCGCCCGCCGCGCCCAGCAGCTGGTCTACCACGCCCAAGCTGACGAACGGCATGTCGCAAGCGGCTACGATGCACCAGCTTCGCGGACTGTGATGCAGGGCCGCTACGATGCCCGCCAAAGGCCCGGCTCGCTTGATTCGATCCGCGATCACGGGCATTCCCAGCGGCGCGTACAGGTCCGGGTCGCCCACCAGCGTGACCGCCGTCACGCGGCTGGCGAGGGCTTCGGCGACGCGCAATGCCATCGCGCGGCCGTTCAGCAAGTGCAGCGCCTTGGGCGAGCCGAAGCGGGAGCTCTGGCCCCCGACCAGAACGTAGCCCGAGGCCTCGATCACCTGCCGCTCTGACCCCGCCGACGCCACTCGGGTTGAATCATAGCGGACCGCCCCTGCCGCCATGCCGGGGATCGCGCGAAAGGGGTTGCAATCCCTTTGGCGAATTGAGAGACTTATGCGCGAATAGGAGGTATCGCACATGTTGCAACGCTACTACCGTTCCAATCTGCCGATCCATCTGGGATTGACACTGGCCCTAGTCGCCTTGCTGGGCCTGTCCTGCTCGGGCGAACCAGCGGGTCCGCGCCAAGGTACCCCAGAGTGGCTCGTGCAAGCCGCCGTGGACAATCTCGCCATAGGCGATTACCCGAAGACCGTGGAGCAGCTCAGCGAGGCAGCCGGGGCGCCGGGCGAAGCCGGCACCAAGGCCACGCTGTGGCTGGCAGCGATGCGGGCAGGCTTGGCCTACGGCTACGACGAGCTGTCGGACGCCTTCGCCGCCGGCATGGAAGCGAATGACGCCGTGATCGAGGACTTCCAGCCGTTGGTCAGCGAATATCGTCGGCGCACCAAGGTGCATGCGATCGACTTCGCGGAAGACGTTGGCGACCTGGACAAGCTGATTGGCGAGCAACAGGCGGTTATGTTCGACTTCCCGCTGCCGGAGGGCAATGCGTCGGTCTCGCCGATGGTGGCGAGCGTCGAGGGTGGCAACAAGGTCGACGCCCGCCGAGGCGCTATGGAGAGCCAGACTCTGACGCGCGGGATCTTCCTGGCAGTCGCGGGCCTGACGGGCAAGGACGTGGCCGATCTCGGCCCGGGGGACTCCGGCGGGATCGAGGCCGGCGCTGACCGGGTTCGCTTCGGCATCGCCAGAACCCTGCTGGACATCGCGATCATGTTTGACCGCGAGAACATCAACGAACCCAAAGTGCGCGAGTTCGTGGTCGAATTGGCCGACAAGTGGGCCGAGCCCTACCGTGAGAACGAGGAGCTTGCCGAGCTGATGGAAGATTTCGAGTTCGACCTCGAGAACGAGCGCCGGGACATGTCCGGCAAGCGCAAGATCAAGAAGACCGACTAGGCCGGTCTGGACCAGATTCTACTCGCGCGGCCGCATTGGACGGCGGTCGCGCCACAGTTGCTGTGTCAGCAGGTGGCATGGCGAGCGCCCGGCGCAGTTTGCCAGAATAGTGCTGTTTTGCGCGAACTGACTAGAAACGCACTGTTGCGCTGGGCCGTGCTGGGCCTGTGCACCGTCGGGGCAGCCTTGGCGAGCGGTCCCAACGTGGTCATAATCCTTGCGGACGACCTCGGCTTCGGAGATGTGGCCTATCTCAATCCGCAGTCGCGGATCCCCACGCCCAACCTGGATAGCCTGGCTGGCCAGGGCATGGCATTCGTCGATGCCCACACGCCGTCCGGCGTCTGCACGCCGACTCGCTACGGCTTGGTCACAGGTCGGTACGCGTGGCGGACGCGGCTGAAGCGGGGCGTATTGAACGGCTACGGCGAGCCCTTGCTGGCGCCGGACCGGGAGACGATCGGCACATTCCTCCAAGCGAGGGGCTATCGCACGGCTATCGTCGGCAAGTGGCATTTGGGCTTGGGGTTTGCCAAGGATGCGGCCGGCGAGTTCGATTTCAACGGGCCGATCGACGATGGCCCGCACACGCACGGCTTCGACGACTCGTTCATCATTCCCGCCTCGCTCGACTTCCCGCCGTATGTCTACATTCGCGACGGCAAGATCACGGGCCTGCCCTTGGGCAGCCAGCCCGGCCTGAAGTTCCCGCGCTTCATGCGCGCGGGCGAGCTGGCCAAGGACCTGGACCCGGTCGGCGTGCTGGATCGGCTGGTGAAGGAGTCGGCAGACTTCATCCGGCGCCAGGTCGGTCAAGAGCGCAAGTTTCTGCTGTACGTGCCGCTGACGGCGCCCCACAAGCCCGTCTGGCCGGGCAAGCGGTTCGTCGGCAAGACCGATCTCGGCCCGTACGGAGACTTCATCGTGCACGTCGATGCTGCGCTCGGCGGCATCGTCAAGGCGATTGACGACGCCGGAATCGGCGACGAGACGCTCGTGATCTTCACGTCCGACAACGGCTCGTTCATGTACCGCTTGGATGGCATCTCGGAAGAGGACCACACCGATGACGAGACCATCCAGGCCTTCCGGTCGCTCAACCACACGTCCAACTACGTCTTTCGCGGCACCAAGGCGGATATTTGGGAAGCCGGCCACCGTGTGCCCTTTTTCGTGCGCTGGCCTGGCACAGTCGATCCGGGCTCGATCCAAGCTCGCACCGTATGTGTCACGGACGTCTTCGCGACCGTGGCTGAAATCGTTGGCGCGGAGTTGCCCGAAGATGTCGCAGAAGACAGCTTCAGCCTGCTGCCGCTGTTGCAAGGCAAGGAATGGGCCGAGCCCCGAGCGCCCGTGATCCACCACTCCGGCGGCGGCATGTTCGCGATCCGCGACGGCCGCTGGAAGCTGGTGGCCGGGAACGGGTCGGGGGGCAGGGAAAAGCCGGCGGGCAAGCCGTTCGAGCGTCCCTACCAGCTGTTCGACCTCGAGATCGATCCCTCGGAGAAGCGCAACGTCTTCGACGAGCACCCGATCGTAGCGACGCGCCTGGAACAGGCGCTGGAGAGGATCCGGGCTCGCGGGCGCAGCCGCTAGCTGGCGATCTGGATTCGCGGATCGCGGCAATCAGTCGAGGATCTTGCCCGGGTTCAGTATCCCGTCCGGGTCTAGCGCGGTCTTGATCGCCCGCATCACATCGACTCCCGCCCCGTGCTGCGCCTTCAGCGCGCGCTGCTTGCCGATTCCGACGCCGTGTTCACCCGTGCAGGTGCCGCCAACTGCCAGCGCCCGTTCGGTCATGCGGTCGTTCACGCGGCTGGCGCGCTCGAACTCCTCCTTGTCGCTGGGATCGATCAGGTAGACGGCGTGGAAATTCCCGTCGCCGACGTGTCCCAGCATCGGTGCGACCAGTCCCGCTTGCTCGATGTCCTCCCTCGCCGCTGCAATGCACTCGGCCAGTTTGGAGAGCGGTACGCAAACGTCGCTGACCCATCCGTACGATCCCGGACGGAGGGCCTTGATGGCGTAGTAGGCGTGGTGGCGGGCGTTCCAGAGCTTTTCCCGCTTCTCCCGTTCCAGGGTCCATTGGAAATCGCCGCCTCCGTGGTCGGCGGCGATCTCGCCCGCCAGCTCGGCCTGCTCGGCGACGCTGGCCGCGGTGCCGTGGAACTCGAAGAACATCGTGGGGGTCGGCGCGTAGTGCAGGTTCGCGTAGTCGTTCACCGCCCGCATCGAAGCGACGTCCAACAGCTCGCAGCGGGCGACAGGCAGTCCGGACTGGAGGATCTCGATGACCGAGTTCGCACACTGCTCGATGGTCTCGAAGCTGCAGACGGCCGCTGACACGCATTCGGGGAGCGGGTGCAGCCTCAGTTGCACCTCGGTGATGATGCCGAGGGTGCCCTCCGAGCCGAGCAGGAGCTTGGTCAGGTCGTAGCCTGCAGACGACTTGCGGGCGCGCCCCCCGGTCCGCAGCACGCGCCCATCGGCAAGCACGCAGGTCAGGCCGAGGATGTTCTCGCGGATGGTGCCGTATCTGACGGTGGTCGTACCGGATGCGCCGGTGGCAGCCATGCCGCCCAGCGAGGCGTCGGCCCCCGGGTCTATGGGCAGCCACAAGCCGTGCTTCTCCAGCCGGTCGTTGAGGGCAAGCCTCCGGATGCCGGCCTGGACGCGGCAGTCGAGGTCGTCCTCCTGTAGGTCGAGGACGGCATCCATGCGCGCCAGGTCTAGGGAGATTCCCCCGCTGATCGCTTGGACATGGCCCTCCACGGCTGTGCCCGCACCGAATGGGATGATCGGCAATCCGTGCTCGGCACAGATTCTGACGATCGCGGAGACCTCTTCGTTGGACTCCGGAAAGGCCACCGCGTCCGGCGCTGCCGGGGGATGGAACGACTCGTCGTGGGAGTGGCTCTCGATGTCGTATGAAGAGGTCGAGCAGCGGGAGCCGAGCAGCGCCGCGATTCTTTCGTGCGCCGCGCCTTGTCGATTGCTGTTTGCTGGCACGTTAGGCACTATCGTAGCTGTGTCGCCGCGCGGCAAGCATTGGAGCACTGCGGAGTGCTGAGCTCGGCCGGTCCGCACGAAACTGCCCTTCCACCCCGGGCCGCCGCGCATCGCCGATTCCCGCCAGCCGGGGACCGCGCTTGCGGGCCGCATGCCAGCTTGAGATCTGCGAGTTGGAGCCCTAGCGCTCCAAGCGGGATCGGGATGAATTTGTATTTGACATCCAGTTGCAAGTTGTGATACTGTCTTGAAGTCGATCTGCACGGATGCGGATTTCTTCCCACAGCTAGGATCTTTCATGAATTTCGGATCATCAACTCATGTCTCCCTGCTTGGCGGGATACTTGCAAGTCAAGAGATATGCATCCAAGTTGCAAACCAACTGCGATCTGTACGCGCGCCCCTTCCCCGGCCCGTTTCCTGACAAGTTGGAGAAACGCTATGCCCTGCAAACCTGCCCTGCTAGCCCGTTACGAGGGATTCGGCTCTGTCACCCGTTGCGGCCACGGGTTCGTTCACGTTCAGGTGGGTCTGACCACGCTGACATTAACCGAGGCCCAGTACCAGCGCTTCGTAGCTCTGCTGACCGACAGCGCCGCGAATTTCGAGAGAGAGCGCCTGGCTGAGACGGACTTGGGCCCCGAAGCGTATGATCGCCAGGCAAGCGAGAGCGGTGATGCAGAGTACCCAGACATTCTTCCGAACTGACTCCCGCCGGTCCGCGAGTGCCTTGGCCGCGACCGGCCGCCGATCCCACCGAGGTCTTGCTCGCCGCTCGTTTCTTGCTGCCGTCGCCGCGCAGGGCGTAGCCTGGGCTGCCCCGTGGTCAGAGTTCCTAGGCAACGGTTCGCTGTCACGCGCCGACGGCGATTCGATCCCGAGCGAGTGGTCGGACACGCGCAACGTCTTCTGGCGATCCGCGATGCCTGCCTATGGCCAGTCGAGCCCCGTGGTGTCGAGTGGCAAGGCATTCGCGACCGGCGTTGAAGGGTCGAACAAGGAAACCTTGCTCGTCACCGCGTTCGACCTGCAGTCCGGCCAGGCGGTCTGGACTCACCGGTCGCCATCCAGCCAGCGGATCGAGGTTTCCGACATGGTCAGCAAGGGCGCGCCGACGCCTGCCGCCGATGGCCTGGCCGTCTATGCCTTCTTCGAGACCGGGAACCTGCTGGCAATCGACCATGACGGAAACCGGATCTGGGAGCGCAGCCTGACCGAAGAGTTCGGAGAATTCGGCGGCCGCCATGGGATCGGCAGTTCGCTCCGCCTTTGCCGGGCCGGGGTTCTGGCGCTCGTCGCGCACGACAGGCCCTCCTATCTGGTCTGCGTCGACCGTAGGGACGGACGGACGGTTTGGAAGACGGACCGCCCGGAGGGGGTGTCGTGGAGCACCCCCACCGTCATCACCCACGCCGGTCGGGAGATCGCCTTGGTGAGTGCCGGGGATTCCGTCGAGGCCTATGACACGGAGGACGGATCCCCGCTTTGGACGCTGGACGGCTTGCAGGGCGCATTCATCGCTTCTCCGACCCCAGTAGGCGGCGGGGCAATTGTCGGATCCAGCAGCAAGGGGCACAACGTCGCGATCAGGTTCGGCTCCACGGCCAGCGAGGTTCCAACCGTGGCATGGCGCGCCGCGGAGGCCTCGTCATACTTCAGTTCCCCGCTCGCCCATCGGGGCAGGGTCTACATGGTCAACAAGGCCGGCGTGGCCTTCTGCCTGCGCGAGGATACCGGCGAGGGGGTCTGGCATTCCCGGCTCGGCGGCCAGTGCTGGGCGTCTTCCATCGGTTGCGGCGAGCGAGTCTACTTCTTCGGCGTCGACGGATTGACGGAAGTCGTGTCCGCAGGCGACAAGTACGCGCGTGTTTCGGAGAACCGACTGTCCGTCGAAGGCCGCCTCTACGGAGCTGCGATCATCGAAGAAGGCCTTCTGCTCCGGTATGGCCGCGATCTCGTTCGGATCGGCCTTGCTTGAGAGCCCGAACGGCTTGCTGGCAGCGGGACGCGCCCGACCGGTGCTGGTCACGCAACCATCATTCCCGCCACTGACGAGCCCGAAGGCTTCGGCTCGAAGCGGGACCGACCTGGCAAGGCCCGCACCGCAGGCTAGCCGAATCGATAGACGACGATATTGTGCGCCGGCAGTCGATGCCGAGACTCGACGTGGCAACCGCTGCGCTCGACATGATCGGAGAGTTCCCGAAGCGTCATGAGTTCGCGGTAGCCGAGGTTCAACTCCTCGGAGAAGGCGCGATAGAAAAGACGGACCGCCAGCCGGTCTCTCGGACACGCGGAGACTTGCACCCCTTGCGGCCTCAGAAAGCTACGGAACAGCGAGATCAGCGATTGCTTGCCAGGATCGTCGTAGTGCTCGATCAGGCCCCAGTCGATGCCGACATCGAAGGATCCCGGCGCCTCCATCCGGAAGAAATCCTGTCGGGCGTACTCCATCCGCGCCGGGTCGCGAATGACGTCAATCCATTGCCGCTTGCTTCCTCGAGGGGCTCGTACGCGGGCTGTCTGGGGCGACTGAGTGAAGCGCTGGTATGCCACGGGATCGCTGTCGATGAGCAATACCCTGCCTTTGTCGCCGTACAGCGCCTGCAGCAGCGCCGCTTCCCAGCCAGCCTCGGCTCCGAAATGGACGATGCTCGGATTCGGGGGCAAGCTCAGGCGGGAGAACACTTTAAGTTTGCCCTCCAAGTCTAGGATCGCGTTGCGCCGCTGTTGCAGGAAGGAGAGGTACAGCCGCATCAGGCGCCACCCGAGCGAACAGTCGGCATGCCTGTTGACCTCCCGCCAGTCCGTGCCGAGCAGCCGCTCGAAATTGGCATTGAAGCGTGACCAGTTCACCGCGCCCGTTGACTCGGCATCGGGCACGCTCGCCGGGTCGAACTGACGCGACAGGGGGCCCGTGAGGCGCATAGCGGTACAGTAACACCGAGGCCTTCCCCGCATGCGCTCCGAGGAATTCGACGCCGGAGCGGTGCGGGCGGTCAGCTGGGACGTCGACGGCACTCTCTACTCCACTAGCCGCCTGACGGCTCGATTCTGGCTGGCAGTCCTGTCGGCTTCGCTAGGCGGAAATGCGAGTGCCGCGTGGAGAGCGGCGGCGGCGATGCGCAGGTTTCGCAAGCGCATGGAACAGGTCCGTGCCGACGGCGGGCGCCTCGAGACCGACGATGCCAGCATCGAGGAGCGCGTGGCCCTGGAGCAGGCTTGGCTGTCGCCTGAAATCGCGGCGCTGGGAGCCCGCCCGGGGGTCCCAGCAGCCCTGCGCGCTTTCAGGGCGCGATTTGAATCGCAAGTCGTTCTGTCGGACTTCGAGCCCGCGCACAAGCTCGCCAGCCTCGGTCTGCTGGACTGCTTCGACGCGATCTTCTGCGGCGAGCGGCTCGGCTATCTCAAGCCGAGCCCCGAGCCGTTCAGGCGCGTCCTTCGCGATCTGGACCTGCAGCCCGAGAGCCTATTGCACATCGGAGACCGTCCGGAAACCGACGGAGCCGGAGCGGCAGCGGCTGGGTGCAGGGTCCTCGTTCTGGGACAGGACTTCCACTCCTTCGCTGGACTGGAGTCGATGCTGGCTCCAAGGGTGGTCGGAACAAAGCAGTGAGAGTGCTCTCGCCAGCCGCGAGAATTGCCGTCCTAGGCACGGCGCCGAGCGCTTGGCTGACGGTTCAGCGCAGATCGGTCTCCCTCGGACGACTCCCACAATCGGGGGTAGAGCGGCAAGAACTTGAATTGGGAGTCCAGTCCTACCCCGCTTCCTCGGGGCAGGCGTTCCCGGAGCCCGTGCAATCCGACCCTCTCGAGCCGCACCGCTCCTAGCCGTCCGCTCGACCGCTTGGCACGATACTCGCTGTTCACGTCGCGGAGCAATTCGTCGAACCGCTCCGCCAACCCCTCCATAGGGCCGGGATCCTTCTGGCCGGGGTAGACAACGACAAGGCGGTAGTGCGGCAGTCCATCGACCGGCTGCAGCGAGGGAAAGCAGGTCAGCGCGTGGTGGTCAGTAAGGTCGGGAAACGACCGCCGGAGGCACTCGTACGCCAGTAGTGCCTGGGTCTCGGTCAGCTTTTCCCCCGTGAAGGAGTACCCGAGGCCCCGGCGGCGGAGAAACCGGAGGTCGGGCAAGTCGCTGACGAACCGGTTGACCCTGAATAGGTCGCCGGTGCAATAGCGCCGCAGGCCGTGCGCGTTGCTGACGACGAGTTCGTAGACGCAACCGACAGAGAGCTCGTTGGCGGCCAGGAGCCGGTCCGGGACCCGGGGAGCACCGGCCTCGAGGAACTCGCAGCAGACGCCGGGGGCTATCGGCAGGAACGCTGGATCGCCGAGCCGGAAGTCGGGGATCGTCTCGATCGTCTCCGTCGACATAGAGTACATCGGTACGCGGCGGAAGCGAGAGGCAGGCAGGTGCAGCTCCAGCCGGTCGAGAAACGGCGCGAGATATCCGCCGGTCCAGCAGACGTACACGCGCATCGCCGGAGCCCATTCCTCGATTGGCAGGAATGTCGAGCTTTCCGCGATCCTCTTCAGACGCTGCGCGTAACCGTGGGAGGCGATGCGGCGGGTTGCGGCGGCCAGCGACGGATCCATCTTGTCCGGGGTTCGGACGCAATCCCGCACCAAGGCGCTGCACCGCGTCCAGTCGTCTTCCACAGTGTCGAAGAAGATTGACATCGTGGACGGGTTGGTGCTGTAAAGCACTCCCGGATTGGAAACCGCCAAGACCCACAGCCGGACGGCCTCCAGACCGTAGGCATCGTGCAACGGCCGCAGGGGCTCCCAGCAATGCATCCGGTACGGGGCCTGCAGCGTCGCAAGGTAGGACGGCCTGCCCGCCTCGCTGAGCAACAGACTGCTCAGCGAGCCGTCAGGCTGGACGGGACCGAACACGTACATGCTTGTGCGGCGAACTCCCAGCATCCGGAATGCCCGCATGAACGAATCGACAAACACCCAGCGCACTGCGGCGATCCGTCGCCGGCTATAGGCGAGCAGCTTTGGGCCGCCCCTCGTTCCCGAAGTGCTTGCGATTCGCCGTGGATCGATTGCCGGGTCGACCGGCGGCACTTCTGTCGTCAATTCCGTTTCGGGGACGATCCCGAACCGGCGTCGCAGCCTCGACCACAGCAGCCGGTGGTGTCGCGCTCGCAGACGGTGCAGGATCTCCGCCAGCGCACCCGCCGCTCGCAGGACGACGCCGATCAAGCAGCGCAATGCGTCGTTGTATGCGGCGCGCATCAGAGCCCTCGCGATGCTGCTCGGACGGTGCTTAGGTAGCGGTCCCGAATGACTGCAACATCTTCCGGCCAGAGCAGGGCCGGGTCGTACGTGATCGTCATCCAGGTCTGATCGCCCAGCGACACCGCCGCGAAGATCAAGGCGTGGCGCCGGTGCATCGCGCCCAGCACGCCAAGCTCCTGCAACCCGGCGAAGACTGGATCGTCCTGCCCGGGCCACTTTTGAACGTGGCTGAACGCAGCAGAGCCCATATCGGCCCAGGGGCGGTTCAAGTACGCACGGGCGAGCGAGGCGCTGAATCGCACTGGAATCCCGGTCAGCAGCGTTCGCTGGGGCACGACCCATTCGCCACGCTCCCGGGCGAGGTTGACCTGCGATCGAACGGCGCGGCACATATCCGAGAGATCCAGCCCGTCGGCATAGTCCCGGCGAACCCGAATGCGGCTCGAGGCGTTGCCGAACCCCTCGAATGCATCTCGACGAATGTTGACCGGCAGCCAGATGCCTACCCTCCGGCCGTTGTCGCCTTGGATTCGGTTCCACTCTTGGAGCGTCTCCAGCGCGGCGACTACCAGGACATCGTTAAACGTGAACCCAGATTCCGCTAAGGAGATTCCCGCGAGCTCGCCGTGCGGAAAAGAGCATGTAGTCCAGCGTCTCTCGCTGGATGCCTGCCCGGGACGGGTCCACAGAGGGGCGCAACGATCCCATACCGGGTTCCGCTTCGCGCCGGGCGGGGCTTCCGCAAGCGCAGGCGGCACCACTGCAGCCGGCTCCGAACAGGGCCGGTCCAGATCCGAGGCGACCCGCAGCTGGTGTCGAATCCATGCCAGGACGCTGAGCATGTCCGCCACGCAATGGTGGACCTTTGTGACGAGACAGCCCGTACCGGCGTCCACGCCGCCGACCCATGCTTGGAGCAGCGGTGGTCCGCTCGCGAGGTCGAACGGCGTCCGAAGGAACCGCTCGACGAGCCCATTGCTTTCTCCCTGCCGAAGCGAGCGAAACGCCGGTTCGAGGCAATCTGGCTCCAGCGGAGACCAGCGGCCGTCAACCACCTTGCATCCCGTCGCCGAATAGAGATTTCGCGCGCTGCGCGCTCCGCGTGCGAGATCGTTCGCATCGATCTCCCGATCGAAACGAAGCAACACTGCGAAGTCGAGCGGCCGGACCTCGCTGTCCATGACCAAGCTGACGAGGTCAAGCGTGCTGAGAGCGGGATTGGGCATCGGGGACCGCTGACGCTCGGTCCTTCCGGATGTCGCGCCTGGGAATCAGCGCGCTGGCCCCAGAAGGTGCCGACTCGACGAACGGAAGCAGCTCGATCCAACCAAGGTGTGGGCGCATGTGATGTGTTCTGTGCATCGACAGGCCGAACGAGAACCAGTACATCAGCCGGCCGTAGTAGTTGTGCGAGCGCGATTCCGGGCTTCCGGTCGAGAAGCCTTCGTGCGTCTTGAACGCGAACGGGTACCACAGCAGCAACGAAACGATCACCAGCAGGGGAAGCATGCCGGAAACCAGCCTTGCCGGGCCCACCACGAGAAGGATGGGGAGATAGACCAGTGCGATGCCCAGGTAGTTCAGGAGCAATTCGCGTACGTGAGAGCCATCGACGTTCTCCCGATTGCGCAACCAGAGGAGCCAGTGGTGAGGCATCGCCACCGCCCTCAGCGGAAGTTCCCATTCACGGTCCGCGGCTGGCTTGACGAAATGGTCCGGGTCCCGGCTCTGCTCGTTCGTGAATCGGTGGTGCAGGAGATGGGTCTTGCGGAAGTTGGTGAACGGCACCATGCAAGGAACCAGCGCGAGACGCCCCCACCAGAGATTGGCAGCGCGTGTCGGGCCCATCAATCCGTGCACAGCCTCGTGGGCCATCACTGTGCCCACAAACGCCAGGTAGGAGCGGACGAGCACGTCGGCCACGTAAGCCCAGCCATTAGACGGCGCGAGGAACAGTCCGCCCAGGCTTGCGCCAACGACTGCGCACACCACGCACCTGCTGAGCAGGTGAAGATTAGGGCGCTTCCACAACTCCCGGCGCGGTCTGGAGGATTCTGGGACTTCTATTGCCGATTCTGTAGCCATTCTGATCGCGCTAGGGGCTGGGTCGAAATTCCTACGCGTGTCTCGAATTACAGTGAATGCCCTTCCGGCCCGTGCAGGGCGATGGCCCCGGGATGACGCTACCCCAGTGCCGGACCGGCGTGGCCTCAGTATAGGGGACGGATTTCCTCCATCAGGTTCCGGTGTGCTGGGTGAGTCCGGGGCTTCGTCGCGCTCTCGAGCGGACGCCCTGATTCTTGATTAGCTTCTGATCCGGTTCTTCAGAAATGTGCTGAAGGAGGAATCGAGGCAATTCCGCGAGTCTGTCAGCAGCGGGCGAGGGCCGAACACTCTATTAGGTGCCCGCGCTGTGCGAGCCCAGTGTTTCTGTTCCTGTGATAGCCTAGCGCCGTCAGCAATGAAAAAGCACGACTTCTCACTCCGACAGCTTCAGTACGTCGTGGCCGTAGCGGACACGAAGAGCTTTCGCCAGGCGGCCCAGCGCTGCGACGTGTCCCAGACTTCCCTGAGTGCGCAGGTTGCGAAGGTTGAAGCCGCACTGAGAGTGCAGTTGTTCGAGCGTCATCGTCGAAGCGTGTTGATCACTGAAGGAGGATCTGAGCTGATCGAATGCATGCGGAACGTTCTGGTTGACGCGGACGATGTCAGCATTGCCGCACAGCGCTTGTTGGAACCTCTAGCGGGTACGCTGCGAATCGGCGTAATTCCCACCATCGGACCCTACCTCCTCCCCACCGTAGCTGCGAAGCTGCGCCAGGAGCTTCCGCTATTGACACTAGCTTGGCTGGAGGAGAAGACCGAGACACTTGTTCGCCAGATTCGTCATGGAAGCCTCGACGGTGCGTTTCTCGCTTTGGAATCGGACATCGGGGACGTCAGCTACGAGACCATTACGCAGGATCCGTTCGTGCTTGCAGTGCCGCCGTGTCACCGCCTTGGAGACTCGTCAACGCCCATACCCCTGAGCTCCCTACAGGGCGAAAGCCTCCTTCTGCTTGACGAAGGGCACTGCTTGCGCGATCAGGTGATCGAGTTCTGTAGCGGAGTTGACGTTGATGAACTTGGCTTTCGGTCGACGAGTTTGCCGACGCTGGTGCAGATGGCGTCCGCCAACATGGGTATCACCTTGCTGCCACTTATCGCGGTGCCTGCCGAGACACATCGGTCTGACCTCGTGACGCGTCCAATAGAGCCACCGACGCCACACCGGACCATCATCCTCGCTTGGCGGCAGCAATCGGCTCTCGCAGTGGCGATGCGGGAGATCTCCCAGACCGCGCGGCTTGCGGTCCAGAACCGTCCCGCAACGGACCATCCCGCGGTGTCCTGACGACCGGCCGCGCGTTCTGGACAAGGCACCAAGGCCGTCGAGCATCAGATACGGGGCGCTGCCGAGATCCTGACTCCTCGGCAGTCGGACACCCCGAATCGCTGCGTGCGATCCAGGCCATGGGCGACAGACTGAATCGCCGAAACGCCTCGCGAGGGCTGGTAGCGGACCCGACTCTGACCTGAGCTAAGATAGCGGCCCGCATGGACTACGCACGAATGTTCTCGCTTCAGGGGCGCACCGCGCTAATCGCTGGCGCTAGCCGGGGCATTGGACTGGCGATCGCCAAGGCCGCCGCCGCACAGGGTGCGAACACGGTGCTGGCCGCGCGCTCGACAGGCGTATTGGAGGGCCAAGCCCAAGCCCTGTGCGACGCCGGCCTGTCTGCTGAGGCCGTCCGGCTCGACGTTACAGATACCGAGTCTATCGAGTCGGTTGCGGCCGCCTGCGGTGAGGTGGACATCTTGGTCAATGTTGCCGGCACAAACATCCGCAAGCGCTTTCAGGACTACTCTCCAGAGGAGTACGAGCGGATCATGCAGACGAATCTGCACGGCATCGTGCATCTCACCAAGGTGGTCGGTGCGCGGATGGTCGAGCGCGGGCGCGGCGGCAAGATCGTGCACATCGGCAGTCTCATGTCCGTGTTGGGACTTCCGTACCTGTCCGTCTACGCGATGACCAAGAGCGCCCTGGCCGGCCTGACGCGTGTGTTGGCCGCAGAATGGGCGCACGCCGACATCCAGGTCAATTGCATCGCGCCGGGCTTCATCCTCACCGATCTCAATCGCGACATGTGGCAGCCCGAGCACATGAAGGGGTGGCTCGCGGGAGTGCAGCCGAATCCCCGCCTTGGCACGCCGGACGATATCGCGGGACTGGCTGTCTTTCTGGCCAGCCCGGCCAGCGACTACATCACGGGACAAGTGATTGCCTCCGATGGCGGCTACACGACCACAGCGAAGTGGCCGTTCGAGCCCAGCCTCTGAGCCCTTGCACGCGCCTCGGCAGGGCTGGATTGGCTATGACGCCTCGCCGCGGACTAGGTCCTCACGGGTCTCTCGCTCGCGCACGATGCGGAAGCCCTCGCCGTCCACCAGCACTTCCGCTGCCCGCGGGCGGGAGTTGTAGTTCGACGCCTGCACGAAGCCGTAGGCGCCAGCGGTGGCGACCGCCAGTAGGTCGCCTGCGGAGCATGCCGGGAGCTCGCGCCCGGTGGCGAAAAAGTCGCCACTCTCGCAGACCGGCCCCACGACGTCGCACAAGAGCCGCGGCCCGCCGGCGTCGAACACTGGCAGGATCTCATGGTGGGCACTGTAAAGGGCTGGACGGAGCAGGTCGTTCATGGCCCCGTCCACAACCAGAAACGTCTTGCGATCGGCTTGCTTGTACACCAAGACCGAGGTCAGCAAGGCGCCGGCCTGTCCCACGATGGACCGCCCGGGCTCGAGGCCCAACGCGAATCGGCTGCCCGCGAAAGCCGAGGACAGCATCTGGCAATAGCCTGCGATCGATGCGCTGGGTTGGCCTTGCTCGTATCCGACCGCGAGGCCGCCGCCTAGGTTGATTCCCTCAATTGGCAAACCGCGCGCGCGCAGACGGGCCGCCAAGGCCAGCATCTGGCTCAACACCTCTTCAAAGACGCTGGTGTCGAAGATCTGCGAGCCGATGTGGCAGCTGATGCCTGTGAATTCCAGCGGGGACCATTTGGCGGCCTCGCCATAGAGCGATTCGGCGGCCTGCAGGCCAATTCCGAACTTGTGCTCGCTAAGCCCCGTCGAGATATACGGATGAGTCTTCGCGTCGATGTTCGGGTTTACCCGCAGTGCCACGGCGGGCCTTGCGCCGATGCGCGCCGCGACCTCGCGGAGCATGTCCAGTTCTTGCTCCGACTCGCAGTTGAACGCGCCGATGCCCTGCTCGAGCGCGTACTCGAGTTCGGCCGCCGTCTTGCCGACCCCCGAATAGACCACTGTGGAAGGGTCCCCGCCAGCACGCAGCACTCGGTAGAGCTCCCCTCCGGAGACGATGTCGAATCCGGCGCCCTCGGCTGCCAGCAGTGCCAGCACGGCCAAGGACGAGTTGGCCTTGACCGCGTAATGGATGCGGTGCGGCACGTCGGCCAGGGCGCGTTCATAGGCGCGGTAGTTTTCCCGGATAGCGCCGGCGGAATAGACGTAGGTGGGCGTGCCGACTGCTTGTGCAATGGCGCTCAGGGCCGCGTCCTCGCAGTAGAGCTGGCTGTCCCGGTAGTGGAACTCCTGAAGGGGCATGGCTGGGCGTCCTCCGCAGGCCTCACTCTGTCACGCGAACGACGATCGCCGTCCTGTCGTCGGACTGTGGCGTGCGCGAGCTGAAGAGGCCGACATCGGCGAAGATGCGCTGCAGGACCGTGTCGGCAGACTCCTCGCGATTGGTGTCGAGGATCTTCAGCAGGCGCCTCTCGCCATACTCCTCGTCACGTTCGTCAAGGCTCTCGGTGAAGCCGTCCGACACGCTCACCACCAAGTCACCCGGCTGCAGAGCCAGCTTCACGTCTTCATAAGTTGCGTCCCGGAACAGGCCCAGCGGGATGCCGGACAGCTCTACGCGCGACAGCTTGCCGTTGCGGTAGACGTACGGGTACGGCAGGCCCGCCCCGGACAGCACGAGCAGTCGCTCGCCGGGATGCCACTTGGCATACGTGGCCGCCAGGAAAGTGGCGCCCGCCCCGCGATCCACCAGCGCCTCGTTGACGCTCCGCAACGTCTCGCCTGGCGACAGGCTAGTGTGGGCCGCCGAGCGTAGCAGGCCGCTCGCCAAAGCAGCGTAGAGAGCAGCTGCGGCACCCTTGCCGCTGACATCGCCATTGAGGATGCCGATCGTGCCGTCATGCTGGTAGAAATCGTAGAAATCGCCTGACACCACCGACGCCGGATCGTTTCTCGCGGCAATGTCGAGCCCGTGGGCGCACAAGCGCCCGTCTGGCAGCAGGTGGCTCTGCAGGGCGCGGGCGGCGGCTAGGTCACCAGCCAGCCGCGCTTCGTTACGCTCCTTTTCCTCGTACAGGCGGGCGTTCTCGATGGTCGCCGCCACCTGCGGCACCAGCAGCATCAGCATGGCCAGATCGTCCTTGCTGAACCGGGACGGAGTCAGGCTCTCCAGATCCAGCACGCCGATGACGTTTCCCTTAAGCATCAGGGGCACCGCAACTTCTGAGCGGATGCCGGCCAGCAACTCGATGTAGCGCGGATCTGTCGACGTGTCCGCCACCAGCACGGCCTGCCCTGAGACCGCCGCAGTACCTACCAAGCCATCGCCGAAAGGGATGTCCCGCCAGCGGACCCGCTCTTGGAGCTTGACCCCGAAATAGTGCCGCAGCAGCGGGCGCTGGGGATCCTTGAGGTACAGGGCCAGCGCGTCGTAGGGGATCAGGTCGTGCACGATGCCAGCAACCTTCTCCAACAGATCGTTCAGGTTCAGAATGCTCGAATACTCTTGAGCGATCTTGTGCAGCGTTTCCAGCGTCGATCGATGCTTTTCTTGCGCGTGGTATAGCTGGGCGATGTCAATCGCGAGCGAGAACCGAGACGCCACCAGTTCCAGCAGGTCCGAGACGCGACGATCGAAAGCGTTGGGGTCCGCCGATTGCAGGTCTAGCACGGCGACAACGTGATCGCGAGCGACTAGGGGCACGGCCAACTCGCTGCGCACACAGTCAACCGCCCGCAGGTAGGCCGGATCGAGATCGACGTCATCCACGAGAACTGTCGCCTTGGTCACCACCGCCCGGCCGGTCAGGCCGGAGCCGAGCGGGACGCGCAGCGACTGCGCCACTTCGTCGGGAAACCCGACGGAATGGGCGATGCGCAGGTGCCCGTCTTCGGTGGGGAGCAGCAACGCGTACAGTTCGTAATCGACGATCTTATTGACGAGTTTCGACAGCTCGACGAGCAGGGCGTCGAGGTCCAGCGAGTTCGCCGCCGCAGCTTCCGACGCCTGCAGCAGGATGGCGATCCCGTCGGTGCTTTCTCCGCTCGCGCCGAGAGACGCGGATGGCGTGGTCGTCGTAGCCATGGTCGCGCCTGGCATGCCCGGGGCAGAAGTGTCTTGGTCGCGGTGGAAAGCGCCGGGAGGGTGGGCTGACCGGCGGCGCTGCCGAACTTACCTCAGATTAGCCTAATCGGCTGCGACCGCAAGGGTTTGGGCCCGCGAGAAGCTGCCTGCCGCGTCATGCCGGCGAGACCCCCGCAAACTCCAATGCGCGGCTAGACTCCACCCGCGACGCTCCCGCCGCCAGCAGCGATTGCGCTGCAGACACTGTCTCGATCCCGCCAGACCCGACCACGTCCAAGTCGTTTCCGAGCGTCTGGCGCATCAGTTCGATGTGGCGCGGCTCCGTCGGCTGGGCACAGATTCCGGTGGCGCTGGCGGCCGCGGCCGCCCCCGCCAGCTTCGTTACGACACACGCCTCGACCCCTTGGCGCTTGCTCAGCAGCGGCAACTCCAGGATCACGTTCAGGGTCGCGTGGCGGCATTCGGCGACTTGCGCCACGGCCCGGATGTCGATGAAGGCAGCGTCCAGGTCACCGGCCCTCAGGGCTCCGATATCGGCGACCATCCAAAGCTCGTGCACCCCCAGCCGCAGCAGCAGCTCGGCCTCCGCGCACTTGGCCGGAGTGAGCGTCGCGCCATGCGGATAGCCCACGTATGAAGCCACCCGCGACCGGGCGCCGGCCAGCATGCGCACTGCCAGCGCAGCCCATCTCGGCTGCACGCACACGGAGCGGAACTGCGCTCGCCGGGCTGCCTCCAAGAAGCGCTCCGCTTCCGGCTGCGTCACGTCGGGTCGCGGCAGCGACAGGTCGAGCGCACGGGCCAGCCCATTGGCGAGCGCCACTTCCGGCGCGGAATCGGCGGGGACGCCGCAGGCGCAGGTGTGACCGCTTTCCGCGCCGGAAACCGCCAGCGCGATCTCGCGCGCCAGCTCGGCTCGTTCTGCGTCGGTCATGGGCCGCACCCCCCATTGTCACCGCCCATTCGGCGGCGGTGCAAGGCGGATCGAATCCGGCTGCGACAGGGCGGCACGGGGATCCGCCCGAAAAATCATTTGCAAACCGCGCTGCCATCTGCTTCAATAACCGACAGACAGGCGCTTGGCTTGGCCGCGCGGTGTGTCGTGGTTCAGTTGGGCATGCGGTGGATCGCACGTGGATAAGCGACTGAAGCAGCTCATCAAGCGTCTGGGGCATGCGATTGACGAATCTCTATCCGAATCGGAAGGAATCGCCGAGGTGATCGGCGAAATCAAGAAAGAAGGTTACGACGTGCTGCTAGTGCTTGAAGCGACTGTCGGCTTCAGCCAGAGGAACGCCAAGAACGGTGATTCCGTGGTCGATCAGGCCGCACCGAAGGATCTTGACTCTAGCCTCACGCCTCAAGACCAGCAGTTCCTAAAGGCCTTGAGCATCACCCTTGAAAAGTGACACGAAACATATATCGCTACATAGTTGCCGAGGTCTAGCGTGATTGCGGGGTTGAGTTCGTTCTCCGGGCTGCGAGTAAAGATCGCGCCGACCACCTGTTGTTATTTGCCTTGAAGAGAGTCTCGAGCAGGGAGATCCGAGTTGCCGGAACGAAGACGGTTCGCCGTATTCATTGACTACGACAACATCGCGATCGGCATCAAGGCCTCGCGGAACCGCAACTTCCGGTACGAGGTTGTCCTGAACTGGATCCGCTCCCACGGCGAAGTGCTCACGCAGGTGGCCTACGGCAGTTGGAGCAGCCATGTCGGCGCTCGGCAGATCCAGAGCAGGCTGGCCGCGCAGGGAGTGCGCATGGAACATCTCGAGACCGTCCCGAGCGGCGGCAAGAACGGAGCCGATATCGCCCTGGCGCTCGAGGCGCTGGAATTGGTGTTCACGCAAGAGCACATCGATGCCTTCTGCATCGTCAGCGGCGACAGCGACTTCCTGCCTCTGATCCACAAGCTCAAGCGTTACAACAAGCGGGTCTACATCTGCGCCAGTCAGGACACGATCAGCGCCAACCTGCGGCGCAACTGTAACGAGTTCATCAGCTACGAAGAGCTCTTGCTCGCCCCGGGGGGACCCAAGCGGGATGGCTCTGGCCCCAAGGCGCCGGCTCGGCGCAAGCAGCGCCACGACCCGCTCGAAGAGGCGCTCCCGTATGTCAAGGATGCGATCCGAGACATGGACCGTCGCGGCGAGACACCGTTCATGAACGAACTCTCCGAATACATCGCCTATCGGGAGCCCGACCTGGATCCGCGAAACTTCGGCTGTGACAACTTCAAGGATCTGATCTACGGGATGTTTGAATCCGGCCATCTCTGGCGGAAGCAGATCGCCCCGCACATGTTTTGCGTGGCGATATCGGACCGGGATGACGCCCCGCAGGCGCGGCAGTTCGAACGATGGCGGCGAGACGACCGGCCGCGCGAGAGCCAGACACGGCGAGAGTTCGATGCGCCGCGGGAGTCCGCACGCTCCGCTGCCTCGGGAGGTCGCTCCGGTGCGTCAGCGAGCCTCGGCCGAGCGGGTGAGTCTGGGCGGACGAGCCGGCCGGATGCAGCCGAGACCGCGGTGAGACTGCCTCAAGGAGACTCCCTTGAGACAGTGGTGTCGGTACTGGAGGCCGCGATTGAGCGCATCGAGAACGACGGGCATGTGGCAGACATCGGGCTGCTGTATGAGACAGCGCTGCGGATTGACCCCAAATTGAGGTCGTACGGCGTGCGCCGGACGGCCTTCCAGCCGTTGCTTGAGCGGATCGCCGGCGATGGCTTGTTTACGCTGTCCGAGGCCGACGGCCGAATCGTGGTCGCGACTTCACGGCGGGACGAAGCAGCGCCTGCTGCTGCGAGCTTGCCCGCCGGGCCCGATGCGGCCGGGGCAGCGCCGGCAGAGGCGGAGGCGGCAACCCCGAAGGCCGCCGCTCGGGCGCGGGCGCCGGTGCCGAGCGTTGATTTGGAATTCAAGGTCGGGGGACCGGTGGCCGATGCGCTCGCGCTGATCGTGCCAGTGTTGCGGGCAAACGAGGACCTGGCTGGCCCGGGCCTGAGTCGCGATGAACTCAAGGATGCAGTGCTGCAGTTCCAGCCCGGCTTCAAGTGCACGAACTACGGCTTGAAGACCTACCGAGACCTGTTCGCCCGTGCGCGCAACGAGGGCTTGCTGGAGACTCGCGACGAAGGCGGCCGCGGGACGCGCTACTTCGGCACCGCTCGGCTGGCGGGAGTGTCTCTGGCCGAGGGCTAGTCGCGATTATCGTAGCGGTGGGCGCCGGAGCCTGGCGCGCCGCCTACAGCGTCTGCGTGACCTTCGAGAGCATTCGCGGTCGATCGGGGTTGAGGCCCTTGCTTTCGGACAGGTGGCAGGCGAACAATTGTGCCGGGACGATCATCGGGATCACCGAGAGCAGGTCGCGGGGAAGGTCGGGGTTGGAAGGCGGGATCTCGGCCACTTCGATCCCGTGCCCGCTGGGCAGTGCCCGCACCGTCCCGGGCGGGCCGAAGCAGACGGTCTCGGCCTGGCTGGCTTGGAGTCGGGACAGCAGGGCCTCAGTCTGTTCGAAGGTCGGGCCTACAGGGCTGAACGCGAAGATCGGGAACCGCTCTTCGACTATGGCGATGGGCCCATGTGCAAAGTCCGCTCCCGAAAATCCCGTCGCCACGACATAGCACGTCTCCATCAGCTTGAGCGCGAACTCGAAGCCGTTAGCTTGGTTGAAGCCGCGGCCGATCACCACGGCGTGTGACATGTCGCGGAAGCTGTCTGCGAGGCTATGCACCGAGCGCTCGCCTTCGAGCTGGGCCGCCACGGCACCCGGAATCTTCTTCAGGTCGTCTGCGCTGATCTCCGCGCCGAGAGCGCCGGCCAGCCAGTACAGCATGGCCAGCTGGGCCGTGTAGGTCTTAGTCGCCGCAACGCTCTTCTCCTTGCCGGCTTGGGTGGCGAGCACCTCGTCCGCCAGCCGTGCCAGCGTACTGTCCGTTTCGTTCGTGATTCCGATGCAGAATGCTCCAAGCGACTTGGCCGCTTCGACGTAGCCGTTGATGTCGGTCGATTCGCCCGACTGCGAGATGCCGATCACCAGAGTGCCCGGCGGCAGCGATAGGCGGCGGTACAGCGTAGCCACGGACGGCGCGGCCAGCAGGGTTGGCAGGCCAAGCGTGATCTCGAACAGGTAGCGCCCGAAGATCGCTGCGTGATCGGATGTGCCGCGGGCCACGATCACGGCAAAATCGGGACGATCTCGCGAGAATCGTTGGCCGAGGCGCTCAAGAGCGTCCGGCGGGCTGGCCAGAATGCGATCCAGGACCGCAGGCTGCTGCCGGATCTCCTCGAGCATCATCGACATTGGGCGCGTCCGTGAACTGGCCGAATCAGGCCGGCGCCGTTGCCGTGGAGCAGCCTAGCCGCAGTTGGTACAGGCTAAGCCCTAGACGTGGCAGGTCGCCATGCCGCGTTTGACCAAGTACTTCTGATGGTAATCCTCGGCGAGGTAGAACGAGCGGCTGCGTTCGATCGCGGTTGCGATCGGACGCTCGTGCCGGCCGCTCTGCTCCAGTTTCCGCTTCGACTCCTTGGCTGCCGCGAACTGATCGTCATCCTCGCAGAAGATCACGGAGCGGTACTGGTAGCCGAAGTCGGGGCCTTGCCGGTTGACCTGGGTCGGGTCGTGGCACGACCAAAAGGTCTCCAGCAGCGTTTCGAAGCTGACGCGGCGTTCGTCGAACTCGACGCGGACCACTTCGGTATGTCCCGTGTCGCCCGCGCACACGTCCCGATATGACGGGTCGGGCAGGTGCCCGCCCGCGTAGGCGACGCAGGTGGACGTTACGCCCGGCACGTTGCCGAAAGCGACCTCCACTCCCCAGAAGCAGCCGGCTCCGAAAGTTGCAGTCTCCACGTTCGATCTAGCTCCTTGCCCCGGTCAGCCTCCGGATTCAGTCCTTCAGGACGCTCAAGTGCTCCTTGTAGATGGATCGGGCTGCGATGAAGTCCGCATGGTCGAGGCGCAGTTCCTTGCTGATTGCCCGGATCTCGTTGTCTTCCTTGACGCTGATGGAGTGGTCCGAGGACGACACAGCGAACAGGCAGTGCAGCAGAGCCTGCTTCTGGGGACGCGTCGCGACCCGGTTGAATTCTTGGGTGACGACGAAGTTCTCGGTGGCTCCGAACAGCTTGTGCTGCCCCTTCGCGATCTGCACCACCAGCACCGCTTGCTCTTCGGGCAGGCCGCCCACGCGCTCCACGATGCGCTCCATCTCGGCAATCTCTTCCGCGCTGATGTCGAAATCGGCGTTGGCCACCCGGCCCAGGATAAAGGCGAATGCGGCGATGTACTTCGCCTGCTCCTCGGGCAGCCTGTCTATGGCTTGGCTGATCCGCTGCACCGTATCGGAGTCGCGCGCGGACTGGGACTGACGCCTTGGCGCCTGTCGGAAGAAGTCTAGGATGGCCATCGCAGAGTGTCCGCCCGCCAGCGTCCGGCCGGAGCGTTTAATCAGCTTACCAATCTCGGCGCTCGCCGCTTGTCCGGCGCACTCTCCGGTAGCGCCCTGCGGCGAGCGTGGCTAGCGCCGTCTGCGGCGGGGCCCGGTCTTCGCGAGTGCCGCTTGGATTGCCTGCTCGGCCAGCGGGGCCATGACCTTGTAGCCCTCGGTATTCGGGTGCAGGCCGTCGTCGGCGAGATCTTGGCGCAGCCGGCCTGCCTCGTCGACCATGGCGTCGTGGTAGTTGAGGTAGCCCCAGCCCTTGGACTCGCACAACGCCGCCAGCCATTGATTCAGTTGCAGGATGCGCGTCGGATCCCGATAGGGCGTGCGCAGAAAGCGTGGGTTCGCGTCCTTGTGATAGTCGCTCACCGGCAGGATGGACGCCATTACCGGGACGATTCCGGCCGCCTCGGCCAGCAGGCCGATGGCCTCCAGATTGTGTCGGATGGTGGCGTCGGGCACGCCTCGCGCCAGGTCATTCGTGCCGGCTAGCAGGACCATTACGCTCGGCTGGAGATCGATCACGTCGGGCTTGGTGCGGCCCAGCATCTGGCCCGTGATCTGCCCGCTGATTCCGCGATTGAGGTACTGCTTGCCCGCGAAATACTGGTTCAGCCGCCAGCCGTCGGTGATCGAGTTGCCCAAGAACACAACTCTCGGATCGCTGGTCTCGACGGATCCGACCATGCGATTGGCATCCGCATACCTGCGCAGGTTGTCGCGGTCGGAGCCGAGCACCTGTTGCTCCCGCAACGCCAGCGTGGCCCGGAAATGGGCCTCGAGCTTCTGGATGCCCTCGCGCAGCTCGGACAGCTGGCGCCCGATGTCCTCGGAGAATTCGGCCGACTTCGGCAGCGTGTCCGAAAGCTGCAGGTAGGCCTTGGCGTTCGTCAGCATCTGGTACAGCACGCCGGTGTGATCGCGGCTGGGAGTGGTGCGCAGCGTATTCACGCCTTGCCGGAAGTTCTCCTGCAGGGGCGCTCCGGCCCGGGAGAGCTCTGGAATCACGATGCGCGTCGCTTCCAGCAGGTCTGAGATGCGATCCATCACCTCCGCCGCTTCACTGCCGCTGAGCCGGTCGGAGGGCTGGCCCCAAGCCGGTGGGGGCGCCACGAGCGCCAGAACCGCGACGAAGTAGAGAACGAATCGCTGCATGGGTCTCAGTCTACTGAGTTTAGTCGGGGAACGAGCTCGCGGTAGACGGCGTCAGCGGACCAGGCCTTCATCGACGCGCTGGGCTCGGCAGCCCGTTTGTATGTGATCGCCGCGTCCGCTACGCGCAACACCGTCATGCTCGACCCGCAAGGCCCGTTGCGGGCCGGATCGGTGGGACCGAAGATTGCCACGCCGGGTCGACCCAGTGCGGCGGCTAGGTGGAGCGGGCCGCTGTCCACCCCCACCACGGCTGCGGCGCGCCGTGTCGCCCCGATCAGTTGCGAGAGCGTCGACGGGTGGGATTGGACCGCGCCTTCGGGTGCGGCGTCGCGGATGGCGTTAGCATGCGCCTCCTGGCCGGGGACACAGTCGACGACCAGCGGGATCTGGTGCTCGGTCCAGAGCCTCGCCGCGAGTTCGCTATAACGTTCCTGCGGCCATTGCTTGGCACCCCAGCCAGCCTGCGCGCTGGTGAGCACGTAGCTCTCGGGAAGGCCCGCGCGCAGCTCGCCCGGCGGCAGCGGGAAGCGAGGCTCGGGCAACGGCGGGCAGCCGGTCGCCAGGGCGGCGATTTCGCGGTAGCGATCGATGACATGGGTCCTAGCTGTCTCGAGGCGGCGGTCGTAGAGCAGGGCAGCGTGCGGCTCGCGCAGCAGGCGATGATCCAGCCCTGCTACGGTCTTTGCGTTGGAAGCTGACGCGACTGCCGCGGATTTGATCAGACCCTGCATGTCCAGGGCGAGATCGAAATCGTTTCGTCGCAGCGCCCTGAGCGCTTCCCCCGCGCTCTCGCCAGGTCTGGACCCGGAGCGAAACCACCGGCGCAAGGGCACGCTGACGAACTCGTCGATGTCGGGGTTGCCCGCGAGCAACTCTCGCCAGCGGCCGTCGAAGGCCCACACAATCTTGGCGTCCGGAACGCCGTTGCGCAGGTCCGCGACCGCCGGCAGGGTCTGGATGATGTCCCCCATGGCCCCGAAGCGCACCACCAGGATGCGCGGCGGCGAGCGCCTAGCTGCGTTGGGTAGCAATGACATGTCGGACTACGTCGCGAGACTGGCTGGCATCCATGTCGAGTGCCGGCCCGGCTCCGACGCTGGCCACGATCGCGTCCGCCTCAGACGCGTCGGCGGTGCAGACAAAGTCTACGCACGCGAGGGCGGCCACCATTTGCGCCCGGTCATATGCGGGAAGCGGAGCGGGTCGGTCTTCTGTCTCGCGGTAGACCAGCACCAGTAGCTTGCGGTTCGCGGGCCGGGCTTGCTCCAGCAGCCCGCAATGCTCGGAGGTCAAGACATCGAACCATCCCTTGGCCGCGTGAACCTGCCCGCGGCAGGAAGCCAGCGTGCCAGGTTCAACGATCTTCGTGCGCGTGTCCACGACGGTGTCCAGAACTCTACGTTTCACCATAGCGCCACCGGTGTTCCGGGACCGTCTCGGGCCCAGATCCCCGGTTGAGCTAGCTGCCGCGATGGAGCTCCGCGAAGTTGGCCTCTCGGGCCATCCGCGGGAGGTCATCTAGGCGGCGCTGGCCCACGCGGTGCAGCACAGGGTCGAATCCGCCTACGCACGCCCGGACCTGTTCGAGCGTCGGCGCTGGCAGATTGTCGGTGTCCGAGATTCGGGCGGGCTCGCTCAACCGCGCGCCGGGCCTTCGCTGGCGGCAAGTCGTTCCGCCTCGCCTTCGATCTCGCGCATCAGCGCTACCAAGTCCATAATGTCGTAGCTGGCGACCGAGCCCAGAAACCGGCCGGTGTCCCGCTCCGCGATCGGAATGACCGACACCGAGTGGTCCGCCATCCGCTCCAGCACATCGTCAACCGGCTCGTCCGACCACGCGCGTGGAATGTTTCGGCGCAGCAGGTCTCTCAGGGGAGTTTCTTCCCGCATGCGTTCGTCCAAGCGGCGCATCCTTGCCAGTGACACGGTGCCGACGGGATCGTCGTCATCGACGACGAGGTAGTCCTGCTGATTCGGGACGGTCCAGTCGGCTAGGAAGTCCCGCACCGGCAACTCTGGCGGGGGGTAGACGCGCGTACGGTCCGTAATCGAACTCACGGAGACCCCTTCCAGCGCATGGCGGGCGAACGATGGCGGCACCGCCCCCGGAGGCGTTGCTTGCTCCGAGTCCTTGGCTTTTCTGGCGGCCAGGCCGATGACCGAGGGCATCACCAGGATGTAACCGAACATGATGAACGTGAGCAGGGAGAAAACTTCCCGCGTGATCACGCCCGTTTCGAGCAGGACGAGCAGGAGGGCGATCTCGGCGACGCCCTTGGCCATCAAGCCCGTGGCCAGGACGACCGGTGTGTCCAGCCGCGCTAGGTAGGTGCCGATGAGGGCGCCGGCGAACTTCCCCGCGAAGGGGATGACCGCCACGGCGGCTATGGTCGCCGCGGGCAGGGCGGTGAACGACCAGTCTAGATACAGGCCAGCAGACGCGAAGAGGAGCGGCACGAAGAGGCCGTCCGCGATGCTCCGGATACCGGGCATGATGTCCGCGCGCATGCGGTGGGGAAGTCCCGACAGTGACGCGCCGAACAGGAGCGCGCCCAGCGAGCCGTGCAGCCCGATGCGCTCGGCCCCCGCCACCACGAGAAAGAGGCCGCCGATCAACAACCCGAACGAGAGCTCCGACACGTGCAGCAAGCGCTGGAGGACGTCGATGGCGGTGGGCAGGGCCTTGGCCGACACGAACCAGGTAACCACCGCGAACCCGGCAATCTGCCCGATCAGCTGCAGCACGCCGCCGATACTCGTCTCGTGGACGACCTCGCCGATGGTCGCCCCAACCAGCAGCATGGCGAGGACCTCAGCGATGATGACGGCCGTGAATATCCGTAGCCCGATCAGTTGCTTAAGCAGGCCCAGGTCGGACAGCACCTTGACCGCGAGGCCCAAGCTGGACAGCGACAGGATGCCGGCGACCGCCAGCGCCTCGTTGAATTCGAGACCCAACGCGAATTCCAGGCCGAAGAGGTCCGACGTCACGACCAGAGACGCGAGCACCGAGATCACGACTGATACCGCCGAACCAACGAAATAGGGGCCGCGGATCGTGGCCTTCAGGCCCGGGAGATCGAGCTCGTCGAGGCCGACGAGGAAAAAGAAGACGGATACGCCGACGGCGAGGAAGATCTTTGTCTCGTCCGCCGGCACGACGATTCCGGTGGCAGGTCCCAGCAGCACGCCGGCTAGCGTATACGCCACGATCGCGCTCAAGCCGAGCCGTCCGAGGAGCCCCTCGCTGAGCTTGGCGGTGACGACGAGCAAGCCGATGCGCAACAGCGCGTCGATACTCATGAAGCGAGAGATGATTTCGGATGCATGGAGTGGTGCGGTGCTCTTAGACAGTTGATCGGTGAATTTGAGATGGACTCCGCCATGGCTGCGAACTGCCGACGGCAGCGATTGTAACTCAGCACCAGATCATCATCTCGTCTCCTTCCTTGCTTCCCGTGCTGCGGACCCGGGTGCCCGGACCGCTCCGGGAGAGCTTGCCTGGTCCGATTCTGGACGGGCACTGCCAGCAGCCTCCGGACTCGGCTGATCAAGCGGGTTCATCACCTTGCGGACTGCCCAGCAGAACCGCCGGGCGCACCGTTTCCAGCGACACCGCGGCGATGCCGTTTCAGGCGCGCGCCGCACGCCAGCGCCTGCGCCAGCCCGGCCAGCTCCTCGTGCGCGGCTCCGAAGCGTGATTCCGGGGCGGCGTCGGCTCGCATGCCGCACTCACTTCCGAGGCTCGCGAGAGCTTCGCTCCCTGGGTGAAGTTGCGGCTGGGCCGCAGCACTCCTCAAGCCATCTAAGTGCACAGACGCTTGATGCGTGGGTTTAGAGTCCTATCCGGGGATTAAGGGACCGTCTTGGGCTGGGCAGAGCCGGTCTTGGGTATGATTGGGCAGGTTGTCAGCGTGCCCCGAATGATCACTGCAACATCACAAGCCCGCGCGCTTGTATTTGTCTTGGCCTTGGCTGCGGCCGTGCCGCTCGGCGCTGCGGATCGGTTCCGAATCCTGTTCGGGGGCGCCGACGAGACGGTGGTCGATTGGAGTGGCTCGCTAGCCGCTGCTGGCGGCTCGGCGGAAATCGCCGCCGCGCACCACTTTGGCGCGGAGGAGTCTTTCGACCGCTCTACCTGGCGCTGCGGCAACCAGTGGGACGGCCGCCTCCAGATGGAGCCGCGGGACGAAGCCGCCTTCTCCCCGACCCGCTGGAAGGGGGTTGTCGTCGATGTCGCAGGCGGCGACGCCGTGCGCGTCTCAATCCAGACAGCCCAGGGCGAGGCAGAATTCCGTCCCGGCCAGGTCCGTTTCCATGAACCGCTAGAACGCTTGGACGGGCGCATACGGATCGAGCGCGTGCCACTGGCGCGCCGCATGTCCGATGCATTGGCGGACGACGACTATCCTGCCATCGCGATCGGGCCCGACGGGCGCGTCTGGGTGGCGTGGATAGCCTTCGAGGATGGGGCCGATACGATCCAGGTGCGCTCCTCGCCTGATGGCGAGTCTTGGGACGAGCAGATCACACTCGCTCCCGCCGGCGAGTACTACCAGGTCTCCCTGATCTCCACCGAGGCCGGCGCGGTGACGGCGGTGGCCTCGGCCATCCGCGACGGCGTGGTGCAGCTCTACCAAGTCGACTACGAGTTGGGCGGCAAGCCCTCGGGCCGAGCCCTCACCAACGGTCCCGGGCCAGACACCTATCCGCGCATGGCGGCGGCCAAGAACGGCGATGTATACTTGGTCTATCAGTCCGGCGCGAAGGGCAACACCGACGTGTCGCTGATGGTCCGGCGGGGTGGCAGCTGGGGGCCTCCGGTCAAGGTTACCGAGCACCCGGCCAACGACTGGGAGCCCGCGCTGGCGCTCAACTCGCGGGGAGAGCTCGCTATCGCCTGGGACAGCTACCGCCACGGCAACTACGACATCTTCTTGCGGCGGTTTGTCTCCGGGCGCCTGCAGCCGCTGGAGCGCATCACCGCCAGCGAGGACTTTCAGGCCCACGTGAGCCTGGCCTACGACCACCGCGACCGCCTCTGGATGGCCTGGGACAACGGCGGCCCGAACTGGGGCAAGGACCACTACGGCATCAACGGCATCCACCGTGGCGAGAGCGGGCTGTACTTTCACCGCCAGGCACAGGTGCGAGTGCTTGACCGCGGGCGTATCGTCAGGCCGGTTCCGCCCATCGACCAGCGCTTTCCGCCCAGCCCGATCACCGGCAGCTGGATGGCGCTCGGCCTGGACAGCGCCCGCCAGACGTTCACCGAGTACCCGATGCTGCAGGTCGACGGCAAGGGCCGCGTCTGGGCGATCCTGCGCACGCGCACGCTGGGGCGCGCCAATCCGCCGACCGTCGCGGCAACGTCGATCTTTCCCTACTGGGACTACAAGGTCACGATGTTCGATGGCCATGGTTGGACGCCGCCGGTATGGATTCCGTTCTCCGACGGACGCAACGAGCAGCGCCCCGCGGTAGCCGTGGACCGCTCCGGGGACCTGTGGGTCGTCTCGCAGACCGACGGCAAGAGCTACCGGCCCGAGTCGGATCGCTTCTGGCATTACGACGTCTATGCGGGCAAGATCGCTTTGGCGCGCACTGCTGGCGAGGCTGTATCCGACGAGTACTTCGTCGGGACTAATGATCTGGCTGCTCCCAAGCCCGTGGCCGACTCCATCCCGGAAGCGGCCCAGCCGCTGTGGAAGACCTACCAAATGGAATCGGCCGGAGAGAAGTACCAGCTAGTCTGGGGCGATCTGCACCGGCATACCGACCTTTCCTTCGATGGCTACAGCGACGGCAGTCTGTACGACTGCTACCGTTACGCGATCGACGTGGCACAGATGGACTTCCTGGGGCCGTCCGAGCACGTGTTGCCCCAAAAAACCGACACCGCCTACATGTGGCACATGGTTGACAAGGCCGTGGATGTCTACAAGCTCCCGGGAACCTTCTATCCCGTGCTGAACTACGAGCGCACTGTTGGCTACCCGGACGGACACCGCAACATCGTCTGGCGCGGGCGCGGCTACGATCCCATCCGCATCAAGCTCGGCGACCGCCCGATCGGCGTTGCCGAGGACGACACGCTGGAATTGTGGAAGCAGCTCTTGGACGGAGGGCGCCCGAAGGCGATCAGCATTCCCCACACGCCGGCCACGCAAATGGGCACGGACTGGCGATACAACGACGAGCGCGCCGAACGCTTGGTGGAAATGTTCCAAGGCAATCGCGACTCGTACGAGTACCTCGGCGCGCCGCGCGGCGCGACGGCGGAGCGGATCGTGGTGGGGGGCTACATCACATCGGGGGACATGCGGCCCAAGGGCTTCATTTGGAACGCTCTGGAAAAGGGCTACAAGATGGGTTTCATCGCCAGTTCCGACCACCGCTCCACGCACATGTCGTATGCCGTGGCATATACGCCCGCCCGGACCTACGCCGACATCTGGGACTCGCTCTACGCCCGCCGCACGTATGCTGCCACGGAGAACATCATCGTCGACTTCCAGAGCGGAGGGCATGCGATGGGCGAGGAGTTCGCCGCCAGCGCTCCGCCGCGCTTCGACGTGCGCGTGATCGGCACGGACAAGGTCAAGCAGGTCGACATCATCAAGGACAACACCTTCGCTTACACCGCGCATCCTGATGTCAGCGAACTCACCTTCGCGTACACGGACGCTGACATCGAGCCCGGAATGCACTATTACTACGTGCGTGTTATCCAAGCAGACAACAACATGGCTTGGGGCAGCCCTATCTGGATCGATTACCAAGGGGAGTAGATCAGTCGCATGGGTGCGAGGCGCGTGCGCAGCGAAGCGCGCTCGGGGACGGTGAGATGAACAACGTAGCGAGGCCGGCGGCGAACGCAGTGGCGTGGCGCGTGATCGCGCTGCTACTGCTCGCGGGAGGTGTCCTGCCCGCAGAAGATGCTGTGCATGCGGGCGAGTTTACCGTCGAGCATCCGACTCTGCACAATCTCGGTTTCGAGTGGGCCATCAGCGGAGATGATGACCGTGACGCCAGCGTTGCGGTGGCGTTTCGCAAGGCGGGGCAGGACGCGTGGCGCCAGGCACTGCCGCTGGTTCGCATCGGCGGCGAGCGCGTCTTCCGCACGCGCGAGAATCTGGACTACACCGTGCCGGACGGCTTCGCCGGCAGCATTCTCAACCTCGAGCCGGGCACGGAGTACGAGTGCCGCTTCAAGCTCACCGATCCGGACGGCACGAGCGGGAAGGTCGAGCACTTGGTGCGAGTCACCACGCGCACCGAGCCGATGCCCTACGAGGGCGGGCGCGTGCTGCATGTCTACCCGCCCGACCACGAGGGCGACAAGCTGGAGCCGCACTTCACCAGCTTGCTGCAGGCCTATTACGGGGCGGGCTTGGGCGACTGGAACGTCGTCTGGGAGCGGCCGGTCAGCCCGGGCGATACGATTCTCGTTCACGCCGGGCTGTACCGCAACGACCGGCTGAACTATGTCGATCCGATGATGACTCCGTTCGACGGCACGAACTGGCTCACCCTCAAGGGGACTGCGGAAAAGCCGATCACGATCCGCGGGGCGGGCGACGGGGAAGCGGTATTCGACGGGGCGGGGAACCACCGGCTGTTCGATGTCAGCGCTTCAGCTCACCACATCTTCGAAGGGCTGACGTTTCGCAACACGGACATCGCCATCTTCGCCGGTTTCAAGGGCGTTGCCGGGGCGCGGAACCTGACGGTGAAGAAGTGCCGCTTCGAAGACATCGGATTCGGCGTTTGGACCGAGTACGCGGGTTCGAGCGACTTTTACATCGCCGACAACATCTTTCTCGGCCGACCCGAGCAGCGCAACCTGCTGGTCGGCTGGACCGGGCCGCTTTGGCGCGGTGTCGGGCCTTATGGTTCCCATGAAGTGCGGAGCTATTACGCGGTCAAGGTCTACGGGCCCGGCCACGTTATCGCCCACAACGCCGTGGCCTACTTTCACGACGGCATCGGCATTTCGACCTACGGCACGCCCGAGGCCGATCCGGAGCGGCGGGCGTCCTCGATCGACATCTACAACAACGACATCCACATGTCGGGAGACGACTTCATCGAGACCGACGGCGGCGTCCACAACATCCGGGTATTCAACAACCGGGGCGTCAACGCCGCCCACGGAGGCTACAGTTCGCAGCCTGTCTTTGGTGGGCCGGCCTACTTTATCCGCAACCTCCTGTACCACGTGCCGAGCGGGGTCGCGTTCAAGTTTTCTGCCAAGGCGGCGGGCCTGTTCGCCTACCACAACACCATCATCGGCGAGCAGGTGGCGAGCGATCCCTCCTCGAACATGCACTACCGCAACAACCTCTTCCTAGGCCGGGACACGCCTGGTCGCGGCGTGATGACGTGGTCGAACGCAGGCCAGACGTTCAGCTCGGATTACAACGGGTTCCGGCCCAACGCCGGCGTAAGGGAGCAGTATCGCTGGCGCGCTCCGGACGAGGGAGCGGTGCTTCCGGGTGCTCCAGCACCCGCCTGGCGGACGTTTTCCAGCCTGCGCGAGCTGCGGGCGGCCACCGGCCAGGAGCAGCACGGCCTTGAAGTCGACTTCGAAATCTTCGAGCGGATGATTCCTCCCGACCCGCAGCAAAGGCACGCGGTCTACCACGCCCGGGAGCTGAATTTCCGACTCAGGCCCGGTAGCGCGGCCGTAGATGCCGGGGTTGTGATCCCGACCGTGAATGATGGGTTCGTCGGTGCCGCGCCGGATCTGGGGGCGTTGGAGGTGGGCGGGGACGAACCCCATTACGGTCCGCGCTGGCTGGCGAGCCAGCCGTTCTACCAATAGCCCGGACAACCGCAGGAGGCGGCCAAGGTTGGCGTACGCAGCGATCAGACGGTCGAGGCCTGCCACCACCGGTCCGGTAAGCATCAAGCCATGCGCCCAACCGACATAGATCGCTCTGCAGAGCCCAGCGGCGAGCGGCTTGCGCTCGATGCTAGCGATCCGGACTTGCGGAACGAACACCTAGCTCGCTATTGCTTTGCAGAGCCGCTGGCTCGCGGGCGGCGTGTCTTGGATGTCGGCTGCGGGGAGGGGTACGGGGCGCAGAGGCTTGTAGGAGAGAGCGCAGCCGTGTACGGCATGGACAATTCCGAGCAGGCTATTTCCCGTGCCCGGGCCAACTGTCCGGGAGTCGTTCTCGTGCGTGGAGATTGCGTGAAGCTGCCCTTTGCGGACGCATCGTTAGACCTTGTCACGGCCTTCGAGGTGATCGAACACCTGAACGGCTGGCGGGATCTCATCAGCGAAGCGGCACGGGTCTTGGACGCTTCCGGGGTCTTTGTGGTGTCAACTCCGAACCGGGACTACTACCGGACCACCCGCGACGACCCGAATCCGTTCCACGTGCACGAGTTCGCGCACGAGGAATTCCATGCCGCGCTGATGGCCGCGTTTCCGTACTGCACGGTCTTCTTGGAGAATCACGTTGGAGCGGTCTCGATCAGCTCGCCGAGTGCGGGAAAGACCACAGCGCACCTCGAGACTCGCGAAGCCGATCCGGCAGCGGCCCACTTCTTCGTCGCGGTTTGCTCAATGAGCCCGCTGAACGACCTGCAGGGTCTCGCGTTCCTGCCGAGCGACGCCAATCTGCTGCGGGAGCGGGAACTGCACATCGCCAAGCTGCGCGAATGGGTGGCTGCCCTGGAATCGCGGCATGAGCTGGTCGAACGCAAGATGAGCCGAGAACTCTCGCGATGGCCCTATCGCGTCCTCCGTCGCCTGCGGCTGGCGCCTAGGCTGCCGCGCAAGTGGTGAGCGGGCGAACATGATCGCAGCTGAATAGCGCTACGGCTTGTAGAACCACAGCCAGTGGTACTGAGTTCCGGCCCCCGCGCTGCGGCGAAGCTCGAAACCATGCCGCTTGGCCATCGTGGCGGCTTGGATTTCGGAAACACTGGCGCCGAGCCAAGTGTCGCGACCATTCTGGAGCAGGTTAGACCCTTGATACCCCTGCACTTGGAACTTAAAAGTTGATCCTCTGCGCAAGCATTGGCTTACGGCGCCGACATAGCTGTCGATGACTGCCCGGCTGGGGATATGTTGGAACACGATGAACGAGTAGGCGAAGTCGAAGTCTAGGTCCCCGAGCACCCGCAGGTCCTTGCCCGAGTTGTGGTAGACGTGGGCGTTTGGCGTGTTCCGTAGGAACTGCTTGGCTCGTCGCACCATCTCTTCACTGACATCGACGCCGTGCACCTCTCCGAACGTCGCCGCAAGCGCCCTAGTCATGCGTCCGACGCCACAGCCGATCTCCAAGACCCGCATTCGGGCCGGGTCACGTCCCTGGCAGACTGCGTCCATGTCGTTGAGAATGTGGTCGCGGACGTTCTCTTCTCCGGTAGCGAAGAACTCCTTTTCGTCCCAACCTGACCGAGCGGTATTGACGAAGTGCATTGCGTCCGTGCGGGCGCGACGGTCCCAATCTCTGCGCATCTTGCGCGTCAAGTCTGCCATCTGCAGGCTGCTGAGGATTCGGCTGAACAAGAGATACCAACCGGTGATAGTGACATTATGTGCGACATGGTCTGGGGCATCGTGCCATGACCACGGGCGCCTCCCTTGCCCAGATTGAGACGGTTTGTAGAGATTGATTCCAGTTTCCACGTCTTGGAACCACCGAGCGCTTTCTTGAGAGCCGGTTGCGGGTCCGCCGGGCGGTGGCGATCTGGGAGGCGGTGGAGAACACGTACGCCACGAGGGGGCCGATTGCGAGACCGCCCTCGAGGATTGTGTGGAAGCCGCCGACGACCGCGGACGGGAGATGGGGGGAGGGAGGCTAGGGTCTTCTTGCGGATGCGCTTGTCCTCGCGCTAGATCTGGAGAGGAAGGATGGCGCGTTCGAGGGCTCCGTCGGGCCACTTTCGACCTGGAAGGACATGGGCGGCAGATACGGAAACGGCGGAGGAGAGTGTGGCAGGCAATGCGTGAGTGCGAAACTTCGAGAGTATTGCACCGACCTTCGCGATGGGAACAATACGTCAGCTAGCGTGCCTTCGGAGCGAAACAAGCCCTTTGTTTTCAACTGGTCATCGGCCGATTAGTTTTGTGAAGTCCCCGGTAAGAGTAGCCATTTGACTTGCGGTGGTGCACTCCTTATAAAGAGGCCATGGACTCCTTCAGAACCCCCATCGTCTTGGTTGCAGTGCTGTGTTGCGGGACCGCGGTTGGCCAGCAGGTCACGTATATCGCCGATCCCGGTGCCGGAGGCGCCACCAGTGATAGCGATCCTGGCTACGGGTACCATTCTCGGCTCCAAGAGATGATCAGCCTCACTGATGAACAACAAGAGCAGGTCTCGAGCATCAACTATGCTCTCGAAGATGCCCTGTTTCCCATAACGCTAGAAGCGTTCCAGAAATACTGGGAGCTTGGGCGTGCATTTCGTGCTGAGCCACCGGACGAGGCGACTGTCAAGATGCTCGTGGCTGATTTCGAGCGTATCGAGGGGAGGGTGGACAGCGTGACATCGGAGCACCGGAAGATGGCTCGCGCGATTTTGAACTGGCAGCAGCTTATCGTGCTCGGGAGCCTAGAGGCAGCCCTTGAGCAATATTGGGCAGCTCAGGAAGCGATTCAACTCAACCTCATCGCTCCGCAGGACTTTCTTGGGCCTGGGGGCTTCCTTGGGCCAGGAGACATCTTTAGGGGAGGGGGCTTCATTCCTTTCGGGGCCAGGGTTGCGTTGTTTCCCGAGCGCAGGAATGCGGCGCCCCGCCAACCCGGCACCGAAACGACCTTGGACCCAGTCCGCTTGAGTCAGCGACTGGCCAGGCTGCTTGCTGGGCAGCAGATCGCGGAGAGGGCTGTCAAGCGAGCACGCTGAGATCGTGTCCAGCGCCATGGGTCGGCCATGGCAGTTGTACGCCAAGTTATTTCGAGGGGTGATTTCCAGATCGTTTCGGCAGTAGTGGTGAAGGTCTCTCAAGTCCGCTCCTTAGTCCCGGCCAGCGGGGCTAAGCGGTGCCTTGCGCTGCGATCTTGAGTCGGCCGGTTCACTCCAAGCTGGACTCCCGAATGACAATATCCACGTCGCGTCCTAGCCTTGCGAGGAGGCGCAAGAGGCGCTCCAACGAGTACTCGCGGAAATTCCCCCGAAGCAGGCGCGATACATCGGGTTGAGACAGCCCGAGCAGTTTTGCCGCCTCGACCTGTTTGAGTCGGCGCTCTCGAATAATCTTGTCGATCCGGGCGACGAGCTCGGCCTTGAGCATATGCGCGTCAGCATCTGGCAATCCCAAGTCAGCGAATACGTTTCCGCTGCTCCGTTCGATCTCGACACATTCGGTCCGCATCAATCTGCCGCGAGCCGCCATGTCGCATTATGGTGGTTCCGCCATACACCTGTCAGTGCCGATTCCTGGCGAGCAAAATTGTGGTCGGAACCTCCCATATCTGCGGTCCGAGGCCTGGCCCGGACCTCAGACGATGCTGGGGCCTCTCGACGAACTGAATCGGGCCTGAACCCAACCGCCGAACGGCATCTCGCATCATTGCGCCCCAGAATGCGAGCCGGTGTTCGTGCCGGTCGCCTGAATCGCGATCCACTGCACAGATGAGGATGTTGGTATCGAGGCAGAACCGGCCCCTAGCGGTCATAGAGTTCCTCGCGGTTTGCGCGCAGGCCGCCAACTCTGGCACCCTCGTCCAAGAATGCCATCTTCCGCCGATATGCAGCCGCCCATTCGGGGCCGACCATCCGATCCGCGCAGTGAGGCGTCAGCTTGGCGATGGGTCGGCCCCGACGGGTCATGTCGAAACTCTCTCCCTGTTCCACTACGTTGACCAGCTCCGAGAACTCTTTGCTGGCGATCGCCAACGAAATCTCACGCACGACACAACATCCTTATTGCGATTGAGATTTGAGGCGGCCGTCCCCTTGCAATCTGCTCCATGGACCGGCCTGTCGCGCGGGCTCGGCCGACCGCAACACGGCTGTCCTCAAGCGAACAGCTCGCGCACGACCCGGTTGGCGAGCATGCGGGTGGGCGAAAAGATCTCGATGTAGTGGTACACCCGCCCGGAGGGGGTCTCCTTGATGCTCTTCGTCCAGTCGATCCCCATGGCGGCATAGATGGTGGTCACCATGTCTTCCGGATAGACGGGACGGTTCCCGCTCCATCCGAAGTCAGTGATCTCCGCGCCTGAGTCGTTGGTTGCGCCCAGCACCTGCCCGGGCACTACGCCGCCGCCCGCGAACAGCCCGGTGAAGGCGTACTGGTAGTGGTCGCGGCCGGCGATGTTCGTCAGCGCCCCCGGCGTCCTCCCGAACTCGCCGGCGCACACCACCAGCGTCTCGTCCAAGACCGATGTGCCGTCGTCGCGCTTGGTCTGGTCGAGATCGTCCAGAAGTTGGCTCAGCGCGGTATCGAGTTCCTTGGAGCGCTGGTAGAAATTACCCTGCTCGTAGATCGAGCCGTGGTGGTCCCAGTCCTCGTGGGTAAGGAAGATGAAGTGCGTCCCGGCGTCGGCCACCACCAAGTTGCGCGCCAGCACGAAGGAGTCGCCGACCGGGTTGCTGCCGTAGCGCGCCTTGTCTTCGGCGGAAATGCTGAATATGCCGGCGCTGCGCGGGTCCGACATGATCTCCACGGCGCCTTCGTAGTGGTTGTGAAAGTCCCGGTACGCCTTCCTCTCCAGCGCCGGGTCGGCGCGCACGCGGCCGTCAAACCGCTGCAGCAGCTCCCAGCGGCGCTTGAAGTTGGGCAGGTCCTCTTCGCGGGGCGCCAGCGAAGAGATGTCCGAGGAGGTGTTGACATGGAACGGCGTGTATGTCGCCGGCAGGAATCCCGAGCCGATCAATCCGACCTGCGGAAACGTGTTGAAGCCTACGAAAGGCGGCAGGCAATCGCCCGGCTTGCGTCGCGTGGCGTACTCGTAGGCCACCACCGAGCCGACGCCCGGCAGTTCCGGCGCTAGCGCCGGGTTGTGCTGGTGGCCGGTCTGCATGTAGTACTGCCCGCGGCCGTGCTGGCTCTCCCAGGTCGCCATGGACCGCATCAGCGAGTACTTGTCCCGGCGCTTGGCCAGTTCCGGGTACAGCCCCATGGGCCACTTGCCGACGCCGGGAAGCTTCTGCACGGCGAAGTCCTCGGGCGTCCACGGCCCTTCCTTGAAGTCCCAGCCGTCCACGTGCGACGGGCCTCCCTCCAGCATCACGAAGATGCAGAAGCGCGCCTTGCCCTCCGCCGGTGCCGTCGTTCCCGTGGCCCTTGCCTTCGGCTGCACCACCGGCAGGAAGTGGTAGCCCGTCACGGCGACCGAGCCGATGCGCATGACTTCGCGCCGGGTCAGGAAGTGGTCTTCGAATCGTGCCACGCGACTGCTCCTAGCGGTGGAACAAGAAATCGAGCTTGTTCATCAGGATCCACTGCAGGTCTTCGCCGCCAGCGGCCGGCCCGCGCTCGGAGAGCAGGTCCAGCGATGCGCTCAGCTCGTGCTCGTCCGGCGCCCGGGTCAGGAACTGCCAGTACAGAGCATCGACCAGCTGTTCCCCGCTCGCTCCGGCTTCAAGCAAGCCTGCCAGGTAGCTGCCCGAGGACGCTTCGGACTTCTCCTTGACCAGGTTGGAGTTCATCATCAGGGCCGCTTGGATGATCGAGCCGCCGCGCGAGGGCTCGTTGAACTCGCGGTTCGCTTGGCCGAAGGACTCGGTGAAGAACTGCAGGTCCTGCTTGAGCTGCGGGCCCAGGGTCGCGCTGCGACGCAAGTCGGCCGGGCCGCGGGTCTGTACCAGGTAGCGGACTCTCTTGTCGGTGAGCGGAATCTGGATGGGCGTGTGCAGGTCGGTCGCCTTGACCATGGCGTCGTAGACCTGCTCGGCCGTGAGCCGGCGCATGAACTTACGGGCGAAGTAGCGGGCGTAGTCAGGCTTCCACTCTGCGGGAAAGCTTGGCGAGAGCTGATATGCCGCCGACTTGGCGATCCGCTTGTGCAGGTGCTGCAGGTCGTAGCCGCTCGCGACGAAGTCCTGCGCCAGGGCGTCCAGCAAGGCCGGATGCGTCGGCTGGACGTCCCAGCCATCGGGCAGCCCCTCGGCGTCCATGCGGGAGAAGTCAAAGCCGTCGAGGGGCTCGACGATGCCCGCACCCATGAATTCGGCCCAGAACCTGTTCACAACTGCCCTTGCGAACTGCGGGTGGGCGGTCAGGATGCGCCCGAGCTCGGAGCGCAGCGGCTTGCCTGGCCTGGGTTGTTCGCCGCCCAAGATGAATGCGGGCGGGACTTGGCCCGCGCCTTGGCGCGCCACCCTGACCGTGCTCGGAGCGGCCCTGGAATAGCCGTCGCGGTCAGCATCATTATCGTCGATCAGGTATTCGTCTTGGGTGTTGCGCAACTCCACCCTGCGCATGACCCTGGTGTTGCCGAAGAACGCAGCTTGCGCCCAGAACTCCTCGCGCTTGCGCTCGGTGAGCCAAACGTTGACTTGTTCCAGATGGTTCGCGCCGTCGTGGCACGAGATGCACTGGAGATTCACGCCCATGAAGTGCTGGAAGATCATCACCGTCATCTCGTCGGCGGTGTCTTCGTGCATGATCTCGGTGCAGTTGTCGGCAAAGACCGCCCAGCGGACCAGGTAGCTGGCCGGACCTACGTACCAGTTGCTGCGGGCTTCGGAAGTGAGAAGCTCCCGGACGAATTCGTCGTAGGGTTGGTTCAGCAGCAGGGCGTCGGCCACGTAGTCGTGGAACAGGTTGCGGCCGGCCCAGCCGACCCGGTTCTGGCTGGTGCGCCACAGGTCCAGATGCCAGTAGGTCCAGCGGTCGCGCCACTCCACGCTGCCGACCAGGCGGTCGACCAGCTTCGAGCGCTTGTCCGGATCGCCATCGGCGACGAACGCTCGGGCTTCCGCTCCGGTCGGGATGCGGCCGGTCATGTCGAGGTGCACGCGCCGGAAGAAAGTTGCGTCGTCGGCTAGCGGGGCCAGCGGGATGCCATCGCGCTCGATCTTGCCGAGGATGTGATCGTCTATGAAGTTGACCCGCCGGACCGGTTCGGCGGCCGCTGGCAGCGCCTGCGCGTGCGACTCGGTCTGGGCGGCGAGCTGCTGCCTGCGGTCCGCGCTGTCCGTGGGCGGGTGACCGGGCGGAAGATCTCCGGAGGACGTCTGGCCGAGGCAGGGCAGGGCCAGCAGCATTGCGCCCAGCGGGAGTTTCCAGCGTCGCATTTCGTCAGTCCTGTTCTAGTGTACGCGCAAGCCGCTCGCCGTGTGCGGCGCGGAACTGCATGGATCCGATCGCCCAGGCGCGGCGCGTTGGCGGCTCGTTAGGATCGCGCGGGTGGTTGCTCAGAATCGCGGTAAGCGGGCCGCTTTGGTTCACACGCTCGCCTTGAGTTTCGCTTCGGCAACAGGGTCGAGCGGCTCTAGAACGGCGTCTCTTCCTCTACCGGTGCCTGGCTCGGCGCCGGCTCTTCCCCGGCTGCATCTTGCTTGCGGGCCCGGTTATCGAATTCGGTGATGCGCTTGTTGAATACCAGCTTGATTGTCCCGGTAGGACCGTTGCGTTGCTTGCCAATGATGAGGTCCGCGAGGCCCTCCAAGGATTTGTCCTGGGGGCGGTACACCTCTTCGCGGTAAATGAAGCAGACCACGTCGGCATCCTGCTCGATCGAGCCTGAGTCACGCAGGTCGCTCAGGCGCGGGCGGGAGTCCTTGCGCGTGGGGCTCTCGGTCGCACGACTGAGTTGCGAGAGGGCGATGATGGGCACCTCAAGTTCCTTTGCGAGGAGCTTGAGGCCCCGCGAGAAGCCCGAGATCTCCTGCGTGCGGTTCTCCACCTTGCCCTTCGAAGCCATCAGCTGCAGGTAGTCGACGATCACCAGGTCTAGGCCTTGTTCGGCTTGCAAGCGCCTGCACTTGGCACCGAGTTCGATGATGCTCAGGTTGGCTGTGTCGTCGATGAACAGCCTGCTTGCAACGAGCTCGCCAAGCGCCTTGCTCAGCCTGCGCCGGTCCTCCTTGCCCACCAGACCCCTGCGAAACCGACCTTGGTCGATCTGGGCGGATGTGCACAGCATCCGGGTTAGCAGAGCCTCGCGCGACATCTCGAGAGAGAACACGGCGACGGTTCGGGCGGGCTCCTCGCCGCGCTTCATGGCAGCCCACGCGGCGATGTTGAGCGCCATCGCCGTCTTGCCCATGGCGGGCCGCGCCGCGAGGATGATGAGCTGGCCGGGGCGGAAGCCGTTGGTGTACTCGTTGAACTGGATAAATGGGCTCATCAACCCCTTGGGGCGCCTGGACGGATCCAGAAAGGAATCGAGTCCTCCTTCGTAGCGGCGCAGGGTTTCCTCGGGCGACTCGAGTCCGGAGCGGAGCACGGAGTTACCGACTTTCATGACGGCGGTTTCGGAGGTGGCCAGGATCTCGTCGACCTCCTTCCCGTCTTCCACGCAGGTGGCGATGATGTTGTTGGCGGTGTGGATCAGCTGTCGCAGGAGCGACTTGTCCTTGACGATCTTGGCATAGCTCTCGACGTACTCGCGCCGGGGCATGCCTTGGGTGAGCGAGGCGATGTAGGCGACCCCGCCGACATGCTCGAGGTGCTTGAACTTTTCGAGCTCGTTGACCAGGGTCATGTAGTCGATGCGCTCGCCGCGGGTGTACAGCTCGCGCATCGAGGCAAAGATGCGGCGGTGCTTCTCGGCAGCGAAGTCGTCCTCGCCGAGCATGGCCGCGACCTGGGCGAACTTGGAGTCATCGAGCAAGATCGTGCCGAGCACGAAGGTCTCGCCTTCGAGGCTGGTCGGCATCCCCTCTTGGGTGATGGCTGCGCCGGCCTGCTGTGCAATGACCGCGTGGGCATTCTGTGGCTGCTGGTCGGGTGGCATCGGGGGGGTGCGGGAACGCTGCGGTCGCTCCTTATCTAGACTAGTCATTCGCAGGCGGCGGGACCGGGGACGCGCTCGGCTGTGTCGCACTCGGGTGGCGCTTCGCCGCCATGCCGGGCTGGTGCGGATCGCGGCTGGGGTTCAGGCCAGCTGCAAGTAGCCGTAGGCCAGCGGCACCGCGAACAACATCCCGTCGAGCCGGTCGAGCAGGCCGCCGTGTCCGGGCAGCAGCGAGCTGCTGTCCTTGAGATTCGCCGATCGCTTGAGCGCGGATTCGACCAAGTCTCCGAGCTGGCCGGAAAGGTTCAGCGCGAGAGCGAGCGCCGCTGCCGCGGCGAGGCCGATCTCGCCGTCGAGGAAACGCGCGGCATATGCGGTGCCGGCGAGCACGCTGGCCACGACCGAGGCGGCCGTGCCCTCCCAGGTCTTCCGCGGGCTCAGGACCGGGGCCAGCTTGTGCCGCCCGACGAGCTTGCCGACAGGTAGGGCGACCGAGTCGCCGACCGCCACGGTGACGACCGCCAAGGCGAGCCAGTGCGGCGAGACCGAATGCAGCAGGATGCTCGCCAGCACGGGGCCGGCCACATAGAGCACGCCGAGCGTGGTCACCGCCGCAGACGACAGGATCTTGTCGACCGAGAGGTGCGCCAGCGTGGCCGCGCCCAGCACGGCCAGAGCCAGCATGATCGCGAAGTAGCCCCGGTCCAGATTCGGCACCAAGATCCACAGCACGGCCGCGACTAGGCCGGCCTTGGAAAGGGGCTGCAGGCCGCTCCGGGCGGCGATCCGGTAGAACTCGTGCAACGTAAGTCCCGCAAGCAGCACCGCGGCTGCAACGAAGACCTGCACCGGAGCGTGGAACACCAGCGCCCAGGCGCCGAGTGCCAGCGCCAGGCCCGTCAGGACTCGTTTCAAGCGCCCAGCCTCACTCGTTCACCGCTAGCAGTTTGCCGTTGCTGGCAGGAACCGTCGCCGCTACCGCCTCCTCCGCCTGGTCGGGCAGGCCGCCAAACCTGCGATTGCGCTTTTGGTAAACGATCAGCGCCTCCAGCAGGTCCGTGGTGCGAAAGTCCGGCCAGTAGCGTTCGGTCACCCAGATCTCGGAATAGGCGATCTGCCAGAGCAAGAAATTGCTCACGCGAAACTCGCCGGAGGTGCGTATTAGCAGGTCCGGATCGCCTCCGCTCGCCGTGCACATGCGGTCGCTCACATCCCGCTCGCAGACCTGTACGAGCTGCTTGCACTGGTGCGCTTGGCGCAGCAGGTCGTTGACGACTTCGACGATTTCCGCGCGCCCGCTGTAATTGAGCGCGATGTTGAGGCGCATCCCCTCGTTCGCCGCGGTTTCCATGATGGCGCGGTCGATCTCGTTACAGACCGATTGCGGCAGCGCATCGGTCTGGCCGATGGTCTGGAATCGCACGCCGTTTGCCTTCAGGTCCGGCAGTTCTTGGCGCAAGTACTTGCGCAGCAGCGCCCACAACGTCTCGATCTCGGCCTGCGGGCGCTTCCAGTTCTCCACCGAGAACGCGTACAGCGTCAGCGTTTCGACACCGAGCCGGCAGCACGCCTCGATGATCTCGCGCACCGGCCTGACGCCCGCGCTGTGGCCCGCGGCTCGGGGCAGTCGGCGCCGCTTGGCCCAGCGGCCGTTGCCGTCCATGATGACGGCGATGTGTCGCGGAATGCGATCCGGGGACAGTTCCCGGGCCATGCGCCATTCCACGCTGCCGGGCGCGGCCCAGTCGAGGAAGTCCTGCATCGATTCGAAACCAGAATCCTGATACATCGTAGCAACGAGTTCGCGCCTAGGCGGATTGGCTGGCAGCCGGCCTGAAGCGCGAGTCCGAACGCCCGCGGGTTTGGGCTAGAATGATTGCGTCATGAGCCTTCGTGCCTTCCTGTGCTTGGCGGCGATGCTCTGCATGGTCGCGCAAGCCGCTGCGCAGACAGACGACGAGGACGCCACGATCCGCGTCGAGGTCAACGTGGTGAACCTGCCGGTCACCGTGACCGATTCCGAAGGCCGCTTCATCGCCGATCTCAACAAGGCCGACTTCACGGTGTGGGAGGACGGGCAGCAGGTCGAGATCCGCTACTTCACGCGCAGCGTGGAAGAGGAGAAGAAGCCGCCGCTATACGTCGGCTTCATCATTGACCTGAGCAACACGGCCAGGCTCTACTACAAGACCTACCAGACATCGATCGGGGACTTGGCGTGGATGCTCGTGCCGGAGGCTGGCCGCAACAAGGGCTTTCTGTTCGGCTACCACACCGAGGTCGACGAGCTGGTGGACTTCACCAATGATCCTGTCACGCTCACCGAGCGCATGGAGAGCCTCAAGCACGGCGGCGGCAGTTCCATGTTCGACGCGATCTACCGCGCCTGCACCGACAAGCTCGTCTCGATCCCCTACCAGGGTGCCAGCGAGCCGCGCAAGGTGGTGGTGGTCATCGGAGACGGGCACGACAACGCCAGCAAGCGCTCGCTGGAGGAAGTGGTGCATGCAGCGCAGCTGCACCAGGTCACGATCTATTCCGTCAGCACGGTCGGCTGGGGCTACCACCAAGCGGAGGAGTCCAACTTGATCCGGCTGGCCCGCGAGACAGGCGGCCGCGTCGTGCGCCCGCTGCAAAAGGTCCACAAGGACGTCTCCGGATATCTCTCCAAGCCGCAGGATGCCGGCAACTACCAGTATGAGGTCGGCACGGGCGGCTACGCCGCGGCCCAGCTGCAGGCGCTCTACCAAGCGATTCTGGACGTGGCCGGCAACGTCCAGAGCCAGTACATCTTGGGGTACGTGCCGAGCCGGCCCTTCTCGGACCAGAACTTCCGGCAGATCGATGTCCAGCTCGGCCTGGCCGGAGCGGAGGTCGAAGTCTACCATCGGCGCGGCTATTTCCCGCCACAGCTGGGCGAGCTGCCTTAGTCCGGCGGCCTGTCGCTTCCGGGCGCTCTCGGTATAATCCGAAGAGGGTGGAACTGGAAGCCCAAGCGCGCCGACTGCACGATGTCGGCCTGAATGCGTACGAGTCGAACGCCTATTTGGTGCTCATCGGCCACGTGCAATTCAAGGCCTTGGACGTCGCCAGTCGAGCCAATATACCGCGCGCAAAGATCTACGAGGTGCTCAATAGCCTTGTCGACAAAGGCTTTGTGCGCGTCGTGCACGGCAAGACCAAGCAGTTCTCGGCCGTCGAGCCGCGCCTCGCGCTGGAAGGCTATCTCGGCCGCCGCCGGGAGCGCTTTCTGCGCGAATGGGAAGATCGGCAGCAACTGGCAACCTTGCTCAGCGACGAGCTGGCCAAGACCTTCCGGGACGGATCCAACGGCCACAGCGCTCTCGACTACCTGCGCATCATCACCGACACTCGCCAGATCGTCGAGGAATACCGCAACATGCTGCTGCAGACCCGCAACGAGTATCTGGAGTTCGCGCGGCGGCCGTATGGCGTCGACCCCGGCCGCGAACCGATCGTGCAGAGCTTGGCCGACAAGGGCACGGTCTGCAAACTGCTGTTCGATTTCAGCGATGTCGAGGATCCGGAAGGGCGTGACCGCCTCAAGCTGCTCGAAAACGCCGGTGCAGAGGTACGCCTGGGGAGAAACGTCCCCATGAAGCTGGCGTTGTTCGACAGCCACAGCGGCATGATCTCGCTCGACGATCCCGTTGTAAGCCACCAAAAGATCACTGCGCTCGTGTTCGAGCACCGCAGCTTGGGAAGCGCGATGCGGACGCTGTTCGTGGATTTCTGGAACCGCAGCTCCGGCTTGGACGCTGTCCAAGGCAACGGGGCGGGAGCCTGAGCCGCCGACGGACGTGCCGTCGTCCATGGATTGCCCGATCTCCAGAGCCGTGGTTCCGGTCGCTGGCCTCGGCACGCGGCTGCTGCCAGCGACCAAGTCTCAGCCAAAGGAGATGCTGCCGGTCGCGCGCAAGCCGATCGTCCAGTACGTCGTCGAGGAGCTGGCGCGCAACGGCGTGCGCAACCTGCTGTTCGTGACGGGCCGCGGCAAGGCCGCGATCGAGAATCACTTCGATTCTGACCCAGCACTGATGGAATCGCTGCGCAACGCGGGCAAGGATGACCTGCTACTGGCGCTCGATTTCGAACAGCTCGGCCTGAACATCCTCTACACGCGCCAGAGCGTGCAGCGTGGCCTGGGAGACGCGATCCTGCACGGGGAATCGTTCGCGGGCAAAGAGCCGTTCATCGTGGCGCTGGGTGATTCGATCATCGGGCTGCGTGGGGATTCCATGGCCTGCCAGCGCATGGCGGACGCATTCGTCCGCGAGGATGCGGACGTGGTCATCGCGGTGGAAGAGGTCGAGCCAGCGCACGTTCGCTTCTACGGAATCGTAGAGCCGCAAGGCGAGGGGGACGTGTTTCGGATCCGGACGATGGTCGAAAAGCCAGCGCCGGACGCGGCTCCCAGCCGCTTGGCAGTGTCCGGGCGCTACGTATTCGGTCCTGGGATCTTCGACAGGATCCGGCAGGTCAAGCCGGACAAGCGGGGCGAAATCCAGATCACGGACGCCATCCGTGCCATCGCTGAGGGAGGCGGCAAGGTCATGGGCGTAAAGCTCCAGCCCGAAGAGAAGCGGTACGACATCGGCAACATGCCCAGTTACTTCGAGACATTTCTCGAATTCGCATTGGCCGATCCTGACCACGGCGAGCGAGTCCGCACCTACCTGAGGCGGATCCTCGCCGAGTGACGCAAGCCATGGACTGCCTGCTCCTGGTCGACCTGCAGAACGACTTCATGCCTGGGGGGGCCTTGGCGGTACCTAAAGGCGACGAGGTGATCGCAGTCGCCAACCAGCTTGCGACACGGTTCGAATTCGTCGTCGCCAGCCAAGACTGGCATCCGCCGCGGCATCATAGCTTCGCCTCGCAGCATCGCGGGCGGAGGCCGGGGGAGACGATCCAGCTCCGCGGCGTGACCCAAGTGCTGTGGCCCGATCACTGCGTCCAGGGCACGCACGGCGCCGAGTTTCACCAACGGCTAGACCAGGGCCAGGTCAGTGAGGTTGTCCAGAAGGGAACCGCCCTCGACATCGACAGCTACAGCGCGTTCTTCGACAATGCCCGGCTCCGCTCGACAGGGCTTGGCGAGCGTTTGCGCGAGCGCAAGGTAGGCACTATATACCTGCTCGGCCTGGCTACCGACTACTGTGTCAAGTTCAGCGCGCTGGATGCGGCCTCGCTCGGGTTCAAGGTAAAGGTGGTGCCCGAGGGTTGTCGCGGGATTGATCTGAACGCCGGGGACGTGCAGCGGGCATGGGACGAACTCCGCGCGGCGGGGGTGGAAATCGTAGCGGCCGGAGAGATCGGATGAGTGACGCCGCAGAATGCCTCCACGAAGGCCGCTTCCTGCGTCTGGTCAAGAGCGCTGAATGGGAATACGTCGAGCGGGTGAACGTCACCGGTGTCGCCGTATTGGTGCCGGTCACATCTGAGGGCGAGATCGTGCTGGTCGAGCAGTACCGGATCCCGGTGCGAGCGCGCATGGTGGAGTTGCCTGCGGGATTGGTCGGGGACGAAGAGGGCTTCCGAGGAGAGGACATATTGGAAGCGGCCAATCGGGAGTTGGACGAGGAAACGGGCTACCGGGCGCGCCGCTTGCAGGTCCTGGCCATCTCCCCGAGTTCTGGGGGCATGACGAGCGAACTGGTCACGTTCGTGCTGGCGTCGGATCTGAGCAAGGTCGGAGAGGGCGGGGGAGTGGCCGGCGAGGACATCGTCGTGCACGTGGTCCCGCTGCGCGCTCTATCCGAGTGGCTGCCTCGCAAGGAAGCGCAGGGATGCTTGATCGATCCGAAGATCTACGCCGGCCTGCACCTGCTGAATTCCACCTCTACAGCCGATGACGCGGGCAGTCCAACGTAGGCGGGCGGCAACCCGACATCCTCAGGCAGCCGCTCGGCCCTCAGATGCGCTTCAAATGCCGGACCGTTAGTGGATTGTCGACATTGCCGGTATTGAGCGTCGTGTTGGGTTCGAGAAGCACGACCTCACACGGTTCCTCGGCCACTGGCCTGTGTTCGACACCATGCGGCACGATGATGAACTCTCCCGGCCCGACGAGTTGCGCTTCCTGGTCCCGAAATTCCATCCGCAGGCGGCCCGAAATGACGAGAAAGAGCTCGTCCTCGTCAGCATGGCTGTGCCAGACGAACTCTCCTTCGAGCTTGACCAGCTTGATCTGCATATCGTTGATGTCGCCGGCTATTCTCGGAGACCAAGGTTCCTGAAACGCGGCAAAGCCGTCCGCAAGGCTCTTCTTGGCAATCATCTCGTCCTCGTGGATCTGCCAGCTCGAGAAAAGGCCCTGAAGCGCCTTGGCACGCCCGTCCCGGCTTCGAATTCGGAAACACCGCCAATCCGAGTCGACTCGACAGCTGGGAGGGCGTCCAGATCGGTCACATTCTCAGTCCCCTTGCGACCCGTATCAGTTGCGGTTCCGGTGTCGCTCGCTTCGCTCAAGCCTATGCCAGCCAGCAGATCTCGCCAGATGCGATGACATCGGCTGTGAAGCTCTGCTAACATCTTTGCTGTCAGAAACTTAAATGCTCCCAAGAACACACCCCATGCCCGCACACTGTATCACAATCATGCGTGCCACCGTACTGTTGGTCGAGCATCTTCGGTTCTCTCCGCGCGAGCCTCGCGCAGCCTTGCCGGCAAGCTCTCCCGCTCTGGCCGGGACTCCCGCGTCGCGGCCCTCCGAGTGGCTGGTTGCAGGTGTGATCCAGCCAGCAATTGCGCCATATGCTCGCACGGTTCACGGCGGGCTTCCCGAATCCGAGGAAGCTGGGAAAGCAATCGGTTTCGCCGTCTGATCCCGCTGCGGCACTTGACAATCTGGAGAAGTGCCCTATGCTGAATCCAGTGCGAACTAGGTCGGTCACTGCCGTGCTATTGGCATGGCTGCTAGTTGTGTCAGGGACCTGCCTCTGTCTCGCTGCGGTTCCGGCCCAGCCAGCCCCGGATTCCCACGATTGTGGCAGCGAACCGGCTGTGCCGGCCAGCGAAGATGGCGCTCCCTGCGAGTCAGGCTGCACCGTCGATGACGTAGTGAGGCCGCCCGCCGGAGACCGGGCCGCCGATCAAGCTGCGCCTTGTGTCGGTGCGGTACAGAGCGAAGCCGCGACCGAGCCCGCGATGGCGCCAGCTTGCTCGCACGCCGGCCGCGACTTGATCGCGGGGCCGCTGCAAAGCACTCCGGCGTACATCCTGCATTCCGTCCTGCTCGTATAGCGTTCCCTTCGATTCCGTGGCGGGCCGGGCATCCAGCCCTCCCCGTCGTGGTGTCGCGGCCGGTCTGGGGACCTCTCTGATCCCTTGAAGGGCCGCGATTCCTTAGCAGGCCACGAGCCGGCAAGACGCGGAATTCCGCGTCGAGCGGCTCCAACTGAACCGGATAGGAGGAAGCGGGAATGTTCATTCATCTTGTCGCCGGCATGGCTCTGGCTGCGGCGACGCTGTCTGGCACCTACGCAACGCACGGCGACGAGCGCCTCGAGGCGCTTATCGAAGACGCACTCGGGGCCAACCCACGGGTGCTCCGGGCGTTTGCAGACTACCAGGCTGCGCGTCATCGCGGCCCACAGGAAGCCGGACTGCCCGACCCCACAGTTTCTTTCACTCAGTTCGCCCGCACGGTCGAGACGAGAGTCGGCCCGCAGCAAAGAATGCTCTCAGTCTCGCAGGGCATTCCCGGCCTGGGCAAGCGCGGCGCCAAGAGCCAGCTTGCATCCAAGTCGGCCGAAGTCCACGACGAGCTGTATTCCGCCACGCGGGCGGAGATCGTTCTCCGTGTCAAGCACGCCTACTACGACCTCGGCTATCTGGACCGTGCGCTCGCTAAGACTAGCGAGGACGAAGCCCTGCTGGAGCACTTCGAAGAAATCGCTCGTCGCCGATACGCGCAGGGATTCGGCTTGCAGGCTGATTCCCTGAGGCTTCAGGCGCAGATCATGCACGCCACCCACAGGCGCCAGCAGCTGCTTGGCCAGAGGGTTGATCTAGAGGCGGCTCTGAACTCCCTGCGCGACGTGCCGGCCGATGCCGAGGTCGCCGAGGTTCTCCTGCCCCCCCTTCCCGGTCTGGATCTGGAGCGAGAGTCACTAGCGGAGATTGGGCGACAGGCGCGATCTGAGGTCCGAGCTGCGTTTCGGAGGATCGAGGAGACCGAGAAGCGGGTCCATCTTGCGAAAATCCGGCATCGGCCGGATCTAACTCTTGGCTTGGCTTGGGGCAATATCCGGGCTCGCGGGACCCAACTCGGCGGAATGCCGATTCCCGGGGATGGCAAGGATTCCTACGCGGTCTCGGTCGGCGCGAAGTTGCCCCTCTTTCGCCGCAAGTACGACGCCGGAATAATGGAGGCCGTGGAACGGCTCTCCGCGGCTCGACTCGCCTACCGGGACTCCGTCTCGGCGATGGAGGCGGAGATCCGCTCGCTCACATTCCGGATCGAGAACATCGAAAGACAGATACGCCTGTTCGAGAGCACGTTGGTCCCGCAGGCCGAGCAGGCGCTCGAGTCGACGCTGGCCGCCTACGCGAGCGGAACGATCGAAGTGACCGGGTTGCTCGATATCCAGCGCACGCTGCTGGATGTGCGGCTCGGATTGGCGCGTCTTGAGGCGGACTACCTGAAGGCGGTGGCTGATCTTGAAAGGGTGATCGGCACGGCTGTGCCGGAGGAGATGAACTCATGACGAAGCGGAAGGCGACAGTGCTTGTGGCCGTGGGCGTGGCAGTCATCGCCGCAGGAATCGCGATATCATACTTCGGCGTGCTGGCGGGCGGCCCGCCGGCAGACAGGTCTCTCGACACTGGCTCCGAGACTGTCGGACTCTACGTCAAGCAGCTGCTCAGCCGCGCCGCGGGCTACGAGTCTCTCGACACTGGCTCCGAGGCTGCCGAACTCTTCACCTGCGGTATGCATCCTCAGGTCGCCCTAGAAGGCCCGGGGCAGTGCCCGATATGCGGGATGAATCTGGTTCCGATGGCTCCGCCCCCATCTCCAGAGGAGGTCGAGCAGGCAGGCGTGAAGGTGAGCAAGAGCTTCTTGCAAAACTTCGCCGTGCGAACCACGGTTGTCGAGCGTGCCGACCTGCCTGCCCGGATCCGCACGATCGGCTACCTCGATCAGGATGAGGCGAAGCTGGTTTCCGTCAGCACGAAGTTCGGTGGATGGATCGAGAGCCCCCGGGTCAGCACCGTCGGAGAGCGCGTCTCGAAGGGCGACACCCTGTTCGAGATTTACAGCCCCGGACTTGGCACTGCGCAGGAGGAATTTCTCGCATCCATCGAGTACCTAGGTCGGCTGACAGCGGCGAACGCATATCCGGACGCTGTACGTCGCGCTGAATCTCTCGTGCATGCGGCGACGGGGAGGCTGCGCTCTTGGGATCTGACAGACCAGCAGATCGACGACTTGAGGTTGGCCGGGAAGGTCAGCCGGACGCTGGAGGCTTACTCACCGGCTTCAGGGTACGTCGTCGAGAAGATGGCCGACTCCTTGGAGGGCGCCAAGACCGTGCCGGGCATGACCATTCTCAAGATTGCGGATCACTCGACCCTGTGGGCGAAAGTCGAGTTCTACGAGCACTACCTTCGCGACCTTCGTGCGGGCATGAGGGCGAAAGTTTCCATTGACGCGTACCCGGGGCGCAAATGGTACGGCCGACTGCTCTTCTTCGAGCCTGCGATGAATCCCCAGACACAGACCTTGGCTGGCTACGTCGAAGTCGAGAACTTGGACGGAAGGCTGCGGCCGAAGATGTACGCCACCATCGAGTTCCAATTGCCGGGTGCTAGGAATGCGCTCGTCGTTCCTGCTCAATCCGTACTGCGTTCCGGCAACGACCGGAACGTTGTGATCGTCGATGCGGGTGACGGGGTCTTCGTCCCTCGCGAGGTTGATCTCGGGATCGAGAGCGAAGGAAGGATCCAAGTCGTGGACGGGCTGGCCGAGGGAGAGCGCATCGTGACGTCGTCCCAGTTTCTTCTGGACTCGGAGAGTAATTTGCAAGTGGCGGTCGACAGGCTCTCGGGAAGTTCCGGTCACGACAGGCACAGCGGTCACTAGAGAGGTTGGTTCCCGCTCATGCTCAACAGAATCGTCGAGTGGTCGCTTCAAAACAAGCTCCTGGTCTTGGTCGTCTCGTTGATGCTGGCCGTCGCAGGTGTCTATTCGATCGGTCAGATGCCGCTGGACGCCTTGCCCGACTTGTCTGATGTCCAAGTCGTTGTTTACACGCAGTACCCCGGCCAGTCCCCAAGGATCGTCGAGGACCAGATCACCTATCCCCTGACAACCCAGATGCTCGGCGTGCCCTACGCAGAGGTCGTACGAGGGTATTCATTCTTCGGATTCTCGCTGGTCTACGTGTTGTTCGAGGACGGTACGGATCTCTACTGGGCTCGGTCGAGGGTGTTGGAAACGCTGGGCCAGGTCGCTGAGCAGCTTCCGGAGGGTGTGTCCCCGTCCCTCGGCCCGGACGCGACAGGGGTTGGCTGGGCCTTCATCTACGCCTTGAAATCGGATCGCCACGACCTAAGCGAGCTCCGCTCTCTGCAGGACTGGTTCCTGCGATTCGAACTAACCGGAATTCCTGGTGTCGCCGAGGTAGCGAGCGTCGGCGGCTATGTGCGTCAGTACCAGATCGCAATCGATCCGCTCAAGCTGAGGGCCTACGGCATTCCGATCTCGCGCATCAAGGAGGCCGTGCAGCGAAGCAACCGCGACGTAGGCGGACGACTCCTCGAATTGGCTGAGAAGGAGTTCATGATCCGTGGCAGAGGGTACATAGAGTCCATAGACGACATCCGCAAGATTTCGCTTGGCACTGACCGGACCGGCACGCCCGTGCGGCTGCGCGATGTGGCGCGTGTCGATGTCGGGCCGGAGATACGCCGGGGGCTGGCAGAGTGGGACGGCCAAGGCGAGACCGTCGGAGCGATCGTGATCGTGCGCCAAGGGGCCGACACCAGGGAAGTGATCCGGCGTGTGAAGAGTCGGTTGGCGGAACTGAAGCCCCAGCTTCCAGAAGGAATCTCCCTCGAAGTCGCCTACGACAGGACATCGCTCATCGACCGGGTCATCGAGAGCCTGTGGTCCAGCTTGACGCAGCAGTTCGTCATCGTGGGAATCGTCTGCCTGCTGTTTCTTTTCCACGTCCTCAGTGGAATCGTCGCCGTCGTCACGATCGTGGTCGGCGTCCTGGCCGCGGGCATCGTCGCTGGACTGCTCGGCGTGCATCTCGACATCATGTCGCTCGGCGGCGTAGCCGTCGCTGTGGGAACGATGGTGGATGCCGGGATCGTGATGGTGGAGAACGCCCACCAGCACATGGCGAGGGATGGCGATGGCAAGCCACGCTGGAAGATCGTCCGTGACTCGTGCTGTGAGGTCGCGCCGACTCTCTTCTTCTCGCTGCTCATCATCACGGTCTCGTTCCTGCCTGTATTCGCGCTTCAGGAGCAGGAAGGGCGGCTGTTCCGGCCACTTGCGTGGACGAAGACGTTGGTCATGGCCAGTGCGGCATTGCTCTCGGTCACCCTTGTGCCGGTTCTTGTCAGCCTTGCTGTTCGCAAGCGCCGTTCTTCGGAGGCCCGCAATCCGATTGGCCGGCTGCTGGTCTGGGTATACCGGCCAATGCTGGGAATCGCCATGCGTCACCGCGTGATCATGCTGCTGATCGCACTAGCGGTGCTGGGCGGATCGTTCGGCGCCTACCGTCGGCTGGGATCGGAATTCATGCCTCCTCTTTGGGAGGGCGACCTCCTATACATGCCCACGACACTGCCGGGCGTTTCGATCGCCAAGGCACGGGAGCTCGTCCAGCAGACCAACAAGATCATCATGACGTTTCCTGAGGTGGAGCATGTGTTCGGGAAGGCTGGCCGTGCCGACACGGCTACAGACCCCGCTCCGCTCTCCATGTTCGAATCGACGATCCGACTCAAGCCGCAGGATCAGTGGCGCCCCGGCATGACGCCCGAGAAGCTTGTCGCCGAATTGCAGGAAGCGGTCGCCGTGCCCGGACTCACCAATGCCTGGACCATGCCTATCAAGACCCGGCTGGACATGCTGACGACAGGCATCAAGACGCCGGTCGGCATCAAGGTCGCGGGCCCGGACTTGGAGGTCCTCGAACGACTGGGCAAGGAGATCGAGGGGGTTGTTCGCGGCGTGCCCGGCACGCTCAGCGCATACGCAGAACGTGTGATGGGAGGCAATTACTTGGACATCGACATCGATCGCGACACGATTGCCCGCCACGGGCTGGTCATAGACCAAGTCCAGGAGGCGATCCACACCGCCCTAGGAGGGGTTCAGGTCGGCACGACGGTCGAAGGGCTCCAGCGGTTTCCGGTCAACCTGAGGTACAGCCGAGACCTGCGATCGGATATGCCGGCGCTACGTGATGTTCTGGTTACGACGCCGATGGGCCACCAACTCCCGCTGTCCCAACTGGCAGACCTAAGGTACTCTTCCGGGCCTGCTGCGATCAAGAGCGAGAACGCCAGGCCGAACGCATGGGTCTATGTCGATGTTGACCCGAGCATGGACATCGGCACCTACATGGATGGCGCCCGCGCGGCGTTGGAGCGCGGCGTAACGATGCCCGCCGGCTATTCGCTTGCATGGAGCGGCCAGTTTGAGTCCATGCAACGCGTCGAGGACCGCCTGCGGCTGCTCGTGCCGCTCGCGCTCGTGATCGTATTCTCGGTGCTTCTGGTCAGCACGGGATCCGCCCTCACCGCCGTTGTCGTGCTGGCGGGGGTCCCGCTTGCCCTTAGCGGCGCGTTCCTGACGCTGGCAGTGTTGGAGTACAACCTCAGCATTGCGGTCTGGGTCGGCCTGATCGCGCTTGCGGGTCTGTACGCCGAGACGGCTATCGTCTTCTGGCAGTACCTCGATATCTCCCGCGATGAATTCGTGCGCAAGGGGCTGTTCCAGAAGCCTGCGGATTTGGTCACCGCAATCCAAGGAGCTGCGATCGCCCGCGTGAGGCCGATCGCGATGACAGTCGCGACCGACATGCTCGGCCTGATGCCCGTGATGTGGAGCACGGGGGCAGGCGCGGACGTCATGAAGCGCATTGCGACGCCCTTGTTCGGAGGCGTCGCCACGGCGGCGTTCGTAGTCTTGGTGATCTTCCCCGTCCTGTGCTACTACCGAAACGTGCGGTCCCTGACCCGCCTTGCCGGAAAGACCGGACCAACTGCCCTCAAGGAGGCCACGACATGAAGCTACCGACTTTGTTACTCCTCGCTTTGCCGCTCGCAGGGGCGGAGACCTCGTTCGATGCCAAGTGGAAGAAGGCCGTTAGGCCGGATGTGAGCGGAACCCTCAGCGTTCATGAACAGGGCATCAGATTCCAGCCCGAAAAGGAAAATAAGCAGGTGCTGGAATGGAGCTTTGAGGATGTGCAGCACCTTGACCGAGCGAGTCCGACCGAGGTAGCGATCCAGAGCTATAGCGACTCACTATCGCGACTTGGGCGAGATCGCTGGTACCGGTTTGTCCTGGTCGACAGCACATTTTCGGATGAGCTCCACGCGAGGGTCGTCAACCGCATCGGAAGGCCGGCGACGGATCGAGTCGTCCGCGAGCCTGCTGATGCCGAAGTGGCAATCCCTGCCAAGAACGTGCGGCTTCTTCGCGGATCAGAAGGAGTGCTCTATTTCACGCCCGAGTGGGTCGTCTACTCGACCGAGCGACGCGGCCATTCGCGGGCCTGGCGACTCGATCGCGACGTGGAAACCGTTTGGTCGTCCGATCCCTACCGCCTGGAAGTTCACGTCCTGGGCGGTAGCGAGGCCTTCGCCCGGCGGACGGATGTCTATCGATTCTCGCTGAAGAAACCGTTGGACAGGTCCTACTACGACGGGCTGAAGATGAAGCTCTACTCACTGCGGAACTCTCGCTAGCGCGTGGACTTGCGATTGCTTGGCCGGAGGAAGGACTTGAGACTTAGCGGCCTTCCCGGCTCCCGTGCTCGCTGCCCTCGCGACCACCGTGTTCGCCGCCTCTCCGGCTCTGGTGCTCGCCGTCTTCCCGGCTGCCGTGTTCGCCTCCGTGCTCGCCCGTGCCAATCTCGACATGGGTGCTGAACTTGTTGAACTCCTGTGAGCCGGCGCGAAGTTCGACTGGCGCGCTCTGGCGAGGCCTCAAGTCCACGCTAGGCGTGGGGCCAAGCTCGGCACCGCTCGACAAATGGACTTCCACGCGAACCTGCCGAACTGTCGCGTCGGTCCCATTCCTGACCGTGCCGGCGAATACCCTTCGCGCGCTGTCGAATCTGATGACCAGGTCAACCCCGCCGCGGGTCTCCTTGGCCGTGTCCGACAAGCCGTACTGCGTGCCGGATTCTTCAGGCTCGCCTTTCGTGCCCTCGCCTGCTTCCTCCGAATGCTCGTTCGAGACGGCCCCGGCGTCGGCGAAGACCGGCAATCCATTCACCACCGATCGCTTGGGGACGGTCGCTTCGCCCGGCTGCGCCGCGGCGATCGAGGCCAATCCGGCGACTGTGATGACCAAGCTTGCTCGAGTTAGATTGACCAAGGAATCGAAGCGCATGAGTTCATCTTAGGGGCGCTGTTGAGGGCTTCGCCAAAGGGGCCTCGATCGCAAGGCTGGCGCGCGCTTTCCGTGCAGGGCAGGCAGTAGGCCGTGGCCCGTGCCGTCTGTTCGCCGATGAGCCGTGCGTAGAGCCGGGCGCTGACGCTCGACATCCGATCGATCAGCGGAGATAATGTACTCTTCAAGCTGCCAGCGGTGGCAACCTGAACTACGCGGCCCAACCCCTGGGCACGGAGCGGAGAGCCGACCCACTCGACTGTCGGGAGCGTGACCGTGCGATGAGTGCAGGGGGATACGACGCAGTTTTGGTAGTTTCGTTCGGCGGGCCCGAGCGGGCGGAGGACGTAATTCCGTTTCTGGAGAACGTGGTGCGCGGGAGGGGCGTGCCCCGGGACCGATTGCTTGAGGTGGCCGAGCACTACTACAGCTTCGGTGGCAAGAGCCCCATCAATGACCAGAACCGCGCTCTGATCTCGGCATTGCGCGAGGAACTCGAGGCCAAGGGGCCGCGTCTGCCGATCTATTTCGGCAATCGCAATTGGCACCCGCTCCTGCCAGACACGCTGCAGGTCATGGCTCGTGATGGCGTGCGGCGAGCGCTGGCGTTCGTGACGTCAGCGTTCAGCTCGTATTCCGGGTGTCGGCAGTACCGCGAGAACATCGTCGACGCCATCGCGGCTGTGGGCGATAATGCGCCGCGCGTGGACAAGATCCGCGCCTTCTTTAACCATCCCGGCTTCATTCGCGCGACGGCTGGGCGCGTTCGCTCCGCCCTGTCTCAGTTCGATGCGTCCGACCGCGCCGGGGTGAGACTCTTGTTTGCGGCGCACAGCATTCCGTTGTCGATGGCCCATGGCTGCGACTATGTCGCCCAACTCCGCGAGGCCTCCCGCCTAGTCAGCGAGCAGGTGGGTAGCGACAATTGGGAGCTGGTTTTTCAGAGCCGTAGCGGACCGTCCACCCAGCCTTGGCTCGAACCAGATATCTGCGACCGCATCGATTCGCTAGGGGCCGCAGGCGCGAGACAGGTTTGCATGGTGCCGATCGGATTTCTCTCCGATCACGTCGAGGTCGCATACGACCTTGATGTTGAAGCCGCCGCGCGCGCCAGTGCGGCCGGAATTTCGTTCGTGCGGGCGGAGACGGTCGGCACTTGTCCGGTTTTCGTGTCAGCTGTGCGCGATCTGATCCGCGAGCGCGTGGAAGGCGGGCCCGCGAGGGCTTGCGTTGGGGCGTTGCCCGTTAGGCCTGACGAGTGTCCCGCCGACTGCTGCCCGCGGCCGCAACGCCCTGGCCGTGCAGCTGGCGAACGGCCCCGCTGACCACAGTTGTGCGGGGCGGCCGCGCGGGCACGTCTGCCGTGCGACGGCGACCGCGGCCAGCGCAGCATCCACGCCGCGATTGTCTCCTTGATACAACATAGGGCGATGCCCCGAAACTTCTCCCTCACGCTTTGCTGCCTCGCGGCCATGACGCTTGGCGCGGGCTGCTCAGACACTGCCGATGTGGCGACACCGGCCGAGCCTGAGGACACAGCGCCTCGCCCGCCAAGCCCAATGCCGACGCCTTGGATCACGGCGGTCGAGCCGCACCAGGGATTCAACGACGAGCCTGCTCTAGTGGCCACACCGTCCGGTGACGTATTCGTGGCATGGATTAGCTACCGAGACGGAGCGGACGCGCTAGTGATCGCTCGGTATTCGCACGAGGACGACCGCTTCCTCAAGCAGGGCGAATGGGTGGTGCTCGGTGGTGCAGGCACGTACCTGCTGGACTTGGATGCGGCAGCCGCTGAGGCCGGCGCACATTTTGTGTTCGCTCGAGAAATTGACGGAAATTGGGATATCTACTCTGTCAGTGCGGGAGCCGGTGGCCCTACTAGGCCGATTCGCATCGCCACTGGCCCCGAAAGCCAGATCAAGCCCGCCGCAGCATGGCATGACGGGACGCTGTTCGTGGCCTGGGAGAGCAGTGCTGACTCCAAGCGTCGGATCTACTCGGCATCGCTTCGTGATGGACTTGTCACCGAGCACGCACTCGTGAGCCCGGACAGCCCGTCGAACTACGGACCGAGCGTTGCCGCCGACCGCCACGGTCGCGTCTCGGTCTCGTGGCATGGCTATGTCGATCACAACTACGACGTGTACCTTCGCCAGAGATCTCCTTCGGGCGAATGGGAAGAGGTCAGACGGCTGACCAGTTCCCCCGGCATCGATCGCCACGCCCGATTGCTGGCCCACGACGACGACCTCTGGGTCGTCTACGAGCATGCACGCATGGAGGGATACCACGTCGGCAGGACGAACGAACGGCACCTCGTCGCGGCTATGGTCACGCCGCGCGGCTTGGATGCCCCTCCGGATTACTGGAACTCCTCACCACTGGCGAAGAACCGGTCGGAGGCCGCATCGGCCGCAATCGACTCGCGAGGTCGCTTGTGGATCGCCTACATGCAGCCCCGGGAACCGCGCGGCGGATGGCGCGCGCAAGTCGTGGGATATACCGGCCAGGACTGGATCGGACCGAGAACGCTCTCGCAACGGCGGTCGATGGACCGTCCGGCGGCGCTGGCGGTCAAGGGGGACCGGCTGCTGCTGGCCTTTCAGGCCGACAACTTCTCAGACACGTGGTCGCAGTCCGACCCGGATTTCACGGACACTGCGCGATCTCAGATCCTGCTCGCTTCGGTCGATAGCGGGCAAGCGCCGCCCGCTGCTCCGTCCATGGGTCTGACGGCCTTGGAAGAGCCTGCCGAGCCGTTCGATCCCGCACTGCTTCACGCGCAGTACGGGGAGGACGGCGAGACCCCGTCCATCGAATACAACGGTGAACGGTTCTTCCTGTACTACGGCGAGCTACACGAGCACTCGGACATCTCGATTTGCAACCGCTGCGGCGATCAATCGCTGGACGAGGAATACCAGTGCCGGCGAGACATCAATCGCCTCGACTTCGTTGCCATGACCGACCATGGCTACAACATCGTCCCGTACTTATGGAACTACTCGGCCAAGATGGTTCGCGCGAACCACGATGTCGGAAGGCTCGTGACCTTCCTCGGAGAGGAGTGGACCTCGAGCTTCGAAGACTACGACCAAGAGCGCCCGTGGGGCTACTACGGCCACCGCAACCTGATCTTTGCTGACCCCTACTTCCCCAAGTGGTGGAGTGCCTACAACGGGGATTCACCCGCGGATCTCTGGGACGAGCTGCGCGGCATGAAGGCCGACTTCGTGCAGATACCGCACCAACTCGCGGACACCGGGAACGTGCCAGTGGATTGGGATTACGCAGACGAGGAAGCCCAGCCGGTCGCAGAGATCTTCCAGCACCGTGGCTCGTATGAGTACGCCGGTGCCCCGCGGCACGCGATCCGTGCCACCGGCCAACCCGGCAGCTACATCCAAGACGCTTGGGCTCGGGGCCTGAAGATAGGTGTGATTGCCAGCCCGGACCACGGAGGCGGCCTCGGCAAGGCGGCCGTGTGGGCCAGGGAGAAGACTCGGGCAGCAATATTGGAGGCGATTCGCGCCCGGCGAACATTCGGCACGACAGCGGCTAGGATCCAGGTCGACTTCCGGGTGAACGGCCACTTGATGGGCGAGGTCGTGGGGGGCGGCGGACCGGTCAAGGTCACGGCCAACGTGCGGTCCCCGCAGCCGATCAAGGCGATCGAGATATGTCGGAGCAACGAGTTCGTGTATTCCACCTCGCCGGGCGGATCCGTTGCCTCTATCGAATTCGTAGACCAGCAGCCCCTTGACGGGCAGAGTTTCTACTATCTTCGTGTGACACAGGACGATGGCGAAATCGCTTGGTCGAGTCCTGTCTGGATCGAGGACTAGGGGGCACCTTAGGAAGATCAGCCGGCGCGCGGCGAGGTCATCAGCGGGTGTCCTAGCGTGTCCCCGTTGGCTTCGAATCCGTCTCGGTCCACGTCCACGAAGATCGGATTCGTGTAAGCGACCGGATGCATCTCTCCGTAAGGATTGAGCCCCCAGCCCTGTTCAATGTCGGAGCCCTCCCCGATGGCGACGACAATCAGGTGGGCGTCCTGCTGCAGCGTCACTCGCACAGTCTCCTCGAAGCTCACGATTCCTTCGCTGAACATTCCGGGGTGTTTCGACTTGCGGAAGTTGAGCTGCTCCGGTTGGCGTCCGTTCACCAAGACTTGCACGCGGTCGATTTCCATCCAGTTCGGCGTCTGGACCCGGATCTTCAGGTCGACGAATCCTTCGCCGATCACTGTCGAACCGATTGGCAGGCCGTCTCCCGTAGTCACTTCGAGGAACGGACCGTTGGTGATCATCATTTGCCCTGCCTTCGAGTTTCTGACAATCTCTTCGTGGTCGACTTCCGCCGGCCTGTCGGTCGAACTCGGCACGTAGGTGCGCCACCCGCCGACCCCGTTTCCGAAAATCCGATGCGCGTCGCTCACTGCGACGCACCAGACGCGGCGGCCTTGGTTCAGCATTTGCAGCCATCCGAACGTGCGGTTCGCCCCTTCGCGGGTGTTGTATCTCGGAGTCAGGTTGAGGATCTCTGCGCTCCACACCTCAGCCGCGTCGATGAGTTCTTCAAAGCCGACGAACCCGCCATCCTCGACGCCGTCACGATTCCGGTCGAAGAACACGCCCCCGACATCGGGGTGGTTGGCCTGGACCCAGCGATCGGGGCCTCCCCCGAAGAGCCTGGTGCGGCTTCGGGCGTTTGCCGCTCGATCGATGCGAGAGCCCCCGGCGAGGGAAGGCGTGCCCCAATTCCGCAGGGTGATTGCGTTGATCCGCGGATCGAAGTGCCACAACGGCGCGCCGCCGTTCTGTACCAGCGGGTCCGGTTCGATCGGAAACGCATTGAAGTGCTGGCCGCTCCCTGTCAATTCGATGCCGGGAATCGTCTTGATCCGGCCCGACAGGCCGAGTTGCTCGATCTGGGAAGACCAGTCGTAAAGGCGCTGGTGCTCTGTGGTCGGCGCGAATTCAATGTGCTCCGCGGCGAAGTTGATGATGCGGTCCCTCGTGTTGCAGTAGTTGTCGCCGCTAGGCGTCGAGTGGGCGTGGTAGTCCGTGCTGATCCAGCCTCGGGTGTCAACCGTCCGCTCCATTGCGACTTCGACCTCCGCAGTCTTGCCCGGAGCGACTTGGACGCGCCGCTCGACAAGGTCGTGCTCGGGTCCGAGGGTGACCCGCAAGAGGTAGCTTCCCGGAGGCACCTGCTGCCTGACCCGTCCGTCATGGGTCTGATACTGGTGGTTCCCCCCGTGAACGCGGTAGTCCGTGCCGAAGTTCGGAGTTTCTGTCCCGTCCACGCCGATAAATTGAACCTTGCCCGGCGACGGGTTGCCGCCCGCATCGCGAATCATGACGCTCACAGCCGACGCCGGATCCACCTCAAGATCGAAGCGCGTCTTCTTGCCGCGCTCCACCGAAATCGTCCTCTCGACCACGTCACGGCCGATATCCCGAAACTGGGCGTCATAGCGTCCGGGGGGAAGTCGAAAGGCAACACGGCCCTCGGCATTCGGGTATTGCGACACCCACTCGCCACCCACGGAGACCGCGAGCGAGCCGTGGATGGCGGGCTGTCCCGCCGTGTCCTTGATGGTGCCCTCAACCTCGCCGGCGGGTCCCTGTTCGGCTGCCAGCAGACCGTACGCTGCCAGGGGCGAATCGGCCACCGCGACACGAATTCTGAACGTTCGCGCTTGCCCGGGTCCAAGCGCTGCCTCGTCGGGCACCGGTTCTACATCAGCGGACGCGATCGCGTAAGCCCGCTTGTCGAACGGGTCGATACTATCGCCGATCATGACGCCGTCGACGATCTGCTCGTTTTCGAGCCCCTTCCATATGGGGGCAGGGGAGACCGACACGGATTCCTGGGACTCGTTCCGGTAGGTCGATGTCACCAGCAGAAACGGCCAGTCGGATTCCAATCTGTACTCGTGGCGCGAGTAGAGGCCGTCGCCCGTGGCCGCAGTGCGCACCGCCTCGACGACGGCGGCGCCGGAGGAGCCGGCCTCGACAACTCTGACTCGGGAGAGATAGCCTGATTCCCCGCCTGGTCGCAGGGCGGTGATCTGGTCGTTCCCCGCGCCTCGTACGTCGAGGTCGTACAGGCAGCCCTGAAGGACTGATCCATACTCCGTCGTCATGTTGGCGCGCCGAAAAGGCTGGGTGCCGGACACGAGCGCTTCGACCTTGTCGTTTCTGAGGACGAAGTCTCCCGGCAGGCCGTCGGCTTCCTTTCCGGAGGGCATCTGGTCGACGTTGTCGCGACTGATCTGAAACGCCTCTGGGCGGTCGCGCTGAGCCGTCGATGCCAGCGCAATCAGAAGAAGGAACAGGAGGGCAAGGAATGTGCGGATGTTCATGGGACCGACGGGTGCGCCGCCAACCGAGAGCTCAATCGCCGGCTCTGACGTGAGAGGCAACCTAAGCCTCGGCTGACACAGTTGGCAGAAACCGCTAGTAGTGTAGGGGAGAAATAGTGCCTGAGCTGGCAGGTCCGTGCAGATTGCGGCGGGATTAATGCTCCGGACGAAGAGGGCGCGAGCCACACTCTCTCTGGAGGGCTGCGCAGTCTGCCATATCCTGACAGCAGGGGAATCACCTTGCCATTGACGATCACGCAGGTCGACGCCTTCACTGGCCAGCCATTTGGCGGCAACCCGGCGGCGGTCTGCCTGCTGCCTCGTCCTGCCGATGCCGCATGGATGCAGCACGTGGCGCGCGAGATGAACCTATCGGAGACTGCGTTTCTGGTCCGTCGTGATGACGGCACATACGACCTTCGCTGGTTCACGCCAGCCGTCGAGGTCGACCTGTGCGGGCATGCAACGCTCGCGAGCGCCCACGTGCTATGGGAGAGCGGACATCTCGCTGATGACTCGCGAGCTGCCTTTCACACGCGTTCCGGCAAGCTCTCGGCGACCCAGCGCGGCGGCTGGATCGAGATGGACTTTCCCGCCGAGCCGGATCGGCCTGCGGCCGCACCCGCGGCTCTGGCTGCCGGCCTCGAAACCGATCCGGTGTACGTCGGGCGCAACCGCTTCGACTACTTGGTGGAGGTCGAGTCCGAAGCAACGCTCCGCGGTCTGGCCCCAGACTCCCGGCGCCTCTCGGAGGTCGACACTCGCGGCATCATCGTCACGGCCCTCGCCGACACGGATGGATTTGACTTCGTGTCACGCTTCTTCGCTCCGGGCACCGGCATCGGGGAGGATCCGGTCACCGGGTCAGCCCATTGCTGCCTGGGGCCGTATTGGCAGCGCCGGCTCGGAAGGGCTGACTTCACCGCGTGGCAGGCATCGCAGCGGGGCGGTCTCGTCAAGGTCGCGGTCCGCGATGACCGGGTCATGCTGTCGGGAAAGGCCGTTACTGTCTTGCGAGGCGAATTGGTCGCCGGACCGGACACTGTGTCGCGAGTCGCTGGAGGTGGGACGCGCTTCTCGCCGCCGTTAGGATCGGACGCCCTGTAAGCCGGTTTCTGTCCCCGCCCGGAAGCGGGTGGCAGCCATTCATCTGGGACGCCTGTTGCCAGACGCCTCTAGCGACCTACCCGGAACTCAAGCGCGGCGGGCCGCCGCATCGCCCCCTATTTGGCCTTGCTCCGCGTGGGGTTTACCCTGCCGTCCCGGTCGCCCGCGACGCGGTGCGCTCTTACCGCACCATTTCACCCTTACCCCGGCGAACCGGGGCGGTGTATTTTCTGTGGCACTGTCCGTCGACACCCTCTCGCGGGGATGCCGCCCGGCCGTTAGCCGGCACGCCGCCCTGCGGAGACCGGACTTTCCTCCGCGCCCGAAGGCGCGGCGACTGCCCGGACGCCCGATCCTGTGTCCGATTATAGGCCCTCGGCTCACGCCAGGATCGGCTTCACCACGTGGGCCGGCTCGACGCCAGTGAGCTTGGCATCCAAGCCTTGGTGCTTGTACGTGAAGCGCTCGTGGTCGATTCCGAACAAGTGCATCAGCGTGGCCTGGTAGTCGTGGATATGCACCGGGTCCTTGACGATGTTGTACGAGAACTCATCAGTCTCCCCGTACACCATCCCGCCCTTGATGCCGCCGCCCGCCATCCACAGGCTGTAGCAGCGCGGGTGGTGGTCGCGGCCGTAGTTGGTCGGAGTCAGCTCGCCCTGGGAGTAGATCGTCCTGCCGAACTCGCCGCCCCAGATCACCAGTGTCTCGTCGAACAGGCCGCGCTCCTTGAGATCTTGGATCAGCGCCCAGGCCCCGCGATCGGCTTCGCGGGCCTGTGCGGGCAACACGATCGGGGCGTCCCCGTGCACGTCCCAGCCTCGGTGGTAGATCTGCACGAAGCGGACGCCACGCTCGACCAAGCGCCGGGCCATCAGGGCCGCGTTCTGGAACTTGCCGGGCTGGCGCGCCTCTTCGCCCCAGCGCTTCCACGTGCTCTCGGGCTCAGACGACAGGTCACTCATCTCGGGCACCGAGGTCTGCATGCGAAACGCCATCTCGTACTGCTCGATGCGCGCCAGCGTCTCTGGATCGCCGATGCGCTCGTGCTGCATTTGGTTCAGTTCCGCCAGCCCGTCCAGCATGCGCCGGCGGACGGTGGGGGTGACGCCCTCGGGGTTGTTGACATAGAGCACCGGATCGCCTCCGCCCCGCAGGCCCACGCCCGCGTACTCGGGCGAGAGGAACCCAGAGCTCCAGAGCTTGGCCGAGATCGCCTGCTGGCCGGCCTTGGGATGGCTCCGCTCGGCGTTCATCACCACGAACGTTGGCAGGTCGCCGTTGAGGCTGCCCAGGCCGTAGGAGATCCACGAGCCGATGCAGGGCTGCCCCGCCACTTCCCGCCCGGTCTGGATGAAGGTGATCGCGGGCTCGTGGTTGATCGCGTCGGTGTTCATCGAGCGGATGATGCAGATGTCGTCCGCCATGCTTGCGGTCAGCGGAAGCAGCTCGGAGATCCAGGCTCCGCTCTGGCCGTGCTGCGAAAACTTGAACACCGATGGCGCGATCGGGAAGCGCGCCTGGCCGGAAGTCATGGTCGTCAGCCGCTGGCCCTGCCGGATGGACTCCGGCAAGTCCTTGTCGTACCAGTCCCTCATGGCCGGCTTGTAGTCCAGCAGGTCCATTTGTGGCGGCGCGCCCATCATGTGCAGGTAGACACAGCGCTTGGCGGTTGGCGCGAAGTGGGGCAGGTGCGGCAGGCCGCCGATGCGCTCGTTGTCCGAGCCGCGCGCTTCGTCGGCCATCAGGCTGGCAAGCGCGATGCCGCCGATCCCCTTCGCTTGGCGCGAGAAGAACTGCCGGCGCGTCTCGGTCTGGATCGCCTGTCGTACTGGGTTCATGACGTTTTCCTCCGTCGGTTTCGAATCGCCGTCCGATTACTTGTTCAACGCCTCGTCGAGGTTCATCAACTGGTTGGCCATCATGGTCCACGCCGCCAGTTCCGGCGCGGGCAGATCCTCGTCCACCGGCGCTTCGCCGGTCGCCAGCAGCTTGCTGGCGTCTTCGGAATCCTCTTCGTAGTGGCGTAGGAAGTCCGCCAAGCTCTTCTCTGCCACTGTCCGCTCATGCGCGCCGAACTCCCGCGACAGCACACGCTTCGTCAGGAAGTCCAGCCGGGACGCGAAATCAGACTGCGCTTGGTTCAAAGCGGTCTGCGCGAGGAAGCGCGCGGCCTCCACGAACTGCGGGTCGTTCATCGTCACCAACGCCTGCAGCGGCGTGTTCGTCCGCTCTCTCCGCACCGTCGCGTGCTCGCGGGTAGGGGCGTTGAAGATCTGCATCGACGCCGGCGGCGCGGCCCGCTTCCAGAAGGTGTACAGGCTGCGGCGGTAGAGCTTGTCGCCGTCGTCGCGTTCGTAGAAGCGCGTGTTGCTGCCCAGCATCGCCACTGCCTCCCAGACCCCGTCCGGCTGGTAGGGCTTCACGCTGGGGCCGCCGATCTTCTCGACGAGGATTCCCGTGGCGGCCAGTCCGAAGTCGCGCAGCATCTCGGCGTCCATGCGGAAGCGCGGGCCGCGCGAGAGGAGCGTGTTCTGGGGGTCCTTGCTGATCTTGGCTTGGTCGGCCTCGGCGGACTGGCGATAGGCAGCCGACGACAACATGGTGCGCAGTAGCCGCTTGACGTCCCAGCCGTTCTCGCGGAACTCCACGGACAGCCAGTCCAGCAGCGCCGGGTGCGAGGGAGACTCTCCCTGCGATCCGAAATCGTCGCTGGTGCGCACCAAGCCCTCCCCGAACACCTGCTGCCAGAAGCGGTTCACCGCTACCCGCGAAGTGAGGGGGTTGGCGTCGTCGATCAGCCAGCGCGCCAGATGCAGCCGGTTGACCGCCCCGGAGTCTTCCAGCGACGGCAGGAAGCCCGGCGTCGCGGCCGGAACCTTCTCGCGTCTTTGGTCGTACATGCCTCGGAAGAGGATATGAGCGGCCGCCTCGCCGTCTTCCTGCTCCTGCATGACGTGGGTCACCGCGCCGCCGCGGCGCACTTCTCGGATGCCGCGCTCGGCCTGCTTGGCGGCTTGGAACCGTTCTCGATAGCCCTCGTCGTGGACGTTGAGGTAGTGCAGCCCAAGCACATGCCTCTCTGCATCGCTGAGTTCTGCGGGAGGCTTCGAGCGAGCCGATTCCAGCGAAGGCCAGTTCGCCACGACGTTGGCTTCTTCTAGGCTGAGTTCGCGATCATAGAGGCGCACGTCGGCGATGGCGCCGCCCGGCATGCCTCGGTGCTTGACTTCCTCGTCGTCCTTGTAGAAGCCGCGACCGAGCAGCATCGGCCGATCGGAGGCTACCGCGCCCTCCAGCTTGGCGAAGTACTCGCTGCCTTGGAACGGCATCCGCTCGCCGTTGTAATAGATGCTCAGGCCGGCGCGTTCCCCCGAACCGTCATAGGTCACGGTGACGTGGCGCCACGAGCCCGGTTCGAGCTGGTACTGGTTGTTGGGCCGTATCTCGAGGTTCGAAGTCTTGTCCTCTTCCGCAGCCTTGTCCTCTTCGGAAGCCTTGTCCTCGTCCCCAGGGTTGCCCTCGTTGGCGGCGGTCATCCGGAAGATGATCTCCCGCCCGCCCAGCGTTACCTGCCAGCCCCGCATCTTGTTGTCCGGGTCCGTCTGGCTCAGCACGACATAGCTGCCAGCGTCCTTGGGGTGGCGCACCCAGAAGGCAAGCGAGAAGGGCGTGTCCGCGTCGATACCCGAGTTCGGCACTTCCAAGAATCCCTCGCCCTCGAATTCGAGCGCCTGCAGATTGCCCGCCGGCCCTTCCACGGCTGACACGCCATCGGGCAGTTCCAAGGGGTTGCCAGTGCCTTCGTGAACGATTCGGTCGTGGCTCACGTGCATGGGGACCGTGTCGGTCGCCAGAGGGCTCTGCAGGCCGCCATAGTCGCCCTGTGCGAGCCACTCCTCGAATGCCTCGCCGGGCTTCCCGCTAGCGGCCAGCAATTCGGACCTTGCCGTCCGCAGGGTTTCGCGGAGCTCGTCGTAGCGGGCGCGGTCCTCTGTGGCCGGCACGATGATGAATGGCGGCGTGTCAGAGATGTTGCCGTCCATGACGTATTGGGTCGTGTTGCGGAAGAACGCCGTCATGGCATAGAAGTCGCGCTGCGTGATCGGGTCGAACTTGTGGTCGTGGCAGGTCGCGCAGCCAACTGTCAGGCCTAGGAATACCGTGCCGGTGGTGTCGGCGCGGTCCTTGGCGTAGATCACCTCGTATTCCTCGGGAATGACGCCGCCCTCGTTGGTTGTGGCGTTGCAGCGATGGAAGCCGGAGGCGATCAGCTGGTCCATCGTCGGGCTCGGCAGCAGGTCGCCCGCGACTTGCTCGAGCGTGAACTGGTCAAAGGCCAGGTTGCGGTTGAAGGCGTTGATCACCCAGTCGCGGTAGGGCCACATCTCGCGGTAGTTGTCGTGGTGCAGGCCGTGGGTATCGGCGTAGCGGGCGGCGTCGAGCCAGTAACGCGCGCGGTGCTCGCCGTAGGCCTCGCTGCGCATCAGGGTGTCGACGAGATTCTCGTAGGCATCGGGCGATGAATCGTTGACGAACGATTCGACCTGCTCCGGAGTGGGCGGCAGGCCGGTGATGTCGAGGGAGGCGCGGCGGATCAGCGAGCGGCGGCCGGCTTCGGGAGCCGGCTCCAGTCCCACTGCATCAAGACGCGCGAGGATGAAGCGGTCAATCGGATTGCGGACCCAGCCGGTGTTGTCGACTCGAGGAAGATCGGGGCGTTCCGGATTCGTGAAAGCCCAATGCTCCTCCCAGTTGGCGCCTTGCTCGATCCATTGGCGGATGGTGTCGATCTGCTCGGGCTCCAGTTCCTTATGAGAGTATTCGGGCGGCATGCGCCGGGCCTTGTCCGGGTTGGTGATGCGCTGGTAGACGAGACTGCTTTCCGGGTCGCCGGGGACAATGGGCACGCCGGCGGGCCGGCTGCCGAAAGCGCCCTCGCGGGTATCCAGCCGCAAGCCGGAGAGCCGCGTGGTCGGGTCGGGGCCATGACATTGGAAACAGGCGTCGGAGAGCGCGGGACGGACTTGACGTTGGAAATCGACAGCGGCGCTGTTGGGGGCAGCGTGGACAGCGATGGGCAACACGCTGAGCAGGGCCAAGGCAAGGAAGCGTCTCGCGGATCGACTTGCCGAAGATGCGACGGTCTTGGTTAGGTACGGCGCCTTCATTTCTGTAGTAGCAATCCTTGAACGATGTTTCCGCCTATCTATTCTATTCCTGTTGTCCACTGCAAGGGAACAGCATGTAGTGTCTCCATTCCGCGTTGGTTCAAAGAAAAGGATGAATCGCACCAGGATCTCGGGTAGTGCTACTGCAACTCGTCGGGTATCAACTTGACGCCGGAACTCGTAGAAACGAATAGTGCCTTCCTGAAAGCTCT
>JAJDTX010000061.1 GCA_022826925.1 Bryobacterales bacterium
ACTGGCATGAAGGACGAAGTGATCATCCAGAGGGTGCACCGGATCTCGTACGACCATGCGGTGCGTGGCGCCGGCACCAAGATCGTGGAAGTCGAGACGCCGGAGCAGCTTGAACGCGCTATCGGCCCCAGAACGGCGATGGTGTACTTCCTCCCGGGGAACACCAACGACCGTACGTGGGGGAAGGACTGGATCCGGCTTGAGGACACCCTCAAGCGGACCAAGCCCGCCGGCGTTCCCGTCCTGGCGGATTGCGCGAACATCCTTCCGCCGTGGGCGAACATCCCCAAGCTTGCCAAGTCCGGCGTCGATCTGATGGCCATTTCCGGTGGCAAGCACATGCGCGGCCCCCAATGTTCCGGGATCCTCGCGGGCCGGAAGGACCTCGTTCGAGCGGCGTGGCTGAACTCCAACCCGCACTCGGACTCCAACGGCAGACCGATGAAGGTCGGTCGCGAAGAGATGGTGGCCCTCTACCTAGCATGCGAGAAATATGCGTCACTGGACTTTGAGCGGATCGACAGGGAGAGTGCGATGCAGGCCCGCGAGCTCGCCCGAGGGCTCAGCAGGATTCCGGGCATCCGCACGTCCCGCGCCCCGTTCGAAAGGATGCGAAGAGTGCATCGGGTAAACGCAACCTGGGACGAGAACCGAATCGGAATCACGGCGCACCAGGTCGAGAAGGAACTCATGGAAGGGGAGCCCCGTATCGCCGTCACTCGATCCAGCGCAGGCGGGTTGCAGTTTGCCGTGTTCATGAACGAAGCCGGCGACGAGGAGGCCGCAATTCAGCGCATGAGGAAGATCTTCCCCAGCTGACGACAGGACTCCCTGCTGAACGCCCGCCGGACCCGCGAGCAACGAGGCCTCGACAGCGCCCAAGTGGAGGAGCCACGTCGCGGACCATCCCGATGTCAAGCCAGCATCGATGCTGCGCGCATTCCGTCAGGTTCCCGCTACAGTGTGCTCGCTACCGGGTGCCGCGCAAGCTGCCGATCGGCCGTCAAGAGCTTGAGACCTTCTTCTTGGTCTTGAACGAGCAGGAGCTCATCGAACGGGTCTTTGTGTTCGATCGGTGCGTCGAGCTCACGGGCAGCGTGTCGGATCGTCATCGGCAAGAACGTCACACCCAAGCCCGAGAGCACTGCAACAACCTCATTTGGCTCGAACAAGCTCTTTCGCCTCCAAGTGGGTCGGCGGGCGTGGTATTTCAGCCGCATCTCCCAGATCGGCACGGCGCTAACGTGGAAGCGTACGCTCTGTTGGGCAAGGAATCGGCGCTCGACTTCCGTGAGCTTCCCCGGCGCCTGAATGCTGGATCGTTGAACTCGTCAGGCCGCCTCTCCCCGTCCCGCTCCAGTCCGAGGCGTTCCCGTTCCAGCGCCAACTTGCGAAAGTCGATTCCTCCCCTTCCGTGGCACCGTACAAGTTCAACTGCCGGCACACCGTGTTTCGTAATGACCACGTGCTTGCCATTCTGAGCAGCGGCAACTAGTTCCGAGAGTCGCGCTATTGCTTCGCGCAGGACAAACTCCATGGTGTTGTGTTCTCCGGATTCGGCCTACGCCAAGCTGACGTTCAGCACACATCACGATGAGACCACGTTGTGGTCACGGCACTTCGCGAGTCGCGATCCGGCTCCACGCGTCGCTTAGCGCGGAAGTCCGCCGATGAGGGAAGCTGGCGGCGCAGGAGCCGTCCTCACCAGCCAGCGGCGTTAGGGCCCTCAGCAGCACCGACCCGCAGTACTGTTGTTGAACAGCCCTCCCCCCGGTCACGTAAACAGGGACTCGACCCGTTCAGCCACCACCGAATCCTGCCCGGGCCGGAGCATCCACATCGAAATGCGAAGCTGGCCTTCCCCCGTGCGCGAGACCGCCACCGGAGGCTCTCCCTCCAGAAGCTTCGCAACAGCCTCCGCCGAAGTCACGCCCAGATCGTTCTCGCTCCAGTTCACCAGCACGTGAGGAACATGGTTGGCAATGTTAGGCACGAGGATCTCGCACGAGAGGCCGGTCACGCCGCCAAGGACTCCCAGCACCAGCTCGGCGCGAGCGTCGAGTTCGCGCCGCTCGGCTTCGTGATCGAGGGAAAGGTAGCGCTCGACCGCCGCCACCAGCCCGATGATCTCCTCCTTGCCGACTTTCATGCCACGGCCGATGCCGCCGAACGGGCTGATCGCCTTCCGGGCGGCCTGGACGAGGTCGGGGCGACCGAGCAGGAGTCCCGAGCCCTGCGGTCCGAGCAAGCCCTTGCCGCCCGAGAAGATCACCATGTCGAAGCCCTCTTCGACGTACGTTCGAAGCCGCTCGGGGGGCGGAATGTCCGCGGCCGCGTCGTTCATTGTTGGAACGCCGTGATCCCGCGCGACCTCGATCCACTCAGAGCGGCCGATCTGGCCTTCTGGATCGGCCTTGTTCAGGAAGAACATCATGGCCGTCCGCTCGTTGATCGCTTTCTCGAGTTCCTCCCGCGTGTCAACCCAGACGGACTTAGCTCCCGTAAGCCACATCTGGGCCTCGTAGCCGCTCCGGTGGGCGCGCTGCTGGACCACTTGGTTCTTCATCCCCGATGTCTCGGGTAGCATGCGGAGATTCTCGTCATCCCCTCCGGTGATTGCCGCCGCCGTCCCGCAGGTGATGGCGGATGCCGCCCCACAGGAGATCATGGCAGCGGGCACACCGATCAGCCTGGCGATGTGCTCTCCCGCCCGCGCCTGGAGCTCCCGGAAGGGCACGAAGTTGCGCGAGGCCACAGCCATCGCATCGACGACTTCGGGAGGCATGATGGACCCGCCCAGGTTTGTCACGGTGCCGATTCCGTTGATCACTGGCTGGACGCCCAACCGCAAGTACACCTCTTCCGGAGGCACGGACGGACCGGACCCGGGTCCGCACGCACCAGTTCCCAGAACGGCGCCGGATGCGCCGGACTGCAGAACTCGACGCCTTGTAATGGGCTCGGCCATGGTGGTCCCCTCTCTCGTGCCTACGAACGACGTCGGTTGAGAATGCCGTCCCAACGCGACTCGCCTTGCCGGCCGTAATCGAACGGAAGCTGTCGCCAGTCCTGACGGGTGCGGCCGTTCAGGTCCCACGCCAGCAGGCCGTCCTTGAAGGCCATCTCGCAAACCAGCTTCTCCGTGCCGTCCTGGCGCGCGCCGAAACTGTCCACGAAGCCGAAGTCACCGGATTCCTTCCGCAGTACCGCGATGTCGGCGATCGCGCCCACCGACAGGTGCCCGAGTTCCTCGCGCTGGATCTCCCGGGCGGGGTTCCAGGTCGACTGCAGGATCACGTCGTCCAGCGATTCGCCCAAGGCCAGGAACTTGCTCATCGTGTTGACCTGGCTCTGCATTCCGGCATTCATCGACCCTATGTGCAGGTCCGTGGAGATCGAGTCCGGCGGGAAGCCGGCCTCCAGGCACTTCGCGGCAACGCTCCATTTGAAGCTGCCGCCGCCATGGCCGACATCGAAGTAGATGCCCCGCTCGCGGCCGGTGAAGAGACCCGGATTCGGCGTGCCGTCCTCGAGCAATTCCCGGCGGTTGCCCGAGAAGCAGTGCGTATAGATGTCTCCCGGGCGCAGTTTCTCGCCCAGCAGCGTCTCAATCGGACGTTCCGGAAGATTGGAGCCGAAATCCACCATGACCGGGATCCCCGCGGTTTCGCCGGCGCGGACAGCCTCCTCGACTGGATCCCACTCCGGCCCCGCGTAGTGAGCGGTCTTCACTCCGACGATGACGTCCGAATGCTCCTTGGCGAGGGCGGCGGTCGGTGCCGCTTCCATATCGGCGAGGTCCTGCTCGATTGCCCCTCCCCGCATGCCCTGGCCGATGATGTTGACCAGGGCCAGAACGCGGGTCCGCGCCCGGCTGATGACCGTGTCCCGGAAGGTCTCGAAGTTCCTCCAGCCGGCGCATCCGGCATCGACAACCGTGGTGACCCCCGAGCGGAACGTATACCCGTCCGGGTAGAGGCTGTTGTCCCCGGCGTACGATCCCTGCTCGTTCGTGCCCGCGAACACGTGCACGTGCAGATCGATCAGCCCGGGCGTAACGTATAGGCCCTGGCACTCCACGATCTTGAAAGCCTGTCCCGGGTCGATGGCCTGCCCGACCGCCGCCACCTTCCCGTCTCGCACGGCAAGATCGCGGACCGCGCTCAGACTGTTCTTGGGATCAATCAGATGCCCGCCTTTCAGCAGCAGGTCGTACTCGGGCTCACCGGCAGAGCGGCCGGAACAAGCCAGTGTGAACATAGCGGCACCGGCCAAGAAGTCACGACGCGAGGACCCATCCTTCGGTCTATTCATTGGATTACCTCCTTGCAAGTGTCCCGCCAGGCCAGCCCGCGACCGTCATGGTCAATCCTCACCCATGCCGAACAGGCCCTCCCGGACGCGTTGGTACTCGAACCGCGCTGGGTTGACGGCGGTGGCCCCGGGCGTGTCTACCGGAATCAGTCTCGAAGCGATCGGCTCGTAAGCCGCACGCGGCGCAATCGCGCCCTTTGCCACGATGATCTTCTGCCGCTGGACGTAAACGCCGTTCGAAATAAGCTGGTGCGCGCTGTTGGGGCTGGATCGCTCGGTCGTGAGCAGCACCAGGTTCGGGTTGTCGAGGTTGGAGCCGTCGACGTGGATCACGGCTGTCCGGCCCATGTCCCAGTAGCGTCCGCCGCCGTGGCGGATTTCGGTCTCCACATAGCGCCCCTCGTGAAGCGATCGGACCCGGCCCCGGATGCGAACCGGCTTGCCGTGCATATCATCGGTCTTGGCTCCGACGGCAAAGTCGAATGGATTGCCCACACCTGCCCGCTCGGCAACCCCATAGGCCTCCGGATCGGCGATCACCATGACCCAGCCGTGGGCGTTTTGCCGGACGAGTTCCTCGAGAAGGAAAGTGCTGTCTCCGGGCGTGCCTCCGCCGATGTTGTCTCCCATGTCGATCAGCACGACCGGGCGGCCGGGATGGTCCATCGCCATCCGCACGGCATCTCGAGCGTTGGGCTCATCCAGCCTGATCTGGTCCCTGGTGGCCCATAGCATGTCCGAAAGCCGCTGGGCCTCGCGCTCGGCCAAGGCGGGGTCGTTGTCGGTGACGACGATCGCGGTCGGCCCCATCCAGGGCACGTCCGCGTACTGGTAGCCGCCAGAGACGCTCACGGCCAGCACGCCGTCGGCCTCCTCAATCTTGCGGCTTTCGAGTACGATCGGCAGCAGGGGCTCCGACTTGGTGTGCTGGAACACGATGTTGTAGTTCATCGGCGGCTTCGCGAAAGCCTGCGTGGGCCGCACCTCGCCCCGCACCATCCGCGCCATGATCTTCGCCGCCTGGACACCGCGCTCGAACGTGTCGATGTGCGGATTCTCCTTGTAAGTGATCAGAACGTCGGAGTGCTCGACGATGTCGGGCGTCACGTTCGCATGGAAGTCATGCGTGACAATGATCGGCATGTCCTGACCGAACTCCTCGCGCACGCGCCTCGTGATCTCGGCGTCTCCGCTGGGGTAGCTCTCGGTCACCATGGCCCCGTGGAGGGCCAGCAGGATGCCGTCGAGCCTGGGCGCCGCCCGAAGGCGCTTCAGGATTTCCGTCATCATCGTGTCCAGCGCCCTGTCCGTCACGTGCCCTTTCGGCGTGGCCCGGGCTACCAAGGTCGGGTACAACTCCAGCCCGTACCTCTCGGCTCCCTCGATGTAGCCGGAAACCGTCGTGCGCGCCTTGGCTCGTTCCGCGAGAAACTCCTCGGCTGACTCCTCGCCGATCTCGGGCCGGAAGTCCTCGAGTTCGGTCTTGCGCGGATTGAACGAGTTCGACTCGTGAGAGATGCCGGCGACGCCGATGACGGGCAGTCTCTGGGAGTGGGCCACCAGCGCCGAGGCGAGGACGGCGGCAACAACAGCAACCCATCGATCCATGGCACATGAATTCTAGCCTGTGCCTCCCTCGGCAGCACCAAGCAAGGGCTCGCCATATGCGGTGAATTACGCGAATCCCATCTTCGAGTCCCCGATTGAGCACCTAGCCCGTCTCAGCCATCAGCGGACTCTCCTCGATTCCTATCGCCGAAGGGCTCGCACGAGAGGTCCTGCAACCGCTCCTCTTCGACCTGTCTTGGAACCCGAACCAGCTCGAAGGGGAATCCGATTCGTTTCCGGACGCCTTCAATTTGTCGAATTGCGGCCGGCGGTGAACGCTCGCTGCACGTCTGGGACACAAGTGATGCTCAATCATCGGCAGGCCATTGGATTGCATATCGATGGTTTCGATCGAATCGGCTCGATGACTGGACCGCCTGCAAGCTGCGCCCGATCCTCGCGGGAGATCTTCAGCCTGATGAGTGGGCCACGGCAAGACTGTTTCGCCTTCGCGTTGGCGTGGAAGAAGCGGTGTTCCGTCACTTCGTGGCAGCAAGCGACTGGGCAAACAGCCAATTCAGCAATTGAGGCTCGGGGTCGCACCGACCGCTGCTGAAACGGATGCTGCCGTTGTCAGCGCCCGTGATCATCTTGGCGGCAACGCTGTGCCCGTCCCCAGCCCAGGTTGTGAGCTTCACGCTCCCCCCGAGTCGTTCCATCTCGGCAATGAGCTTCAGTTCTCGCTCGTACGGGCTAACCGTGTCCGTTTCACCGTGAAAGGCCCAGATGGGGATGTCCTTGAGCACGCCGATGTATCAACTGCAGGTAGCGGTCCGGCGCTGAGCGCGCGGGACCTTGCCAGGCAGCAGGAGTTGCCTGGCAACTACCATCCGACCTTGCGATCGATCCCACACGGTCGCGCGCCCAGCGCGCCTACCACCAGGCCATTGAGGCGCTCGTGCGCCAGCCCGACGCCCGCGTGGCCCACATCCAATGGCTCCACCGGCGGACGCTTGTCGCGATGGACAACGACGGGTGGATCCTGCTCGCCTACCCGAATGAAACGGAAGCGCGTCTGGCATTCGGGAACGAGGCGATGGTTCGCCTCGATAACAGGGTGCGCGCCGACGGGCTCGCCGACGAGGTCTACCCCTTCGCCGTCAACGCCAAGGGAAGCCCCAAGCGCCCCAGCAAGGCCCCGCGGCCCGAGCCTCCGCGGTGGGAGCGCGGGCCGGTCTACATGCCGACCTTTCTTGTCCAAACTACGCTGGTTGGCGATGGACAAGATCAGCGGCAGGAATTCAATCTAGAGACGGATCTCTGGGAGTCGACCGCTGTCGCGTCAGAACACAAGGAGTTAATCCCAAACGTCGAGGAATGGACTGCCGCGAATCGGACGGTTCCTGGTGACTGCTGACCATAGGAGCCGTGCCGGCCTGGAGCTACCCAGTCCCGGGTTCCGGCCGTAGGCCGACGTCAGCGCGCCAGCTGGCCAGCAGTTCCGACAACTCGCGGACGCGTTCGGGATGCTGCGACGAGATGTCGCGATTCTCGCCGGGGTCGTTCGCGAGATTGTATAGCTCTCGGGTGCCGCTCCAATACGCGACCAGCTTCCAGTCGCCCGCGACGACCGCTGCGTATTGATCCTCGTAGTGCCGCTCCAAGAGCAGCGCCTCACGCTCGATGCGGCCTTCTCCGGCGAGGAGCGGCTTCAAGCTGAGCCCGTCGAGGGGAGCAAACTCGTCCAGGTCGCCTCCAGCAAGGTCCACGATCGTCGGGAAGTTGTCGGTGGAGACCACCGGCGTGGATCGCTTGGCGCCTTCCGGAGCGTTTTGCGGCCATCGGACCAGAAAGGGTACGCGAGCGCCTCCCTCATACAGCGCCGTGCCGCCCGGCTTGCCCCCTCGCAAGGGCTCGTTGTAGCGCAGTCCACCCTGATCCCCGAGAAAGATGACGACAGTGTCCTCGGCGCGCCCTGACTCCCCAAGCGCGTCGAGGATGCGGCCCACGCTGGAGTCGGTAGCTTCGACCATCGCGGCGAGTTGGGCCCGGTCGTCGCTGAAGCCGCTGGCCAGATACTTGCTCACGAGATCTTTTCGTCCGATGTGCGGAGCGTGCACGTTGTACAGGAACACCGTTGCGAGAAAGGGCCGGTGCTCGCCGGCTTTGGCAAGGTAGTCGACCACGTCGTCGGCCAGCCGATCCGTCAGGTACTTGCCCGGCTGCTCGTCGGGGTAGGGGTTTCCGACGCGCCAGTACGGCGGATAGTAGGAGCCCGGATGCCCGAAGTTCGACACTCCGTGCTGTTCGTCGAAGCCTTGCCGGACGGGGTGGTAGTCCTCCGAGCCGAGGTGCCACTTGCCGAAGAACGCGCTGCGATAGCCGAGCGGTCCGAGCGCTTCCGCGATGGTCACGGCGTCGAGGGGCAGCCAGTTCCGCGAGGGCCAGCGCGACGGGTCGCCCTCCCAGTCATGGAACTCTTGGGCGGTGCGCCCCAGCGCGTCGAATCCAAATCTTGGGCTGGCGGGGATGTGCCGGACGATACCGAGACGCGCCGGATGCTGGCCCGTCAGCAACGCCGCTCGAGACGGACTGCAGGTCGGGGTCGGTATGTAGGCGCGAGAGAAGATCGTCGACTCGTTTGCCAGACGGTCGATGCGCGGCGTCTCGTAGGCTCCGCCTTGGTAGCCGACATGCTTCCAGCCAAGGTCGTCGACAAACACAACCAGGAAGTTGGGAGCGGGGCTCGAAACGCCGGCGCAGAGCGCGCACAGCAGACTCGACCGCAGCAGCAACATCACAGGCAGATTGTAAGCTGGCTTGCCGAAGCGCTCAGGGCTGAACCTCTCCCGCCGAGCTAGAATCATCGCGACGCCCGCCCGGCGACCGCCGCGATGAACATCAAGCTCCTATCGTCCCTTGTCCTCCTGTGTGCATTCGCTTGGGCCCCGTCGTCGGCATCGGCACCTAAAGAGCTATTGGGCGACTGGTCACTAGATTCCTTGTCTAAGCGTAGCGTTTACGGATGAGTCAAGTTCACGCGGCGATCGGCTGGCCCTCCCAGAGGCGGTCGATCTCGCGATCGAAGCGCTGCAGAGCCTTCTGCAGGGGCGTGGGGTCGGAACTGCCGGT
>JAJDTX010000059.1 GCA_022826925.1 Bryobacterales bacterium
TGCACAAGCAGGCGCGCAAGTCGTATCTGCTCTGGGAGGAGGGCGGCGTGGTGCCGAGCTTCGTGGTGGAGGTGGCGTCGCGATCCACGAGCCGTCGCGACGCGACGAGCAAGCGCGCGACGTACGAGCGGATGGGGGTGCGCGAATACTGGCGCTTCGACCCGCTGGGCGAACTGATTCCGGGGCGGCTGGAGGGCTGGCGGCTGGAGGGTGGCCGCTACAAGCGGGTGCGGGCTGTGCGAGCGGGTGGCTGGCACCGCAGCGAGGCTCTGGGACTGGAGTTGCGGGCGGAGCGCTGGCTGCTGCGCTTCCATGATCCACGGCTGGGGCGGGACATGCTCACGCACGCGGAAACCAGCGATGCCCTGCAAGAAACCGCGGGCCAGCGCGACGAAGTGGTGCGCCAACTCGACGAGGCGAATCAACGGATCCGCGAGTTGGAAGCGCGACTGCGGTTGTCCGACAAGTCCGCCTAGGATTCCAGCGTTCGGAGCAGTCTCCGGCCAACCGCCAAGACAGCACCGCGCAGGACTCGCTGTTCCGAACTACAGCTACGCTTCCCATTTAGACGGCGACGGTTTCAAGCCACACTTCGCAGCAGTGGTTCGGTCTGCGGCGACGGAGGCCGCCCCGCTCGTTCCCCTTGTGCGCCCTCACGGGTCGGAGGCTCAGCCTCGCTGGTATTCGACCGAGACTGTGCGACGGTCGGATACACCGAAGTGCGAAGCTCGTGAATCTGGCTGGCCCGGCACCCCGCAGACCCCGAAATCGGCTATTGCTCCTGAAACGTGACCGTGGGGACTCGCACGATCACGCCCGTGAACTGATGTGCCACACTAACCGTCATGGGTGACACTCGCAGGGCGTTTCTCCGGTCCAGTTTGGCGCTGGCGGGCGCGGCTGGAACGGCAGCTGCGTCGTCTGGGCCGAAGTACCGCATGGGAGTCGGCAGCTCCTCGTACTCGCAGCGTGGACGGGCTGACCGGGAGCTCGAGCCCCAGCGGCGGTTTACGGAGACGTCGCGCTTTCTCGATCATTGCCACGCCATCGGTGCGGCGGGGATCCAGGCCTCCCTGACCGACCTGAGCGATGAGTACGCGAGGCAGGTCCGCGCGAAGGCCGAAGAGTACGGCATGTATGTGGAGGTCTCCGCCCGCTTGCCCAAGAACGACTCCGATGAGCTGGATGTGTTCGAGCACACTGTTCGTGCGACCAAGGCCGCAGGCGCGAGCGTGATTCGTACGGTGATGCTTGGCGGGCGCCGCTACGAGACGTTCAAGACCTTGGACGACTGGAAAGAGTTCACGCGTGTGAGCTGGCGGTCGCTGAAACGCGCCGAGCCGATCCTGCGCCGCCACAAGGTGCGGCTGGCTCTGGAGAACCACAAGGACTGGCGCATTGACGAGATGCTGAAGATCCTCAAGCGCATCGAGAGCGAATGGGTGGGCGTGACCATTGACACGGGCAACAACATGTCGTTGCTGGAGGATCCCCTCGAGACAGCCCGTGCGTTCGCTCCTTACGCGACGGCCGTGCATCTCAAGGACATGGGCGTCGAGGCATACGACGATGGATTCTTGCTCGCCGAGGTGCCGTTCGGCACCGGTTGCCTTGACATGGCTGCCATCGTCGAGACGATTCGCTCGGCCCGCCCGGAAGTCCGCTTTACGCTGGAAATGATCACGCGTGACCCGCTAAAGATACCCTGTCTCCGCGAGCACTACTGGATCACGATGGGCCGGGTTCCTGGAGCAGATCTAGCGGCGTCGCTGTCCGCGGTCCAGAGCCACGGCAGATCCCTGCCCCTCGTCGAGCAACTCGAAGCGGAGGAACGCTTCAGGATCGAGGAGGACAACAACCTAGCGTGCCTGGAATACGCTAAGGCGAAGCTAGAGTTGTGAGCGGCGACCGACGCCGGTCCCGCGACCATTCCTTGCGGTCGCCAGGCACTCACCGCGCTGCGACGCGGCACGCCCGACTAGGTGGCGCAGCTAGATGCTAATGGCATCCCATGGCTTGCGCGCCTTGCGCCCCAGCATCTGCGAAGCCTCCGCATCGCCCTCGAAGTCCTCGCGCTCGCTGTTCCACTTGAGCTTGCGCCCGGCATGGTAGGCGATGTTGCCGAGGTGGGCCACAAGCGAAGAGCGGTGGCCGGTGACCGCCTCTGATCGAGGGGCCTCGCCGTCCCGCACGCAGCGCACGAAGTGCTCGGCGTGGAGTTGGGACGGCTCGCTTCCGCTCTTGTGCATCCTCTTCAGCCTGCTCTTCGCGAAGGCGTCCTTGTCACTAAGGGAACCACCGTACGCTCCCGTTTCTGGGATGATCTCGTAACCCAGCCGATCCACGATCAGGGTACCGTTGCTGCCGTAGAACACCATTCCATTGGGCCGGTTCTCTGGGGCGCGCGCACCGTGAAGCGGCATGCCCGGGGTCAAGCGTCCCATGCTGCCGAACGAGTTGATGTTGCACGTTTCGTAGCTCAGAACGAAGCCGGGATACTCCAGAGTCATCTGGAGCAGGTCGGGCTGGTCGCCCATGCCACCAACGGCGAAGCGGCCGCCTGCGGCCACCACGCTCTTTGGGCGCTCCTCGCCCATGATTTGGTGGACCGTGTCGAAACGGTGCGTGCCGAAATCGGTAATCCAGCCCCCCGCGTAGTCGTAAAACATCCGGTACGTGCGCAGGAAGCGCATCTCGTTGAACGGAACCCAGGGAGCGGGTCCGAGATAGAAGTCCCAGTCCAATCCGGGCGGAGGGTCGGAATCGGGCTTCTCGCCGGGCCCGACCGGCATCAGGTTGGCGTAGTTCCAGACGCGGACGAAGTGGACATCCTGCAGTGCCCCGCCCTGGACGATCTCGGCGGCTTCTTGCAGGTGCGGGGCGGAGCGGTGCTGTGTGCCGGTCAGGAACACTGCCTTGGAGCGCGCCGCGGCAGCCACCATGGCCTTTCCTTCCAAGATGTTGTGGCCCAGGGGCTTCTCCACGTAGACGTGCTTGCCGGCCTCGAGCGCTGCGACAGCGGGAAGCGCATGCCAGTGGTCGGGCGTCGCAACATGAACGGCATCGATGTCCTTGTCGTCCATTACCCGGCGAAAGTCCTTCCCGAGCTTGCCGACACCGCCTGCGAGCTCTTCGCGTGCAGCTTCCGCCTGCTTGTCGTAAACGTCGCAAAAGTAACCGTACTCGGCTCCTTCGACCGCCGCGGCCTTGGCCGCCACGCTCTTGCCGCGGCCGCCGCATCCGACCAGTGCGATGCGCACGCGGGAATTCGCTCCCGCCACCCTGGCCGCCGAGGCCGCGGTTACTGCGGCACCGCCAGCAGTCCGCAAGAAGCGGCGGCGCTGCATCCGGGCGTCGGGGAGGTTAGAGGGCTCGGCTGGCTGATCCAAGTGCTGCATACGTTTGATCCTATGCGGTCGTTGACCGCCCGCTCTCCGGTCTCGATCCTGATTCCGTGGGAGCTGTACCCACCTTAGCCGAAACAGGGTGGTCGATGGCCCCCTACTGTGCCTTGATGTTATAGGCGTAGAGCCGCTCTTGATCCCGCAGGTAGAGCGTGCCGTCGGATATTACCGGAAGCGTCCAAGTAGGGTAGTCCCTCGAGCCGATCTCGAAGCGCGACACTTCGCGGTACTCGCTCGGGTTGGGCTCCACGAGACCGACCACGCCGTTGTCCGAAAGGATGTAGAACCGGCCGTCCGCATAGATCATCTGGCCCTTGCCGACAGAGCGGTCGCGCCACGCTAGCTCGCCCGTCTCAAACTCCATCGCGGTAAGGATCCGGCCCGAGAAGCCGTACAGGTGGTCATCGATCAGCACAGAACTGCTGTAGTGGTTCCTCATGTCTCTGTTGAAGTAGACCTCGGATGCGGTTGTCGAACCGCCTGTGCTGTCCAGCCGGAGCAATGCGCATCCCGTGCCGTACGAGGACGAGAAGAAGACCAAGTTGTCTCGCACGATCGGGGTGGCGACATTGGCTGTCGAGTTGGAGACCGGCCTGTAGCGCCAGAGCAACTCGCCGTTGGTGGCCAACACCCCAACCGCTGCTTCGCCCGTGAAGAAGAGGTACTGGCGGACGCCGTCGATCTCCACGGCCACACCGGACGAGTAGCCGGCTTCGTCACTCTGCGTCTTCCAAAGCTCCTTACCCGTTGTCTTGTCTAGCGCGACAATCGAGGCTCCGCGGCCTCCGGCGTTGACAATGATCCGGTTTCCGTCGATCAGGGGAGATTCGCTGATGCCCCAGTTTATGTTCCGCGCCCTATATGTCTTGAGCAGGTGTTTCTCCCAGATCTTGGCACCCGTCGAGGCATCGGCGCAGATCAAGTTTCCGTCTCCGCCTAGCGCGTAGACTCGGCCATCGTCGATTGTCGGAGTTCCACGAGGACCGCCGCCGCGTCGATTGGAGTACGGCCTTCCGTGCTCGGTTTCCCAGACGGTCTCGCCCGTCTCGGCGTCTAGGGCGATCAAGAACTGCTTGCCGTTCTTGACGCCTTGAGTGAAGAGCTTCCCGCTGGCGACGGCAAGGGAAGAAAAGCCCGCCCCGAGCGATTCGACCCGCCAGACCTGCTTGGGTCCGGATTCCGGCCAAGCAGCAAGCAATCCGGTCTCAGGAGACTTGCCGTCACGATTGGGGCCGAGCCATTGATTCCACTCCGCCGAAGCGAGTGGCAGCAGCACGAAGGACAGGACGGCGCCAACTGTACAGATGGCGCCCCGGAGCGTTGCAGGACTTTGCATGGAGGCGGTGCTCTCGCGATAGCGGCAGCGTTAGAACTCGGTTCTCATTATGGCAAGGCGCTGGCGAGCATGGAGGTTGAAGGAGCATCGGAGCGATTCGAGTCGCGGAAACCGCGTTGCTGTCAGGTCGCCGCGGGCAACGGTTGCAGCATGCCTACTTGGGATTTGTCCCCTGGCAGCGCTCTAGGTTGGACGTTGAGACTGGAACATACCTGAGGCGTGGCAGAATCTAGGTGCAGCGGAATCTTGGACGGGAGCCGGAGTGTTGAATCTCTACGGCAGATATAGACTCGCATCATGATGTAACCATGCGAACGACAGTCACATTGGATCCAGAGGTTGAGGTCCTTCTCCGAAATGCGATGAAGCGCTCGGGCCAGTCCTTCGAAGAAGTCTTGAACCAAGCCATCCTCAAGGGCCTTGCGGATGAATACGTCGAGCCAGAGGAAGAACCATTTGTCGTCGCAGCGCGCCCAATGGGGTTGCGCATTGGCTATGACGCAGGTCGGCTCCAAGCCTTGGCCGATGACCTAGAGGCAGACGCGTTTCTGGCATTGACGAATGACCTCTCGAGGCGAGCGGAGGGGGAATGATGGTGCGTGACGCGAATCTGCTGCTATTCGGCCCATTGGACTGACACACCCTGTTGTCTTTGCTTTCCTCAAAATCAGCACGATGGGCCGTTTCTTCCCGAATCCGCTCTCGTCGGACGAGCCGCCGCCGGGGTCACGCCTGGGCACAATCGCCGGGTCGTCGTATCCTTGCTCCCAGACAGAGGACACATTGAAGCAGCAATAGGCAGTAGTAGCCTCGTTGCGTTCCAGTGGGTCCGCAGGCGGCAACTTAGTGATGGATGCGCAAATCGCATCCTTTGCTATGGCGCTTGGTGACTTGTGCGTAACGTAGGAAGTCGATTGACCGCTCCTTAGGAGAATAACTGGCGCACATCCGCTCTTTAGTGTCATCTCGCCAATGACGTTCTCCAAGAGTTCACTTCCGCTTTCGATGCAGAATGCCATTCCCGTTCGTGATAATGAGTTGTCAGACGAACAGACAAGCGGCGAGATGGACATGAATGAACCAAAATCCGTATGCGAGCTGTGTGAGACTCTTCGCAGAGGCACGGAGCACTTGGTGAATATGGCCAAACAATTGGAGTATCCTTGGCGTCCGCTTATCGAGGACCCGAGAAAACTCCATAACATGTATGCTCGCAATCTGATTTCGTGCTACGTGAGCAAGTATGCAGACTTGTCACGCGCCTTGCTAAGCGCGATTGACGACGGGAATTATCTTTCGTACGCGCTCTGCGGACGAGCACTCATCGAGACGACAGCGATCTTGCGCTACTATTTGACGGAACTTTATAAGCCCCTGCTTGACAAACGCATGCTTGACGGAGAAGCGTTTCGCCAGCTCATTGAGATTGACGACAAACATCTGCGTGGCGGGAACTTTGACTGGGAATCATTTCTCCTAAAGCGGTACTCAAGACTTATCAAAGACGTAGAATCCAGGAAGAATCGTAAAGGTAAGAATCCTATGCGGTTAGATCCGGGTGCTCTTCCCAAGCAGGTCAGAATTGGACCTTGCATTCAGAAGTGGGCACGGGAAACACCAGCAGTTCAAATTGCATACGATCTCTTCTGTGACCTTGTCCATCCGAATCTTGGGAGCACATTCCTAGTAGCTTCGACTGCTCAGAATGATCTGTATTTTTCGCGGTTTCGGGGAGATCCAGTCGGAGCATCCATACTCGAACACAGCCTTCCACTCCTGCTATCAGTCACTCATAAGCAATTCGGAACGCTCCTAGGCGTCCTGATGGGAACCATTTGGCAGGATGATGAATTGGTTACAAACAGTTGAATGCCCCTGTTGCCACGCCACGAGGCCGTCAGTACAGACAATTGGCATTCGACGCCCGGTCAATCCACGTATAGGAACTCGTTCGAGCTCATCAGCATGTGTGTAAGGCTCTCGACTGACTTTGAAACGGCCTCCTCCCTCGGAGTATTTACACGGACATATAGCTCCTGCTGTTCCTGCAGATGATCCCGGGCCAAGGCGATCTCGTCGCCACTGGGCTCCCTGACCAGGATTGAACGGTAGGCCGCACGAGCGAGCGTCTCGAGACCGGTCGGGCGTCCGACGTGAGAGTCCATGATCCGCCTCGCGACCGCCGCGGCATTTTCCATAACAAAGTTACTATTTAACATAGTCAGCGATTGCAGCGGTGTAGCCGATGGCGCGCGCCGGGTGCAAGTGGTGTCGATATTTGGAAAGTCGAATGTACGCATGAATGTCGACGACCATGTGCGGCGAGCCGTCAAGTAGACGCTGCGCCGAAGCGCCCCTTCTACCGCAGCAAGCTGCAAGCCGTCAGGGTGATGGTCCAACTGGACGGGCGGTCCCCCTAGGGAAGCGTCAAGCTTGCCGCTCACGGCGAGGATCGAGTCGCGGAGAGCCTCGGCTTCCAGCCTTCGCAACGGCATCCTCCAAAGCAACCGATTGTCGGGATCTTCGATGGCGGCCCGCTCGCCAGCTGAGTTGGCGCCGCGGCTCGATGACTGCCGATAGACGGTCGAGAGCATGATCAACTTGTTCAGGCGCTTGATCTTCCAGCCGTGCTCGACGAAATCAACAGCCAGCCAGTCAAGCAGTTCTGGATGGGAGGGTGGCGATCCGTTGGAGCCGAAGTTGTCCGGTGTCGCCACGATGCCAGTGCCGAAGTGATGCTGCCAGATTCGGTTCACAATGACCCTGGCAGTGAGGGGATGGCTGGGATCAGTCAACCACTCGGCCAGCGCCAGGCGGTATCCGGTGGTCTCCCCTGCCCGGTTCGGAGAGGGCGTGGCGAGACAGGTCTCATCATCACTGCACAAGACCGATAGGAAGCCCGGTTTGACAGCCGGTCCGGGAGACTCGAGGCTGCCGCGCTGGAGGAGCCGGATGGTGGGAAGCGACTTTCCGTCCCAAAGCGCTTGTATGGGTTCCAGATCGGTTCGGTTGCTCGTCCATTCCGCGATTTCCTGACGAATACGCCCCAAGCGCTCCTTGTCCTCCGGGGATGCCCCGCGCAGGATCTCCTCGTCGCTGATCTCAACTGTCGAGCCGAACTCCTTGACTAGGTCCTGCTGGACCTCGTCGCGATCTCTTGCATCAGAGGCGAACGCGATTCGGAAGTTCTCCCGAACCTCGCTCGGCACTTCCTGAATCTTGGACTCAAACAGCGCGTCTCGATACGGCCGGCTGATTTCGTCAACCTGCTCCGTCAGGCCTTTGACCTTGGCGTCGATGGCGCTGTTGTGTTCGTCGATGTGCTCCTTCTCGGCCGGGGAAACCGTGTACCGGAGGCGGTTCTTCGGCTGAATCCAATCCGACGGGTTATAGGCCGCTGAGAGCAGGGCCAAGAAGCGGTAGTAGTCCCGCTGGGGGATCGGATCGTACTTGTGGCTATGACACCGGGCGCACGAGAGCGTCAGTCCAACCGCGCTGCGAGACACTTTGTCGATGAGCGCAAACAGGGTGTCGTAGCGGTCGGCAGGCCGGTCCGAGATGTCCTCGTCGGTCGCGTCGAGAACCGTTCGGAGGTATCCAGTCGCGATCAGTGTCTCGAGCATCTCAGGCGAGAATTGCTCGGCATTGCGCCAGTCGTAAAGTTCGTCTCCAGCTAGCTGCTCGATGAGAAAGCGGTCCCAAGGCTTGTCCGCGTTGAACGAGTCAATGACATAGTCCCTGTACCGCCAGATCCCGGGTGACAAGCTGGTCTGGTGAGCCTGGAAGTCCTTGCCCTTGGTATCGACGTACCCGGCCGCGTCAAGCCAGAAACGCCCCCAGCGCTGGCCGTAGAGGGGAGACTCCAGCAATCGGTCGAGCAGTCTCGGGTAGGCGTCGGGTCGCTCATCCGCAAGAAACTCTGCTGCCTGTTCAGGAGTGGGAGGGAGGCCCCAGAGATCGAAGTAGGCTCGTCGCAGAAGTGTCTGTCGCGTTGCCTCTGTTGAGTAGGTGAGTCCGTGCTGTTCGAGTTCTGCGAGCAGGAACGCATCGATGGGCGTTCGGACTGCACCGGCCCCCTCGACTGTTGGCGGGGTCGATGCGAGCGGTGCTTGAAAGGCCCAATACTGGCGGTCGGATGTGGTGACCGGCGGTGCTTCCGATTCGGTGAAGGCACGGTCGAGCGGGTTTCCGAGATCGACGTAGTCGGCGAACTGGCCTTCGTCGATCCAATCTCGGATGAGTTCGATCTCGGCGTCGTTCAAGGGCGTGCTCGCTCCTTGAGGAGGCATCACTCCATTCACCAATTGGCGGACGAGGATGCTCTTCTCCGAGAAGCCCTCCATCACAACCGGGCCGTTCTGGCCGCCGCGCAGGGTCGAGGCCAGGGTATTCAGGTCCAGACCAGATTGAGGGGAGTCCCCGCCGTGGCAGGAGACGCAACGCTCGTTTAGCAGCGGTTGGATATCCCGCTCGAAGCGAGCGATTTGGAGTCGCGCCTGCTCGGGCAGGCCATTGCCCTGCTCTGAGTGAGCCCCTGCTTCGATCCAGCGCCGGATCGTTTCGACATCAGCTTCTGGAACCTGGCTCTGGAAGGCCTTCGGAGGCATCTTGCCTTGCGAGAGTTTCTGGTAGAGCAGGCTCTCGTCGGGAGAGCCTTTCGTGACTACCGGACCATTGAATCCTCCGCGCAATACGGTTCGAGCCGTCCGAAGATCGACGCCTTGCTCGGGGGAACTCTTGCCATGACACGTGAGGCAGTACGTCGAGAGGATCGGTTGGACGTCTTTCTCGAAGATCGGAACATCTTCAGCCGTGGCTGCGCTGCTTGTGACGGCCGCGGCCAGAAGGCCGACCAGCAAGCGAGCATTCATGCCTCATGAACCTCGTTGTCCACCAAGTCCCCAATGACCCGGGCGCCTGTGACCGTGACGTCAGCAGGAGTCTCCATCCGCCCTGCGTGCGGGTAGGTAGTCCTGCGGTGGTCGAGGCCCAGTTGGTGCAACACCGTCGCGTGCATCTCAGGGACGCTAACGCGATCAACGACAGAGCGATAGCCGAAGTCGTCCGTCTGGCCATAGATCCAACCGGGCTTGAAGCCGCCGCCGGCAAACCAGATGGTGAACGCGTTGCGGTTGTGGTCACGGCCGTCGTTGCGCTGCGTCGTCGGCAAGCGGCCGAACTCGCCAGCCCACATCACGATGGTTTCGTCGAGCATGCCCCGTGCGTCCAAGTCCTTTACGAGCGCAGCGGCCCCCTGATCGGTCTCGGCTGCGATCTTGGGCAATCGCTCCCCGAGCTTGTCGTGGTGGTCCCAAGGCTGGCCCGGGCTGGTCGTCACTTGAACGAAGCGCACACCGGCCTCGACCAGTCTCCTCGCCATAAGGCAGCGCAGCCCGTATGGACCGCTAACCTCATCGTCTACCCCATACAACTTCTTGGTTTCCGGCGACTCGCTCGCTAAGTCAAGGACATCCATAGCCTCGACCTGCATGCGGGCTGCCAGCTCGAAATTCCTGATGCGAGACTCGAGTTCGGTCTCGCCGGGCCGAGCGTCGAGGTGAAGCTTGTTGATGCGGGCCAAGTATTCCAAGCCCTGTTTCTGCACGCCTGGCGGCTGCTGTTCGGCTGGCTTGAGGTGGTGAACGGGCGAGCCGCTCATGTTGAACTCGACGCCTTGGTAGAGCGCTGGCAAGAAGCCGTTGGCCCAAAGCAGCCTGCCCCCGATCGTGTACCCCTTCGGGTCGCGCAAGACCACGTACGCGGGTAGGTTCTGGTTTTCGGTGCCGAGTGCGTAACTGACCCATGCGCCCATGGCCGGCCGCCCCGCGAAGATCTTGCAGGTCAGCAGCATGTTCAAGCCCTCGGAGTGGTTGTTGTGCTCGGTGTGCATCGAGCGGATGAAGCAGAGCTTGTCAACGATTTCGGCCTGGTGCGGCAAGGCTTCCGAGATGTCCATCCCGCACTCCCCCCGCTGTTTGAATTCGAAGGGCGTAGGCAGCAGTGTGTTTGTGTTGCCGGGCTGGTGGATCTCGACCCCGTCTGGATGGGGTTGGCCGGCGTACTTGGCCAGCATGGGTTTCGGATCGAACAGATCCATCTGGCTGGGCCCGCCGTTCTGGACTAGTTGGATGACGGCCTTCGCGCGGGCGGGAAAGTGCCCCGGCCGGGCGCGCAGGTCGTTGTAGATCGGCGTCGGCGCAGCGTCGGAAGCGCCAGCCAGCAAGTGGGCGAGCGCGATCTGCCCGAAGCCCAGCGAACTCGCTCCCAGGAGTTCGCGCCGCGTCATTGGCAGGCCGGCCGCATTGAACATGAGTTGTCCGTTAGGTTAGGCGAAACACAGCCGGTGCGCAATCAAGCTCTCCTATTGGGCTACGGCTATTACTCGGCATACCTGATATCGGCAGCGTTCCGCTGAATCACACGGAGTTCAAGGCCATGCCCCTCCCTAGGTGAAGGGCTGCTGTTTTATCGCAAATACGCTATAAAGCAATGAGTAGCGGGGCCGGTCGGGACCGTCGTCGCCGATTCTGAGATCGTGGCGTTGCAGACCAAGCTAAGTGCTCGCTTGGTCCGGCCACCGGAGATGGTGGAGAATGTCGGCCGCGACCAACTTCGTGAGCCGCAGGTCAGGCATTTGGAGGGAAAGCTCTGGGAGTTGCGAGCCATGTCGAAGGAGGGGATCGCTAGGGGCTTTTTCGTGATTGCGGCGGAGCGGCGGGTCGTGGTGTTGCACGTATTCGCCAAGACATCGTGAAGGACGCCACGCCAAGCGTTAGCGACGGCTAAGGAACGGATGAAACAGGTGAAACCATGGCTGAGTTGAAGGACCTGAAAGGGCGTTTCATGAAGGACCCGGCATTCCGCGAGGAGTATGAGAGAGCAGACGAAGAGTATGCGTTGGCGGAGGCCATGGTCCGTACCCGGACGGCAGCGAACCTGACGCAATCGCAACTGGCTGAGCGTCTCGGACCGGACGGGGACGGGGAGAGGTGGCCCGAGGAGTTCAATGATCCGGCGTCCAGCCGCCGCGTGCTCCGTCTTGAAGATTAGTCGGTCCAAACCTACGCATCCTCCTTGATACGTCCTATCTGCATCACCTGAGAGTGGTGCCGGAAGAGCTTACGGCAGTCGAGCGCCGATTCCTTGCCCACCAGAGTGCACGCTTCCACGTGAGCGCCGTGTCGATCTGGGAGATGCGGCTGAAATACCATGCCCGCCGACCCACTCGGGACCGGAAGAGCTCATTCGAGCCAAATGAGGTTGTTGCGGTGCTCTCGGGCTTGCGTGTGACGTTCTTGCCGATGACGATCCGACACGCTGCCCGTGAGCTCAACGCACCGATTGAGCACAAAGACCCGTTCGATGAGCTCCTGCTCGTTCAAGCCCAAGAAGAACGTCTCAAGCTCTTGACAGCCGACCGACAGCTTGCGCCGCACGCGGTAGCGATCACACTGTAGCGGGAACCTGACGGAATGCTCGGGGCATCGATGCTGGCTTGACATCGGGATGGCCCGCGACGTGGCTCCTCCACTTGGGCGCTGTCGAGACCTCGCTGCTCGCGGGTACGGCGGGCGTTCAGCAGGGAGTCCTGTCGTCAGCTGGGAAAGATCTCCCTCATGCGCTGAATTGCGGCCTCCTCGTCGCCGGCTTCGTTCATGAACACGGCAAACTGCAACCCGCCTGCGCTGGATCGGGTGACGGCGATACGGGGTTCCCCTTCCATGAGTTCCTGCTCGACCTGGCGCGCCGTGACTCCGATTCGGTTCTCGTCCCAAGTTACGTTTACCCGATGCACTCTTCGCATCCTTTCGAACGGGCTGCGGGAGGTGCGGATGCCCGGGATCCTGCCGAGCCCTCGGGCGAGATTGCGGGCCTGCATCGCACTCTCCCTGTCGATCCGCTCAAAGTCCAGTGACGCGTATTTCTCGCACGCCAGGTAGAGGGCCACCATCTCCTCGCGGCCGACCTTCATCGGCCTGCCGTTCGAGTCCGAGTGCGGGTTGGAGTTCAGCCAAGCCGCTCGAACGAGGTCCTCTCGGCCCGCGAGGATGCCGGAACATTGGGGGCCGCGCATGTGCTTGCCACCGGAAATTGCCATCAGGTCGACGCCCGACTTGGCGAGCTTGGGGATGTTGTCCCACGGCGGAAGGATGTTCGCGCAATCCGCCAGGACGGGAACGCCGGCGGGCTTGGTCCGCTTGAGGGTGTCCTCAAGCCGGATCCAGTCCTTCCCCCACGTACGGTCGTTGGTGTTCCCCGGGAGGAAGTACATCATCGCCGTTCTGGGGCCGATAGCGCGTTCAAGCTGCTCCGGCGTCTCGACTTCCACGATCTTGGTGCCGGCGCCACGCACCGCATGGTCGTACGAGATCCGGTGCACCCTCTGGATGATCACTTCGTCCTTCATGCCAGT
>JAJDTX010000086.1 GCA_022826925.1 Bryobacterales bacterium
AAAGCAACAAACCAGCACATCAAAAGTCCATTACATGGGAACATAAAACACCCGGCAAGCGCATGGAAAGCAGTCTAGGCCCTTTGGAATCAACGAGTTAGCGCGAGATCGAGCGGCAAAACTGCCCGGAACTTCGGCTTAAGGTGCGGTTTGAGGACAGATGCGAGCTTCACCATCGCTTCTGCCAAGTCCTTGTATACGACTCCCCACTTGTCTTCGTCCCGGTACCCGCCGGTCGCGTAGGTCTTCTGAATCCGGCAAGCCCGTCGTCCCTCCTTGGTGTCCCACTCCAGCGGCTGGCCGAATGCCTCTTCGATCCGTTCCTTCTGGTGGGAGAGCGCATCGAAAACGCGTTGGTTCTTGTCACCGTTCCCCGTGTCGATATACAGCTCGACACGAGCGTCACGCTCTAGAACTACATAATTGAAATGAACTCCGGCGATCCCTGATGCCGCCCCGACTGAAATGTTTATAGAGGGTCTAATCTTGGCGTGCAGCTTAGTCTTTGACTTTGCGTGCTCGAGCAACCCTTCGAAGAAACGGTAGCGCAGTCGGTGTCGCTCAGCCAGATCTTTCTTCGTCCGAACCGCCGCGCGCGTTTCCTCGCTCGGTCCTACGATCTGGGTGAGGAGCGGAGCGGGTTCGGAATCACCGATCCGAACGGCTTCAACCTTGAGCAAATAAAAGTCCGCCGAAGAACTCTCATTGAGCCAAGCAATCACTCCCACATGCTCAGGACGAGGATCTGCTACGATCCAAACCGCCAGCGCTGCCTGGATTCCTACAAGGTAGGTGAGAAGTTTCCCAAGATGGTCATGATCGCTCTTTCCGAGCTGGTTCTCGATTACAACCGCACGGCCGTCTTTATCTTGGGCAATTAGGTCGACGCTGAAGGCGCCAACCGCCTGCTCTCGTTCGACTCCGCTGAGCTCAAGGCCCGTAGCGTCGGCCAAGACGTCGATGTTCTCCTCCAGCCAAGTAGTGAAGTCGAGAGCTTCATGACTCCACACCTCACGTAGCCCGACGCGCTGGATTCGTCCAATCCCCTTGGCGCGGTTCGTTGTGTTGGATGCCAATTCGCTCATGCACTAACCAAGAATAGCTCTCGTGGCAAGCCGCTCCCAGATCGTGCTGGCCACGAAGGTCCGAGGGAACATGGGAGCGGGAGAGGGTGCGTACGGTGGGCTGAGCCGCGAGGCCATCTTTTGCGCTGTCGATGACAGCCTCGAGCGGCTGGGGACGGACTATATCGACGTCTACTAGCTGCACCAGCCGGACCGTTTGGTCGAAATCTACGAGACGCTCAGGGCGATGAACGATCTGGTTGTCGTAGGGAAGGTCCGCTGGATCGGCACCTCGAACCGCGCTCTCTGGCAAATGGCGGAGATCTCCGAGAACCTGGAATTCCAAGTGCCGAAGGTGGCACAGCCGATGTACAACCGCTGACCTAGATGCGGTGTCGCGGTTGCCGCCGACGACTTGCCCCATCACCGGTCTTGGACGCGTGACGCGGCGATGCCAGAGGCGATCGGGGCCGCCGGATGAAGCGCCCGCTAGGCCGGGAGTGGCACGACGATCGGAAACCCTGGGAACAGGTCTTGCGCTCGAGGCTTGGCCGCGTCGAACGCATGCCTCCAGATTTCGAAACTCGCCGTCATTTCCTTGCGGTCCAAGATCACAATGGAGTGGCCCGAGCCCTTGCGGTGAGCGACTTGCTCCGCATCGAGCCCTTCCTGGCCCTCCCTCGTATTGCTGTTCCTGTCGGGGTTGGCCGCGCCAAGGACTGTGATCCGGTTGCCCAGCCCGTCGCGATAGCGGCCGGTCCAAGCAGGTGCGCTCGGATCGCGATTCTGGCCTGGCTGGTCCGGCCACCAAGCCCGCGGGAAGCCGTTCGACGTTCCGGGAGCCATGAATGCAACCGGGCCGTCCTCCCACTCCTCGATCCCATGGCGCACGAGCGAGCCGATGTGCTGGTCGCCGTGCAGCATGATCACATTGCTTGCGGCCTGTAGGATGGCCAGCGCACGGTTGCGCGCAGCCTGCGGCCAGCCCCCGCAGTCGAGGTCAATCAACCGGCGCTGGAGTCTTCCCCCGGCGTGCGTGGTGGCCTTGCAAAAGATCGTCTGTGAGCAGACCAGGCGGAAGTCGGCGTCAACGCTGTCGCGGGACCAATTCTTCAAGAACGATTCTTGCCGACGCCCGAGCAGTTCGGCGCCCTCGATGTCGACGACGGCGGGGTCCGTGCGCCCGGCTGCCCGTTGCTCGGGGCTGAGGATGTCTGCGGGGCCAGTCTTAAACTTGCGATCCTCGAGGATCGCAATACTCGCGCCTCCATAGCGCAGCTCCGTGAAGTACACTTCGATCCCGCTCTGGCAGGGCGCCGGGTCGACCGGATCGGGCAGGTGGCCCGACTGGGTGCGCTGCACCGCATTGACCCAATCGACCTCCATGAGGAATCCGCCCCTTTCGAAGCCCGGGCCTTCCGCCGATCGAGGCAGGGCGCGCCCGGCTTGGCCCCAGATATTGCCTTGGAAGACATCGTGGTCGTCGGGAATGATGATGCTGGGGCGGTCCTTGAGGATCGAGCGCCACGTCCACCCGAACTGCCAGTACTTGCGTAGGTAGTCGAGCATCGCCTCCTCGCTCGGCTTGCCGCGGGCGACGCCGAATCCGCCATAACCCTCGTAGATTTGGTCGCCGGCGAAGAATGCGATGTCGGGGTCTTGCAGCCTGATGTTGCGAACCAAGCGGCGCTGCGGAAAGACCTCCCCGTGATCGCAGGAGAATACGCCGATCCTCAACCGCTCCTTTTCTCGGGGATCTTTGCGAACGACGCCGCCCCAGTGGTGCTCCTCCCCTTGGAACGTATAAGCGACGCGGTACTCGATATCGCGCGATTCGTCCCATCCGTCGACGCGGAAAATCGCCGTGCGCGACAGGCGCTCGATGGCAGCCGAGGCGATCGTTGCCCAGCGCGTTCCCCGGCGCGTTTGGAGCCGGGCCGTCCACTCGTCCTCATCGCCGAGTGGCGGGAAGTGCGCTGCGAGCTTGAGCGTTCCCCGGCTCAGCGCGTACTGCGTCCACAGGATGGGCCCGAAGGTCTGATCGGGATGCGCTGCCAGCTTGGTCCCCCCGACGACCCAATCGCGGAAGCCCCATTCCACTCCGCTGGTTTCCGGCCCGGCCCGGCCGGGCGCTTGCGCGGCCAGTGCAATGTTGCCGGGCAGCTCGGATGGTCCGATGGTCTCCGCGACTTGTGTTGGCGAGCCACCCGAGGCGGGCTCCGCAGACAGCTTGGCTTCGTAAGCCGAGCCCGCCTCTCGGACGGTCAGCGTCAATCGCACGGGGGAATCTAGCGGCACTGATCCGCCAACGGTGCCGCCGCAAAACAGGCGTCCGTCGCCGCGCAACCCAGCGGCCACCGAAGTGACGGGTTGAACCAGTGCGTGCTGATACCCCGCCAAGCCTCCGCGAACACCGAAAACGAAGCCGGCCCACGTCCTCGCGACATTCTCTCCCCCGGCGCTAGGCGAGACCAACCGAACGGTGGCTTGCAGGTGGAATCCGCCACCGGATGGCGTCACTTGGTGGGTCAGCAGGTGCAGGGTGCGGCCTGCTGCGGCCTTGGCGATGACCTCTCCATCTTCGACGCGCCAGTTCTGGAGCGGGTTCGCCCAGTACTCTTTCCCGATCCAGGTCCTGCTGCCGCGCCAGCTTGATTCGAAGCTGGGCGCTTGCGCGGCCTGCGCCGCGCGCAATCGCGGCCCGAGGCTGACGGTCGCGGTGCCAGCCGCTTTGACAAAGTCGCGCCGAGCAACCTCGCGCGCGCGGTCTTGCGGACTGGATCTTCTATATCTCAAGGCCTCCCTCCGGAGCGCCAATATATCAAGCGGCCCTCCGGCGAACCGACGGGTAGATCGGCAGAAGGTGCCGGAATGTGCGAGAAAAGGCCTGATTCGCCTGCGAAGGAAGGAACAGCCACGCGCCTCAGGACTGCTTGCGCGTGCAGCCGGTGAAGCGCTGAGTGGTACGCCCGGCAGGATTCGAACCTGCGGCCTCTTGCTCCGGAGGCAAGCGCTCTATCCAGCTGAGCTACGGGCGCTTTCGCTAGTGCATTCATGATACAGCAGGGCTCAGTTCGCGAAATCATGCGTGGTTCAGCGACGGCAGCTGCGGGGCAAAGCTGGTGCGCAGTGACTGGCGCCCCCCGTTTGCCCCCTGAGGGTGTTGGTGATGTACTGCGAAACCCGGGCGCTACGATCGCTCGCGTTCTCGCACCAAACGTCATGCCTGCACCCTCTGCGAGCGAACACGACGGCAGCGGTTGGCCACGCGGTCCTGCCCAAGGATTGCTGCCAGGGCCGGTCGACTACGTCTCGGCTAGTGTCATGTCAGGGCGAATAGCTCCCAGGAACGAGACTTGTCGAGATGGCTAACGCCGTGCTCTCAAGTTGGACTCGGCTATGAGTCGACCCCGAGCCAACGTATTCGCCCTATGAGCGAGGTCAACTGAAGAGACGCAGCACGACGACCCATAGGCCGAGCGCAGCCAGACCCCAAGCGATCATCGCCCCAAGGTGTCGAGCTTGGATTCCAAAGCGTTGAATCTGGCGGCCTGCGCGTCGAGTTCCGAAACGATTTTGGCGTTGCGAACCTCGATTGCGGTGGTCACAGTCCGGTCGGCCAAGTTACGCAGCCCCTCTGGCGCATTGTAGGCATCCTCGGAGTTGCGAACAAAGGATCACGGAATTCACCGATCCGGCTCGTCAAGGGGCCAGATCAAGACTTCGGAGGACTGCGCTGCTCGGTTCGGACTGTGGCGGATCCTGCATGGCGACCGAGCTACTTCCACAGCACGCCCGGGGCCGTTCGGCCGCAGACCGCAGTGTGCGTGGTTTTGCAGTGATCGGGCTAGAATAGAACGCAGCGCAGAGCGCTGTCCGTATCAGCCGTGAACAGAGTTTCGCTCTTGCTGTCATCTTGGGCTGTGCTCGCTGGCGCGCTGCCGCTCGGCGCCGTTGACGACGGGGAGCGTCTCTTCGCTCTTGAGATCAAGCCTCTGCTCGCCGCGAAGTGTCTGGCCTGCCACGGCCAGGATCCGGGCCTGCTGATGGGGGGCTTGGACCTCACCACTGAGGCGTCTGCCCGGAGGGGCGGGCAGTCGGGCCGTCCTGCGATTGTAGCGGGCGAGCCAGACGCTAGCCTGCTCTACCTGGCGCTGTCGGGCAAGGGCTCGACGCTGGTCATGCCGCCGAAGGAGACGGATCGGCTCAGCCCAGGCCAGATAGAGCACGTGCGGGACTGGATTGCTCTCGGAGCATCGTGGCCCGGCGACGAGACGGTGCGCGCGATCGTGTCCGCAAGCGACACGTCCGCCGCCGGAGTGAGGATGGCGACGAGCGGCGGGCAATCGGAGGATTGGACCGAGCGGCTCTACAAGCCAGAGAACGTCTGGGCGTTCCGCCCCGTGCGCAAGCCGCGAGTGCCTCAAGTCGCCGCCGCGAATCCGGTCGATGCCTTTCATGGCGCTCGCATCGCCGAGGCCGGTCTCAGGCCCGCGCCCCGCGCCGACAAGCTGGACCTGTTGCGCCGCGCTGCCTTCGATCTGACCGGCCTTCCTCCCACCCCCGAGCAGGCTCGGGCGTTCCTATCCGACGCTGCTCCAGGCGCTTGGGAGCGGTTGGTCGACAGGCTGCTGGCAAGCCCGCACTACGGCGAGCAGTGGGGACGGCACTGGCTCGATGTCGCTCGCTATGCGGACACGGCCGGGAACTCGAATGACTACGAGCGGTCCAACGCTTGGCGGTATCGAGACTACGTCGTCCGCTCCTTCAACGCAGACAAGCCATACAACCGATTCGTGATCGAGCAGCTCGCCGGGGACGAGCTGCCCGGAAGCGGCCCGGAAATGCTGGTAGCGACCGGTTTCTTGCGCATGGGCCCTTGGGGCTCCGCGATGGTGCCGAAGAAGATGGCCCGGCAAGCATACCTCGACGATGTGGTCCACAGCGTCGGGCAAGCTTTCTTGTCGATGCCGCTGCGCTGCGCGAAGTGTCACGACCACAAGGTGGATCCGATCCCGATTCGCGACTATTACCGCGTCTACGCCGCCCTTGCCGGGACTCAGATGGCCGAGCGGCCGGCGGACTTCCTTCCCGAGGAGAACCTGGCAAGGTTTGAGCAAGGGGGTCGTCTCGTGACGCAACTGCGGGACTTCGCGACCGAGCGCAAGGAGGCGCTGGAATCCAAGGCCGAGGACGCCGCCCGCGAGTGGTTCGCCGAGCGCGGCCTGGAGTACGTGCCGCCCGCCAAGCGGAACAATCTGCCCGACTCGGAAAAGCCTCCGCGCCACTACGGGCTCACTTCGGCCGACGAGGGCCGTCTGAAGGTGCGCAAGCAGGACGAGTGGATCTGGGCCCGCCGCTTGGAACGCTACGAACCGATGGCGCAGACCGTGTTCAACGGACCCGACTACATCCCGGGCAATGGGCGCAAGCTGCGCGTGCCCGCCAAGATTGATGCGGACTGGCGTCCGGATTCCACGATATTCGAAGGCGGCTCGGTGCATGCCCCCGGCGAAGCCGTCACCCCGGGCGTGTTGAGCGCAACGCAACTGGCGACCAAGGCCGCGCCGGCCGAGAGTCAATTCGATCTGCCGCTCGACCTGGACGGCCGCCGATTGGCTCTGGCCGAGTGGATCGTCGATGAGCGCAACCCGCTCACCGCCCGCTCCATCGTCAATCGAGTCTGGGCCTATCACTTCGGAAAGGGTCTGGTCGCGACGCCCAACAACCTAGGCGGGCTGGGGGCGAAGCCGACGCATCCTGACTTGCTCGACTGGCTGGCCGCCGACTTCGTCGAGAACGGCTGGTCGATCAAGCGGCTCCACCGCACGATCATGGCCTCGCAGGCATACCAGCAGGCCTCGGAGCGGGCGGACGTCGAGCAGGTGCGCACCAAGGACCCGCAGAATCGCTTGCTGGCCTATTTCGAGCCGCGTCGGCTGTCCGCCGAGGAACTGCGAGATTCGGTGCTGCGGGTATCCGGCGAGTTGAACCCTGAGCTGGGCGGCGTGCCAGCCATGCCCGAGATCAACATGGAGGTCGCGCTGCAGCCGCGCATGATCCAGTTCTCGATCGCGCCTGCATACCAGCCATCGTCCAAGCCGGCAGAGCGCAACCGCCGTTCCATCTATGCCTATCGCGTCCGGGGTCAGGCCGACCCCCTGATGGAAGTGTTCAACCAGCCCAGCCCGAATGATTCCTGCGAGCGACGGGATGCGTCTTCGGTCAGCCCGCAAGCGCTCACCATGTTGAACTCCGACTATATGACCAAGCGGTCGATCGGGTTCGCCCTGCGCTTGGAGCGGGAAGAGGCAGACCTGGAGAGCAGGCTGGAACGCGCCTACCGGCTGGCGTTTTCCCGGCCGCCCGAGCCGGGCATGACCGCCAAGTTCGCCGAGTACGTGGCCGCCATGGAAGCGCACCACCGTTCGAAATCGCCGCGCGCGGAGACGTATCCGACCCGCATCACGCGCTCTCTGGTCGAGGAGTTCACAGGCGCGCCGTTCGAGTATCAGGAGTGGCTGCCGGTCTACGAGGACTACCATCCGGACACTCGCGCGTGGGAAGTCGGGCCGTCGACACGGGCGCTTGCCGATTTCTGCCTGCTGTTGTTCAATAGCAATGAGTTCGCGTATGTCTACTAGGTCCGTGGCATCCGGGAGCGGCCAGCTCGCATTGGGAGATCGCCGCGAGCACGTGCGGCTGGGACGGCGGGAACTGCTCTTCGGGCTGGGGGCGTCGGCAGGGTCGCTGGCCTTCACCAGCCTGCTTGCGGGGGAGTCCGCCGCGACTGCAGGGCCGTTGGCCCCCAAAGAGCCGATGCTGCCCGCCAAGGCCAAGGCCTGCATCTTCCTGGTTCTGGAGGGCGGGCCGGGGCACATGGACACGTTCGACCCGAAGCCCAAGTTGCGGGACTTGCACTTGACGGAGTCGGTCCGCGATCCGAACCAAGTGCTGGTTGAAGTCACTGCCAAGACCTATTACGTCGGAAGCCCGTTCGGTTTTCGGAAGGTCGGCAAGTCCGGCATCGAAATGTGCGACCGCTTCGTGCACATGGCGGATCCGGACGTCGCCGACGAGCTGTGCGTTTACCGGGGCTGCCAGGCCCAATCGGTGAATCACCCGGACGCTCTCTTCCACCTCAACACCGGCAGCACGCTGGGGGCAGACCCCGGTGTCGGAGCGTGGGTGACCTACGGGCTGGGCAGTTTCAATCAGAACGTTCCCGGCTATGTGGTGATGACCGAGCTGGCATTTCCGCAAGGCGGAGCGGGGAATTGGTCGAACGGGTTTCTGCCGGCCCACTACCAAGGCACGCTGCTGCGCTCCAGCGGATCGCCGGTGCTGGATCTGGAGCCACCCCAGTGGAAGACCCGCGAGCAGCAGCGCCGGAGCCTGGACCTGCTGGCCGACATCAATCGCAGGCATGCCGAGCGCCGCCCGTCGCATGACGAGTTGGCGGCCCGCATGGAGAGCTACGAACTCGCCTACCGCATGCAGTCCGAGGTGCCCGATATCGTCGACCTGAGCCGCGAGTCCGAGGCGACGCGGGATGCCTATGGACTGAATGCGGAGGCGTCGCGGTCGTTCGGGCGCCAGTGCTTGCTGGCACGGCGCTTGGTCGAGGAAGGGGTGCGCTTCGTGCAGATCTTCTCCGGCGGCTGGGACAGCCACGACTTCCTCGAGCGCAACCACGCGGCCCGCATCGAGAGCGTCGACAAGCCGATTGCCGCGCTCATCCGAGACCTCAGGCAGCGCGGCATGCTGGATGAGACCCTGGTGGTCTGCTCCGGCGAATTTGGCAGGACCCCGGATAACAACCGGCGCGGCGGAGTGGACCCCAACGGGCGCGGGCACAACGCTGACGCGATGGCAGTCCTGATGGCCGGGGGCGGCACGCCCGCCGGCACCGTCGTAGGGGCGACCGACGAATTGGGCAACCGTGCAGTCGAAGTTGTCCACCCGTTGAAGGACCTGCACGTGACTTGGCTGCGTCTGATGGGCCTGGACGACAACCGCCTCACCTACTTTCACGGCGGGCGCTTCAAGCAGCTCTCGCAAGTGGGCGGCCAGCTCATTCCCGAACTGATCGCCTGACGCCTGCCGCGCCTCAAGGGCCCTGGCGGGTTTCCCGCAAGAAGGCTTTCCACGTCACGGCGTCGCCGTGAATCGGGGCGATCAGCAGCGGATCGATCTCGTTCTGCGTGACGTTGTTGAGCAAGGCGGTTTCGGCGGCGGTGGGCCGGGCGCGACTGGCGGGCAGCAGCCCCGGATCGTATAGGTCGGCTTCGATCAGGATGCGCTCCTCTGGCAGGTACGCCATGAGCATTCCCTCCACATGGATGCCGAGGCCTTGGACGTAATAGATCTCGAGATAGCGCCGACCATCGCCGAGGATGTATTTCTCGTCGACGTCCTCCATCGTGTAGCCCTCTGAGATCTCTGTCGGCGGGTACAACGAGACCATGTCCGGTTCCAGCATGCGGGGCACGTAGTTCAGCAGCTCGGCCTCGTAGAACATGCGGTTGCGCTGGTGCGTGAGGATGGTCGCGCCTACGTGCAGATACGTCCTGAGGCCGCCCAAGTGGTCGTAGTGGTCATGGGTGTTGACGAGGTAGCGAATCGGCTTGTCCGGGACCAGCTCGACGATCTTGTCGATCACCGCCAGCGAGCGTCGCTCGTCGAGGGGGGCCTCGATCACGGCCACGAAGTTCGCGAATTCGACAGCCACGCTGTTGTGCGTGCCGCCGCCCAGCAGCCACACGCCGGCGGCTAGTTCCTCCGGCACCACGCGCTGGTCGGGCATGACCGCCTGGCGCACGTGCTGCGGGACTGCCGTCGGTTCGCAGGAGTTTGCCTCCATCACGGGAAAGCTCCCGCCGAAGCTGTTGTGGCCACCGGTGAGCACCGGCACCTTCCGCTCGTCGTCCCAGCCGTCGTGGTGGTGCCAGCCCGCCGGGAAGACGATGCCGTCGCCCAAGTCCTGCCACTGGGTGAACTCGTGCTCGTAGTTCATATCACCCAGCACCGGGTGCGGCACCCGCGTTTGGGTCCGTTGGACGATGTTTCCGGCGCGCACCGTGGCGTTGACGCGGTACTTGCCCAGCACGGTCGCCGAGACGACCATCACTTTGGCAATCCCGCCGGTCGTGGCTCCGTCCCGCCCGCTCTCGCCGAGTTCCCAGCGCCAGATTGCGGTGGGCTCGGCGCCAGGCATCCGCGCCGCCCTGACGAAGCCGTGCGGGGTCATCCAGATGTCGAGCTGCCAGAGCGTGGCGCTTTCCGGGGCTGGCACCGCCTTCGCTGACCCGTCGACGTGCCAGGCATGCTCGCCGCTGACTGCAAAGGTCTGACGTTCGTGCTGTTGCAGCTGCGTCCCGCCTCTCCAGCCCGGACCGTATTTCCACGAAGCGGGGTTGAGGCCCGGTTTGCGGGAGAAGCGCTCGACCGAAGTGCCCCTCTCGTAGTCGATGACGCGCGAATAGTCTTGCAGCGGCTCGCCTCGCGGCCAGTCCGTGTTTTGCGTCATGTTCTGTCCCACCATGCCCGCGTAGCCCTCGCCGGCGAAGCTGACGCACCGCAGCTGATCGACTCCCATGGCTGCAGCGGCTGCGTCGAGGACGGGAATGGGATCGATGTGCCCGGGTGGCAGGCCTTGCGATGCGCTAGGCGCCGCCAGCAGCGCGAGACCGACGAATGAGGCTATAGGGAAGGATCGATACACCGTTAGCCCGAGTATACCCGTGCGGCCGAGGGCCGGGCATACACTATCGGAATGCCCGTTCAGACCGATCGTCGAGAGTTCTTGGCATCGCTTGCCGCCGGAGTCGGACTGTCGGCGTGCGGCACGGAGTCGGCGTCCACCAGCCTGGAACTGTGGTACGCACAGCCTGCCGAGCGTTGGGTAGAGGCCCTGCCGGTGGGCAACGGGCGCCTCGGGGCCATGGTCTTCGGCGGCACGGCCAGCGAGCGCATCCAGTTCAACGAAGACACCCTCTGGCAGGGGGAACCGCGCAGCTACGCCAATCCGGGCGCGCACCGTTGGCTTGACCGGCTTCGATCCTTGCTATCCGAGGGCAAGCAAGCCGCGGCGGAAGAACTGGCGATGGAGCGCTTCATGAGCGTTCCGCTGCGCCAGAAGCCGTATCAGTCCTTCGCCGACCTGTTGATCGAGCGCACGGGCACCGACGCGGCGGCGGTGACCGGCTACCGGCGCTCGCTCGACATTGAGAACGCGGTCGCGCGCATCCAATTCTCGGCCGATGGCATCCAGCACTCGCAAGAAGTCTTCGCCAGCTTTCCCAAGCAGGTGCTCGCAGTCAGGCTGGCCGCCAGCGGGACGGGCAACTTGTCATTTGCCGTTGGGTTCGGCACCTCCCATCCCTCCCAGGTCAGCACAGAGGCGGGCGGCGGGCTGCGCTTGAGCGGGCGGGTCGAGGGCGGCGCGATCCGATTCGAGGCGCGGCTCGCGGTGCAGACGGACGGCACGGTCTCCAGCGACGGAGAGCGGTTGCGCGTACAAGGTGCCAACGAGGCCACCTTGCTGCTTGCCGGCGCGACGAACTTCGTCAACTTCCGCGATGTCAGCGGAGATCCCGCAGAGCGGAACGCGGCTGTGCTGGCCGAGACAGCTCCCGTGCCGTACCGAGCATTGCGCGACGAGAATTCGGACAGCCATCGCCAACTGTTCCAGCGCGTGCGCTTGGACCTGGGCGCGAGCGAGGCGGCCGCGGAACCGACCGACGTGCGAATCGAGCGCTTCGCCTCCCGGCCGGATCCCCATCTGGTGACGTTGCTGTTCCAATATGGTCGCTACCTGCTGATCTCTTCCAGCCGCGGCCGTTCCCAGCCGGCGAACCTGCAAGGCCTGTGGAACGACCTGGACCAGCCGCCGTGGGACAGCAAGTACACGGTCAACATCAACACCGAGATGAATTACTGGCCGGCCGAATCGACCGGCCTCCCGGAGACACATGAACCGCTCTTCGCGGCCTTGCGCGAGATTGCCGCCTCGGGCGCGGAAACGGCGCGCGAGCACTACCGCGCAAGGGGGTGGGTGCTGCACCACAATTTCGATCTCTGGCGCGGCACGGCGCCGATCAACCACTCCAACCACGGCATCTGGCCGACCGGAGGGGCCTGGCTGTGCCAGGACCTGTGGCAGCACTACTTGTATGGCGGTGACGAGGAGTTCCTGCGCGAGACCGGTTACCCCCTGATGAAGGGCGCGTCGGAGTTTTTCCTCGACGCGCTGGTCGAATCGCCGGACGGGCAGTGGCTGATCTCGGGGCCGAGCAATTCCCCGGAGAACGGGGGGCTCGTGATGGGTCCCACCATGGACCACCAGATCGTCCGCAACCTGCTGGGCAACACGATCTCGGCGGCCACGGTGCTGGACTTGGACTCAGACTTCAGGGAAGAGTTGAGGCAGGTGCGCGAACGCATCGCGCCGAACCGCATCGGCCGCTTGGGGCAGTTGCAGGAGTGGCTGGAAGACATCGACGACCCCGCTAACCAGCACCGTCACGTCTCGCACCTGTTCGGCCTCCACCCCGGTGTTGAGATCACGCCTTTCGGGACACCGGATTTGTTCGCCGCGGCTCGCAAGTCCCTCGAGTTCCGGGGTGACGGAGCGACCGGCTGGTCGATGGGCTGGAAGGTGAATTTCTGGGCTCGCTTCCTCGATGGCGACCACGCCTTCAAGATCCTCGCGGGCCTGCTCGCCCCGGTGCCGGACAGGACGGCCCGCAGATTGGACGGACGGCGAGGCGGCCTGTACCCCAACCTGTTCGATGCGCACCCCCCGTTCCAGATCGATGGCAATTTCGGCGCGACCGCGGGTATTGCCGAGATGCTGCTGCAGAGCCACGATCCCCACGGCAAGCCCCTGGAAGATAGTTCCGTTCAGTCAGGAGAGAGTGGTTTCCTGCACTTGCTGCCCGCCCTGCCAAGCGCCCTTGCCAGCGGCAAGGTCGCGGGCTTGCGCGCCCGGGGAGGATTCACCGTGGATCTCGAGTGGCGCGATATGCGGCTCGTCCGGGCTCGGGTTCAGTCGCACCTGGGCAAGCCCTTCATGGTGCGCTACGGCGAGACCGAGTTGCGGGCGCAAGTGCCGCCCGGGCAGACGCTGGAATTGGACGCGGCGGCTCTGGCCGACGCCCAGGCTGCGTAGCTCGGAAGCTGTCCACTCACTTCAGGCGCTCTCGCTCCCGCTTTCGAAATAGCCACACTGGGCTAGGTACTTGACTCCACACACCACTATATGTTGTGGTTAGGTCATGAAGCGAGATTACCCGAAGACACAGGTCGAGTTTGAGCAGCGATTCGCAACCGAGGAGGCTTGTCGCGGGTACATCGCTCAGTTGCGCT
>JAJDTX010000175.1 GCA_022826925.1 Bryobacterales bacterium
GAGTGGGACCTAGCTGCGCTCCTTCGGATCAAAGATATATCCGATACCGTGCCGCGTGATGATCCACCGCGGCTTGCGCGAATCGTCCTCGATCTTCTGCCGGAGCCAGCCGACATGCACGTCGACCGTCCTGGTCGAGACCTCGGCCTGATACTTCCAGACTTCCCGCAGCAAGCGGTCCCGCGAGAGCGCCTGTTGCGGATGCTGAACGAAGTACAGCAGCAACTGGTACTCCTTCGCAGAGAGCTGCAGCTTCTCGTTTCCGCGAAGGACCGCCGCCTGCTTGGAATCGACCCGCACGTCCCCGAATGCGTACACCTTGGCCTCGCTGGCCCCGCCCTTGATGCGGTCCCGCCGCAGCAAGGCCTCGATCCTCGCCACCAGCTCGAGCATCTGGAACGGCTTCACCAAGTAGTCGTCGGCGCCGGTGCGCAAGCCCTTGACCCGATCCATCACCTGCCCCTTGGCGGTGAGCATCAGCACAGGCGTGACGATGCCCGCCCCGCGAAGGTCGCGACAGATGTCGAGGCCCGGTTTCTTGGGCAGCATCAGATCCAACACAACTAGGTCGATGCCACCGGCGCAGGCGCGGTCATAGCCGCTCACGCCATCCTCGGCCACCTCGACCTCGTAGCCCTCGGCCTTGAGGCGATCCTCGATGGTCATGCGGATGCCGACCTCGTCCTCGATGACCAAAACGCGCGACATCGCCGGTTCTGCTAGGCCTCCGCGTCCACCAGCGCCGGCAAGTGCAGCGTGAACACGCTGCCCCGGCCGGGGTCGGTCTGCATCGAGAGCTTGGCCCCCATGCCTTGAGCGAGGTCACGCGCCAGCTTGAGCCCCAATCCAGAGCCCTGTATGTTCCCTTCCCCCGCAGCTGTCCCCCGATAGAATGCGTCGAACACCCGTCCTTCCTCGCCTTTCGGAATCCCCCTGCCGCGGTCGCAGACCCGGATCCGCACCTCGGGGGCACCATCGCTCTCGCCCGCGTCCGCCTCGATGCGGATCCAGCGTCCCGGATCGCCGTACTTGACGGCGTTGCTGATCAAGTTGGCGAGTATCTGCTGCAAGGCGTTCTCGTCGGCGCGAACCCGTGGCAATCCGGGAGCGGTGCCGCGTTCCAGCGCGAACCCCGCCTGCTCGATCATTGGACGCGCTTGATCCACGGCACGTTGCACTGCCATTTCCGGGTCGATCCGGGCCAGCTTGTACTGCCGCTTGCCAGACTCCAGCGAGGCGAACTGTAAGGTCTGCTCGACCATCTCGTCCAAGCGCCGGCCCTGGCTGAAGATGAGCTGCCCGTATCGCTTGGCCCCTTCCGCAGACGAGACGATGCCGTCGGCGAGGTTTTCCCCGACCGAGCAGATTACCGACAACGGCGTGCGCAGCTCGTGCGAGACACCAGCGATGAACTCCATCTGCATCGCGGCCAGCCGGGTGGCCCGACGCTCGGAGACCACCACCAATGCCATGGCGCCGGCCAGCAATAGCAGCACTCCCAATCCCGCGCCCAGATTGCGCGCCCGCTGTCGCGCAACCGCTCCTGCGAACGAGCCCGAAATGTGAGCGGCCGCAAGCTCCACATCCATCCCGGCGTCGGCACCGGCGATCGCAATGCGGCCCCGCCCCCCCTGCGGCGGACGCAAACCGCCCTGCTGGCCGGCGCCGCCCGGATCGCCCGCACGCTCGTCGCGGCCAGCTTCCAGTGCGAGCCGGCGAATCACATCCGGCCCGCCTGTGGGCGGCCCGGGGCGCTCCGGCGGGGACCGGAACAGCCTCAGGCGCCGCCGCACGTCCGCACCGGCAAGCCAGGCAGAGTCTAGCGACGGGTCCGATCGGTACAAAAAGCTCTCGCCATCGCGGACAGCGATCGCCACCTCGTACAACCGCTCGCCATCGGCCCCGGAGAACAGCCGGTCAACCAATCCGGGAAGCATCTCCTGGGCAACATAGTTCCAATCCAGCACGACGATGATGAACGCCGACCCGCCGCTGCGGGGCCCCCGCGGCCCCCCCCGCCTGAGTCGGTCTAGGGTCACGATCGGTCGCACGACGGCGCTTGCCTCCGGGAACAGCGTCCATGTGACGGGCCCGCGACCGCGGCTGAGCCGCCCGGCCGCTTGCGCCAAGCCACGCTCGACCGACTTAAGTTGGGGTCCCCAGTCCGCAGCCACCGGCTCGGCCTCCCCCAAGGGCACTTCCTGCAGCTTGGCGTCGCCGTCGGGGCCTGCTTGGTGCACCAAGATCCGAGACAGCAAGCCGGCATGAGCGCTGGTTTCGGCCCATAGCGCATACCCTTCGGCGAACCTGTTCCAGTCCAGCTGCTGCCCGCCTCGCCCCTCCGGCCGCATCAGCGCTAGAAGGAACAGCAGTGCGCGCTCAGCTTCCTGCTCGAACTGGCGCACGGAGTTGGTCAGGGCGTCCTGCATCATCGCCTCCTGCGCCTCGCTGAGCTGCCCTGTCCAGACAAACTGCAGCGCGCCTAGCAGGACGAGCATTGCGACGCAAAGCAGGATGACCAGCGCAAGCCGGTTCTTGCCGATAAACTGCAGCGGCACGGCTATCCGATTATTGCAATCGTGGCCGGCGTCCGCCAGCCGCGCCTCCGGTTTCCTGCCGGCCGGGCCGTGCGCGACACTATTAGGAAACCCCGGCCGCCTGACGGATTGTCGGAATAGCCTCCATGCCATCCACACTGCTCATCGCTCCGGAATCGTCGCGTGACCATCGCACGCCGCACGGGCACCCCGAGCGCGTCGAGCGCTTCGAGGCCGTTCTGCGCGCGCTCGGCTCAAGCGGGCTTGCCGACCGCATGCAAGCCCTGGATTGCGACGAGGCCGGTTTCGACACGCTGCGCCTGTGCCACGGGGCCGACTACATCGAACTGGTCGAACGCGAGATCGGCGCGGGGAACCGCATGCTCTCCACTGGCGACACGCATGTCGCGAGGGGCTCCCTGTCAGCGGCGCGCATGGCCGTGGGCGCGGTCTGCTCGGCCGTCGACTCGGTGCTGACCGGACCCGTCAAGCAGGCCTTCTGCGCGCTGCGTCCGCCCGGCCACCACGCGCGTCCGGAACAGGGCATGGGATTCTGCGTCTTCAACAATGTCGCGATCGGGGCGCGCCACGCGATCGAGCGCCACGGCCTGCAGCGCGTCCTGATCGTGGACTGGGACGTGCATCACGGCAACGGCACGCAGGATATCTTCTACGAGGATCCTTCCGTCCTATTCTTTAGCACGCACCAGTCGCCGTGGTATCCCGGCACTGGCATGCGCGACGAAACCGGCGCGGGCGCGGGGGCCGACACGACCATCAATTGCCCGTTCCCGGCGCACACCGGCCGCGAACAGATCCTGAGCGCGTTCCGCGACAGGCTGCTGCCCGCGGCCGCCGAGTTCGCTCCCGACCTCGTCATGATCTCGGCAGGGTTCGACTCGCGCTTGGGAGACCCGCTCGGCCAGTTCCGCCTCGCTGACGGCGACTTCGCCGAACTGACGCGCCTGCTGCAGGGCGTGGCGGACAAGCACGCCGACGGGCGGCTGGTGTCCGCGCTGGAGGGCGGCTACAGCCTTGCGGGCCTCGCCGCCAGCGTGGAGAGCCACGTCGGCGCCCTGCTGGGATAGCCTCGCGGCGCTTCAGCCCACCGAGACCGATTCGATCTTCGAAGTCACCACCGTGGCGTGGTCGGGATGGTGGAATTCCATGTGCATGCCCAATCCGAGATAGTCGGGCTTGAGCATCGCGCCGCCCCAGGTCGAGCCTCTCACCAAAACGGCCACCGGCCGCGGGCAGAAGCGCGGATGGCCTGAAATCCATGTCCTGCCGCCCCGGATTTCGATGCGGTAGATGCGGTTGGCCGTCTTCACCACGACCCGGTCCCCGTCTTCCAAGGCACGCAAGCGCACGCCCCCCTCGACCTCCGAACGGATGATCCGGCGCCTGATTTCCGGCGCTATGCTGCGATGCGCGGCGTACGCTCCGGTCTGATCCGGATTGTTCGTCGTGGTCCACATCGCCGGGTCTCGCTACTTCGATCCGCCGAGCCTGCGGTAGTATTCCGCAACGGCCTCGCGGTACGACTCCGGTACCGGCTCGGAAACGATGGCGCGCACCTCTTCCTTGTCGTCCAGCTCGACTTGGCGTCGCAATTTGACTTCGATCTGCTCCAGCATCGCAAGCACCTTGCGGTACTCCTGCTCCAGCAGGTCCGGGTTGCCGAGAAAGCGGCCGTCGCCCAGTTCGCGGGCGAAGTCTCTCAGCTCGGCGATCTCGCGCGGGTCGAACTCCCGCGTCGTCCGGAGTTGCTGGGCCAGCCTGGGAATGTCGGCGATGCCTGCTTCCAAGGCGCGCTCCATGCGATCGCGCTCAGCCGGCTCGAGCGGCCGCGCGCCGTAGGGCCCGCGCTTCCGGCCATCGCCAAGGGATTCAGTGCCGCCCCAGCCGCCCCGCCATTCGCCGCTCGCTCCGCCAACTCCAGTCCGGCTGCCAGGACGGCTTGGATCGCCGATGCCTCCCGCGCCCTGACCGGATTGCTGGCCGGGCTGATCGCCTCCGGGCTGCTGCCCCGGCCGCTGGCCCGAGCGGTTCTCCTCGCCAGCTTGCCCGGGAACCATCGCGCGTTCCAGATCGCGGCGCATTTGCTCCACGCTGGAGAGCAGCCTCTCCAATCCGCGCTCCGCTCCGCCGCCCTCCTTCTGGGCCAGCTCGCCGGCTTCGCGCAGGTTGTCGCGCAGCCGGCGGAGGGCCCGGGAAATCGCTTCCTCGTTGCCCGCCGCGTACGGGGCCAGGCCCCGCCGGATCAGATCCTCGGCATACTGCATGGCGGGCAGCGCTTCCGACTGCTGCAGTTCGATCAAGGCGTTCATCAGCGCCTTGGAGGCCTCGTCGTTGCGCTGGCGCAGCATGCGCGAGTGCTTCTGGATTCCCTGTTCGACCTCGGACAGGCGGTCGCGCATGTCGCGCTTGCGATCAGCCAAGTCGATCTCTTCCTCGCGGGTCATGCCCGTCGGCAACGGGCCGTTCTGCCGCCCCCCCTGGGCCTTCAGCGCCTCTAGGGCAACCTTGAGCGACCGGTCCAACTCGGCAGCCGCCTGCTCCTGTTCCTCGGCGAGCCGGGCCGCCTCCTCCGCCATTTCGCTGACCGCGGACTGGCTCTGCTGCTGGCGTTGCTGCTGGAGCGCTTCCAAGGCCTCCTGCAACTCCTGCTGGGCCCGCGCCGAGGAGGCGCGCTGGTCACCGCCCTGGCCCCCGCGCTCCATCTCGCGCGCCGCCCGCTCCAGCTGGCGGATCGTCCGGTCCAGCTGCTGGCGCATGCCGGACTGGCCGCTCGACGACCCCTGCGCCTGGGAACTCTGTCCGCCCTGCGCCCTGCTCTGCTGGCCCCCCTGGCTTTGCTGGCGGCGCTGGAGCTGCTCCAGCTCGCGCTTTAGATCCTCGGCTTCGCGCCGCAGCATTTCCTGCTGCCAGCGCTGCTCGAAGCTCGCCCGCGAGCGATCCTGGGCTTGCTCGGCCAAGCGCTCTTGGCGCCGCGCCAGCTCCTCGAGCTTCTTCATCGCCTCGTCGATTTCCTGCTCGATCTGCTGTCCGGACGACCCGCTGCCGGTCTCGTACTGGTTCTTCTCAAGATCCATCTCGAGTTCGAACATTTCGGCCAGATCGCGCGAGGCGCCGCCTCCGCCGCCCCCTCCGCCGCGCCCCATGCTCACCTGGATGTCGGTGAACAGGTTTTCCGCCCGCAGCAGGAACTGCAGCGCCTGCTGCTCCGGCCCAACCGCATCATCGAGCCGGAACGCCTGCAGCGCCTCGGCCGCGGGCTGCATGAAGCCGGCAGCCTGCTCCAGCAGTTCGGCGAACTGCGCGAACTTGGGATCGGTCCTGGTCAACTGCCGCGCTCTCGTGCGCTGCACCAAGGTCTGAGCCTGCTGCATCAACGTGCCCTGCAGCTCCGAGAGCATCTCGGCGCTCTCGCGCAGCTTGCGCTCTTCCCGGCCGTCCTCGGCGTCGCGCTCCTTGATCAAGTTCCAGGTCGCAAGGATGATTTCCTTCTGGCGGCGCGAGATCTCGTCCTGTTGCTGGCCCTGCTGGCCCTGGCCGCCCGCCTGTTGAGACTGCGAGAAGCGTCGCTCGAAAGGCTGCACGTTGATGAAGTACATGTCGCTGCGCACTTCCTTCTTGGCATCCTTGGCAATGATGTAGTAGCTGATCAAGTCTCCGGGGATGAGGCCCGCCTCAGGAGCCGGCGGCGGGAGCGACTCCCCGCCCTCTTCGATGGCCTCCGGCGCGGTGCGCGCTCCCCCGCCGAGGTTTTCCAAGAAGAATGTGTGGCTGCCGGTCGCCTCCAGCGCGCCGGGCCGGGCGGGCAGCGACACCGCCTCTTGGTCCACGCCATTGACCGCGTAGTGCAGCTGCAAGCCGCGCAAGCCGAAATCGTCGGTCGCTTCGAGCCGCACGGCGACCTCCTCGATGCTGCTTGCGCGCCAGTCGCGGCCCGGCTCGAGGATCTTGACCTCCGGCTTCTCGTCCGGCACGGCCGTAATGAAGTAGTCCTCGGTGAGGCGCACCCGCTCCCCGCGGTGCATGGCTGCCACGTGGTAGGAAGAGTCCTCCCCCACGACGATTTCCGCGCGATTGCCCCGCAACGGGACTTCTTGCTCGCCAACCACTAGCAAGCCGTCCGCAAGTTCCTTGTCCGTAGTGAGGATGACCCCGACATTGGTGCCAGCCACCGCCATTATGTCGCCGCCCGGATCCTGCACGCTGGGCTTGAGGCCGCTCCACGCCGGGTACTCGAACTCCAGCCGGATGTTCTCCACCGTGGGCATGGCGATGACGTCAACTTTGAACTCCCGACTGCGCAGCCGTCCCGCCTCGACGTAGTAGCGCAGTGGCTCTCGGACCATGGAGAACGAGAACCCGTAGCCCGCGCCCTCAAGCTGCGGTCCCATCGGCGCGCGCTCCCAGTCCACGCTGCTCTCGAACTTCGCATACAGTTCGACTAGCGGAGGCTCGAAGCCGAGCGGCAGGGCAGTGACTTCCAGCCGCCCCCCTTGGCGGATCGAGGTGTCCCCGGGTTCGACCTGCAGCTCGTAGAGCGGCTCCTCGTGCGTGAGGAACCACCCAGTCCAAAGCCGGGAGGTGCCGTAGCTCCAATAGCCGGGACCGGCCGAACCGAGCCAAAACAGGGCCAGCACCGCGACCAAGCCCGTCGCGGCGAACAGGCCGACCAAGGCCCGGCTCACCACCGCGTCCAAGGGCACCACCGCCGATGCCTGCGACGTCTCGCGGGCGAGCAGTGCGAGCAGCGGGCTGGGCGCCCGCCCGCCGACCTCGGCGCGGTCTCGCTCGTCCGCCCATGTGCGCAAGCGCCCGCCAAACTCAGGCGAGCGGCGCTCGGCCTCGTCTGCGGCGCGGGCAAACGCCCGGCCCCTGACCAACCGGCGCAACGGCAGGACCAGCAGCAGCACGAGGACCGCTGCCAGCGACGCCAGCAAGACGGTGCGAGAGCCTACGACGCTGGCATCGGAGAATGCCGCCCGGTTGGCCAGGAAGACGCAGACCGCCGTCACGCACAGCGCGGTCACCCCCAAGGCACCCAAGCCCTTGGCGGCCGCGGCCGCGCGCAGCCGGACCACAATCGATCCCAAGTAGCCCTCCAAACTCCCGCCGGGCTGTACTTGGTGATCGAGAATCATTGATCAATCCCCTCTGAGCGTGTTCAGATGCCGATCCGCTATGAGAGATTCTAGCAGTACCGCGAGCAACAGTAGCGCCAGCACCAGCCGCCACACGCGCCAGGGAGGCACGTCGGGCGGCGGCAGGCCGGCCGTGGCCGCCCGCGCCGCTTCCGCGCCGCCAGTGGACTGCCACAATTCCAATGTGTCTTGATCGACGCCGCGAAGGTTCGACTCACGCGGATCTGCGTTGACCGCGAGCAGCTCGGAACGGTCCGAGCCGCGAATCTCGTAGTAGCCGATGGACTCCAGCGGCACCGCCTCGCGGCTCACCGAATCGGACAGGGTCAGGACCCGCTCGCCCGCAGGGTCGAGCACTTGGACCGCCGTGCCGCTGCCGCGCCGCCGGCCGAGCTCCAGCACCTCACCCAGCAGCGCCTCTCCGCGGGCTGCCTCGGCCCCTGTCAGGTAGCGCACCGCCTCGGCCACGAACGGCACGTAGACCGACGTCACGGGCAGGTCGTTCCAGATGTTGTCGAGCGCCGAAGCGAACACCAACGCGCGCCCGTTGCCGATCTCGCTCTCGACCAGCAGGGGATCGCCATTGCCCAGGCGCATCGGCACGGCGTCGCCCTCAAGCGGCTGCACTCGCGCGTAGAGGAAGAATTTCACCGGGCGCAATCCTTCGGCGGCATTCGCCACGGAGTGCGACCCGTCCGAAGGACCGGCGACCTGAAAGGGATCACCGCCCCTTTCCGAGGACAGGGGCTGTTCCAGGCTGTGGCCGCTAATCGGGGCCCGGCGAGCCAGCGCCGAGTTAGGGCCGAGCGCTACCAGCACGGCGCCGCCCGTTTCTATCCATGCCTGCAGGCGGGACTCGAAACGGCTGTCCAAACGAGGCACGTCGGACAGCACGACCAAGGCGTACCGGCTGGGATCAAGACGGCTTGCGTCACCGGGAGAAGTGCTCTCGAGCGTATAGCGCGAGGAGACGCTGGACTCGAGGGCGGCCTGGAAGTAGAGCAGATCGCGGCGGCGCCTGTCCTGCGAAACGAACAGCAACGGCTCGGGCTCGCTGTTGTCCAGCGCCACCCTCCGGATATCGTCGTCCGGCAGCGCGTCCGGCGGCTCGAGCCTGAGCTCGGCCCGGCTGAAGCCCCGCGGCGCCTCGGGGATCTCGAACACGAACGACTCGCGCCCATTGGCGGCGATGCTCTTCTGCTGGCTGGCGGCCAGTTGACCGTCGATCCACAGGGAAACCGTCTTGGCGGCCTCGCTCTCGGCAAAACTGACGACCGCGGCTTCGAGCTTGGGCGCGTCCCGTCCGTAGACGCGGGTCGATCCCTTCACGCTGTCGATCGCCCAGTTCGCGAAATCGCCCGCGGCCACGTCGTGGAGCTCCAGCTCGGAGGACTCGGGCAGAACCAGGTCTTGGAACCGGGACGGCATCGCGGAATTCTGCAGGTCGGAGATCAGGTGCAGGACCGACGGCGCGGCGTCGTCGCCCGCCAGGTTGCGCACCGCTTCAATCACATCGCCGAAATCGTTGCGGGAATTTGTCGGCTCCAAGCCGGCCAGCGCCCGCCGCAGCGCGGATTTGTCGGAGGTGGGCTCGGTCAGCACCTGCACCGATGGCCCGTTGGTCAGAATCTGGGCTTGGTCACCCTGCCCGAGCGAGCCCACGACCGCGTCGGCCTCGTCGACGGCGCTTTCCCAGCGGTTGCCGTAGCGCATGCTGAGCGACGTGTCCAGCGCGATAAAGTGCAGCTTCGGGATGCTGCCCGCGATCGCTATCGGAGGCCGCTCCCAGACGGGCTTGGCGAACGCCAGCGCGAGCAGCAGGAGCAGTGCCAGCCGACACGCAAGCAGCAGCAGGTACCGCAAGCGGCGCTCCCGGATGGTGGTCTCGGTGCGCTTCTCGAAGAACATCAGCGAGCTGAACGGCAGCCTCACCGGGTTCCGGCGGCGCATCAGGTGCAGCCAGAGCGGCAGCCCGACAGCCAGAGCCCCGGCCAGGAACCACGGAGCAAGCAGGCCCATCGCGCTAGCGCCTCCTCAGCCGGAACAGCAGGTATTCGCGCAGGGCCAAGTCCAGGGGCTCGGCCGTGTTCAAGAGCACGTAGTCGGCACCCTCGCCCAGAATCCGCTCGCGCAGGGCGGCCACATGCCCTTCCATCAGCCCCGGATAGACGCGCCTGGCGTAGTCGGAGGAGACCTCCATCTCCTCGCCGGTCTCCATGTCCTCGATCATGGCGGCCGAATCGATGCCGGGCTGGAGTTCCGCAGGATCGAGGACGTGAAAGAAGACGATGTCCTTCCCCTGGTAGGCAACGGCCCGCAAAGAATCGACGATCTTCTCCGGGTCGGCGTAAAAATCCGAGATCATCGCCACCAAGCCCCGGCGGCGCATCAAGCGCGTCAGCGCCTGCAAGGGCACCTCCAGATCGGTCCCCGTCGCGGCCTGCGCGTGCTCCAGCACGTGCAAGATGCTCTGCAAGTGGCGCGGGCGGTACTGCGCCGGGCGCACGTCGCGAACCTGTTCGTCGAACAGGACCAAGCCCACGCCATCATGCTGGCGCGTACACAGATACGCCAGCGCCGCCGCCAGAAAGCGCGCGTAGTCCAGCTTGCTGGGGCCGCCCGAGGAATAGCCCATCGAAGCGCTGCAATCCAGCAGCAGCATCAGGTGCGTGTTCGTCTCGCCCAGAAAGCGCTTGACGTACACCCGATCGGTTCTCGAAAGCACGTTCCAGTCGATATAGCGAGGATCGTCGCCCTCGTTGTAGGCGCGGTACTCGGCGAACTCCTGGCTGAAGCCGAACTGCGGCGAGCGATGCCCTCCGTGCAGAAAGCCGTCGACCACCGTCTTGGCGACCAGTTCGATGTTCGCCAGACGCTGCAGGATCGCCGGATCGAGGAGTTGCTGGTCCGCCATCGCCTCACGCGCTCCCGTGGCCGCCCCAGCCAGGACCCGACCGCGCCGGCATGGTCAGATCACGTGCCCGGCGGGGCGGGCTTGGCCTCGATCATCGAGCGCAGCACGTCATCGACCGTGGTCTTGTCGGACTCGGCGTAGAAGTTCGTGAGCACCCTGTGGCGCATGATCGGAAAGGCCAGCGAGCGCAGGTCATCCGATGTGACGTGAAAGCGCCCGTCAAGCAGCGCCCGCGCCTTGGACGCCAATACCAGGAACTGCGTCGCGCGCACGCTCGCGCCGTAGTTGACGTATTTCTTGACGATGTCCGGCGCCTCGGGGTCCGTCGGCCGGGTCGCGCGCACCAGCGACACCGCGTATTGCGCCACTGGATCGGACACCGGCACCTGGCGGACAAGCCACTGGAACTGCAAGATCTCGTCGGCGGTCGTGACGGGGTCCACGTTCGGCAGCGGGGTCCCGGCCGTGTTGCGCTCGACCACTTCGGCCTCTTGCTCCGGCGAGAGGTAGTCCAGCAGCACGTTGAACAGGAAGCGGTCGAGCTGAGCCTCGGGCAGCGGATAGGTGCCCTCGAGTTCGATGGGATTCTGGGTGGCGAGCACGAAGAACGGGGGCCGCAGCTGATAGCTGTTGCCGCGCACGGTCACCGAGTGCTCCTGCATCGCCTCTAGCAGCGCGGCCTGGGTCTTCGGCGGGGTGCGATTGACTTCGTCCGCCAGCAGCACGTTCGTAAACAGAGGCCCCTGGACGAAGGTCCAGCTGCGCCGTCCGCTAGCCGAGTCCTCTTCCAAGATGTCCGTGCCCGTGATGTCCGTCGGCATGAGGTCGGGCGTGAACTGGATGCGCTTGAAGGTCAGGCCCAGCGCGGTGGCGAGGGTGCTCACCAGCAGCGTCTTGGCCGTGCCAGGCATGCCGGTGATGAGGCAGTGACCGCCCACCAGCAAGGTGACGAGCAGGTTGTCGACCACCTCGTCCTGGCCGACAATGATGCGGCGGACCTGCTCGCGAATGCGATCCATGGAAGCGTGGAACGAGGAGACCAGCTCCTCGGTTTCGGCGGAGTCTTGAGCGACCGGCAGCGTAGTTTCCATCTGTGTTCCTATTGCGTGACCTGTAGGAGCAATTGCAGTGCTGGACCGAAGGTGGGCGCGCGCTCCAGTGCCTGGAGCACGTGCAGCCGCGCGCTGGCAAGATCGCCTATCTTAACGTATGCGCGAGCGAGGTTGTATTCGGCGGCCGCGCGATCCAACGGATCCATCGCCAAGACCGCCTCGAACTCGCGGCGCGCGAGATCCGCTCTGCCCGATTCCAGGTGGAGATCGCCAAGCCGCGCGTGGAGTTCCTCGTCCAGGGGCCAGTTGTAGATCAAGCCGTCGTAGGTGTATACCGCTTCGGCGTCGCGCCCGGCCTCTTCGAGCCAGCCCGCGAGCTTCTTGAGGGTCTCGGGCTGTCGTCCGCGGCGCCTCTCGTATTCTTGGAGCTCGGCCACCGCCGCCTCCCGGTTCCCGGCCTTGTCATGGGCGTTGGCCAGCAGCACGTACGCGCTGCCGCTGCCAACGTGCTGGGGGTAGGCGGCCTTGGCGGCCTCGGCCGGCTCGACCGCCCCGTCCCAGTCGCCCTCGCGAGCGTGTTCCAGCGCGGCCTTGAGGTTTCGGCGCCAGCGCGGCAGGCCGTCCAGGGCCGGGCCCAAGGCGTCGCGCATGTACTCATCGAACTGCTCGTCGAAATCTTCCGGGGATATGTCCAAGACCGCTTCGATGTTCGCACCGGTCGGCACCTCGACTGCGAAACCGCGCAACAGCTCCACCAGCTTGCCCTCTCCCCAACGCTGGGCGATGAACTTGCAGACGAATCCGGCCTGCATATAGGAGATGGCCACCTGGCCGGCATGCTTGGGGCGGATGAAGCCCCGGTCCAGCTTCACGACCGGCAGCAGCTCTCGCTTGCGCACCGCCTCTACGTATTCCGGGCCGACGGGCTCCCCCCAACGCACGTCGGCCATCCACTCCTCGTACATCGAGATCCCTTCCGAGTACCAGCGGGGGATTAGGTGGTCGGTCGATTCCAAGGTGAACACGTGCGCCAGTTCGTGCCACAGGGTTGTGCCCCAGTGAAATCCTCCCGGCTCGCGCCCGCTGGGGCTGTCCATCGCGACAACGTACCCGAACGTGACCCCGAGCAGTCCGATCCCGGGCATGGCCATGGTCCGCACGGCAAAATCGTCGTGATTCGGGTACAACTCCACCCGCACCGGACTCTTCAGCTCGAAGCCGTACTTGCGCGTGAACTCGTCGATGGCGCGACTGGTCAGCTCGCGAACGTACGGCAGTAGGAGCTGCGACTCGTCCTTGTCCAGGCGGAAGACAGCCCGCACATCCGTATGGGGGCCCGGATTTCTGTCCTCGAAGGTGTCGAACTGGTCGTAGGTGTCCAAGAGCCGCAGCGTGTTGACGGTCTTGGCGCTGTAGGGATCGCCGTCGTAGGCGATCTCCAAGTGGCGCCGCCCCTCGTCGTCGAGGCCCTCCCGCATCAGGTTCACGCCGAGCTCCGCGTGGGCCTGCCAAAGGCTGGGCGCCACGGTGACGGCCTTGCGCAGGCGCTCGGTGGCCTCGCGATAGCGCCGCGTGATCACGTAGAAGTGGGCTTGCTCGGCGTAGACCTGGCCATAGCGGGCGTTGTAGGCCAGCGCCTTGTCGACCCACCGGTTGTCGCGCTCTCCCTCCAGCATTTCCAGTGATGCAAGCAGAGCGTACGCTTCCAGAGGCGCCAAGCCTAGCTCCAGCGCCTGCTCGAGGCCCTTCTCAAGCTGCTCCCGGGCGGTCGCCAAGTCACCCTCTTCCAAGGCCATGCGCCCTAGCAGCAGATAGCCCTCGGCTTGCTCCGGCTTGCGCTCGAGCGCCTCCTGCGCCAACTCGACCGCCTTGCCCTCGAACCGCGACGCCAGCACGGCGGCCATCCCCAATTGCGCCGGCACGTGGTTCTCGTCCAACGCGAGCGCCTCCTGGAACAGATTGGCGGCTTCTGCCTGTTGGTGCGAATCGATGTACAAGTAGCCCCAGCGCACGCGAAGATCGGGATCGTCCGGCTCGAGCTTGATCGCCTCCCGGAAGCGGTCGTTGGCAGCCTTGAGATCCCCCAGCATCCAGTAGGCTTCCGCCTGCGCGGCGGGATCGTACACTTGCAACACGCCGCGATAGCAAGCGGCCGCTTCGACCGCCTTGCCTCGGTCGTGCAATTCATCGCAAGGCGCGAGCGCCTCGTGGCGCACTCCGCGCCCATCCCCGCGCTGGCCCAGCGCCGGCGATCCCGCCGCCAGCACCAGGCCAGCGGCGACGCACCGCCACCCGCGCAACGTCACTGCCGCTCCTCGCCGGAGCCGGCTTGCTCGCCGGCGATCTCTCGCTGGATCGCTGCCATCTCCAACAGCAGCGCCTCCAGTTCCTTCAGGAATTCAGCCTGGGAGAACTCGTCCTTGCGCGCGGTCAGGTCAGCGATCTTCAGCTCCAGGCTCTCGCGACGATCCAACAGATCCCGCTTGGAAGGATCCTCCGCCAGCGCGGCAGCCTCCCCGAGCCGAGCCAGCATAAAGCTCTCGGCCCGCTCCCCTTGCAGTTGCGGGTGCTCGGTCGCGAGCTGCTGGTTATCTGCGTAGTGCGCCTTGACCTTGCTCTCGGCGTACTGGAATGCCTCCAGCGCGGAGATCGTGTCGTTCTTGTTGGTGTCCGCCTCAGTCGCGGCGAACGCCTCCGCGAAGTACTCGCCGAACACGGTCGCGTTCTTCTCGCGACCGTTCTTGGTCGCCGTGATGACAACCCGCTGCGCCCCCTTGAGCGTGTCCAGGGCGCCTCCGCTGGAGCTGGTGGTGCTGACCACCAGTTGCCTCGCCGCCGGCACGGCGTCCAGCCAGAGCTTCAACTGGGCCCCGGTGATGTCCGGCCCAGGGATGTTGAACTTGTAGCCGCCGCCATCATGGGAACCGTGTCCGACGAGGAACACCGCTAGCGCATCCCCCGGGCTCACCCTTCCAGTCAGGGCGCCGAATGCTGACTCGATCCGTCCAGCTGTCGCGTCTGTGCCTGCCAGCACGGTGACCAAAGCCTCGTCGCCGGCAGTGCGCCGCACAGCTGCCAGCATCCCTGTGATCTGCTCGCGGAAGTTCTCCGAATAGCGCCGTTCGCCGCCAAGGCCTTCCAGGAGCAAGAAGTGCGTCGCTGCCGACGCGCCTCGCGGCAGGCCGACGCAGAGAGGCAGGAGGCACGCGAGGAGCAGTATCCGCCGCTTGGCGAGCCCCGTCATATCACGCCCCAGCGCTTGCGCAACAGCCACTCCGCCGCCCGCAGCAGGATCAGCAGCAAGAACAACGCGGGCATGTCCCACAGGTCCAGCACCTCGCGGGTCGTAATGCCCGCCTCGGAGAAGCCTATCTCAGAGGGCAGGCCCTCCAACTCGTCCAGCTCCCAGTAGCTGCCCCCCGTTTGATCGGCCAGCCGGGTCAGCAGGCTGCTGTTCCGCTCCGGGTGAAAATACTCTGCCACGCCGCCCTCTCGGCGGAAGTGCAGCGTGTCCGCGCCCAGCCGCTCGTCTCCAAGGTGCGCGACCGTCTCCACTAGGTACACTCCTAAGTCTGCAGCATCGACTTCGGCTTCGTACACTCCTTGCTCGCTGGAGGATGGCCGTAGCGCGAACGTCCTCGGCGGACCCTCTTCGGGCGTGACGGTCGCGCTCACGCGCGCGTTGTTGGCGGGCTCGTAGCGCTTGTCCCGAACTTCCGCCCGGATCTGTACGCGGGACTCGTCGGCGTAGTTGGAACGGTCCGTGGTAAGCCTGACGGGGTCGGAGGAATCGACCACCAAGGCCCGAAACATCTGGCGCCAGAAGGTGTCGTGGCGGTCGTCGTCGCTCGGCAGGCCCATGCGCCAGCGCCAGCTCCCTCCGGTAGCGAAGATCATGGAGCGTCCGCGACCGTAGTTCTGACGCACCAGCAGAGGCAGGGTGTCGACGCCGTACTGCAGCGACATCAACGTCAGCGCGGCGGGCTTGAGGGCGCCGATCCGCTGGAAATCCGCCAACTGCGGCATCTCAGCCCACAGTCGAGCGTTTTCTTCGGAATCGGGCGACAGGCGGCTGATCAGCGCGTCGCGGCCCTGCCGCGCGATCTCGACCGTGACCTTCTCCCGGACAAACGAGGTGTCGCCCGGTTCGAGCACTGCCGGCAGGGCATCGACGATCTCAGAATTCTGCCAGCCTCCAGCGCCGAGGCCGTTGGGCCCGGCCAGCATTAGCAGGGTGCCCCCGCGCCGACTGACGAATTCCCTGATGGCCACCTGCTGCTTGGGGGTGAAGAAGGCCGCTTCGAAGCTGCCGATGATCAGCGCGTCGTAGGCGAACAGTTCCTCCTGATCCCCCGGGAAGCCGTCTTCGAGTTCCTCGGGCGTGTCGACCCCTTGGCGGTAGAACTTGTTGGTTGACGTCCGCAGCATGGTCACCAGTTGGACGCTGGCGTCCTTCTGCACGGCACGGCGCATGAATTTGTACTGCCAGCGCGGCTCGCCCTCGGCGTACAGAATCCGGCGGCGGCGACGCGGCACGTCGAGCACGCGCCGGCGCTGGTTGTTGCCCGCGATCTCTTCTCCCGGAATGGGCTCGACAGTGAATGTCAGATCGCGAACCCCGGCTTCCCCCGCACCAAAATCGATCCACTCGCGGCGCACGGGCTCGCCCGGCCTCAGCGTCACGGGCTCGCTCGCAAGCACGCTGGAACCGTCGCGAACCGTGACACGCGTGGAGCGCTCCGCTTCGCCATCGTGCCTCAAGGTGAGCTGCGCGCTGACCCTGGATCTGGGAAGAGCCTCGGAAGCGACTGCCACGTCGGAGAGTTCGACGTCGCCAAGGATGCGCTCGCGGCCCACTCCGACCGCGTGCACGGGCACGTTGTACTTGCGGATCTCGGCAGATAGCTCGCGGTCGAACCGGCCGCTGTTGTCCGCTCCGTCGCTGACGACCAGCAGCGCTCCCAGCGGCACGGCCGTCGATTCCCGCAGGACGCTCAGGACGGACTCTCCGACGCCGCTGCTGGCGCCTGGCGGGGGGATGTCCTCCTGCTGCAGCGAGCCGATCCGTTCCGGCTTGGACGAGAAGCCGTACAAGCGCACGCGAAACTTCTCCGATAGCGCGGGCATCACCGTCTCTTGCAGCGCCCCCACGGCCCGAGCCAGCCGCGAGAGCCCGTCCTCGGCCAGCGACATGCTGCTCGAGGTGTCCACGAGGACGGCAACCGCGTTCTGGCGGCTCTTGAGCGACTGGACCGCCAACGCCGGCTGCCACAAGAGCACCAGCACAAGGGCGGCGGTCGCGGCCTGAAAGGCCCACACGCCCCACAGGGCGGCGCCAGTCAGCCGGCTAGGCGCCCGGCGGGCATACGCCAGCAAGCCCAGCGCCGCGACCACGGCCAGCGCGGCCAGAAGCCAGACCGGCCAGCCCGTGGCGAACAGGAATTCGCCCTTCCGGTAGGCCGCGAGCGGGTACTTGAACAGGAATTCGAACACCGGCCGCCACTCTAATGCGTCATTGCGTAGATGACGTAGTTGACAGCGAACCGATAGGCAAGCGCGGTCATGTTCTCCGGATACTCGGGAAGGTCGGCGTGCTCCCAAGCGTCGCCCATGTCCATGTTGAAGTTGATCGCCACCATCAGTCGCCCGTCATCGTCATAGACGCCCCGCCAGTGCGGAGTGTAACCACCCTTTTCGTAAGGAGTGCCCGACCACAGGTACTGGATGCCGGGAATCTGCGTCCGCTGGTCAAGGTCGTACAGCGTGTGCAGGAGCGGGTCATTGTCGGGAATCTCGACGATCGGCCGTTCGGGGAACACGCGCTGCATGCTGGAAGCGAAGCCGGCCCACTCGGCCGCTCCGTGGAAGTCGTCCACGACCAAGAAGCCGCCGCGCAGCAAGTACTCCCGCAGGCGCTCGGCCTCGCGATCGTCCAAGTACCAGCGCCCGACTTCAACTGCGTAGATCCACGGGTAGTCGAAGAGCTCTTCGTCCAGCGGATCGAAGAACTTGCCGCCATAGGCGGTATCGATCATCGTCAGCCGACTGATGCCGTTCGTGAGGTGGTACTCCGCAGCCGGCCAGTCCGTGCGCCAGCCGCCGCGCCGCCGGCCGTACCCATCATTGGACCCATAGGCATAGCGCACGAACTGGAACTCCCCCCGAGGGTCCGGGTCGAAGTCGTAAGCGCGCGGATCCCCGTCGTAACCGCGTCCCCAGAACTGCAGCGCCCAGAGGCACGGCGCTGCCGCCAGCAGCAGCAGCGCGACCCACAGCGCCAAGCGACGATACCCCATCGTGAACATGCGCGGCCCGTTGCGCGGGCGCCCATGAGAGTACCACAGCGGCAGGGCGCATCTGAACCGACCGCAGCCACGTGGCCCGAACGGGATGCAGCGGATGGACCGCCGCATCCCTAGGGCCATGCGGCGGTTCAGAGAGGCAGCAAGTAGCGCAGCGTCGCCGCCTGCTCGGGCTGGCGCAGGTCCGCCAGAGCCTTGAGCTCCAGCTGCCGGATGCGCTCCCGCGTGAGGCCGAACTTCTCGCCGATCTCCTGCAGCGTGTGCTGGCGCTCGTGGCCGATGCCGAAACGCAGCTGCAGCACCCTGCGCTCCATCTCCGGCAGCGATTCCAAGACTCCAGCGGTCTCGCCCACAAGGTCGCCGTCGACCAGCTCCTGCATGGGCGAAGCCGCGTGCTTGTCCTCGAGCATCTCCGCCAGGGTCGAATCCCCGTCAGGGCCAACACGGGTCTCCAGCGAAACCGGCGAGAGGCCGATCAGCCGCAGCATCTCCACCTTGTCGACGTCCACGTCGAGATACTCGGCAACCTCCTCGTTCGAAGGGGTCCGCCCGTGCTCTCGCTCGAGCAGGTGGAGCGCCCGGTTGAACTTGTTGAGCTGCTCGTTCATGTGCACCGGCACGCGGACCGTGCGCGACTGGTCGGACAGCGCCCGCATGACAGCCTGCCGAATCCACCAAGTGGCGTAGGTCGAGAACTTGAAGCCTCGCCGGTAGTCGAACTTCTCGACCGCCCGGGCCAAGCCGATGTTGCCCTCCTGGATCAGGTCCAGCAGGTGCAGGCCGCGGTTCACGAACTTCTTGGCCACCGACACCACCAGCCGCAAGTTGGCCTCGATCAAGGCATTCTTGCTCGCCTCGACCTGGCTCTGGGCCCGCTGCAATCGGGCCAATTGGCGCCGGCCCTCGGCGGCCCCTACCGGCGCCCACTCCTCGCCGACGGTCCCTTGGCCGTCCAGCCGTTCGACCTCCCGCGCGAAAAGGGTCGCGTACGACCGCCACACGTCCGGGTCCAGCGGCAACCTGCGGATCGCACGCGAGAGGGCCACCAGCTCCCTGTAATACGCCCAGCGCAGGGCGCGATTCGCCCCAATCTTCAGCGCTCCGGCCTCGTCCCAAGCGGCCTTGGTCTCCGCTAGATTCTGCAGCATGCGCATGATCCGGCCCAAGCGCTGCTTGAGGCCGCGCACACCGGTCTCCACTGTCTCGGCGTCCGCCCCGCCGGCGCCGGCAATCAACTGCCTGCCCAACTGGGGGTTCTGGCGCAGGCGCTGCTGCATTTCGCGCAACTCGCGCCACAGCCACGAACTCTGCGAGAGCACCGCCCGCATGCGGGCCTCGGCGGATTCCAGCTTCTTGGCGAGGCGCACTTCGCCCTCGCTGTCCAGCAGTGGCACCATGCCAATCTCGGACAGGTATAGGCGGACGTTGTCCTCAGGCGCAGAAGCCTCTTCCCGCTCGTTGCCATCGGCGGGCGCGTTCTGCTCGATCACGCCGTCGGACAACTCGCTGTCCTGCGCGGCGCGCGCATCGGCCTGTGCGCGCGCCGCTCGGTCGCGCAGCCTTCTGCGTAGCATTGTGTTTACCTCCCTCTGTTAGCTTGGACGCAGCAGAGATCGATTTGGTTGCCTCGCTTCTTACAACGACTTGACATTATTTAACAATTAATGCGGGCGGGTGTCAAATATAATTTGCTTGACGTGCGATCGCGGCCCGCCAAGATGGGGATCGGGCTGCTGCTGGCGGCCTCCGCCGCATACGGTCAGGTGGCTTCCGGGCCCGACCCGGCGGCAGCCCTTGAGTTGGAATCGAAACGCTTCCTGGAAGTCTTCGGCCTGCTCAGCGAACGCCTGGCGCACAGCTTCGATCCGGAAGAGGCGATCTACGGCGGCGCCCTGCCCGCGATGCTGTGGACACTCGATCCACACTCGTCGTTCCTCAACCCGTCTCAGTTCGAAAGCCTGCGAGAAATGCAGCGCTCGACCGAGAAGGGCTTCGGAAGCGTGGTGAACTTGCTGCCCGGCCGGGTCATCGTGCTCCAGACGCTTCCGGACAGCCCGTCGGCACGGGCGGGAATCGCGCCCGGCGACGAGATCGTCGTCCTCAACGGGCAGCCGCTGGCCCAACTGCCGATCCAGCAGCTGGTTGCGGTGCTGGGCAGCGCCCGACAAGACAGGGCGCAGCTGCTGGTGCGGAGGCCCAACTTCCCCAACCTGCTGGACATGACCCTGATCCCGGCCGAAATGGCGGATCCCAGCGTGTCGCGCAGCTTCCTGCTCCGGCCGGGCGTCGCCTACGCCAAGGTGCTCAACTTCGAGGCCGAAACGGCGATCGAACTCAATCAGGCCATCGGTGCGCTGGGAGGAGAGGATCTTCAGGGCCTCGTGCTGGACCTGCGCGGGAATCCGGGCGGCATCGTGGAAGTCGCGGTGCAGGTGGCTGCATTCTTCCTCTCGCCCGGACAGCGCATTCTTTGGGTGAGCGGACGGGACGGCCCCAAGGAAGAGTTGCTGGTGCCCGAGGGTCTGCGCCCGTACCGGTTCCCGGTGCGGATCCTGATCGACAGCCGCACCGCCAGCGCAGCCGAACTCGTGGCCGGTGCGCTGCAAGACCACGGGCGGGCCCGGGTCCTGGGCCAGCGGAGCTTCGGGAAGGGCCTGGTCCAGAGCGTCTTCGAACTCAGCGGGGGCACGGCCCTGGCCCTGACCACCGCCTTTTACCAGACTCCCTCCGAGCGCACGATCCAGCGCTGGCTGGGCCACTGCGGGGAGTTCCAGCTGTCGCCCTGCGAGGCAGCCGCCGAGCCGGCGCAAGAAGTCGGCGGCATCAGGCCCGACGCCGAGATTCCACCCCGCCCGCTGTCGCAGTTGGAGCAGGTCCTGCTGGGTAGCAACTCGTTCCTGGAATTCGCCCGCGACCACATCGCCGGCCGCAGCCAGATTGACAAGTCGTTCGAGCCAGACAACGCTTTGCTGGACGAATTCCAGTTCTACCTCTCGCAGCGCGGCATCCGTCCGTCGCTGGCAGAGTGGTCAGCAACGCTGGACTTCATCCGCGCCGGACTCAAGCAGGAGGCTCTGAATCTCACCCTGGGCGTCGCTGCCGGAGACGAGGTGGAGATCCGCAGGGACCGGGTCGTCAAGTCAGCAGTGGAAGAGCTTCAGGCGCTGGCCCGCTGAAGTGCGCGGTGCTGGGTCCTTGCGGATAGCCGCGCTACGCCCGAAGGCCTGCCAGTGCGCGTTCAATCCGTTGGGCGACTTCCTCGGAGTTCCCTTGCATTGGCGCCCGCGGGACTCCGCCGTCGCGTCCTTGCATGCGCATCGCCGTCTTGACGCTCGCCGGAAGGTTCGGCCCCCACATCGCGTCCCACAGCGGCAGCAGGCGTTTGTGCAGATCCAGCGCCTTCGCGGTGTCGCCCCGCTCGACAGCGTTCCACAGGTCCACGCACGCCTGCGGCACGGCAGTCAAGATCGCGGCGATCGCTCCGTGCGCACCCAACTGGAACGAGGGGTACAGCAGGGCATCGAGGGCGCTTAGGATTCTGACGTCCTTCGAGGTCTCCATTTGGTCGACGCGCAAGAGCAGGTCGGCCAACGACTTCATGTCCTCCGCGCTTTGCTTGACGCCGATCACCCCGTCCGCTTCGCGTACGATGCGAACCAGCGCATCGGGGGAAAGGTACGACCAGGGCACGACGTTGTAGATGATCACAGGCATCCCGGTCGCCTGCGCGATCGTGTCGAAATGCCGGACCGAAGAGTCGTCATCGGGGCGGAACAAGTAGTGCACTGGCGTCACCTGGAGCGCCGCGACGCCGAGATCCGCCACAGCCTTGCCGCGCTCAACGGCCATGCGAGTGCTGTCGGTGATGATTCCGGTGATCACCGCCGCTCGGCCGGAAGCTTCTTCGACAGTCGCTCCGGTGATACGCCGTGTCTCATCGGTCGTGACTGCTTGTCCTTCGCCGGTGGAGCCGCACACCGCAACGCCGGGCACGCCGATTTCCCCGACCAGAAAGCGCACCTCGGCGCGATGAGCGGCCTCGTCGACATCACCGCTCTCGTCGAACGGCGTCACCATCGGCGGAATGATTCCATGAATCTTGGACATTTGTGTCCCCCTTTCTAGTTTCTCGCGGGCACGCTTCGCCCCAGGTCGCGGTAGCTCTCCAGCAGTGCAGCCAGCTCCCGCACCTTGTCGGGATGTTCGGCGGCGAGATCGGTGGATTCCGCAGGGTCCTCCCGCAGGTTGTAAAGGCGGTGGACGGGGTTCTCCTGATCGAAGTCGAGAATGTCAAAGACGAAAGGCTGGAACTTGCCTGTTGCCGGATCTTTGATCGGCAGGTGCATGGCTTTCTCCTTGCCGTTGTGGCCCTCGCGGAAGTCTCCGTCGGTGTCGCCCTCGATCAGCTTCCAGTCGCCCTGCCGGATTGCGAACATGCCGCTGACGGAGTGATGGACCGTCGCCTCGCGAACGGGCCGCGCGTAGTCCCCGCCTCGCAACACGGGCAGGAGATTGACGCTGTCCTCGGCTGCGTCGTCCTGTAAGTCGTAGTCGAAGTAGGCGGCCAGTGTTGCCATCAGGTCGGTCAGGCAAACCGTCTCGTCGCTCGTGGAGCCGGCCGCGACCTCGCCCGGCCAGCGGACGAGCAGCGGGACTCGGTGGCCGCCCTCCCAGATCTGGCGCTTAATGCCGCGCAGGTCGCCGTTGAGCTTGTGGCCATTCATGCCCGAGGTCGGCCGGCCGCCGTTGTCGCTGCTCAGCATGACGAGAGTGTTGTCGGTGAGGTTGAGTTCATCCAAAGTGCGCAGGACCTCGCCGACGGCCCAATCGAACTCGGCCACGAAATCGCCGTAGACGCCGGCTTGGCTCTTGCCTTGGAACTGCTCGTTAGGCGTCCGCGGCCAATGGACGTTGGTGGTCGGGTAGTAGAGGAAGAATGGCTCGTCGCGATGGTCGCGAACGAACTTGACCGCCTCGGCGCTGAGCTCGATCGCCGTGTCTTCCAGCCGGCGCGCGAGCCGCCCCTGCACCTCGGAGTCCCTGATATCTTCGCCGGGCTCCAAGCCCACGATCCGCCGGTCCCGCACGAAGTTCTGCAGCATCAGCGAACTGTTGTGGCTGTATGACACTCCGAAGAATCGGTCGAAGCCGACGTCGAGCGGACCGCGCTTGGAATCGTCGTTGTAGTCCGGCGGAACCTGGTCGCCCCAGCCGAGGTGCCACTTGCCGACCGCGCCGGTCACGTAACCGAACTCTTTGAGCATGTGGGGCAACGTCAGGCGATCTTCGTCGATCAGCAGCGGCATGTGCTCATCCAGCACCCAGTTCTTCATCCACGTTCGCCAGGCGTAGCGCCCGGTCAGCAAGGCGTAGCGCGAAGGAGAGCAAACGGCTGATGGCGAGTGCGCGTCGGTGAAGCGCATTCCTTCGCGGGCCAGGCGGTCAGAATGAGGGGTCTCAATCTTGGTCGCGCCGTAGCTAGAAAGGTCCCCATAGCCGAGGTCGTCGGCAAAGATCACGACGATGTTCGGTTTCGCTTGAGGCGCGGGAGCACAGCCCAAGACGGCGAAGACCAGCACAGCGGCCAATACGGTCGGCAGCGCGGCACATCCGCGGCTGGGTCGATCGTTGACAAACATCTGATCGTCGGCCATGATACCAGTTATCGATAATTGAGTTATCTCGTGGCGATGGCCTCGGCTCCCGCAGTCTTGTTTCAGCCGATCGAGGTTTCCTCGGCGCCCGGTCTCGTCTTCGAGGCCGTGCAATCGGCAATGTTCACGGGCCGACTCAGGCCCGGAGCGCCTTTACGCGAGATGCATCTGGCTCGCGAGCTGCGCGTCAGCCAAGCGACGGTCCGCGAGGGCCTGCTGCAACTCGAGCATGCCGGTCTTGTGACCAGGATCGCGAACAAAGGCACCTACGTCCTAGACCTGTCGGCGCAGGAGGTGCGGGAGCGCTGCAATGTCCGGATTCAACTCGAGCAGTACGCAGCGGTCGAAGCGGCCCGCAGGCTGCGCTCGAAAGACCTCGCCGCCCTCGACCAGCAAGTCCGCGAGATCTCCGAGCTGGCGTCCGAGAACGCCCATCGCCGGATGGAACAAGTGGACCTTGAGTTTCACCGCGCGATCTGGAAGAAGGCGGACAATGCGACGCTCTACCGCACGTTGGACCAAGTCGCGGCGCCTCTGTTTCACTACATCAGCATGCGGCACAGCCAGTCCGGCGAAGCATTGACTCAAGTGACAAGCCCGCACGAGCCGATTGTCGAAGCCCTACGGCGCGGACAGCAAGAAGCAATCAGAGACGCGGTTCGGGAGCACACCGAGAACGCGTATCGCGAGTACATTGAAGCGGCGTCCATGCCCGGAGAGGTCGCATGAACACGACACGGCGAGCTTGGCTGGACCGAATCGCCCGCGCGGGCGGCCTCGCGTGGGGCGGCTTGTCTCTGGCGGAGGAGTCGGAGCCGACTGCAGGGTGCTCTTACCGGCTCGAACCGGAGGATCCGCCAAACGACGGGATTGTCTTCGTCGATCACTCCAGAGCGGGCCGAAGCGGACACCTCGGGCACGCACTCGTCGAATATGCGCCCGGCAAGATCCTCGCCTTCTATCCCAACTGTTCCGACGACAACAAAGGTCACTCTGCGGTGGGCTGGACGGAGTACAAACGCTCCGAGGACGGCGGCAAGACGTGGGGCGATCCGGAGATTCTCGCCTACACGAAAACCCTCCTCGCCAGCAAGCTCTCAGCTTTTGCCGAAAAAGCAGTGCTGACGGATCAGGGCAACATCGTTGTCTTCTTCTTGGTATGCGACATTTCGACCGATACCATCTGGTCGCACTTCCAGAAGCCGACGTACGTCATCAGCTCCGACCAAGGACGAACTTGGAGCGAGCCGGTCGAACTAGGGGACAAGCGAGGCCGAGTCTACGACGCGCGCTACTACGACGGCGAGATCTTCGCTCTGAACTTCGCGAACGACAACGACATCAACTTCCTCGGCAACAAGCAAGAGCACGTCTACGAGTTGTACATCAGCCGGGACGGCGGCCGGACGTTTGCCAAGCGCAGCGTCCTTCCCTTCGACACCATGGGGCGATCGTACGGAACCATGGGCATGCTGGATTCCGGCGAACTCGTCGCCTACATCTACAACCGGAACGCCGAGCGCGAGTCCGACTACGTGTTGAGCGACGACGGCGGCCGCACCTGGTCCGAGCCCAAGACCGCTCACTTCGCGAAGAAGATCCGCAACCCGCAGCTTGTCTCGATGGAGGGCTGCTACTTCCTCCACGGGCGAAGCGGCAGTCTCGGCGAGGAGAAGGGACACTTGGTCCTGTACTCGTCGCGGGACGGCCTGAGTTGGGACGAGGGAGTCTATCTCAGGAAACGCGAGGCCGGGCTCGGAGCGTATTCGAACAGCATCGTCGTTGGATCGAAGGCCCCGGATGCTCCGAACCGCCTGTTGATTCAGGCCTCCCACGCCTACGAGTTGAATAAGACCAACGTGCTCCACTGGTGGCTTACTTTGCCGTCGAGATGACCTCTCTCGATTGGTTTGTGATCGCGGCCTACACAGTAGGCATGCTCGTCGTCGGATCGTTCTACGCCAAGCGTACGAGCACGACGGACGACTACCTGTTGGGCGGCCGCAACATGTCGCCCTGGAGGGTAGGGCTCTCGCTCTTCGCTTCGCTGCTGAGCACGATCACCTACCTCGCCGTTCCGGGCGAGATGATCCAGTTCGGGCCGATGGTGCTGGCCCAGCTGGCCGCTCTGCCGTTGATTGCCGTGGTGGTCGGGTGGTTGCTGATTCCCGCCTTCATGCGCCTGCGCGTCACCAGCGCATACGAGATCCTCGAGGCGCGATTGGGACTAAGCGTGCGTCTGGCCGGGTCGTGTTTCTTTCTGACCCTGCGGCTGTTTTGGATGTCGCTCGTGATGTTCGCCACTGCCGACGTGGTGCTGGTTCCGATCCTCGGGCTGGACGAGTCGGCCGTGCCGTGGATCTGCATCGTTCTGGGACTCGTCACGGTGCTGTACACCTCGATGGGCGGGTTGCGAGCAGTTGTGCTGACCGACGTGATCCAGACAGCGATACTCGTCGGCGGCTCGGCGTTGATGGTGGTCCTAATCACGGCCGATTTGGGAGGGGTCGGCCAGTGGTGGCCGAGCGAATGGCCCGCGCACTGGCAGCGGCCAGTCTTCTGGTACGACCCTGCTGTGAGATTCACGTTCGTGGGCGCGGCTCTGTCGTACTTCACTTGGTTCGTTTGCACGGCGGGGTCGGACCAGATGGCGGTCCAGCGCTACCTGGCCACGCGGGATGCGCCGGCGGCCCGGCGGATGTTCATCACGGCGTTGTTGGGCAACCTTGTGCTCTGGCCTTTCTTGGCCGCCGTCGGCCTAACGCTTCTGGCCTATTTTCAGGCGCGGCCGGAAATGCTGTCCGCGGGCCGCTCCGCTCTCGATGACGCCGACAAGTTGCTGCCGATCTACATCGTCCAAGGCTTGCCGCAAGGGGTGAGCGGCATCGTCATCGCGGGGCTGCTCGCTGCCGCGATGTCGAGCCTTTCTTCGGGGCTGAATTCGGCTTGTTCGGTCGTTTCCACTGACTTCGTCGGCCGCTTCTCGCCGAAACCGGCCAGTTCGGAAGAGACCCGCCTCCGCCTGGCGAAGTCTATCTCGTTTCTGATCGGCGCCGCGGTCGTTGCGTTCGGGACTTTGATCGGGCAGATCGAGGGGAATATTCTCGAACTCTGCTACAAGATCGCCAATCTTCTCGCAGCTCCTCTGTTCCTGCTGTTCTTCATGGCGATGTTCGTGCCCTGGGCCACTGCATTCGGGACGCACCTGGGCACGATATCGAGCGTCGCGGTCGCCGTTGGCGTTGCCTACTACGGAATTCTCGGTCTGACCTTCCAGTGGATGATGCCGGCGTCATTTTTCGCCGGAGCGATTGTAGGCGGCCTAGCTAGCTTCGCGCCGATTGGGCGCGGGCGGGCCGAAGACTCTGGCTAGAGAGTGTCTGAATCGCCTTGCGCAGCCGGGGGCCTGGCCGGAGCCGACAGGGACCCTTACGACTGTCGCTCGCTCACAGGCATCGACTGAAAGGAGACGGACTGGGAAACGCCTGCCAGATCAGCGCAGATTCGTACCGCGCGGGCTGTGCGACGATTTCGTGATCTTGTAGAGTTGCGAAAGCGGAACCCGGGCCACTTCCATGTCTTCTTTGTTCACTGAGTAGATCACCCAGAGGCTATCCCCGACTACCACCGAGTGCGGGTACTGGTATCCGCCCCCTCCTTTCGCCTTGCCCTCATAGCGCGTTCGCGGAGCGACGAAGCGAATCACGGCCATGCGGTCAAACTCGAGCCCGTCCCGAGAAAGCGAGATCGCCAGCATGGAGCGTCCTCCCTGCCTGGCCGACATCGGCAGAGGGTTGTTGATCACGTAGTGCTGGCCATCCGGCAGTCGCCCGGCATTGGCGCGGGAGCCCGTGTCCGGAAAATTCGTTCGGGTCGGCACCGTCCACGTCTTGCCGTTGTCGAAAGAGAACGAAGAATAGTGGCGCCGGGGCCTGGACTCCTCGATCTCGGCTCGGCTGCGTGCGTGAATCGTGCCCTGATTGCGGTAAAGCCGCACCCACGTGCCGTCGTCGAGGCGCCAGGCTTGAGTGGGCTCGGTCATGCGGTGTTCGTCGTCGGAATCCGGGTGCTGTCTTGGCTTGAAGAGGAGCTGTCTCAGGTTGGCCGGCTCCTCGAAGTAGGCATTGATCTTCGTCACCAGCGCCCGGTCTCCGGCGGGAATGGCGGGATAGCCGGGCTCCGGCGCGGGGGCCGTTTCCGACAGCCAGAAGACCTCGCCGAGCGCTCCGCCCGCCCGCACCTCGCGGGCGAGGAATCCGACGCGGATACGTGAAACTTCGTTGAAGCGGTACACCTTTTCCGCCAGGGCCTTGTCGACGCAGGTGACCGCAAAGAGGCGGCCGTCAACGTCGGCAAAGCCCTGCGATGTCTGAAAAGGGCTCGATCGGTTGGCCTCCGACCAAGGGACCTTGTCGGCAAGAGGCGGGAAAAGAGCTTTGGGAGCGGACCACGTCTCGCCTCCGTCGGTCGAGTAGCGGAACATGCCATGCTGGCCCGACGAGTTCTCGTCCCTTGCGTGGCTGTCCCAAGCGGCGAACAACACCCCCCGGTGATAGGCAAGGTGACCATGGTGGCTGAACGTTCCTGTCTCGGGCGTCGCGTGGAACAGCTCGGTCGTGTTCACGCGGTCCAGGAATTGGTAGCGAAAGTCTGCCGCCTGTCCAGCAGTCCAGTCCACGACTGGGGTCTCGGCCGGTTCCACCGCGGCGGCCAGGCTCCCCAATTGGAAGACGGCGACGACCCAAGCGAATCGGACGCATGCGGCTGCTCGAAACATCGCCGACAAATTTAGCGCATCGGCGCATTGGAGTCCGCCGGCGAACTCGGTCTGATAGACTGCGATCCAAGCATAAGGGCAGCCGTCGACTCGGGCTCGCGAGCCGGGCTGCTCCTTAGACGGCACATGGGCTGGTCCAGACTTCTGCGCCTCGCGGCAGCGCTTCTTGCCGCTCATTTTCTACCGTGCTTGGCGGCCGGCCGGCCGAACATCTTGCTAATCGTCTCCGAAGACAACGGTCCCGAGATCGCGACCTACGGCGACCCCTACGCCCGCACGCCAAACCTCGACAAGTTGGCGGCCGAGGGCGTGCGCTTCGACCGCGCGTTCGTTCCACAGGCCGGCTGCAGCCCCTCGCGCGCGAGCTTCCTGACCGGCCTCTACGTTCATCAGCACGGGCAGCTCGGTCTTGCTACGTGGGGGTTTCGGATGTACCGCGACGATACGCCGAACGTCGTGCGCAGTCTCAAGGAAGCCGGGTACAGGACTGGGATCATCGGCAAGATCCACGTCAACCCGGAGTCCGCCTTTCCCTTCGACTTCAAGGCAATCCCGACCGCCAACTTCCAGCGCAAGAATCTAGGCGACTACGCCAGTCATGCCGAGTCGTTCTTCGATGCTTCCGATCAACCGTTCTTCTTGAGCGTGAACTACCCGGACGCGCACAGGCCCTGGCTGAGGCAGGCCGAGGGACTGCCTGCCGAGCCGCTCGATGCCGACGACGTCAAGCCGCTTGCCTACCTCCGCCTGCAGGGCGCGAAACTGCGCCGGCTCACCGCCGGCCACTACAACAGCATGGAACGGCTCGATGTCCTGATAGGCGATCTGCTCGCGGCTCTTGATCGCTCAGGCAAAACCAACGACACGCTGGTCGTCTACATCGGCGACCACGGGGCGGACTTCATCCGAGGTAAGCGGACCTGCTACGAAGGAGGCCTGCGCATTCCATTGATCGCGCGCTGGCCGGGCCGCGCCAAGGCCGGCCAGGCTCGGAACGAGTTGGTGTCAACGATTGACCTGATGCCGACGTTTCTTGCCGCCGCCGAGGCGGGAGCGCCCGCCGGCCTGCCTGGGTCCTCCACGATCGAGTTGCTCGAAGGCAAGCAACCCGAATGGCGGCGCTACCTGTTCGCGGAGTTCCACGCTCATGCCGCCAAGCCCAATTTCTATCCGCAGCGCTCCGTACGCAACGACCGATTCAAGCTCATCGAAAACCTGATGCCCGGCGAGATCAATCCGGGCTACGAGTTCACCCTGCACCACATCGAGGGCAGTTTGCCCGAGGTCATCGAAGCAGCCCCACCCGAGGTCCGCAAGACCTATCAGGCCATGGCGCGTCCACCGCGTTTCGAGCTCTACGACCTGCGGGAAGACCCCTTCGAGTTCAGCAACCTGGCGGACGACCCGGCGTACGCCGGCTCTTTGCGCGAGCTGCGACGGGAACTTGACCAATGGCGCAAGCAGACGAAGGACCCACTGCTCGACCCAAGCAACCTTGAGCGCCTCAAGGCCGAAGCTCAGATCGATTCGAAACCCGGGGCTCGCAAGCGCGGCTGGGAATACCCAAGCTACTTCTTCGAATGAGGGAAAGAAGCCGGATGTCCGCGACTCTCAGCTACCGCGTTCTCAGCTCTCTCCTACTCACGTCGTTGACCGCGGTGGCCGCCGACAAACCGAACGTTCTGTTCATCGCGATCGACGATCTGCGGCCTTCGCTGGGTTGCTACGGCGACCCCATCGCCATCACGCCCAACATTGATCGCCTCTCCACGCGGGCTCGCCAATTCAACCGCGCCTACTGCATGCAATCCGTCTGCGGCCCCTCGCGAACAGCAATCCTCACCGGACGCCTGCCCGACAACACGGGCGTCTGGCACAACCGCAACCGCTTTCGCGAGAGGCACCCGAATCTGGTCACACTGCCGCAGTTGTTCAAGAACAACGGCTACCACGCCCAAGGCCTCGGCAAGATCTTCAGCGGCAATCGCAAGGAGCTGGATCCCCAGTCGTGGTCCGTGCCCGAGGTCCTGTACCTAGAGGGCTGGAATAACTACGTTCTGCCGCAGAGCCGAAGCGACCGCGCAAAAGGCACGGCGTTCGAAAAGGCCGACGTTGCCGACGAAGGGTACACCGACGGCAAGTTGGCCAAGCTCGCCGTGGAGACCCTTGAGAAGATCTCGCGGTCAGAGCAACCGTTCTTTCTCGCTGTGGGCTTCTTCAAGCCCCACCTGCCGTTCAACGCCCCGAAATCGTATTGGGATCTCTACGACCCGGCAGTCTTCGAACCGAACTTTTCGGACAAACGAACTCACGGGGCGCCCGACATCGCCTATCCCGATCACCTCGAGATGGGCGGCTACACCGATGTTCCCGAAGACGAACGCGTCTCGGCCGAGCAAGCGCGCGAGCTGCGTCATGGCTACTATGCCTGCGTCAGCTACGCCGACGCACAGGTCGGCAAGCTGTTGCGGGCGCTCGAGCGGCTGGGGTTGGAGGACGACACCATCGTCGTGTTGTGGGGCGACCACGGCTACTCGCTCGGCGAGGCCGGCCACTGGTGCAAAGACACGAACTTCGAACTCGACACCCACGTCCCTCTGATGGTCCGGACGCCGGGGATGGCCAAGCCAGGCGTCGCCACGGAGGCGCTGACCGAATACGTCGACATCTATCCGACGCTCGCCGAGCTGGCCGGGCTGACGCCGCCCGACGGACTCGACGGGCGCAGCTTCGCCTCTGCGTTGCGCAACCCGAGCGCCAAAGGGCGAGACTTGGTCTTGAGCCAGTTCTCACGCCCATTCGAGCCGAGCGCGCCGGAGATCATGGGCTACTCCATTCGCACGGCGACGCAGCGCTACACCCGGTGGATCGATTGGATGAGCCGCAGGGTGCTGGCCGAGGAACTCTACGACTACTCGGACCGGGCGAGCGCCTTGACCAAGGGGAGCTTTCTCGTCGAGCAACGAAACTTGATCGACTCCGACGACTACATGGCAGCACGGGACCAGCTGCGCTCCAAGATGGACCAGACGCTCCGGGACCGGATTCGCCCCAAGCGGGGTGCCGCTCGCTGAGACTCTTTCCCTTGCCCGCACCTCGAGAAGACCGACCTCTTTGAAGAATCGCCTCATTGCAGGCGCTGTCCCGTCGAGATCGGCTCTGCAGGGATGTGGCGGTCAGATCGATCGCGGACGCGATCGCCGCTTCCGGCGACTGCCGCAATGAGCGCTCGCCGTCAATCGAAGCGCGCGCGAAGACCCGAGTCGAAGGTCCAGCAAGCACCTGCGACCACCGCCAGATAGGGCGTTCACACAGGCAGGGCCCTGTTTAGCTGTGCCCTTTCGGGATGTAGGTACGCTGCAGAGTCTCGCCTCTCTGGCTGGCGGGGCGCTCTTCGATAAGGTCTTGCGCCAAGGCCGTGTGGAATGAGACGACCACCCAGTTCTCGCCACCCATGACGCCTTGGTGCCAAACGCCGCGGGGAATCGAAAGCCAGCGGTCTTCCAAAGCAGCAGTCGGTCGGCTAACCAGACGGTTGGATGTCCAATTCTCTCCTGGCCGCTCTCCAACTTGCGTCTGCAAGTCGGCTGAGCCCCTGAGCGACATGACTCGCTGGATGCTGTTGGGATGTCGTTCAGCTCCCGAGCCGGTCTTCGCTCGCAACACAAAGACCCAGCTGGACCGAATCCCGTCCGGGACCGGCCCGCCGTACAACGAAAGGTCTACCGGTTCCCAGACCAGCAGCGAAGACCGATCCGCTTCGAGCTTCTCTTCAAGCCGTGACCCGACGCGGTCCAGTTCTTGGCGGACCTCGCTCTGGCCAACCAAACTGTCCAAGACCTCGAGAATCCCTCTCTCGTCCCCTGCAATCGGCGTGCCGGACATTTTGGCCAGTATAGTTCTTGGGAATGTGGAGCCGGGACTGTCTTGTCTCAAGGCAACACGGCTCTTGCCAACTGCTCGACATGCCGGGCAGCGCTCCGCGCCGGGGCGGCGCGCTAGCGCGCCATGCCGTGGTCCCGGGCCCCGCACGAAGCCGTGGCCCGACCAACGAGCCGCCAACGCTCGCATTGACAACTCCACCCGCACGGTTGCAACGCGCTGGTGTCTCAACGAACATAGAAGTCAGCGTCATGCGCAAGACTTTTCTGCTCACTTTGCTGGCCTCAGTGCTCATTGCGGCCGCTGTAAGTTGCAATCGGTCCGACATGGTCCGCATCGGAGTGGTGCCGAAGGCCGTCGCCCACGAGTTCTGGATCGCGGTGCGCGCCGGCACCGACGAGGCCGCCAAAGAGGCCGGCGTCGCGATCGAGTGGCAGGGCCCGTCCGCCGAAACGGAGTTCTCCCGCCAAATCGAAATCGTGGAAGCGATGATCAACTCCCGCGTGGATGGCTTGGTGCTCGCTCCGACAGAAGCCACCGCCCTCGTATCGGTGGTCGAGCGCGCCACGAGAGAGGGCATCCCCGTGACGATCTTCGATTCGGGGATCAATACCGACGAGTACGTCTCGTTCGTGTCGAGCAACAACTACGAGGCGGGCGTCCAGGCAGCCGACAAGCTGGCCGAGATCCTTGGCCGGTCCGGCAAGATCGCCGTCGTCAAGAACGTGCCGGGATCCTCATCGACGATGGAGCGGGAGCGTGGCTTCGAGGAAGCGCTCGCCAAGAAGTATCCGCGCGTCGAGATCGTCGACTTCAAGTACTGCCAGTCGGACAGGGCGCTGGCGCTGGCCGCGGCCGAGAACATGCTCACGGCACATCCCGATCTCGATGGGATGTTCACCTCCGCCGAGCCAGCCACCGTGGGCGCATCCACTGCGCTGCGCAACCGAGAACTGGTCGATCAGGTCAAGCTGGTCGGCTTCGACTGGACCGACACCCTAGAAGGCGACTTCCGCGACGGCGTCATCAGCGCCCTGGTCGTCCAAGATCCGTTCGAGATCGGGCGGCGCGCTGTTCAGACGATCCTGACGGCCTTGCGCGGCGAGACGCCGCCGAAGCGGATCGACACCAAGACGCACGTCGTCACCATGGACAACATCAACTCGCCAGAGATCGAGGCCGTGCTACGGATCAACCTCGACGAGTACCTGCAATAGGCACAGGCGCAATCGGCTAGCGCGCGAAAGCCTCGCGCAGGCGGTCCATCGCCCAATTCAGCTCTTCGCGCTCGATCACCAGCGGCGGAGCGATCCGGATCACCCGGTCGTGGGTCTCCTTGCACAGCATGCCTAGCGTCTGCAGACGCTCGCAGAATGGCCGCGCGGGCACTCGCAGCTCGATTCCGGCGATCAAGCCCACGCCTCGAATCTCCACGATGTCAGGGTGAGACAGCGTGCGCAGCTGATCCAAGAACCAGCGGCCCAGCACAGCCGCGCGCTCCACGAGGTTCTCGTCGGCCAGCACGCGCAAGGCTTCCCGCGCTACCGCGCAGCCCAAGGGATTGCCGCCGAACGTCGAGCCATGCGTGCCGGGAGAGAAGACTCCCAGCACATCGCGACTCGAGACCACCGCAGATACCGGGTAGAAGCCGCCGGACAGCGCCTTGCCAAGCACGTACATGTCCGGCTGCACTCCTTCGTGCTGGCAGGCAAACAGGGCTCCGGTACGGCCCAAGCCCGTCTGAATCTCGTCCGCGACCAGCAGCACGCCGCGCTCGCGGCAGATCCGCGCCGCCTCTGCCAAGTAGCCCGCGGGCGGGATCAGCACGCCGGCCTCGCACTGCACAGGCTCGACCAAGAAGGCGCACGTGTCTGGGGTGATGGCCTCTGCAAGAGCGTCGGCGTCACCGAAGGGAATCGACCGGAATCCCGGCGTGAACGGGCCGAATCCCACTCGGCTGTCGGCATCGGAGGAGAAACCCACGATCGTGGTGGTTCGGCCGTGGAAGTTGTTCTCGCAGACCAGGATCTCTGCCCGGCCGGGCTCCACACCCTTGCGGTCGTAGGCCCACTTGCGAGCGGTCTTGATCGCGGTCTCGACAGCCTCCGCGCCGGTGTTCATCGGCAACACCATCTGCATCCCGCACAATTCCGCCAGCTCCCTGCAGAAAAGAGGCAGCTGGTCGTTGCGATACGCCCTGGACGTGAGGGTGACCCGTTCGGCTTGGTCCCTCAGCGCCTGCAGGATGCGAGGGTGGCAGTGACCTTGGTTAACAGCCGAGTAGGCGCTCAGGCAGTCCAGATAGCGCCCGCCGTCTATGTCGAAGACCCACGGTCCTTCGGCCCGGGCTACCACCACGGGCAGCGGATGATAGTTGTGCGCGCCCCATTCGTCTTCCAGCGCGAGCATTTCCTCGCTGAGACTGGCTGTGGCGACGCGCGTCAAGGAGCCGAACCCCGGAGACTTCAGCGTACCACCCCACCCGGCTCATTCCGCTTCGGGCACGTAGATGACTTCGCCGCTTTCAAGGCGATACGCCACCCCGAGGCGCTGGCCGCGGCCGGCGCCCCGCTCTTCGCTGGCGCGGAGGCGTTCGATGCGCTCGCCGCGCTTGACGATCATCTCCATGTCGGGGCGACCCGGGTTGGTAACGATCGTGATGTCCCTGGTGCTCATGCGGGCGGCCACCTCCGCGAGACTCGCGCTGCCAGCGAGCGCCAAGATCAACGCCACGACGAGCACCATGCTGGCATCGAACAGGTTCACGACTCCGCCTAGCGGGTCGCCGTCTTCGCCCGAGTCCAGAGCGGCGGATGCCCGCCGCATCCAGTCGCGGCGGCGCGGCATTCGGCTCGAGTTCTTATGCATCTGGCGCTTCCTCCCGGCTCGTCTCGCCGAACCAAACCTCCATCAGGTAGTGCATCTCGGTCAGATCTTGGCGCCCCCAGTGACGCACCTGCACGCCAAGCGCGAACGCTGCCCCGCCCACGATCAGGCCGACCACCGTGGTCGTGAATCCGATCAGAAGATTGGACGCCATCGATTGCATATCGCCAGCGGCGAGGCCGGCCAGGGCGGGCTGCAGGGGGATCAGAGTGCCGATCAGGCCCAGCATCGGGCCCGTGCGCGAAAGCACCGAGAGCCGGTCGGCCCTTCTTCGCAGGTCATTCTCCAGGTCGCCGACGATCTTGTCGAGGCGCTCGGGGTGCAGCCTGGCACCGCTGGCGAAGCGACCCAGCGAGAGTTTCCAGTCCAAGCTCAGAAAGCGCTCCAGGGTCGGCTCGCTCTCGTACAGGCGCCTCAGGGCCTCTCGGTTCGTCCGACGGTCGAAGCTCTCGGCCAACACGCCCCCGGCGAGGTACGTGGCGTAGACGAACAGGCCCACGATCGCGACCATGGCGGGCAGCAGGAACGCGCTCGAAATCCAATAGAGCAGGCTCTGCAATTGCTCCACGAGAACCTCACCGCCCGTCCGCGACGCCGGAACTCGCCGACATCATCCGCGGCGTTCCGCGTCGAGCACCTTGCTCAAGCGACGCGCGAAACGCTGGCCACCGTCGTAGGTCGCGCCCAGAAACGCCCGCACCAGCTCCGTGGCTAGAGAGATCCCGACGATCCGCCCGCCCAGGCAAAGCACGTTGAGATCGTCGTGCTCGACGCCCTGCCCTGCGGAATAGGTGTCGTGGCAGACGCTGGCGCGCACGCCCTTGAGCTTGTTGGCCGCCACAGAGGAGCCGACGCCGCTTCCGCAAACGACGATGCCCCGGTCCGCCTCTCCGTTTCGGACGCTCTCGCCGACCGCGATCGCGAAGTCCGGATAATCGTCATTCGCGTCCAGCGTATGTGCTCCGACATCCAACGCCTCGTGCCCGTCTGCGGCCAGCAGCTTGGCAATCTCCTGCTTGAGATGGAAGCCGGCGTGGTCGGCCCCGATGGCAACACGCATCAAACTGGCATTGTAACGTAGGCATCTGCGGTGCTTCGCCCGGGTCTCGGACCTGAGAATCCGAGGTTCACGAGGCTGGCGAGTTGCAGAACGCGTCCGGCCTGCCCGAGCGGAAGTCGCGCTGGCGATCTGGCGGACTGGCCCCCGGTGGCCGGCCCCAGGCTAGAGCGCTCGAGACGGTCGAATCGAGCCTTGAGGCCGGCGCGCGTAATAAAATAGATTCGTGGGCGGCCCGCCGACCCGCGCCAAGCTGTCTCGGCCGGCACGTTGAGAGCGGGGCCGGATCGCGGCACCCGCAACCCTCAGGGCCGGGACAGATGAAGATCGGATTCATTAGCCTGGGCTGCCCGAAGAACCTGGTTGACAGCGAGGTCATGATGGGAATGCTCGAGGCCCGCGGGCACGAGCTGACGCAAGATCCCGGGCAAGCCGAGGCACTGGTTGTCAACACCTGCAGCTTCATCGAACCCGCCAAGCAGGAGTCGATCGATTCCATCCTCGAGACTGCCGAATACAAGCGCATCGGCCGGGCTCGCCGATTGGTGGTGGCAGGATGCCTGGTCGAACGCTACCGCGATGAACTGCAGCAGCAGATCCCAGAAGTCGACGCCGTCCTCGGCACCAACGAACTCGAGTCGATCGTGCATCACTGCGAGGGCGGGGCGACCGCGCCGCCGGCGCCGCCCGCAGGGGGCTATCTCTACCACGATCTCACCCCTCGCCGACTCGCCACGCCGAGGCATTTCAGCTACGTAAAGATCAACGAGGGCTGCGACCACCCCTGCTCGTTCTGCATCATTCCCCAGTTCCGGGGAAGTTTTCGCAGCCGGCGGTTCGAATCGGTCGTGCTCGAGGCCGAGCGGCTCTTCGGACAGGGCGTGCGCGAGATCAACCTGATCGGCCAGGACACAACGGCATTCGGAGACGATCTCGGGATCAAGGACGGCCTCCCGACCCTGCTGGACCGGCTGGCCCGCATCGACGGCGCAGGCTGGATTCGCGTGCTCTACGCCTACCCGAACCGGGTCAGCAACAGGCTGCTGGACACCATAGCGCGCCACGATTCGCTGTGCCCGTACCTAGACATCCCGCTCCAGCACGCCAGCGCGAGCGTGCTGCGTCGCATGAAGCGGGGCGCGAGCGGAGACATCTTCCTCAGGCTGATCGAGCGAATTCGGCGCACGATCCCGGGCGTGTCTATCCGCACCAGCTTCATCGTCGGCTTCCCGGGCGAAACCGAGCGCGACTTCGAGACTCTCTGCCAGTTCCTGCAAGCGGCGCAATTCGACCATGTGGGCTGCTTCCGCTACTCCGACGACGAGCACAGCGCCAGCTTCGCTTTGACTGGCAAGGTCGGCAGGCGCACCATCTACAATCGCCAGCGCCGCCTGATGGCCTTGCAGCGGAAGATCTCCCGCCGATCCAAGCGCGCCTTGGTGGGCAGACGGTTTCCCGTACTGGTCGGCGGCCTCTCCGGCGAGACGGACCTGCTCTGGGAGGGTCGGCTGCAGACGCAAGCCGAAGAGATCGATGGCAAGACCTACCTCACGAGATTTCCCGAAGCGTCGAATCCGCGCCCCGGTGATCTGGGGATCGCCAGAATCACGCGCTCGGCCGACTACGACCTCTTCGCGGAGGTCGAGCAGATCACGCGGCCGGCAGCAAGCCCGCGGCCGAATCCGCTGCCGGTCCTGCAATAGGACGCTGCGATAGCAAGACCCGATGGCTCAGCCCACCCCCATCTGCCCGATTTGCCGCAAGCCGACCGATCCCGCTTCGCTCCAGTTCCCGTTTTGCGGCGAGCGCTGCCGCACCCAGGACCTAGCGAACTGGGCCACCGGCGAGTACGCCATTCCGGTGCGGCCAACGGAAGCCGACGAACAGTGGGAGATCCCGACCGATGGTGGCGGCAGCGAGCGTGGCAGGGATGACTGAGCGCCTGGCGATGACACTCGCCACGTGGTTTTACAGCGGCTACGTGGCCGCCGCCCCCGGAACCGCCGGCTCGGTCGTAGCATGGGCCATGGCGTGGCTCGTGGTGCATCGGCTGGGGGTGCCTGCCTGGGCTCTGGGGATCGCCGCCCTGGCGCTGATACCTGTCGCGGTCAAGACATCCGAGTTCGCCGCCACGCGGCTGGGATCGCACGACCCCTCGGTGGTGGTCATTGACGAAGTTGTCGGGCAATGGATCGCACTGTCAGCGGCGGCGAGCGGCTCGTGGCCACAGTGGATTGCGGCGCTGGTGCTGTTCCGGGCGCTCGACATCGCCAAGCCGCTGGGCATCCGGCGGCTGGAGGCGCTGGCCGGCGGCAAGGGGGTGGTCGCCGACGATATTGGCGCGGGAGCCTGCGCTATGATTGGAGTCGCCGCTATCCGCTGGCTCGGCTTTTGATCCCGCGCAACGACCTCCCTTGAATGGCCAACTCGCTGCCCCGCATCGAAGACGTCACGCCGCCGGCCGCGATTCCCGGCGGGACGCTAGAGATTCGCGGATCTTCGCTCGCTGGGACAGACTATAGCCAGCCCTCGGTCGAGGTCGGCAGCCTGTCCGCCAGGCTGGTCGTCAGCGCGAGCCGCCGACTCGTGGTCAACGTGCCGGAGGAGGCGGAGTCAGACGCCATCAAAGTCTTCACCGCGGCAGGCAGCAGCGCTCCCGGGCAATTCTCGCTTGGAAGAAGGCTGGCGAACGAGGTACATCCCGTCGCAAATCCGGTCGTCGACGAATCCGGCAGCATCATCACCACCTTTAGCGGGCAGCGCGGCAAGAAGGTGCCCGTATCGATCTTCAAGATCTTGCCTGGAGGCGAGGTAACCGCTTTCCTGTCGGGCATCATCAACCCTACCGGTCTGGCACTGAAGGCCGATGGCACCCTCTTGGTCACCAGCAGGCACGACGGGACAGTGTACGCCGTCTCGCCCAACGCGGAGGTGGAGGTTTTCGCCGAGGGAATGGGCGTCGCGACCGGCTTGGCCGTCGACGGCTCCGACAACGTCTACGTGGGCGACCGCACCGGCACGGTCTTCAAGATCAATCCGAAGCGCGAGATCTTCGTCTACGCGACTCTGGAACCCTCTGTGGCAGCGTTTCACCTGGCATTCTGCGAGCGGGAACAGCTGCTGTACGTCTCCGCTCCGTCGACTTCGAGTTCGGAAGTGGTCAAGCGCATTAACGGAGATGGCGCGGTCATGACTTGGTGGCACGGATTCGGGCGGCCGCAAGGCATCGCGTTCGACTCTCAGGGGCGTCTGCACGTATGCGCGTCCTTTGAAGGCAACCGCGGGATCTTCCGCGTGACCGACGCCGAAGCGGACCAATCCGAGGGCGGTGTGGAGCACGTGGTTTCCGGGCACGGTATCGTGGGCCTGGCGTTCGCGCCGGACAAGAGCATGGTGATCGCGACCGGAAGCAGCATTTACCGCATTCCTGAACTGCCCTGAGATAAGAAGCTGCGGCCGACCCTCGCTGGCAAGCCGCGCTCGTGCAAACCCATGCAAGCCGAAGTGATCGCGGTCGGATCGGAACTGCTCACGGCGAGCAAGCTCGACACCAATTCGCTATACCTTGCGCACAAGCTCGGCGAGCTTGGAATCGCCCTGGCCCGCAAGGCCGTAGTCGGCGACGATCGTGCCTCGCTGGCGGAAGAAATCCGCCGAGCCCGGCGCACGTCCGACCTGGTGATTCTGAGCGGCGGCCTGGGGCCGACCCTCGACGACCTGACCCGCGAGGCCTCGTCCGACGCCACCGGGCGCGCGCTCGTGCTGGACGAGTCGGTCGTCGACGACATCCGGGAGCGTTTCCGCCGCTTCAAGCGTCCCATGGCAGAAGTGAACAAGCGCCAAGCGTACCTGCTGGACGGCGCGCTGAAGCTCGACAACCCGCGCGGCACGGCCCCCGGGCAGTGGCTTGAGGACGACCATGGCGTCCTAATCCTGCTTCCCGGCCCTCCCCGGGAGCTCGAGCCAATGTTTGCCGAGGCCTGCCTGCCGCTGCTGGCATCGCACGCCCCTTCGCAGCGCTTCTATACGCTGGTCCTGCGGGTGGCGGGCATCGGCGAGTCCGACCTCGAGCAGCGCATCGCACCGATCTACGCGCCGTGCACGGAGATCGCCACGACCATCCTGTCGTCTCCGGGCGATGTCCAAGTCCACTTGCGCGGTCAGGGAAACAGCGAAGCCGAGGCTCAAGCTGCAGTGCAGGGCTTGGGAGAAGCGATCCGCAGCGAACTCGGCGACGCGATCTACTCCGAGGACGGGCGGTCGCTGGCGGAGACGGCGGCGGCATTGCTGGCACGAGGCGGTGCCAAGCTCGCGGTCGCCGAGAGCTGCACCGGCGGGCTGCTCGCGGGCGCCTTGACCGCCAAGGCGGGCAGTTCCGAGTTTTTCGCCGGAAGCGTCGTCAGCTACTGCGACTCCGCCAAGAGCGGATGGCTCGGAATCGACGAGTCCGTCGTGCGGTCCCACGGCGCGGTCAGCCAACCGGTGGCCATGGCCATGGCGGCGGCAGCGCGGGAGCGCGCCTCGGGCACGCTGGGAGAGCCCGCGATTGGCTTGTCTGTCACCGGCTACGCCGGTCCGGGTGGCGGGACCGAAGCGGACCCCGTCGGCACGGTCTATTTCGCGGTTGCGGACGCCAACGGAGCCCGCTCCGCCAGGCGTCTGTTCGGTCGCGGGCGCACGCGCGTTCGAACGCTCGCCGTCCAGACTGCTCTGGACATCCTGCGCAGGCGCCTCTCAGGCTTGGAGGTCGCCTGAGAGGCGGCCCGGGCGGCTGGCAAGGGCGCGGCCAAGCAACTGCCGCAATGCCTCGGCGCGGCCTGCGTCACAGCACCGCTTGGGAATGACGTACTGCTCGCCCGGAGAAGGCGAGAGCAGGAAACTCCGCCGTGTCTCGCTCGCTTCCCACAGGTCATCCCACGCGATCCAGTCGCTCCGCCGCGCAGCGCGGATCTCGACCCCGCTGCCGCAGACGTGATATAGCATGCGCAGCGGCCTGCCGCCGCCGCGCTTGAAGTCCAGCCGTGCCGTCGCGGCTGCGAACGCTACGGCCGCAACCCCAGGCACTGCCCCGACAACGGCCAGCCAGGCAAGCGCGCCTCCGGTCAGGTATCCCGCCACTATCAACGCAACAAGCCCCGTGAGATAGGCGGTCAGAGCTGCCGGCGCCCTGCGCCAGCATTGCGACAGAGCGGCTGCCAGAGCATCGCCGTAGCGGATCTCGGCGGCAATCTCGAAGCTGATCGGATCGTGCTCTGGCACAAAGGTCGCTTGGACGGCCATGCCCGCTCAGTCCTTCACTTCGCCGGAGAGCGGACCGGCCGGGACTTCACCGGTGTATTCCACCACTGTGTCGACGATGCCGATCTCGACCCGGCGGTTCTTCTGCCGCGCCTGCCTAGACGTTCCCCGCAGGCGCGGGCTCGACTTGCCGAAGCCCTTCGACTCCAGAATCTCTTGCGGCACGCCCGCCTCCACCAGATAGGCCCGCACCGAGTCCGCGCGACGCTCCGACAGCGCTTGGTTGTAGGCGGCATCCCCCTGGTCGTCGGTGTGGCCGTAGATGTAGATCTTGTAGCCGTAGGAGGCCAGCAGCACGCCGGCGATGCGACTGAGGATCTCGCGGTTTCTCGGCCGCAGCTCGACGCTGTCGAAATCGAACAGGAACGAGTCCTCGCTCAGTTGCACGACCATGCCCATCGGCGTGCGATCGGTCTCGGCGATGCGGCTCAACGCCTCGCTCATGCGGTCAAGCTCGTCCATGCGCTGCTGCCTGAGACGCTCGGCGATCCGGGCGTTGCGCTCGGAATCCTGCTGTGCCTCGTCGGCCTCGGCGCGCACTCTCCTGGTTTCCGACAGCGCGCTCTCGAGATCTTGCAGCGCTCGGTCGAGCGCGCGGCCCGCCAGCCGCTCCCGCCCCACGGCATTGCGCACATCGGACAGCAGTTCGAGCTCGACTTGCTTCGATTGCATCAAGGAGTCGTCGAGCGTTCCCACGTGTTGCCACAGGCGCCAAGTCGCCACCGACACCGCTAGGAGCGCCGGCAGGCACACCCAGAGCGCGAGTCGCTCGATCCCCCTACGGCCTAGCATGTTCCCTCATTCTCGCAGCCGGGCGAAGAGCATGCAGGGTGGCGATCCGCTCGCCAGGCCAGAGCCGGGAGGCAAGGCGCGAATCCTGGGCCGCGCCGTGGCGGGCCGCCGCTAGAAGTGGAAGCGGCGCGGATCCTGCTCGGGCACTTCCTTGCGGAACGTGTTTAGCAGCATCCGGTGAAAGGCGCAGAGCTTGCCATCGGTGGCCGGATGCCCGCACTTGATGCACAAGGGCGTTTCGCCGCGGTTGCCGCCGTTCTTGGACAGCCTGTTCCCGTTCACGTTGCGGCGGCCGCCGTCGGAGCGCCCGCGCGCCCCGTTCTGGCCGCGGCCGTTGGAACCCGCCCTAGAACGGTGCCCCTTGCCGAACCTCGCCGGCCGACGGGTAGATTGGTCTCGCATGATTCTCGGGTGTGACGCACGCCGCCAAGGCGGTGCGTCGTGCCTTCTCCCAACTTGCCGAGTGGTCTGGGCGCTGCGTTACTCAGCGGGTGCCGCGCCGCCGACCGGATGTGCCGCATCGTAAGCGGCGATGATTGCGGCCGTGATGTTGACCTCGTTGACGGCGTACAGAATCGGACCCTGCGGGTTCGAGATGTCCATCACGATCTGGTAGCCGTTCTCCTTCGAGTACTTGTCGATGACCGCCATCATCTTCTGGCCGACGGAGTTGAACAGCGCGTTCTGCTCCTGGCCGAACTCGCCGCGGGCATCCTCGGCCTCGCGCTGGAGATCGGTTTCAGCCTTCTGGATCTCCCTTGCCAGCGTGCGGCGTGCCTCGTCGCTCATCGTGTTGGCGCCCTTCTGCAACTGGTCGCGCTTCCTGGCCAGATCGGCGTTTTTCGACTCAAGGCTCAGGCGCGTGGGCTCGTACTTGGTCTCGAGCTCCTTGATGAGCTGCTGGCCCTCGGCCGTCCTCTGGATGGCCTCCTGCACGTTCAACAGCGCCATCGACGTCTGCGCTCTGGCCGTGCCGGCAAGCACGGCCAGAGCGCCGATCAGGCACACGGCGGCCCGCAGGCCGCTCGGGGACTTCCGCCACGTCTCTAGCATCTTTCCTGTGTCTCCCATGACAGCTTCGGTTTCGCCGGGCTCATCTCCAGCGTAGCACGAATCGGCATTTCAGCAGCTCAGGACCAGCCGGCGCGAGCGCGCCGGCAGCCCGGTTCAGAAGGTTCGGCTGATGGTGAAGCGGAACATCGAGCGCCGCTCGAAGAAGGGCAACCACGTCCCGACCGGCCGCACCGCCTCGATGAACGACTGGTAATTCGGGAACAGCGAGCGGTCCGCAACGATCGGCGGCTTGAGGAACTCCTGCACGCGCATCGGGTTGTAGGCCCAATAGAAGCGGAACGGGGCATTCACGACGGGCATCATGACCTGCAACTCGATGCCGGTCGAGCTGCGCATCCTCTGGGTCGGGCCGATGATCCCGATCTGCTCTTGGAAGCCAGCCTGGGGGAATTGCTTGTTCAGCTCCAGGGCGCGCCCGGAGTTGAGCCGAACCTGGTCCTTGCGCAGGATCTTGTTGAAGCCGATGTCCCAGAACGGGGCCAGCACTACCGGGCCGAACAACTTGATGCGGTACTCGAAGTTGTAGACGAAGCGCGTGTCGCCGCCGGGGAAGTTCAGGCGATAGACAGGCACCTCGGTGGTCAGCGGGACGCGCTCCTCCACGCCGTTGACGATCTGCACCTGAGTGCGCGCCACGCCGTTGTCGTTGTAGACAGGCACGGCGGTGAAGTCCGGGATCCAGACCATCGGGCTGATCGACCAGATCTGGAAGCCCCGCACGTCGTTCTCGCCCCCCATGAACGAGCGGTTGAACGGCGGCGGGACGCGCCCTCCGTAGCCGCTGAGAAAAGAGATCAGCCCGCGCATCGCGATGGTGCGGCGGCCGCCGTGAGGCCGGAAATACTTCGCTTCCACCGTCGGCTGGATGAACCGGGCGTTGCCGCCGAAGCCCGCGATCGCGACGCTGGCGTACAGGCTCTTGCCCTTGGACGGGGTGATGGGATGGTCGACGGTGTTGTAGAAATAGCCCGGCGTGATCTGGCTGGTGGTGATGCCCTCGAGCGAGTTGGGGCCGGACACGCCCTCGAAGTTGAGGTAGGTGAACAGGTTCGAGGCCGACTGCGAAAAGGTCACCACGTTCGAGCGGCGGAAACTGTACGTCAGGCTGAGCCGGGCGAAGCTGCGGCGCAGGGGGTAGCTGAGGAAGGTAGTGAAGCCTGCCGAATTCTGCCGGTAGTCGAGGATGTTCTCCTTGCCGAGCTGGTCAAACAGCGGGATCAGGTTGGCGCCGGCGAAGATGGAGGCCTCGCGGGCCTGGTTGAAGCTGAAGCGGCTCGAAAAGACGGTGAATCCCGCCTGGATCGGCTTGTCGAAGAGGTAGGGCTCGGTGTAGCCGAACTGCAGGACCCGCTCGCGGCTGCCCAGCTGCGCGTCGAAGGAGAGCGTCTCGCCCAAGCCGAGGAAGTTGTTGGTCGAGTAGCCGAAACCGATGAAGCTGCCCGCGAAGCCCGACACGCCGCCGTTGAGGTTGATCATGTTGCGGCCCCGCTCCTTGACCTTGAGCGTCAGATCGACCGATCCGTCGCGGGTGTTGCGCGTGACGACCGTGTCGGTCTCGGGCCCCTCGGTCTTGATCGGGTCGAAGTAGCCGAGCTGGTTCAGCCGCAGCATGCTCACGTCCCACAGGCGCGTGTTGAACATGTCGCCCTCGTCGATGAGCAGCTCGCGCCGGATGACCTTGTCGCGGGTGGTGTTGTTGCCCTCGAACTCGATGCGGCGCACGAAGAACTGCTTGCCTTCGTCCACGGCCAGGTTGAGATCGATCAGCGGCGGGTCCTCGTCCTCGCGGAACTCGAAGCTCGGCTCGGCCACGAAGTCGATGTAGCCGAATTCCCCGTAGAGCTTCTTGAGGTTCTCCATGCCCTTGCGCAGCTTCTCGATGTCGAAGATGGCTCCCTCCTGCATCGCGAAGACCGGCCCCAGCACCTGGTCCGGCACGCGGAACAGCTCCACGTCGGTGAAGCTGAGCAAGCCGCGCGCGTAGCGCGGTCCCTCTTCCACCAGCAGGTCGATATCGGCAACCTTCTTGGGCTTGCTGAAGATCATGGACCACGGCAACAGGAACGTCCCGCGCGCCGGCGCGTCCTGGATGTCCAGTTGGTGCCTGAGGACGTTCGCCTTGAAGTAGCCGCGCTTCTGGTAAGCGTTGCGCAGGCGCTCCTTGTCCTCTTCCAGCTTGCGGATGTCGAACGTGCGCTTGAACAGGTTTTCCAGCACGAAGCTGCGCGGGATGCCCAGCGGCTTGGTGTTCTTCATGGCGCGCCGGGCGTTCTTGGCGCTCATCACGTCGAGGCCGTCGAAGCGCACGTCACCGACCTTGACCTTCGGGCCTTCGTCGATATTGAAGACGATTTCCACCGAGGCGGGCGGGATCTGGCGCACCTCCGGGTTGATCTCCGCATACTGCCGGCCGCGCTCGCCGAGGAGCTCGCGCAGCACGAAAGTGGCGCGGTTGACCGTCGTGGGGTCGTATCGCGACTCGACCGTCAGGCCGACGTTGCGCTCCTTGAAGCGCTCGAGGATGTCGGACAGGGTGGCCGACTTGTTGCCCTCGTAGCGAATCGTGCGGACGACGCGCCGCTCGGTGACGACGAAGCGCACGATCTTGCCCTGCTCGCCGTCATCGATCTCCAGCCGCAGGTCGTCGAAGTAGCCGGTGTTCCACAGCACCATGAAGTCGCGCCGCAAGGTCTGGGAATCGAACAGGTCGCCCCGCTTGGTGAAGATCCGAGCGGCCAGGTTGTCACGAGGGATGCGGCGCGTGCCGCGGAACTCGACTGCCTCGACGATCTCCTCGTCGGGCCTGCGCTCCGCTTGCTCCGTCTCCTCCACGTCCTGGAACGGGGAGGGGGCGTCGGGCTGCTCCAGAGGGATGTCCTCAAACGGCGAGGGGGCCTGCTGAGCGGCCTGTGCCAGCAGGTACGGCGCCACGGGCGCGCCAAGGCGGGATTCGCCCGCGTCTGCCGGAACCGCCGGCCCGGCCGCCGGGTCCGGGCGCTCGGCGGAGCCACCGTCCTGGGCTGCCAACGGGGCAGCCAGGGACAGGGCTAGCAATGCGGCAAGCAGTGTCAGACCGATTGGGCGCATAGACAGGTGTAGGCGGCGAATCCACGGTGGCGCGCTAGGCTGGCTACCGGTCTCAGGAACGAAGTACGCATGCTCCCATGTGGCTGTTTCAGCACTAGTGCTTCGAGCTACAGATTGGAAACGGGCAGCCAGACCGGCCCATACCTCGTCTGACAGAACAGACCGTCGCGGCGCGTCAGAGAGTTCGAGAATTCACTCGGGCTTCTTGAATTCGATGAGGAACTCCCCCAAGATTCCATCGTAACTCAATTCCAGGTGCTTGCGCTTGATCTTGGCCGGCATCTCGAAATATAGGAAGCCGGCGCGGGGCTCGTCCTCGAACTCGAGCGGCAGCTCGAGCGACTGCAGGCGCGGGGCCCCGGAACTCTCCAGCGCGGACCGCTGCGTGGCCGTGACCTGTTCCTCGGAGGACCGGCCGCCGCCGATCTGATCCGGCGGGCCGCCCAGGCGCCGGGGCCGTGACCCCGTGCCGGGCACCCCGCCCCAGATTGGCCCGCTATCGTTGGCGAACAGGTCCGGGGCTGACTCCCTCGTCTTGGCGCTCAGGTCCAGCACGGCGCTACCGGCGATGCGATCGGGGGTCTGTGCCGGGGACGTTTCGTTGTTGTTGCGCGCGCGCATCAGAAAATCGTCGCGCCGCAGAGAGATCTTCGAACCGTACAGCGGCCGCACGCGCACTTCGATCAGAATCACCTCTCCATCGAAGCTATCGCCGGCGACGCGCTCGATCTCCGCGGCGTCCCTGACCAAGCGAGCCTGGAATTCGGCGTCGGGGAGTTCACGGGTGTACCACTCCGGGAGCTTTGCCGCGGACAGACCGCAGACCAGCAGCGCCGCTGCCGCCGCGATGCGCATCAGCACGCCAGGCACGGCATAATCTTAGCTCATTCGGCAGCGCGCCTAGCCCGCTTCAGCCACAAGTTGCTCGGAGAGCTCGGTCCACTCCTCTTCGTGGCGCTGCATCTGTTGCTGGCTGGCCTCCAGCTCATGCAGGACGCGCCGTCGCAAGGTGTGGTCGGAACCAGCCGTGGCCAGTTCCGCCTGCAGCTTGTCGCAGGCCTCTTCCAAGCCCTCCATCTCGTCCTCGATCGCGCTGATCCGTACCCGGATCTTTTCCGCCCGGTGAGGATTCATGCGCCGTTTCCGCGCGCCCTGCCGGGCGGCTCGGGGCGGCGGCAGCGCATCGCTCTCCGAGGCTGGCGCCGCTGGCTCGGGCTCGTCCTCGGCGCGCCGCTGGCGCGACCAGAGAAACTCCTCGTAGCCGCCGGGGTATACCTCGACGTCTCCGTCCTCGATGTGGATCACCTTGTTAGCCAGCCGGTCGATGAAGTAGCGGTCGTGCGAGACGAACACCATGGTGCCCTCGAACTCCAGCAGCGCGGGCAGCAACACGTCCTTTGCGCGTATGTCCAGATGATTTGTCGGCTCGTCCAACAGCAGCAGGTTGTTCGGCCGCAACAGCAGGCGCGCCAAGGCGTAGCGATTGCGCTCGCCGCCCGAGAGCACGCCGATCCGCTTGAACGCGTCGTCTCCGCTGAACAGGAAGCAGCCGAGCAGCCCGCGCATTTCCGATTCTCCCATCAGGGGCGCGTGGGCCACGAGGTCGTTGAGCAGGACGGCGTCGGGATCGAGCTCCCTGTACTGGTCTTGCGCGAAGTAGTCGATCCCGACGCGGTAGCCTTCCTTCCGCGTGCCGGCCGTGAGGGGCTCAGTGCCTGCCAAGATGCGGATCAGGGTGGACTTCCCCGCCCCGTTGGCGCCCACTAGCGCGATGCGGTCCCCACGCTCGATGCGCAACGAGACATTGTCAAACACATACGTGTCACCGTAGCTCTTGGCCACCCTGTCCAATTCCACCACCACCCGCCCGGAGGGCTGCGGCTGGGGAAAGCGAAAGTGGATCGTCTTCTCCTCCGGCGGGACCTCGATGCGTTCCAGCTTCTCGAGTTCCTTGACGCGGCTTTGCACCTGCTTGGCCTTGGTCGCCTGGTAGCGGAAGCGGTTGATGAAGGCCTCGACCTGCTCGATCCGGGCCCGCTGATTGCGGTAGGCGGCCCGGACTTGAGCGATGCGTTCGTCGCGCAGCTTCTCGAACTTCGTGTAGTTGCCGGTGTAGAAATGGGCCTTGCGATTCCAGAGGTGGACGATCTTGCGCACCGTGGCGTCCAAGAAAAAGCGGTCGTGCGAGATCAGCAGGAAGGCGTACGGATAGTTCGACAGGTAGTCCTCGAGCCAGTTTCGCGCCTCCAGATCGAGGTGGTTGGTCGGCTCGTCGAGCAACAGCACGTTAGGTTTCAAGAGCAGAAGCTTGGCCAGCGCGACGCGCATCTGCCAGCCGCCCGAAAACTCCTCGCAGGGACGGTCCCAGTCGCTGCGGGCGAAGGCCAGGCCTCCGAGCACGGTGCCGACCTGGGCTTCCTTGCTGTACCCGTCGAGGGCTTGATAGCGGTCGGTGCACCACTCGTAGCGGTCCATCACCGCCTGAAATTCCCGCGTCGACGGATCCACTTCGCCCATCTTGCGGGTCAGCTCCTCCATCTCGGCCTCCAACGAGATCGCCTCGTCGAAGACGCTCCGGCACTCTTCGAAAACGGTGCGGCCCGAGAACGCCAGCCCCTCTTGGGGAAGATATCCGACCTGGATGTTCTTCTGTCGCTCGATCTCTCCGCGATCGAGATGCTCGCTGCCGTGAATGATCTTCAGCAGCGTCGACTTGCCGGTGCCGTTGCCCCCGACGACTCCGATCCGATCCCCCGGCGCGACCAACCAGTCCAGTTCGTCGAACAGGATCCGATCCCCGTATCGCATACGGGCTCCCGCAAGCCGGATCATTAGTTCGAGTGTAGCTAGCGCGCTGCAGGGCCAGTCGCGATGCGCGCCAGCGCGTCCGCGATGGAGCGCGCCGAACCAGCCGGCGCCGCGGTCCCGTCCACGAGCAGGTCGGCACAGGCCCTGGTCGGGAGCACGTGGCGTTCATACATCGGCGCCGCGTGGCGTTCCCATTGCGCTCGCGCGAACGCCTCGCTCCGGCCCCGGCAGGCGACGTCGCGCTCGATCCTGCGGCGCAAGCACTCCTCTTCGCCCGCATCGATGAACACCGCCAGATCCAGCATCTTGCGGACGCGGAGGTCGAACAGGGCGAACAGCCCCTCGACGATCAACACCTCGCTGGGTGCGAGCGGGGCAGGCTCCGGCATCCTCGTGTGGGTCGCGAAGTCGTAGCGCGGGACTCTCACCGAAGCGCCGGAACGCAGCCGCGCTAGATCGGCGACCAGGAGCTCCCAGTCCAGCGCCGCGGGAGCGTCGAAATTCACCGCTCCGCGCTCAGCTGCGCTCAGGTGGGAAAGATCGCGGTAGTAGGCATCGGTGGCGAGCACGCCCGCTTGCGGCCACAGCTGCAGCAGTTCCGCCGCCACGCGGGTCTTGCCCGACCCAGAGCGGCCAGCGATGCCGATGCAGTACATGGCCGGACCAAGACGTTACAAGGGCGTTGGAGCAGCGATTAGCGACGGGCGGCGGGCCTCAGCGAGGATCCCACGAGCGCCACTCGATCACGCCGACGCGCTCGGCCCAAGCGTCCCACATGCCCACCAGCTCGGCCACCTTGTCGGGCATCTCGGCTGCGAGGTCGTTCAATTCGCTGCGATCCTGCTCCAAGTCGTAGAGTTCCCAGCGGCCGTCCTCGGGCTGGGACCACTTGGAGACGAGCTTCCAATTGCCGCTGCGCACCGCGCGGTTGCCCTCGTGCTCCCAATACAGCCCCTCGGGGTGGCCCCTGGCCGCGTCTCCCGTGAAGACCGGCGCGAGAGAGGCCCCCTCCATCGGCTGGATCGCGTTGCCGCCGTAGGTCTCGGGATAGGTGGCTCCGCCAACGTCCACGCAGGTCGCCATGATGTCGATCAAGTGGCCGACATGGTCTGTCCAGCCGCCTTTCGACGTGATCCCGGCAGGCCAGTACGCCACCAAGGGAGACGCGATCCCACCCTCGTGGACATAGTGCTTGTAGTAGCGGAAGGGCGTGTTCGAAACGTTCGCCCAGGGAATGCCATAACTCTGGTAGTCCTCCTCGGCTCCCGGCATGATCTCGGGGTTGTTGCCGACCGCAACCGGCTCGCCGGCGTAGGTCTCGGTGGGGATGTGAAGGGCTTTCCAGGTCTCCCGCGCTTCCTCTGCACAACCGCCGTTGTCGGCAAGGAATAGGATCAAGGTGTTGTCCAGCTCGCCACGCTCCCTTAGCGTGTCGACGACCTGGCCGATCGCTTCGTCCATCAGCTCGATCTGGGCCGCATAAACCTCCATGCGGCGGGCCTGCCATTCCTTGTCCGGCGCCGCTTCCCACGGCACTTGGGATGGATCGCGGTCGCTCATGCCTGCCGTCCCGTCCAGCACCCCCATTTCGCGCATGCGCTGCAGGCGCTCCTCCCTGAGGGCGTCCCAGCCCATGTCATAGCGTCCCTTGTACTTGGCGATAGCCTCTTCCGGGGCGTGCAGCGGCCAGTGGGGGGAAGTGAAGGGCATATAGAGGAAGAACGGGGCATCCGGGTTCTCGTCGAGCGCCTCGCCGATGAACTGCGAGGCGTTCTCGCCAATCGCGGTCGTGTAGTAGAAGTCGGGACCCGGATCTTCGGGCTCGTTCCCGCGCGTAAGCGAGGCCGGGTCGTAAAACGATCCCGCGCCGTGGATCGTGCCGAAGAACTTGTCGAACCCGCGCTGCATCGGCCAGTTCGAGCGGTCTACCTTCCCGCCCGAGCCCTCGGCAGGCGTGACGTGCCACTTGCCGCTCATCAGCGTCGTGTAGCCGGCCGACTTCAGAACCTCGGCGAAGGTGACGCAGCTCTTGTTGAGATTGCCCATGTAGGACGGGATCGGCTCGCCATCCTTGCGGAATTCGCTCATCATGTGCCCGACGCCTGCTTGATGCGGATAGAGCCCCGTTACCAGCGAGGCCCGCGTGGGACAGCAGCGGGCGTAGTTGTAGAACGAGCGGAAGCGCAAGCCGTTCGCGGCGAGGCTGTCCAGCACCGGTGTGTTGATCTCGCCACCGTAGCAGCCGATGTCGGAGAAACCCATGTCGTCCGCCATCGTGACAATGATGTTGGGCCGCTTGGCGGCACCCTCGGTCTGGCTAGAGGTCGAGCAGGCCCAAGGCAGCGCCGAGGCCGCGGCGCCCATGCGCAAGAGGTCGCGGCGACTGAACGAAGAACCGAATTGACTCATACGGCACATCATACCGCCCGACCCGGCTAGCGATCCCTGCCAAGCGCTAGACCAGCCGCGCCTGCCGGGGCTGGTGCCGGTGGTGCCGCCCGCCGCTGCTTGGAATTCCAGTGCCGACACGCCTCGTCGCCGTAGCGGCCTGATCGGACCGTTTGAAAAAGAGGTGTCCGGCTCAACCGAAAGGTTCGTTTCGCGCCGGCCCGAGACCTACTGCCCGCGGGCCGGCAGGGGCCAGACCTTGATGCCGCGAAAATACAGTTCCGAACCCTCCGATTGGAACAGGATCTTGCCTTTCGCCAAGCTGGCCTCTTGCCCCTCCATGACGAGCACGCCGTTGACCCAGTACTTGACGCGATCGCCTTCGGCGACCATCTCCAGGAGATTCCACTCGCCGTGAGGCTTCTCGACCTCGTTGTTCGGATCCCGGAAGCCCGCCGGTTCCCGGTAGTGCTTCGGCCAGCCATCGACGCGGCCTAGGTCGGTCTTGTTGAACCGATCGATCTGGATGCCAAGCTTGCCGCCCTTTCTGACACCGTTCACGGTCATCTGGGCGCCGCCGAGCAGGATGACATCGCCAGTGCCGCCCTCCATGATCTGGAACTCCAGGGCTTCGGGCCAGATCGTGCCATTCGACTTCGCGGCTTGGGCGCGGCGCGTGAGGTCGATGGCGCGATAGAGAATGCCGCTGTCCCGGGCCTTGTTCTTGCGGCGACCGTGCGTGGCATCGCCCCATTTGAACTCGACATGCAAGACGAAGTCGCCGTATTCGTCCTTAGTGACGAAATACCCGTAGGGCATTCCCTCGACGCGGATCATGCCGTCGACCACCCGGAAGACACCGTGCGGGTCGTGGTTGAAGCCTTGGCCGAAGACGAACGTGTCGAAATTCTCCATGCTCTTGCCGGAGAAGAGTTGGATCGGCTCACCCTGCGTCCGAGCGTCCGCAGCCCCGAGCGAAGTCGCGAAGACAAGGAAAATCAGTAACTTACAAATCAGTTTCGGATAAGTCATGGTCGCCGCTCCTACTCTCCACCGACCGCGAAGCCTGGCGTTCGCGCGATGGTTGCGCCCAGTATTGCACGGCTCAGCGGCCCCTAGTGCGAACGAGGTGTCTAGCCGGCTGAGTCCCGGCGTGTGGCCCGAGCCGCAGTTGCCGGGTGTGGTTGCGTCTCAATGAGAGACCCGCAGTCCGCCCTCCACCCGGCACGCATTCGCATTCAAGCGTGCCAAGCGGCCTTGCAACTGACTCTGGGGAAAGCCGCGAATCCCAGCGTCTATCGGTCGTAGCAAGCAGACACAGAGCCGCTCATGACGTTGCCCGACCCCGGCAGTCCGAGTATGATGCTTGCGGCGCTTTTTCGAAGCGGGCCCTATTTTCGGCCAACTCGCGCTATCGGGTGGAAGTGCCGGGGAGAGACTATGAACATCGCAGGTATCAACCTCGTAGGCGTCCTCTTGGGAGCCATCGCCGGGTTCGCGTTCGGCGCGATCTACTACACGCTGCTGGGCAAGCACTGGCTGGATGCCATCGGCAAGTCCGAGCAGGACATCAAGGGGCGATCGGCGGGTCCGTTCGTCACCAGCTTCGTGTCGCTCTTAGTGATGGGTGCGGTGCTGTCCGGGCACTTCGCGCAGCACGCTTCGGGAGACCTGAACTGGCTTCACGCGATTGAATCGGCCACCGTCCTCTGGCTCGGCTTTATCGTGACCTCGATGGCCACCAACAATGCCTTCCAAGGAGCCAAGGCGAAGCTGACAGTCCTTGACTCGGCGCACTGGCTCGGCGTCTTGGTCGTTCAGGCGCTCATCGTCGCCCGCTTCTAAGGGAATGTCGGTCACGGACGGGAATTGAGTAGTCGAGCATTCGACTGGGAGTCCCTGTCGCTTCGATACTTACCGGAAGGTGCTCGAACGCGCCAATGCGGGGATCTGGGGCGGCGAGCGCTTGACGAGGACTTGCGTGATGAACGGTATTACCGTACACTCAATACACTCGTGGTCATTCGTTCGGTTCGCCACCGGGGATTGCGCTGGCTTCTGGAGAACGATGATCCGCGGTTCTTGAGGTCGGACCTAGTTCCCCGCGTGCGCAGAATCCTGACGGTGCTAATTCTGGCGGAGGACATCGACAGCTTCGCGGGGAATGCGCGTCGCGGCTGGCGGTTCCACCGTCTGACCGGTGATCGAAAGCACGAATGGAGCGTCTGGGTCTCCGGGAATTGGCGAATAACGTTCGCCGAAGAGGACGGGTACATCGACCACTTGAACCTGGAGGACTACCACTAATGGCTACCAACGGTATCGTCGTCAACATGACCCCTTCGCATCCGGGTGACTTCATCCGCGCGGAGGTCATCGAGGAGTTGGGACTGAACGTAACGGGGGCAGCCCAGATTCTCGGGGTCCGCCGGGCAACACTCTCGGCCCTGCTGAACGGCAAGGCGGCCCTGTCAGCAGAGATGGCATTGCGCATCGAGATGGCCTTCGACGTGAGCATGGACATGCTGCTGAGGATGCAGGCTTGGTACGATGCCGCGCAGATGCGTGCTCGGGCGAGCGAGATTGACGTCCAGCGCTACGAGCCCCGCCCGGCCTGATCAAGTGGCCGTAGGTCGCGGAACACGAGACTGCGGATGAGCGGGTCGGAGCTTTCTCGGTCTGATTGTGCCCGTCGCTCTGATGGCCACATTGGCGGTAGCACTCTTAGATATCTGGACTACCATCGAGTGCTTTGACGCATGCGTGATTGGAGGCCCGTGTTCCTCTTTTCCGATAGCCCTCTCGCCGTCGGCACAATTGCGATACTCGCTAGTACGGATTGTGCAGCGGCCCACCACAGCACTAACGGTGCGATTCGGGACGAGCGGCGCCGGGTCGGGGCCATGGCTGGGGTCGCCTTCGGCCGCGAACCGACAGTTCGGCTTGCCACACTTGCGGCAGGACTCGACCAAGGAGCCGGGACGGCTGGCGTCGATGGCAACGATGCTGTGCGGCGGGCAGCGAGGGAAAGCGTATCGGCAGCGGTGAGTTTGCGTGATTTCGGCGGCCAGTGCTAATCTGGGCGACCACGTGTCCCGAATTTCCGCTCAATAGCGCGGTTGCCCCGAGACCGACCCTACGATGCGAGCAATCCGACTGGAACAGCCCCGCTCTCTCGAATATGTCGAGATCGACGAGCCCACAGCTCCCGGCCCGGGCATGGCCTTGGTCCAGACCCATCGCATGGGCATCTGCGGCACGGACTACAGCGGATACCTGGGGAAGATGCCATTCTTCCGCTACCCACGCGTGCCCGGGCACGAACTCGGCGTGACTGTGCTCGAGGTCGGTCCGGGAGTGACCAACGTCGCGCCCGGCGACCGCTGCAGTGTTGAACCCTACATGAACTGCGGAAAGTGCTACGCCTGCCGCAACGGAAGCCCCAACTGCTGCGAGCACTTGGAAGTGATCGGGGTGATGATCGACGGGGGGCTCTGCGACCGCTTTCTGATCCGCTCCGACAAGCTCCACGTATCCCGCAAGCTCTCGTTTGAACAGCTCGCACTGGTCGAGACACTCGCCATCGGCTGCCATGCGACCGACCGGGGCGCTCCCGCTCTCGGAAGTCACGTCCTGATCATCGGCGCAGGCCCGATTGGACTGGCCACGCTGGAGTTCACACGCCTGACAGGCGCGGAGATCACGGTCATGGACCGGGTGGCATCGCGCTTGGAGTTCTGCCGCCGCCAATACGGCATTCGCAACACGATCGTGTTCGAGGACAGCGAGAGCGCCATCGAGCAAGCGCGCGCCATTACCGGGGGGGACATGTACTCGCTCGTGACTGACGCCACCGGCAGCCCCGCGTCGATGAGCGGGGCGCTGGCCTTCGTGGCGCATACCGGCACGCTGGTCTATGTCGGCATCACGACCGAGGAGGTAGCGTTTCCCCACCCCGCCCTGCATCGGCCGGAGATGACCATCAAGGCCTCTCGCAACGCCCTGCCCAGAGACTTCGAGCGCATCATCGGCCTGATCGAAGACGGCACGATCGATACGCGACCCTGGATCACGCACCGCACGCCCTTCGAGCAGGTTGTGGCGGACTTCGAAGGCTACACGCGGCCGGAGTCCGGGGTGATCAAAGCGATCATCGAGGTCAACAACTGACCATGGTTCTGTCAGCCGTTACGGTCTGCCTCGTGCCCGAAGCAAGCGCGGGGCCGTTCGTCTTCCACGACGACCTCCCCGGCGCGTGCCAACAGGCCGCCGCACTGGGGTTCGACGGCATCGAAATCTTCGCCCCATCCGGGCATCACGTGGACCGGACAGAACTGGGCGCACTGCTCAGGCTGCACGACCTGCGCCTGGCTGCCGTGGGAACTGGTGCCGGGATGATCGTGCACGGGCACAGCCTATGTAACCCGGAAGCAGGTGCCCGACGGCAGGCCTGCGAATTTGTGAAGGAGATCATCGACTTTGGGGCCGAGTTCGGCGCGCCTGCGATTATCGGCTCGATGCAAGGGCGTGCGGGAAACGCCCAAAGCCGCGAGGGTGCGCTGGCGCGCCTCGCCGAGTCGCTGGGCTTTCTCGCCGACTACGCCGGGAGTCTCGATCAAGCGCTGCTGTTCGAACCGCTGAACCGCTACGAGACGGACTTGGTGCGGACGGCGGCGGAGGGGATGGCCCTGCTATCCGACGTAGGGGCCGACAATCTCCAGCTGCTCGCCGACTTGTTTCACATGAACATCGAGGAAGCGGACATCGGCGATGCGATTCGATCCGCGGCGGACAGCATCGGACACGTTCATTTCGTCGATTCGAATCGCCGCGCCGCAGGATTCGGACACATGTCGCACGGCCCGGTGGCACGGGAACTCATCGCGGCCGGTTTTCCGGGCTACGCGTCGGCGGAAGCGTTTCCGCTGCCGGACTCGCAGGCCGCAGCCGAGATGACGATCCAGTCGTTTCGCAAGTTTTTCCCGCGCTGAACTGGTCCGGCCTGCCGCGACAGCCCGGTGGCTTGGGCGGGATTGCGGCACACCGCGTCCCTATTCACCGGGCTCGCTGGCCTCGCGAATGAAGCGCTCCGTCCACTGATCCCATTTCGAGGCTAGCTCGCGCAGCTTGTCAGGGCGCTCTTGCGCAAGATCGTGCTGCTCGGCCCGGTCCGAGGAGAGATCGTAGAGCGCCCACTGGCCCGGACGGGCATCCTCGGCTTGCGCAACCGAGTTCCAGCCATCGTCGCGCGTGCGCACCGTGTGCAAGATCTTCCAGTCCCCCATGCGCAACGCCCGGTTGCCCTGGTGGTAGAACCAGATGGCCTCGTGCAGTGGCTCGCCGTCCTGCTCGAACACAGGCACCAAGCTGCGACCGGCCAACGGCGGCCCGGCACTTTCGGCCGCCTCGACCCCGGCGAGCTGAAGCATCGTGGGCGCGATGTCGATCACGTGGCCGACCGTGCTGCGCAATTCATTCCGCGCGCTGATCCCGTCGGGCCAATGCACGATCAACGGCGTCGCTATGCCCCCCTCATGCACCCAAGTCTTGTGCAGCCGAAACGGAGTGTTGGCCGCGCTGGAGAAGCCCGGGCCGAGACACAGGTACGTGCCGGCAGAACCGAGCGGCGCATGTGGGTCGTGCCCGTCCCCGCGCACCATGATCTCGGCGCTGGCGCCGTTGTCGGACATGAAGAACACGACCGTGTTCTGCAGCGCGCCCATCGTGCGCAACTGGTCCAAGACGCGGCCGATCTCGCGGTCCATCCGGTCGATCATCGCGGCGTGGATCGCCATCTTCTCGGCTTGGAAGCGCCGCTGCTCCTGGTCGAGGCTCTCCCACGGAACCGGCCGGTTGACCTCGCCCGCCCCCAATTGCGCGATGCCGTCCGGAAACGCGTACGGCGGGCCGACATCCTCGTCCAGCGGCGACAGCTGGGGGCCCGCGATCCCCATCGCGAGCTGGCGGGCGAACCGTTCCTGACGCAGCCGATCCCATCCCGAGAGGTAGCGATCGCGATAGCGGGCGATATCCTCGGGCGTGGCGTGCAACGGGAAGTGGGGCGCGTGAAACGCCAAGTACTGAAAGAAGGGGCGCTCGGAGTGCTCCGCGGCGTGCTCCTGCAAGCATTCGATCGCATGGTCAGCCGTCACGACGGTCAGGTGCGCGCCTCGCTCAGGCTCGAAGTCAGGCAACTGCACGCCATCCTTGTCGTGCCCGATGAGGTGGAAGAAGCCGGCTCGGTTTCCAGCCCGGTAGGAGTGGTCAAACCCGTTGTCGAGCGGATCCCCGTCCACGTGCCACTTGCCCGAATGGTACGAGCGGTAACCTGCGGAGCGGAGCCGTTCCGAGACGAGCACCGCCCAATCGGGGCGGGTCCCGCTGCCGCCGAACTCGCGCGGATCGACACCGGGCATGGAGTCGCGCCGGATCTGCTGGGCGTAGTAGCCGGTCAAGACCGACGCGCGCGTCGGCCAGCAGCGCGAAGTGTTGTAGAACTGCGTGAAGCGCAGGCCGCCCTCGGCCAAGGAATCCAAGTTGGGCGTGGAGATCTCGCCGCCGTAGCAACCTGCATCCGCGAACCCCATGTCGTCGGCAACGATGACGAGGAAGTTCGGCGGGCGCGCTTCGTCTGCTGAAGCGCATGCGCCCAGCAACACCGCGACTAGGACTGACGCCGCTCTCATGGTGGCCACTAGGATAGAAGGTTCCGCCACCCGACGCGTGGCGGGTGGCAAGGCATACGAAGGCCGACTCAGCGCGGCCCGGGCGTGGAGGGATCACGGTGAGCGGATTGAGCAGTCTCGACGCCGTGGTGCTGGTCGCTTATCTGACCGCGGTCACCGCTTCGGGCGCATGGCTGGGAAAGGGGCAGAAGGGCGGAGCGGACTACTTCTTGGGCGGGCGTTCCCTGCCTTGGGGCGCGGTCTTGCTGTCGGTGGTCGCGACCGAGACCAGCACGCTCACCTTCTTGAGCATCCCGGGCGTTGCCTACGCCGGCAGCCTCGTGTTCCTCCAGCTGACCGTGGGCTACGTTGCCGGGCGCATTGTCGTTGCCCTGGTCTTGCTCCCTGCCTACTATCGGGGCGAGATTTCCACAGCATACGCGCTGCTGGAGGCTCGCTTCGGCATCGGGACTCGACGCCTGGCTTCCGCGATCTTCATGGTGACCAGGCTGCTGGCCGACTCGGTGCGGCTGTTTGCGACAGCCATACCCTTGGCGCTCATTACCGGCTGGCCGTACCCGGCTTCGATCTTGGTGATCGCCGTCTTGACCGTGATCTACACCTATTGCGGCGGCATTCGGGCGGTGGTATGGATCGATTCAGTCCAGATGGGGCTCTATTTGCTCGGCGCCGCGATCGCCGTCGCTGTGATCCAGTCTCAGGTGCCGGGCGGCTGGAGCGAGGTGCTCGATTCGGCGATGCTGGCCGGAAAGCTCCAAGTCTTGGACTTCTCGTGGAGCCTCTCCGCTCCATATACGTTCTTGGCGGGCCTGGCAGGCGGCGCAGTGTTCACGATGGCTTCGCACGGCACCGATCAGATCATCGTCCAGAGGCTGCTCACATGTCGCGACCTGCGATCCTCCCAGAAGGCGCTGATAGGCAGCGGTTTCGCGGTCGTAGGCCAGTTCCTGCTGTTCCTGCTCGTCGGCATCGGGCTTTGGAGCTTTTACGGAGGGCAGGCGTTCGAGCGCACGGACGAAATCTTCGCGCGCTTCATCGTGGATGAGCTGCCTGCAGGCGTGAGCGGCCTGCTGATCGCTTGCGTGTTTGCCGCGGCGATGTCGTCGCTATCGTCGTCCGTCAATGCACTCGCATCGTCGACGGCCTACGACTACTGGGCGCCGCTGGTAGGCGCGAGCGGTGACGAAGGCCGCATCTTGAAGGCCGGCAAGATCTTCACCCTTGGATGGGGCGCGCTCCTAGCTGTGGGGGCCATCATGTTCATTCCGCTCTCGCGGCACACCTCCGCCGTGGAGGTTGCGCTGGGTGTAGCGGCCGTGGTTTACGGCGGGCTGCTCGGTGCTTTCGCGCTGGGAGTGTTGACGCGAGGCACGAGCCAGACGGCAGTGATCGCGGGCATCGCGCTGGGCACAGCCTCGGTCGTCGCGATACAAGACGTGGTGGCGTGGCTCTGGTACGTTCCTATCGGAGCAACGATAACGATCGTGGCGGGCCTCGCTACCCAGCGCGTTCTACGACCGAAGCGTTAGATATCGACGTTCGGCCCGCGCCGTACGCTGCATAGCCCGCCGGAAGTGAGACCGCTCGATCCGGGCCAGGCTCCGGAAAGCAACAGCAGGCAGGCCTAGGCCGTCCCGCGATTGCGCGGGCGTCCCGAAGCTATGACGGGGCGCCCGCGCGGTAAAGCCGCTAGAACCGCAGTTTCAGCGCGTACTGGAAGATTCTCGGGCCGCCGCCGCGACCGATATTCCCCGTGCGCGTGAAGAATCCGCCGCCGACTCCGTTAAACCGCCGGAACTCGTTCGTCATGATGAAGTTCGTCCGGTTGAGGAAGTTGAACGACTCGATGCGCAACTGCAGGCGCATGCCCTCGCGGATCTGGAAGTTCTTCGACACAGCTATGTTCGCGGTGAACAGGCCCGGTCCGTCCAGAATGTTGCGGCCAGCCGTTCCCAGCGCGAAGGCCCCGTCCGGACAGAACAGTTCCGTGCCGGCCTCAGGGTCGGCATCCACGCAGCTCGGCACGTCGACGAAGGCACCGGTGTCAAAGAACGGGTAGTTCACTCCGCGCTTCAACCCTAGAGAGGGATCGTCGGCCTGCGAGCCGTGCGAGACCCGGTGGGGCCGCTGCGACTCGCCCAGGTTCACGTCCGCATTCGCGGCCATGACCGTGAACGGCGAACCCGAGTAAGAAGTCTGCGTGCCCGAGAGCTGCCAGCCGCCAAAGGCCCCCTGAGCGAACTTGCCCCACTGCGCTCCCCAGCGCCGCCCGCGCCCGAACGGCAGGTTGAAGTTGCCCACCATCGTGAACACGTGCCGACGGTCCCAGGTCGAGCGCCCGCGCTCGAGCCGCAGGTTCCTGCGATCCAACGCGTTCGCAAAGTCTGTCGCCCCGGATCCGTTGGTCCGCGACGCGTCGTCGATCGATTTGGAGAACGAGTAGTTCACGCGCCAGAACAGGCCGCGCCGACTCCGCTTGCGCCAAGAAATGTTGGCAGCGTTGTAGTTGGAGTTCGAACCGGTGTTGTAGAAGTTGATCGCGTTCCAGTCGGGATTCGGCCGCAGGGACTGGAAGTTCTCGGTGAACCCTCCGGTCTCCGTGCGATTCGCCAGGAACCACTCCCGAGTCCGGATCGCCTGGTTGTGGTCGTACCGACGGATGAGGTGTGTGCCTTTCGAGCCGCGGTAGTCGATTTCTACGCTCGTACCGCCCGGCAGCTGCCGTTCGATCGTGAAGTTCCAAGACTGCAGGTACGCCTGGCTGGGCCTCTGCGTAATGCCGCTCGCCGCCGGCCGGTCACCGAGCCAGCCTCCGCCGATGATGGCGTCCCGGCCCAACGTGCCCAGAGGATCGCTGAGAAGGACTTCTGGCGGCCTGTTGGGGGTCGCGTTCCGCGCCGCGTAGTTGGTCTGGATCGTGAACGGGAAGATGTTGCCCAGATTGTTCCGGAACGGGTTCAGGATCGTTCCCGCCACGAACAGCCCGTAGCCCGAGCGGATGACCAATTTGTCGGTCACCCGGTAGGCGATTCCCAGGCGGGGCGTGAAGTTGTTCCAATCCGTCTGGATCACCGAGCGCGGGTAACCCACCTCATCGGCCGTCAGGAACCGACCCGTGAGGTCATAGTCTCCCAGCAGCTGGTTGAAGTTGTCGGGAAGGTTGCGGTCGCTCGAGAGGACGATCTTGTTGTGCTCGGGCACGTAGCTGCCCATCTTGTCGTTCACGTCCCACGGCATCTGGTTGACCTCCCAGCGCACTCCGAGGTTCATGGTCAGACGCGGGGTTACCTTCCAGTCGTCGTTGAAGAACGCGCCCATCGCGACCTGCCTCCAGTCCGGCTGATTGATGCCTTCGCGGACGTTGATGTTGTGCAGCCAGCCGAGGAACATGTCCGCGACCGGGCTGCCCCAGTCCCTGCAGCGCTGCGAATTGCAGCCGCCCGTGCGGAAACCGCGGAAGCGGTAGTTGCCGCGGGCATTGTTGACGCCGGGCCGCCGGTAGATCACGTAGTTGTAGTTGAACCCGTACTTGAGCGTGTGGGCGCCCTTGATGTTCGTCATCTTGGCACTCCACTGAATGTCATGGATGTCCGCGATGTTGGGCTGATTGGTTGCAGAGCCTAGCGGGGCGTGGTTGTCGACCCGGATGAGGGGGTAGTCGTCGATGCCGGGATAGGCCTGACGATCCTCTTCCGAGATGAAGTTCTGCATCCCAAGCTCTTCGATGATGTTGCCGCCGGCGAACGCCCCGCGCTGGAACACGTCGTTGCCGCTGAATCCGAACCGGACCTCCAGCAGCGATGTCGGCGAGAACATGTGCGTGTAATCGGCGCCCGCCAGGTAGCGGTTGTCGTCGATCGTGTTGCCGAATTGGGGCAGCACGCTGTTGCCTGCGAACGGATTCTCTAGGTTGTTGGCGCGATATTGCACGCGTCCCGCCAAGTTGTTCTCGCCGATCTTGTGGTCGATCTTGAAGATGCTGCTGTCGAAGTGGTCGTTGTCGTTGTCGACCACCAGGTAGTTCAGCAGGTCGCGGCGCTTGCCCATGTTCGGCACCGGGTACTCTTGGAACAGCCGCTGGGCCACCGCGTCGGCGCGGCTCACCGGGATCACGTCATTCGGGAAGCAGGAGTTGTTCCGCCCGCGGCGGACGAGGTTGGCGTTGCAGCCTCCGCGTGACGTCCGGTCGCGGATGACGAACTGGCTCCGGAGCCGGTCGAGGACAGCATCGTCTGTCAAGTCGAGCTGGTTGTCGAGGTGCGACAGGCCGATGGTCTGGCTGAAGTCGCCCCCGATTTCCATCGGGGTCGGCACGCGCGACAAGCGCACCTGCTCCTGGTCGCGGCGCTGCAGCTCGTAGCTGAGCATGAAGAAGGTCCTGTTCTTCTTGATGGGACCGGTTGCCGTCGCGGAGAACTGGTTCTGGAGCAGGTTGGTCTTCTCCTGTTCGAAGAATGCGCGCGCGTCCAGCACATCGTTGCGCATGAAGTAGCTGATGTTGCCGTGATACTGGTTCGTCCCCGAACGCAAGGACATGTTTAGGATGCCGCCGGCCATGCGTCCGTACTCTGCCGAGTAGCCGGACGTCTCCATCTTGAACTCCTGAAGTGCGTCAATGTTGGGTCGCACCTGCGCCGCGCCGCCCTGGACATTGCGGTTGTCAAAGCCGTCGACGTAGAAGTTGGTGTTGGTTGGCCGGGCGCCGTTGATCGATGCGAACGAGCCCTGCGAGCTGCCTTTCGGCACGACGCCGGGCACGAAGAATGCCAAATCCGTGAAGTCGCGACCGTTCAACGGCAGCTCCTGGATCTCCTCCTGCACGATGACATCGCCCTTGATCATGCCGTTCTCGGTGTTCAGCGTCACGAGTTGGGCGTCGACCGTCACGGACTCCGTGACCTGGCCCAGTTCCAGCTCGACGTCAATCCGGCGATTGTCGCCGGTGCGCAAGACGATGCCCTGCTCGACGTGCTGCTGGAAGCCCTCGGACGTGACGATCAGCTGGTAGTCCCCCGGAATCAGCGCGGGAAAGGTGAAGCTGCCAATCTCGTTGCTGGACTGCTCGCGGGAAATCGCGGTGCCAGTATTGATCACGGTGACATCGGCGCCGGGAATGACGCCGCCACCGCTGTCAGTGACCGTACCGGTCAGAGTGGCCAGATTGGCCTGGCCGAAGCACATCGGCGCTAGCAGTGCCAGCACACCGATGAGAACTAACGCTTTTTTCATTACAAGACCCCCAGTTTTCAAACCCGACCCCAGACAAGCTCGGATCGACACTTCCAACCCCATCAACTGCAACTGTACACTCTATACGGTTACAACGCAACACAGATGTAAATCGGGTCTTCGCTCGCTGCATTCGTGTGCTGCGAGCACCCCGCTCAATAAGCGTATTCTGGTCTTGGAACATCCCATGGAGCTGCCCGCGAGATTCGGCATCGCTCAATTGGAAAAAGCCTACGGCAGCGGCCAAGTGTCGCCAGTCGAAGTCGTTAGGCATACGCTGCATCGGATCGGCAAGCTGGACCCGATCCTAAACTCGTACCTATCCGTAACTGCGGACCGCGCATTGGAGCAGGCCCGGCACGCCGAGTCCGAGATCCGTGCTGGCCGACGTATCGGCCCCCTGCACGGCGTGCCCTACGCCGCAAAGGACCTGCTCGACACGAAGGGGATCCGGACCACGGTCGGCTCAAGGATCCTTGCCGACAACGTGCCCGCGGAAGACGCCGCGGTAGTCGAGCAGCTGTCCGCTGCCGGCGCGATCCTGCTGGGCAAGACCGGCCTGCACGAATGGGCCTACGGGATCACGAGCAGCAACCCCCATTTCGGCCCGGTTCGCAACCCATGGAACACTGAGCGAATTCCGGGCGGCTCCAGCGGCGGGTCGGCGGCTGCCTTGGCAGCGGGCCTGTGCAGCTTCTCGCTGGGCTCGGACACCGGCGGATCGATTCGGATTCCAGCAGCCCTGTGCGGCATCGCCGGACTGAAGCCGACGTTCGGACGAGTCAGCCGCCGCGGCGCGTTCCCCCTCGGGCACACGCTCGACACGCTGGGCCCGTTCGGGATGACCGTGCAGGACACGGCGCTGGCGTACCAAGCGATCGCAGGCCGGGACGGCGCCGACCCCACGACGGTTGACAAGCCCGCCGAGCTGCCCCGATTCGACGCCGAGCCCAGCCTTGAGGGCGTGTTGATCGGTGTGCCGCGGGCCTCGTTTTACGAGCGCTTGGATCCGGCCGTGGACAGCGCCGTACAGTCCGCCTTGAGTGTCTTGACCGGCCTTGGAGCGCAACTTCGCGAAGTCGCGGTTCCCGACATCGACCTAGCCAACTCGCTGCACCGCCTCATCCTGCTTGCGGAAGCGACCTCCGTGCATCATCGCCGCCTCCAAGAGCACCGCGAGGAGTTCGGCGACGACGTGCGCGCCCTGCTGGATCAGGGCCGGCTCGTGAGCGCTGCGGACTACTTGAACGCGCAACGGCAGCGCAGGCGCTTCTGCCGGGAGTTTGCCCGGGCGCTCGAGACGGTGGACGCCCTAGTAATGCCCGCGGTGCCGATACCGACGGCACGTATCGGAGAGTTGGAGGTCGAGGTCAACGGCAGGCTCGAAAACGTCCGGCTTGCCACGACCCGCAATATTCGCGCCCTCAACCTCACCGGGCTGCCCGTGCTGTCAGTCCCGTGCGGATTCCACAGCGACGGCCTGCCCATCGGCATGCAGCTCGTTGGCAGCGCCTTTGACGAGCGGCGAGTGCTCGAAATCGGACACGCCTACGAAACGGCTACCGAGTGGCACCGCCGGATCCCTCCTATTGCGCGGTCTCCGGTTCCCAGCGACACCGCTCCAAGCGCACCCTAGCCCCAACAAACGGAACGTTCTCTCGTTCCAGCCTGCGGCGTTGCTCGCGGCCACGCTCGCCGGGCAGGGCGATGCGGCCGCCAGCCGCAAGTACGCGGTGCCACGGCAGTGCCAGTTCGGGCGGGCACAGGCGCATCGCGCGACCAGCCTGCCGCGCCCCCCGGACAATGCCCGCCATGCGCGCCACGTCCCCGTACGTCGCGACCTGTCCCTTCGGGATCCGCGCAACGACGGACCAGATTTCCTGATAGCGAATCCAAGCGGACGCTGCGGGTGGCCCGGCCAATAGCTCGCCGACAGCGAGCGGCTCCCGAGACACGGCCCGCGGTCCGCCGCGGACTTGGCGGCGCGGCACGGCTCTAGCGGTGCCCCAGCGGACCCATCTTGTCAAGTATTTCGTCGAACAGGTCCCGCTTGCTGCCGGGTTGTTCCTTGCCACCGCGTGCATGGCGGTACTTGTGCGACGAGTAACAGGTTCGGCATTCGGTGCGGGCCGGCTGGCCGTCCACGACCGAGACGACCGAGTGGTTCATCACACCCTTGCACGGCGTGCAGTAGTCATCGACGATATCGCCGACGCGGTGTTCTGCATTCACGGGATCCACCTAGTCCGGGGCGATGCAATAGAGAAAATCGGCGGTGCGGATGAAGATCTGCCCGCCAACGGCAATCGGGCTGGCCAAGGTATGGCTGTCGAGCCGGTTCGCGGCGAGGGTCTTGTATCCGTCATCCACGTCAACGACTGTCGTGGTCCCTTCCTCGTTCGTCGCGTAGAGCTTGCCATCCGCCAGCAGGGGCGAGGACGAATACGTGCCGGGTTCCAAACGCAGCCGCTCGACCACCAGCTTGCCCGTCTTGGCATCCAGCACGTTCAGGATGCCACGATCATTGACCACGAAGAGGCGCTCGCCATCCGTGGTCGGCGTGGGCACATCAGCGCCAAGCGCATTCTCCCAGACCTTGGCCGATTCGTCCATCCACCCCTCGCCGCCGAGCTTGAAGGCGATGAATGGGTTTCCGCGCGTGCTCGGAGTGAAGATGGTGTCCTCGATGTGGATCGACGACGCGATGGTGCGGTAGAAGCGCTCGTTGCCGGGATTGAACCCGCCCATGCGCCACAATTCCTTGCCGTTGCCGAGGTCGTGCCCGGTGACGTAGTCCCCGCCTGACACAACGAGCTGCTCCTTGCCGCGGGCAGTGACGATCAGCGGAGTCGAATAGTCGTCGGGAGATTCCGCCGTCGCATCGGTCGGCCGCTCGACCTTCCACAGAGTCTCGCCCGTCCTAGCGTCAACAGCGAACACGTACGAGGGGTCGTCTGTCTTCATGCCGTGAAGCACCTGCACGTATAGGCGGCCCTTGTGCAATCGGGGAGTGGAAGCGTATCCGTGGTTGAGCCCGAAGCGGCCATAATCCTGCTGTACGTTGCGCGACCAAACCTTCTCGCCGTTCATGTCGTAGCACGAGAACTGGCCGCCGCCGGTCATGATCCAGACGTGGTTCCCGTCGGTGATCGGCGATGGCGAGGAGAGATTCTGCTTGCGATAGACGCGGTTGCCGTCGCCGATCGTGCGATTCCACTGCACCGAGCCGTCCGCGCGGTTGAGGGCAATCAGCAAGATCTTGTCAGTGCGGCCGGAAGCTGCAGCGGGCGGCCCACCGGCCCGCGGGCCGGGAGCTCCGGGCCGGCCGGGCCCACCCCCAGCGCCTGGCCTTGGCCCGCGGCCGCGGCCGCGCCGCATCTGCTGTCCCGGGGAATCGAAGCCTTCTTCTGCAGAGGTCACAAACACGGTGTCAGCCCAAATTGCGGGCGTGGCCGCGCTCCAACTCGGCAGCTTGGCCTTCCATACCACGTTTGTATCGCTAGTCCATTCAACGGCGAGCCCCTTGGCCGCCGGGTTGCTGCCGTTGAAGTGCGGCCCGCGCCACTGCGGCCAATCGGCAACCAGAGCGGGAATCAACACGGTCGTGAAGACCAGAGCGGCAAGGACAGAGCGAGACTTCATGGTCGGATGGGATTGCACTGGATGCAGGCCGGCCAGACTGGCGGCGCATCAACAGTTTAGGCGAGCAGCCTCACCAACGGGTTACGAACCGGTCGCTCAAACCAGCGTGAGCAAGCGCGGCGAGGGCCCATGGATGCGGTCGCGCATAATGGGGTCTTGGCCGCCCGCAAGGCGGACGGGTGGGAGTTCATGCAAGCGATGCGTATCGCGGGCGGCCGTCCGCTAAGCGGCCGCATCGAGATCAGCGGGGCCAAGAACGCCGCACTTCCCGCCTTGGCCGCCAGCCTGCTGACCGACGGCCCAGTGATCTTGGGACGCATGCCGAATGTCGTCGACATTCGCACAATGGCCAACCTGCTCGCGAGCGTCGGCGCCGAGGTGGAACCCCGGCCCAATTCGTATTCCATCCGGGCCAACGGCAACCTCGATCCGGTTGCCCCGTACAAACTGGTCAAGACCATGCGGGCATCGAGCCTCGTGCTGGGACCGCTGGCCGCCCGCTGCGGTCGCGCCCGCGTTTCCCTGCCCGGCGGCTGCGCGATCGGATCGCGGCCGATCGACATGCACCTCGACGGACTCAAGACGCTCGGCGCGACGGTGCGGCAAGACCGCGGCTACATCGAGGCGGTAGCCCCGAAGGGCGGCTTGGTCGGCGGTCGCATCCAATTCCGCCGGCCCACGGTCACCGGCACCGAGGACCTGTTGATGGCCGCAGCCTTGGCCAACGGCGAGAGCCTGCTGGAAAACGCTGCCTGCGAGCCGGAAGTGGTCGATCTAGCGGATCTGTTGACCAAGATGGGAGCCCGCATCGAAGGCGCCGGCACGCCGACTATTCGCGTGGACGGCGTCGACACACTGGCGGGGACGGAGCACGCCATCATCCCGGACCGAATCGAGACCGGCACCTACCTCGTTGCAGGCGCACTGGCCGGCGGCGAGCTGACGCTGGTGGGCACCCGCCGCCAGCATCTCGAGCCGGTGATCGCGAAAATGCGCCAAGCAGGCTGCTTGATCGAGGCGCCGGACGATTCGACCCTGGTCCTGCGCGGCAGGGCAGCGCTGAGCAGCGTCGATGTCACGACTCGCGAGCATCCCGGATTCCCGACCGACATGCAGGCGCAGTTCATGGCGCTGATGACCCAGGCCCAAGGCACATCGAACGTCGTCGAGACGGTGTTCGAGAACCGCTTCATGCACGTGCTGGAATTGCAGCGCATGGGAGCGGACATCACGATCGGTGGCAACACGGCGGTCGTGCGCGGAAGGGCGGCGCTCACCGGCACGGACGTGATGGCCTCGGACTTGCGCGCCAGCGCATCGCTAGTGCTGGCGGGGCTGGCAGCGAAGGGCGAGACGACAGTGCATCGGATCTACCACCTCCGGCGCGGCTACGACCGCTTGGCGGAAAAGCTGGCTGGCGTCGGCGCCAGCATCGAACTCGTCAACGACTAGCGGGTGTTCACGGATTCCGCGCGCGGTCCGGCGCGGGGGCATCGCTGGATCGTGTCGGCGCTGGCCGGATCGTTGATTCGCGCCAGCCATTGGGCGCTGCTGCGCGTCTACGCCACCATGCTCCAAGACGCGGAGGCCACGGTGGATCCGAGGTTCTGCCGGAGAGCTGCCAGAAATCTGGCATGCATACTACAGAAATCCATATGAAGACGACGCTCAACCTCGACGACCGAATCCTGCGGGCTGCGAAGGTGCGGGCAGCCGAGACCGGGGACACGCTCACCCATTTGATCGAGAGCGCCCTGAGGAGCCATCTCGCATCGGCCTCGGCTGTCAGCGGCGACTTCCGATTGCAGCTGCTGGTCAGGAGCGGGCGGCCCGTGCCGGGCGTCACTTTCGATGACCGCGATGCCCTATACGAGAGGATGGAGAGCCGGGATTGATCGCGGTCGACACCAACGTGCTCGTGTACGCCCACGGGGCGGAGCTGCCCCTTCACGAGGCCACGCGGTCCCGATTGGTGGCACTTGCTGAGTCTCCGGCCCCGCTGGGCGATCCCGGTGTTTTGCTTGGGCGAATTCATCCGGGTGATCTACCACCTCCGGCACGGCTACGAGCGCTTGGCGGGAGAGTTGTCCGGCGTCGGCGCCAGCATTGAACTCATCGACAACTAGGCGCTGCTCACGGCTCCCACGGGGCCCAGTCTGCCGATTCGGCCCGCATCTGCTCGTATAAGCCGCCCAGTTCCGCCACTATTTCGGGATTCTGCGACGCGACGTCGGTCGTCTCGTTGACATCCGCCTCCAGGTCGTAGAGCTGCGGCGACTCGACTGCTCGCACATCCGGGGCGTAGTTGTGGAATTTCTCTCGCGGCATGGCAAGCTTCCATCTCCCGCGGCGAACCGCGTGCAGTTCCATTTGCACGAAGTAATGGAAGGTGTCGCGGGCTCCCGAACCCGCCTCCCCGTGCCAGAGCGCGCTTTGGTCCAAGCCATCCAAGATGCGATCCTCCGGGGGCGCCGCGCCCGCGAGCGCAGCAAAGGTGGGCATTACGTCCAGCGTCGAGACGATGGCGTCGGACTCGCGACCGGCAGGCACCCGTCCCGGGCCCCACAGAATCGCTGGCACGCGCACCCCGCCTTCCCAAGACGTGCCCTTGGCCCCGCGCAGCCCTCCGGAATCACCAGTGGCCAAGTGTCCGCCGTGGCTCTGGAAGTAGCGCTCGACGCGCTCCGGCTGGGACCACGGCCCGTTGTCGCTGGTCAGCAGCACGTAGGTGTTGTCGGCTAGTCCAAGTGCTTGCAACTCGTCAAGGACCCGGCCGGTGTGGTGGTCGACTTCCGCCAAGGTGTCGCCGTAAAGGTCTCCGTCCGTGGTCCCGGCAAACTCGGGCGAGGCCCCGATCACGACATGCAACATCGTGTGTGCCAAGTACAGGAAGAACGGCTCCCCCTGCTGCTGGCGCCGCAGGAAGCCGATCGCTTCATCCGTGTAGCGCTTGGTCAGCGAACCCATGTCGTCTGTCGTCTCGAGCTGCTGCGTGTCCCGCCAGAACGTGACAGTCCCGTTGTCGTTCGCGCCAAGCGTGCCGAAAAAGTAGTCGAAGCCCTGGTCGTTCGGAAGCAGGCCCTGCAGAGGCCGGCGTCTGCTCATGTCCCATTTCCCGATGGCCGCAGTTGCGTAGCCAGCTTCGCCGAGCACTTCGGCGGCTGTCACCTCGTCCGGACGGACGGCCCAGCCGCCGCCGACGCGACCGGGATGGCGCCCCGTCATGAGCGCCCCTCGCGACGGGCCGCAAACAGTCTGCGCATAGAAGCTCGTGAAGCGGGTGCCTTCCTGCGCCATGCGGTCGAAACGGGGGGTGCTGTTCTTCTGCGACCCGTAACAAGCCAAGTCGCCATAGCCGACGTCGTCCAAGAAGACGATGACGAAATTGGGGCGTTCATGCGCGGTGTCTGGCGACGTGCCGCAGCCCACTGACAGCAGCGCGCATGCGATGAGTGCGATGAGTGGGAGGCGAGTCATGGCGTCGTCCGCTCCGTCAGGACTGTGTTCTCGCGTTCTGACAGCATCACCGCTCCAGCGAAAAGCGCACGATTTCCTCGTCGTTGCGGATGATCATGTGCCGATTGGCGTAGGCCGGATGCGTCCAATGGACAGCTCCGAATTCGCGGCGGCGGCGCAGAGGGTTGGTCGGGCGCATCAACGTCGCGCGGTCAAGCTCCTCGTAGCCCTCGGGGGAGAAACGGGCGATGACCAGTTCGCCGCGATCGTTGTTGATGAAGTAGCGATCCTCGTGGCGAACGATCTGGCCTGACGCCCAGCGGGCGTCCTCCTTGGTCAAATCAAGCGTTTCCCACACGCGGGCACCGGTGCGGGCGTCGAGGCAGCGCAAGAGCCCGTAGCTACCGATGCCATAGATATACTCGCCATCGACCACCGGAGTGGTGACCAGGGAGTGCAGCCCGTCGGTTTCGATCTCGCTGTCGCTGTTGCCCTTCCAGATCAACTCGGCTGCCGGGCGATCCTCGAGCAGGCGGTACATGCGCGATCCGTTGTAGAACGACGACACCAGGAGCCCGTGCTTACTGTGCACCGGCGTGGCCACAGTCAGGCCGGCCTGGATCTTGAACGGCTGCTGCCAATAGACCTCCCCGGTCTCCGGGCTGAGCGAAGCGACCGCGGTCGGATGCCAGATGATCAACTGGCGGACGCCTCCGGCCTCGACGATCATCGGCGGGTCGTAGCCGGGCTCGGAACTGGCGTCGAGCGACCGCCAGAGCTCCTTGCCGGTCATCTTGTCGAAGGCAACGACCTTGGCGTCGGGCGATCCGCCAACCAAGGTGATCAACCGTCGGCCGTCCACCAAGGGCGCTGCAACGAATCCCCAAGTCGGAAGCTCGGCAGCGAAATCGTCCTGATAGTTGCGATGCCAAAGCTGCTCGCCGTCTTCCGCCCGCAGGCAGAACAGGTCCCCCATCGAGCCCAGCACGTACACGCGCTCGGCGTCCACGGTGGGCGTGGCGCGCGGCCCGAGGGGATATTGCAAGCCGGCGTAGTCGACCGGCCACTCTTTCTCCCACAATGTTTCCCCGGTCGCTTCGCTCAGCACGAGCACCCGCTCGATGCCCTTGCGGTTCTCCGTCGAGCGGTAGTCCGTGACGAAGACGCGTCCGTCTGCGACGGCCGGGCCAGCATAACCATTGGCAATCGGCTTGGACCAGACCCGCTTGGGCCCGCCGTCAGGGAAGCGCTCCAAGATTTCGGTCTCGGTCCAGATCCCGAGACGGTCCTTGCCGCGCCACTGCGGCCAATCCTCGGCCTGCAAGGCAACGGCCAAAACGAGCGAGAGTATACACAGTGCACGGCCCATGAACCGACATTGTAGCCGCCGCGCGCCACGGCGTAGACTGGTGGGTCGCGCCTCGGTCGCCGCCAATCGGCGAAACACCGGTTCCCGGCCGGCTCAGCGAACTATTCCCATGCCTTCCGCCGGGTCGCAGGCTGAATGAAGCGTCGTCACCGCATCGGAGCGCATACCTCGGCTGCCGGCGGCGTTCATCGAGCCGCCGAAGAGGCTGTCGCGATCGGCTGCAACACCGTGCAGGTGTTCACCCGCAGTCCGCGCATGTGGCGCGGCACGGCCCCCTCCGCCGACAGCGTCGCCCGTCTCGCCGCGCTGAGGCGAGAGCACGACCTGCGCCCGCTGGCGGTGCATGGCTGCTACCTCACCAACCTCGCCGCCGCCGACCCTGAGGTGCAGCGGCGGTCCCGCGAGTCCTTTCGCCTGGAAATCGAAAACGCACGCGCCATCGGGGCGGAGTACCTGGTCATCCATCCCGGAAGCGCCAAGGGCCAAACCAGGCGCGAGGCGATCGAAGTCTTCGCCGCGGCCGTGGCCGAGGTACAGCGCGGATTCGAATGGGGGACGCTGCGACTGCTGCTGGAAAACACGGCCGGCGGCGGTGACACGCTCGGGCGTTCGTTCGAAGAGCTGGCCGAGCTCAGCCACGCGGTCGGGGCGCTCTGTGAGGCCCCGCTGGGATTCTGCATCGACACCGCGCACAGCTTCGAAGCCGGCTATGACATCACGACCGAAAAAGGCCTGCGCGACACGGTGCGCTCCATGCACCAGTGCCTGGGCATGGCAAACGTGCGCCTATTCCATGCGAACGACTCCAAGACGGCGCTAGGCTCGAACCGGGACCGTCACGAGTCCATCGGCGACGGGTATATCGGCGCGGAAGCCTTCGCTCGCATCCTGAGCCACCCGCGACTGCGGGCCAAGCCGTTCATCCTCGAGACGCCATTCATCGACGAAAGCCACCGCGAGAATGTCCGGAGGCTATGGGAATTGGCAGGCGAGCCGCTGGCGGGCTAGTCGTCGCTGCCGCCCAGCAGGCCGGCGCGGAGCAGGAAGTACAGCAGGGTCAGGATGCTGGTCACCGCCGCCGCCACGTAGGTCCAGGCCGCGGCGTTGAGGACCTTGTCCATGCCTTCGCGCTCGTACGGGGAGACGATCCCGTAGTTGACCACGAGCTGCTTCGCCCTGTTGCTGGCATCGAACTCTACCGGGAGCGTGACCAGCTGGAACAACACCGTTGCCGAAAACAGGGCGATGCCGATGTAGACCATGCCCGAGATCGACAGGAATATCCCGAATATGATGGCGAGATATCCGAAGTTCGAGCCCAAGCTCGCCGTGGGCACCAGCGCAGACCGAAGCTGCAGCGGGGTATAAGCGTTGGCGTGCTGGATCGCATGACCCGCTTCGTGGCAGGCCACGCCGACGGCAGCGATCGAAGCCCGGTCATGCACATCGGGGGACAGCCCGAGACTGCGGGTGGCGGGGTTGTAGTGATCGGACAGGAACCCGGACGAGACTCCGATCTTGACATCGTGAAGGCCCGCTTGGTCCAACATTTGGCGGGCCGCCTGCGCGCCCGTCATCCTAGCCCTGACCTTGCCGTACTTCTTGAATGCGGACTTGGTCTTGGCGCTGGCCCAGAGAGACATCAGCAAGCCTGGAATCATGAACAGGAGATAGATTGGATCAAAGAACAGCATTCGGTGAATTGCCTCCCTTCGTAGCCCTAGGCGGGCGCGGGATGTCTTCTCAGCACTAGTTTAGACCACGCTCGGCGCACCAGTTCACCGCGCGACGGCGATCTACGGCGGCGCCGCACCGGCAACAAGTTTGCGATAGCCCGCCTGCACCCTTGCGACAGCCGATCCTCTAATCTCGCGATAGGGAACGAAATCGTCCGGATCCGGCAGACGCGCCACGCCAGCGGCGAGGATCCAGTCCCGGGGCTTGGGCAGAGGGACAAGGCGGTTGACCGGGGACAGCAGCCAGCGAACGGGGAGTCCGGCAGCCTGCAATCGGTCCAAGATCGGCTGCAACTCGCCGTCAGGCAGCGACCCGAACACACGGAACCAGACTTCCGGCGCAGCGGCAGCGATAGCTCCGACCAAGGCCTCGGAACCTACCGCTTCCAGGCTCTCGGAATCGACCACCAAGTCGGCGATGACGAAGTCGGGCGGCTCGTGGGCACTATCCAAGTAGTCGCGTGCCTGGGCCACGTGCAGGCGCAGGCGCCCTTCACGTTCGTAGTGGCCAATCAGCGGATGAAACTCTCTGGCCATCGCGACCATGGCCGGATCGGCGTCGACCGCATCCATGGCCAGGTCCGGGAATTGGTGCAACAATCCCACCACTCCACAGCCCCCGCCGAGCCCCAGCATCAGGCCTCGGCCCGCAGGGTGTCGCTGGCCGGCCAGGAACCAGGCCAGTTGGTAGCGCGTCTCGGTCACCGGCCCTGGGCCCTGCCCCAAGTGGGGCGCCACAGCGCTGGCGGCCGGACGTAGCAGCGAAGCGCCCTGCAGCACGCCGCCGATCGTAAAGCGGCGCGATTCGGCCGTGTCCACGACACCCACGGGCCCGTACAGCCCGGCGCGTTCCAGGCGAACTGTCGGCACCGCGCTCAGCTCCGCGGCGCGGCCCGGGCGGGCAATTCGAAGTGTTCGCCGAGATAGACCCGGCGCACCTCCGGGTCGCTCTCCAACTCGTGCGGCGTTCCCGAGCGAAAGATTGACCCGTTGTGGATAATGAGCGCCCGGTCAGTCACCGCAAGCGTTTCGCGCACGTTGTGGTCGGTGATGACAATGCCGATCCCGTCGGCGCACAGCCGCGCCAGGATCGCCTGCAACTCGATCACCTGCTTCGGGTCAATGCCCGAGAAGGGCTCGTCGAGCAGCAGGAAGAACGGCGACAAGACCAGCGACCGGGCGATCTCGACGCGCCGTCGCTCGCCGCCAGACAGCTGGTAGCCGCGGCTGTGCCGAACTTTGTCCAAGCCAAACTGCGCGATCAGGTCGTCGAGACGCTCGCGGCGCTCGGCCCGGACCAGCGGCTGCGTTTGCAGGACCGCCAGGATGTTCTCGTCCACCGTGAGCTTGCGGAACACCGAGGCTTCCTGCGGCAGGTAGCTGATGCCCATGCGGGCGCGCTGATACATCGGCAGCTCGGTGATATCGGCCTCGTCCGCGAAGACTCGGCCGGCATCGGGGCTGACCAGCCCGACGATCATGTTGAACGAGGTCGTCTTGCCAGCGCCGTTCGGTCCTAGCAGCCCGATGATCTCGCCGCGACGAACGGCCAGGGTGAAGTCCCTGACCACCTGCCTGCCCCTGTAGCTCTTCGACAGTCGCTCAGTGCGCAGGGAATCCATCAGACAGGCGAAGCCAAGCGGCGCTCCACACTAGCGGGAAGCCGGGCGGTAGGTATAGGCGCGCTCGGCGCGCTGGCCCAAGACAAGCAGCCTATCACCGGCGATGCGATAGGTCAAACTGGCACCTTCCGATTCGGTGCCGTCCGGCATCAGAATTCGCGCCGGCTGGCCGACCAAGACCACCTCGGACTCGGCCACGTCGAACTCGGCCCGATCCCCGAACGCCCGGTGGCCCGAACCATCTGGCGGATCCACGATGCGCACCGAGCCGACTGCAACGACACGCATCCCAGCGTCGCTGCTATCTGCACCAAGGGCTGCCTGCAGCTCGTCGGCCAACACCCGCATACCCTGCCTGCGGTAGTCGACTGCGCCTTCGAAGCGAGCGGCGCCGGTCTCGGGATCGTAGAACATCAGATCGGACCGCACGATCGAGAGCGAGTCCGGATCCGACGCGCTCTCTCCGCCCGCGACCCACACGACCTCGACTCCGCCGCGGGCCGCGATTCGGTTCGAGGCTTGGTCGATCACGATCGAATCCGCGTCAATTCGATTGCGCCCTTGCCACAGCCGGGCGCCGTTCCGGTACTCCAAGGTGTGGTTCTCCGGATCGGAAACCATTGCGCCTGCGGCCAGGAACACGGGCCGTTGACCCGCGAACATGCCCATCGCCCCAGGCTGCCCGGAGCCGTCCGGCCCCTGAATCAGGAATCCGGTCACATCGCCCGCGGCATTCACCCTGCCGTTGGCCCGGGCCAAGACGATCTGGCGGGCCGACAGGTTGCCGTCCGCGCTCGCGGCAGTGGCGTTTCCCTCCAACTCCAACACACCGCTATCCGGATCGAACCGAGCGCTGTCCGCACCTCCCCTGCTCGGACCTTCCTTGAATTCGAAATTCCCGGCTTGGCGCAGCTCGGCGATTTCCGAGGTGCCGGGATCGAAGCGCGCATCTAGGGAGTCGCTCCAAGTCCGCAATTCTGGCGACGCCTGGTCGGCAGCGCGCTGAACCAGCTGCGCCCCGTTTCGAGCCTCGAGGCTCTCGAGGTCGCCCGCAGTCCCGTAAGCCATGCGAATGCTGCCGCCGACCAGCGTTCGTGCCGGCGCATCCGCTCCGCGCGCCAGCTGGCGCAGGGTACCGCGCGCCGGCGACTCAACACGCTCGATCTGCGCCCCGCCCGGCTTCAAGACCAACAACAGCGACTCGGACTCGATCATGTTGACCGTGCCGCCATCGGACGGATGCAGCGAGGCCTGCGCCGCTCCGCTCGCCTCGACACGACGCAGCGTGCTTGAGGAAACGCTCGAAGGAGCCTCCACGCGGGCCTCGTACTGCAGGTCGACGGAATCGGCCTTGACCTCGATCCGCTGGCCAGCCTCGGTCGATGTGAATTTGGCTCTTCCGGAGCCGCGGGAGCGCGCCAGCTCGCCTCCAATGTCAAACTCCACCTCCAGCCGAGACGCCGAGAACGCAGTCCGCCGGTCGGCCATGCTTTCGCCGCCGCGCGCATTGACGCCATCGATTCGACGGATGCGCCCGTCGGACATCAAGACAACTCCGCTATCGCATTCAAGCCAGCCTGCGCCTTGCTCGATTCGGGCGCCTCCCGCGAGTTCAATTCGCGCCCCTTCCTCGGTATAGAGCAATCTGCCAGCCCGGATAACGGCCGACGGCTCGTCCGGGTTCGGCCCGGAGCGTTCCAAGCGCACCTCGGACATCATCCGCAGCACTCCCGTCGTTGCATCGTACGCGGCTCCCAGGGAACTGCCCGCCCCGTCGGCAAAGCGGTAATCCACCCTCCGCTCCGTGCTGGCGCTATTGGCGGACGGGCGAAACGTCACTCCAGAAGTGGCGACTTCTACCGGGCGTCCCGTTCCGCCATCGGTCTGGACACCCAACGTGATCAGGGTCTCGCCATCGCTGTAAAGGCTTCCATCCGCCTGCATGCGCATCGCGCCGCTCTCGACGCGGTCGAGGCTTCCCGCCTGCAATCGAAAGATCTCCAGCACGACTCCGCGCAGGTCAGTTGTCAGCCCGTCCGCCCCTTGGACGAAGTCATCGGCGCTGACTTCCATGCGCGTGGAATCGCCGATGGTCTGTGTCAAGCGCCAGCTCTCCGACTGCGCCGAGAGATCCTCTGGCAAGGCCGGAACCGCTTGCGTCGACCCCCGCCCCGCCGCGGTCCGCGAGCCGAGGTAGTCGCGCACGACCAAAGCCAGCAGCGCCAGCGCGGCCAGCAACAGGAGAGATCGCAATGGATTGCGCAAGCGATTTGATGATATCAGCGCCTCGAGCCGGCTACATCGCGTCGGGGCGGTCCCCAGTTGATTGAGCGGAGCATTCGATCCGAGTTACGAGCTTCGGGGCCGGGCTGCTGCGAGCCCACACCGCTAGGGCTGGGATCGCGCTCGACCCGCTGCCCTTGCTAGCGACCCGCGCTGCGGATCGCGTGACACCGTCTCACCTGCCGAGCGCCGCGTCGCCGGTGCCGATCATGTCGGCGCTGGCCACGATCAGCGGATCCGGTCGGCCCACTCGACGGGCATCCTTGTTCGTGTACGGCAACGCAGCCAGAAAATGCCGCATGCAGTTCAGACGAGCGCGCTTCTTGTCGTCGGACTTGACGATCGTCCACGGCGCATCAGCGGTGTCCGTGTAGAAGAACATCGCCTCCTTGGCCGCCGTGTACTCGTCCCACTTGTCAAGCGACTGGCGATCCACCGGCGACAGCTTCCACTGCCTCAGAACGTCGTTCTCGCGGGCCTCGAAGCGGCGCTTCTGCTCCTCTCGGGTGACGGAGAACCAGTACTTGAACAGCAGGATCCCGCTGCGGACGAACATGCGCTCCAGCTCGGGTGCCTGACGCATGAACTCCAAGTACTCCTTGCCGTTGCAAAACCCCATGACGCGCTCGACCCCGCCGCGGTTGTACCACGAGCGGTCGAACAGCACGATCTCGCCGCCCCGCGGCAGATGCCGGATGTAGCGCTGGAAGAACCACTGGGTCCGCTCGTCGTCGGTCGGCCTGTCGAGCGCCACCACCCGAGCGCCGCGCGGGTTGAGATGCTCAGTGAACCGCTTGATGGTCCCGCCCTTGCCGGCGGCATCCCTGCCCTCGAACAGGATGACGATCTTCCGGTTCGTCGCCTTCACCCAGTCCTGCACTTTCAGCAGTTCCACCTGAAGCGTGGCCTTCTCCCGCTCGTAGATCCTGCGGGAGAGCTTCCGCTCGTAGGGGTATTCGCCCGTCTCGAACAGGCGCCGGACGACGTCGCGGTCCCGGCTGAGCACGCCGGAGTCCCGCGGGGCGCCGTCATCCTCGACCGCCCGCGTGCTGTCTGGCACGTGGTCCACAACCGGCCCCTCGCCGTCCACTTCCGTCGTGTCCTGATCCACGGAGACAGGCTATCACGGCTCGCCGTCCAAGACCGGCGTTTCGCTGCCTTATGCGGGCAGCGCTCGGGGGCATTCAATCCCCTGAGCGTTCATTTGCCGCAGGCGGGAATCTACCGGACCTTTTGGACAGTTGGAAGCCGACCAGCTTGCCCATTCGGCATGCCCGCAAGGACCAAGACCCTGGCGGACACCCTCTAGTTATTCAGGCAGTGCAAACGCGACGTAGCTGCCACCAGAAATCCCCCCGGTCTTGCCCCCGCCAGCAGCGATTGCGACGAACTCGCGGCCGCCGACCTCGTATACCGCGGGCGTCGCGTTCCCCCCGGCCGGAAGCGTCGTCTCCCACAGCAACGCGCCGGTGGTCTTGTCGAATGCCCGGAACTTTCGGTCGCGCGCCGTCGCGCCGATAAAGAGTAACCCGCTGGAAGTCACGACCGGCCCGCCGTAGTTCTCGCTGCCAGTCGGCGGGATACCCTGCTCGGTCAGCTCTGGAAACTCGCCTAGGCGCACGGTCCATTCGATCTCGCCGGAATCGAGATTGACGGCGTTGAGCGTGCCCCACGGTGGCGAGATGGCCGGGTAGCCTTCGGGATCGAGAAACCTGTTGTAGCCGTCATGCGTGAAGGGCACGTCAGGAGCGCCGGAACCTGGCGAAGACTGGAACGACTCCCCTTCCTCGCCCCGCAGCACATAGCCTGCGATCGCTTCCACGACTTCCGGGCTGAGATAGGGGAAGGCCGGCATCCGGCCCGCCCCCCCTCGCACCACGGCGCCAAACTCTTGGCTGCTCATCGCCAGTTCGGTGAGGGCCGGGAAAGTCGGCGGAGTACCGCTGAGGTCGTCGAGATGGCAGGCGGCGCAATTGCGCTGATACAACCGCTTGCCGTTGACGGTTCCCCGCAATTCCCCCCGCTTGACCAAGCGGTGGATCCAAGCCATCTCGTTGACGTTCACATACAGCAGCCCCGATTCGGGATCGAAGGCCTGCCCGCCCCATTCGGCCCCTCCGTCAAAACCGGGGAAGATGATCGTTCCCTGCAGGCTCGGTGGCGTGAACATCCCGTCGCTGCGAACTTGCCGGAAGCGCTTCAAGACCGCCGCGTGCGCCTCCGGCGTGCGCGTGGTCAGATCGGCCTCGGTCAGGCGCTGGCGGCCCAGCGGCGGCGGCTTGACCGGCACGACCTGCCGCCCCGCCAAGACTTCCCCGGCCACATCGGACTGGGCGGTATCGATCTCCGTGAGCGGAAACAGGGACTCGCCCGTCTCGCGGTCGAAGACATAGACCTGGCTCATCTTGGTGGAGACCGACACGGCATCGATCAGCTTTCCGTCGCGCATCGCCGTGACGAGAACCGGCGACGTGGGAACATCCATGTCCCAGACGTCGTGCCGCACGAACTGGTGGTGCCAAACCAGCTCGCCGCTGTCCGCTCGCAGACACAGCAGCGAGTTGGCGTACAAGTTGTCTCCAGGACGATTGCCGCCCCAGAAATCGAAGGCCGCCGAGCCAGTGCCCGCATACACCAGTCCGCGGTCGGCGTCGAGAGTCAGGCCCGCCCAGGAGTTGGCGCCTCCGAGGGTCTTCCAGCCATCCTCCGGCCAGCTCTCGTAGCCGGGCTCTCCCGGGTGGGGAATCGTGTGGAAGGTCCAGCGCCATTCTCCCGTGCGTGCGTCGTACGCCCGGATGTAGCCGGGCGCGCTGGGCAAGGACTCGCTGACCGCGCTGCCCAGGATCAGCAGGTCGCCGTGGACGACCCCGGGCGTTCTCAAGCTGATCGAGAGCGATCCCGCGCGCTCCGGCAGGTCAGACCTGAGGTTGATCGCGCCATTGTCGCCGAAGCCCGCCACAGGCTCTCCGGTGCGCGCGTCCAATGCATACAGCAAGTGCCTCGCCCCGGCGTAGATGCGCGAGTCGTCACCATCGCGCCAGTGCATGAATCCGCGGTTCTTGGAGCGCTCCGCGAGCGGAGCGCCGTCCACTTCCAGGCGCCTCGTCCACACTTCTTCCCCGGTCGCGGCGTCGAGTGCGAAGACGCGCCCGTTCGGGCTGGAGCCGTACAGCAGGCCGTCAATCACGATCGGGTTGCACTGGATCTCCGAACCGCGGAATTCGTCACCGGTCTCGTAGGTCCAGGCGACCTCCAGCTGGGACACGTTGCCGGGATGAACCTGGTCAAGGCGCGAATACTGAATCTGATCGGGACCGCCCCCGAACGCCTCCCAGCCCTCATATCCGGTTGCGGGCGGCCTTCGCACATCGCCGCAACCTGCCCCGGCCAAGCAGACTGCCAGAAATAGGCACAGTCGCATAAACTCGTAATTCTATCGTGCAGCCAAGACACAAGATGGCGCGCTCTGAGGAGTGTTTTCGCCGTGCGGCGTGAATCCGAAGCACAAGTAGCTCGCAGCAAGGTTGTTCCGGATATCATCAAGCCGCATGGTCGAACGCGGCACGCGCGGCAAGATGATTGGGAGAACGCGGCATGAAGATCAAGGTTCTCGCTATTGTTGAACGCGACGGTGAAAGCTTCCACGCATACTGTCCGGCGTTTCGTGGGCTGCATGTCGATGGAGCATCACAAGAAGAGGCGTTGGAAAACACAGTTGAAGCACTGAAGCTCTATGTGGATTCCCTGCATCGGCACGGGAATCCCATACCGGTCGGCCCTGATTGCATCGTGTAGAACAATGGTTCCAAGATCCGGGAAAGCGCGGCGCTGGGCAAGGGGGTCCTAGCCGTCTACTTGGAGTCAACGATCACGGGCCTGCCCACTTCCATGCAAGGTTTGGGGACAGCGTTGTTCGGATCGCGATTGAGGACGGGCAGAGTCTTTCAGGCGAGTTTCCGCCCAGAGCAAGAGGTCTGGTCCTGGAGTGGTTGGAATTGCACCGCAATGAATTGCGGGAAGACTGGCTGTTGGCCAAGCAGAGGAAGCCGCTGACAAAGATCGCGCCACCGGAGTAGAGAGATGACGCCAAGACTCGCACGGGCGGGGTATCTCCGGGACTACAAGATCCACGTGACATTCGACGACGGCCTTCAGGGAATCATTGACCTAGAGGGCGAATTGTGGGGCGAGGTGTTCGAGCCCTTGAACAACATCGAAGTCTTCCGGAACTTTCGAGTGGACAGCGAACTAGACACCATTGTGTGGCCCACTGGTGCGGACCTGGCACCTGAATTCCTCCACGAACGTGCGGTTCTCAATCCGCTCGCAAGCCGTAGTGGCATCTGTTGAACGGAGGTCGCTCGGCAGCTGACTCGCTTCGATCCCGTCGGATTCGAACAGCGCCGGTGAACGGCGCCGCGCCAGTTGCGACGCGGAGTGTATGCTACGAGGAACCCTGTTGACCCGCCATGTCGTTCCCTCCCACCACAGAAGCGGAAGTCCCCGCCCTCACCTCGCCAGCCGCGGCCACGGCGGTGCCGGAACCCGACGATGTCGAGTACCCGGAAGGACAGTGGGTCGCGCAGAGCCTCTGGCACGGGGATGCCGTGCGGCAGGCGACAGCGGCTTTGGATCACCACTTCCGGGAGCGCCAAGACACGCTCGTGGCCATGGAAGTGAGGGTGTACTACGTGAGGGGCAACGACAAGGTCTGGCTGCAGCCGGATGTGCAGGTCGTGTTCGGGGTCAAGCGCGGCAACCGCAGTTCGTTCAAGGTCTGGGAGGAAGGCAAAGCACCGGACTTCGTCCTGGAAGTGGCGTCACCTTCGACGGCGGAGAATGACGCCGAGCACAAGGCCCTGGAATACGCCAGCATCGGGGTTCGCGAGTTCTGGCGGCTCGATCCGACGGGGAGTTTGATGAGCAGCCCGCTGGAGGGCTATCTCGCGTGCGCGGGCAGCTACGACGCGGTGGAGCCGGTGGCGGACGCGGGACCGTGGCTGCGAAGCGAGGTGCTGGGGTTGGAATTGAGCAGCGCGAGGAAGGCGGGGGCAATGGTGGTGGTGTTCCGCGACCCGGAGACAGGGGAGGAGTTCGACGGCTCGCTGGCAGCGGCCGAGCAGCGGCGGCGGGCCGCAGAAGATCGCGCCAGTGCTCAGGCGGAGCGCGCCCGTGCGGAGGCGGAGCGCAGACGGGCAGCAGAGGATCTTGCCAGTGCTCAGGCGAAGCGTGCCAGTGCAGCGGAAGAGAGAGTGCAGGCATTGGAGAAGCAACTCCGCAACCGCGTCCCATAGCCCACCGCCGGAAAGCGAGTCCCTTTATCTTGGAGAAGTGCCAGAGAGAGGGACGGTCGCCGCTATCTCGGACCGTCTCTCCCTAGCGCCGCAGGTGGCGCCAGCCACCGCTGCGGCAGGTAGAAGATCCCTCGCTCCGCCGGCAGTGGGAGGCTGCCTGGGGTTGCTGCCGGCGGAGAGAACAGGGTGCTATCCGAGCAGCTGAAGCTTGAACCAAAGCACGGCACCGAAGCCGATGAACCCCAGTAAGGCCGAGTACTCCCTGTTGACAAGATAGAGACCCCACTCGAAGCACTGCGAAGATTCGTAGCGCGGCCTGAGGGCAGGCAGAAAGCGGGGTACACGTGCCTCGTATTCCCTGTAACCGGGCAGGATGTTGCGGATGTGGCCTTCCTCTTCCCCGACGACCGGCAGGAACCACATCGTGAACACCACGAGGATCGCAACGAGCAGGACGGCATGGGCCGAGCAGATGCCAAAGCCAACACCGGCCAGCAGACTCCCGATGTAGAGCGGGTTGCGAACGTACGCGTACGGCCCGGAAGTCGCAAGCTGCTGGTTCTTCCGCAAATGACCGGCCGCCCACGCGCGTAGCGCGAGGCCAGCTAGGACAAGCGGCAGGCCGAGGGCAAGGTTCGCGACGGTCGGTTGAGCCAGCCAAGCTGCGGCAATGGCTAGGAGGATGGAAACAGCGACCCTCGACCTGGCTGCAACCAAGGCCCAGCGCTTAGAGATTGGGAGCTTTTTCCGCTCGTGCATTGCCATCATCACTGTCGCCGCAGCGGTGCGACCGACGCCGCGCCGCAAGGGTCATTCGACTTGGGCCCACACCCAACCTAGGATTGCAGACGAGCTATTCCAGAGCATATCGATTAGCGCCGGTTGAGCTTGCCAAGCCCCGAGCACACAGCCGGCCCCAGCAGCCGACAGAGCGTTTCCCACGGGCATTCCGCCGGACCCGGCGATCCGCCATTCGAGTGCGAACTCGGTGCTATCGTAATGCGTTCATGCGCGATCCCAAGACATTCCGCAGTACAGCCTGGTTTCAAGGAGATCAGTACGAGCACCTCTCGCGGCGAGCGTGGCTTCGGTCGGAAGGCTTCAGCGATGCCGCATTTGATGGCAGGCCGGTCATCGGCATCTGCAATTCGTGGTCGGAGCTGACCAATTGCAACGCCCACCTGCGCCAAGTCGCAGAGGCCGTCAAGCGGGGCGTCTGGGCGGCCGGGGGAGTGCCGCTCGAATTCCCGACAATCTCGCTCGGCGAGATGTTCATGAAGCCCACGACCATGCTATTCCGCAACCTCATGTCGATGGACGTGGAGGAGTCGATCACGGCGAATCCAATCGACGGCGTGGTACTGCTGTGCGGCTGCGACAAGACCACGCCTGCGCAATTGATGGGGGCAGCTTCGGCCGACATCCCGGCAATCATGGTCACTGGCGGCCCGATGCTGTCGGGACGCTGGAACGGCGAGCCGCTAGGATCCGGCACCGATGGCCGCAAGCTTTTCGAAGCGTTGCGGGCCGGTCGCATCGGCGAGGAGCAGTGGGCCGAAGTCGAGGGCTGCATCTCGCGCAGCGCCGGCCACTGCACGGTCATGGGGACGGCCTCCACGATGGCGTCGATGGCCGAATCGCTGGGCATGATGCTGTCGGGCGGTGCCGCGATCCCCGCTGTGGATGCTCGGCGCTACCAGCTGGCCGAAGCCAGCGGGCGACGCATTGTGGAGATGGTCTTGGAAGATCTGACACCGTCGCGAATCCTGACCCGAGAGGCATTCGAGAATGCCATCCGCACCGACATGGCGATCGGCGGCTCTACCAACGCTGTCGTGCACCTGCTGGCAATCGCCGGCAGGGCTGGGGTGGATCTCTGCCTCGACGACTTCGACCGGATTTCGCGCAAGACTCCGTATATCACCAACGTGAAGCCATCGGGGCAGTTTCTGATGGAGGACTTCTTCTACGCGGGCGGGCTGCCGTGCGTGACAAAGGAACTGCTTCCCCTGCTGCACGGCGACGCCCTAACCGTCAGCGGGCGGACCGTGGCCGACGAGGTCCAAGAAGTGCAGATCCGCAACCGCGACCTGATCAAGACGCTGGACCAACCGCTCAACCCAGAGGGTGGCACCGCGATTCTCTACGGCAACCTCGCCCCGAACGGGGCTGTGATCAAACAGACAGCGGCCTCCCCGCACCTGCTGCGGCACCGCGGCAAGGCGCTGGTCTTCGACCGCTACGAAACGCTGAGGGCACGGATCGACGACGACCTCGACGTGGACGAGAACACCGTCATGGTGCTTCAGAACGCCGGCCCGCTGGGCGGGCCGGGATTTCCCGAATGGGGGCATCTGCCGATCCCCACCAAGCTCCTCAAGGCAGGCGTGAACGACATCGTGCGCGTCTCTGACGCCCGCATGAGCGGCACGAGCTTTGGCACCGATGTCCTGCACGTGTCACCCGAAGCGGCCGTCGGAGGCCCCTTGGCGGCGGTGCGCACGGGCGACGAGATCGAACTCGACGTGCCCGGGCGCCGGATCGACCTGCGCGTGGACGAGCGGGAGATCGAGCGCCGGCTCGCGGCCCGCAAGCCTCCGGCGGCGCACTACCGCCGGGGCTACGGCAGACTGTTCCTGGACCAAGTGACCCAGGCGCACCTCGGATGCGATTTCCGGTTTCTGGGCAGGAACGCCGACACGAGCGCGGCGGGCGCGCCTAGTTGATCCAGACCGGGCTTGCCCAGCCCTTGTTGGTGTCGAGCTGCTCCATCCGCAGGTAGTAGTAGTCGCCTGGCTTTGGCGGGTCGCGGTCTTCGTAGTCGAACTCGATGTCCATGGGAGCTTGGTCGTTGACCAGTTCGAACTCGATTTCAAACGCAACTTCGATGCCCATCAGCTTGAGGTAGCTATGCGTATACGACTTGTCTCCCAGCCCGCGCCAGCGGAAGTATCCGTCCCGGCGCAGCACATCGAGGGGTGCCGTGACTTCGAGCGGGCCCAAGTGCGGGTCTTGCAGTCGAAACACCAAGGACCCCTCCGCCCCGTCGATGCGCGCCAGCATTCCGTCGCGGTCGTTCGAGGTGGCCGCCGACTGCCAGCGGACACTGTCGCCGGCTTGGTGCATGCGCTCGAACTCTTGGTCGCGATGCAAGAAGCGCTCCAGCCTCACGGCCCCGGATTCCGCCTTTAGAACCCCTTCCCCGAAGCCCACGTTGGCGCGGCGCTGGTAGATGTTGTCGCCCCATGTGATGCGCACGAGCGAGCCGCTCTGCCGCGCCGGGTTGATCGAGTGCAGCACGCGCCCGTTCTTGACCAACTCCACCCTAGTGAGGGGCTGCGTCCCGGATACCCTGGCCCGCATGCGGGCGGCAGGGGCCGCAGCAGCTGCCAACTCGCCGCCCATGGGTTCGCCGTTGAGGGTGAACTCCATCAAGATGCGCTCGTTGCCGGTCACGCCGAACGTGCGCCGCTGGTACAAGCCTTCCCAGATCGCATCCCGCGTCTTGCCGTAGGCGAAAACGCCGGTGAGCGGGTTCGTCATGGTGTAGATCAGGCCAGGGTAGGAATTTCCGAAGCCCACGGTGTGGTTGTCGCCCGAGGCCGTCGCTGCCAGCCTCAAGCCGGCGTCCAAGTGACTCTGCCAGGACTCCTCGAACACTCCGTGGACCGAGGCGATCTCGAAGCTGCGCTCGATGCGCGGATCGGTGCGGTGGGTCCAGTTGGGCGGCCCGCCGCCGATGTGCGGAATCACCATGGTCGGCACGCCGGATCGCTCCAGCACATCCATCATGTCTCCCACGTCGGCCCGGTTGCTAGCCGGATCGAGCTGCATCGTCGTGGGAGCATCGTCGGCGTTGTAGATCACATTGTGGTGGCCCCCGAGCCTGGTGCCCACGCTGTACTCGTATCCGAGGATCGTTACAAAGTCCCGCCAACCGTTCATCCGCTTGTTGCCGCGGATCATGTCGGGCCAGTTATCCCGCGGATCCTTGAACTTGTCGAAGATATAGGACGGCCCGGTCACTCCCAAGGGCATGTGGTGCGGCGTCAGAGCGCCGAAGTCCAGCAGGCCGTTGCGTCTCGCGTGGAGATACAACTCCTCATACGTGCCGCGACCGTCGTGCAGGTAGGTGTGCTGGTGCAAGTCACCGTAGTAGACGCGTCGCTTGGGATGGTTCTCGACCCGGATCGGATTGCTGACACCCTCCAGCGATCCGTCCAGGGAGCGGACCTTGAGCCGATACACGCCGGTCTGCGTGGGCACCAAGTTCGACGCGACGTAGTGCAGCAGTTCGGGGTCGTATTCGAACTCGCTCGACCCGAGCGCGGGATCGTCCACCGCCAGCTTCCAGCCTTGGTGATTTCCAGCCAGAGAGCCCCATGCATCGCTTGGTATCGCCTCCAAGCTGAAGCGCTCACCGACCGCGACATAGGCGGGAGCGTAGACTCGCAGCTTTGTCGCCGGCCCGCCGACGACCTTGAGGAAGGCGTCGCCCACGTAGTCCCGCGGCCGCCCGTCAGGGCCGGCGATCACGACGCGGAAGTTGAACAGGTTCTCGGCGTAGTGCTGCATGCGCACGCCCTGGGTGCCTCCGAGGTCGAAGTACACCTTCGTCCCCGGTGCCAGCTTGCCCGCGGCGAGCTTTGCACCGAGGGTCTTTCTGTACGGGAAGACGCTGGGCGAGTTGCGCTGCAGGGCATTGGAGTGGACCAGCATCTCCCACTCGGCCCCGGGAGCGGCGGTCTTGAGGGCAAAGTGCGCCGGCATCTGCGGGTCGGCAACCTGGAACTCCTCGACATCGCTCGTGAAGTGCTTCCAGATCTCCAGCGTCTCGCCCGCGGCCATGCCAGCCTCGCCGATCGTGCATTCGATCCGTATCCTGCTGCGCTGGCCGGCGTGCGCGACGGGCGACGAGAGCAGCTTGACCGATCCCTCGAGCGGAAAGCCGGGCGGCATGTAGCCGCCCGGCCGGTACTCGATGCGCAGGCTCGCGGGATCGTCACCGGCCGGTTCGGCCTGCGCTGGGCTGCCCAGCTGCGCCCAGAGCAAGGCTGCCGCCACGAGCGCGCAGAGCAGTGCCAAGTAAACTCTCATGATTGCGCCGATTGTACTTGACCGCGTGGCCGAGCCGGCTCCGATGTCCCGTATCGCTCGGGTATGCTTGACAGCATGAAGCGCTGGTTGTGCTTGGCATGGACCGCCTGTGCGACGCTGCAAGCGTCCGATGTCGGGCGAGCACCGCTGATCTTTCGGGAAGACTGGACGGCCTCCCCGCCAGCGATTCCGCTCACCCAGAGCGATGTGGCGAATCCCGAGTTAACGGTCGCCGTTCACGGCCTGGGACCGCCGCTCGTCAAGAAGAGCTACCACGACGCGCGGGAATGGGATCCACACTATGTGTGGTCGGGCCTGGCCAAGACGCCGTGGGCTGTCAGCCTGTCTCTCACGGACGGGGGCCTGATGGACCTCTCGGGCACCGCAACCCTGCGCTGGCGCAGCCGCCAGTCAGGCTTCCGGACATTGCGCGCCGTGGTCGAGCTAGCGGGCGGCCAATGGCTGGTCAGCGAATACTCTGACGGGGCGTCCGAGCAGTGGCGGGTCAGCGAATTCGCATTCTCCAGCAGCCGCTGGCGGCGGCTTGACCCCTCCACTGTGACAGAGGGGCCATGGGCGGAGGAGCCGGACCTGACCCGAGTGCGCTCGGTCGGATTCACGGATCTGATGCCGGGCGGGCGCAGCCGCGCGTGCTCGCGCCTCGACTGGATCGAGGTCTATGGCCAGCGCGTTCCCAGCGGGCCGTTGGAGGTGTTCATCCTGTCCGGCCAGTCGAACATGGTCGGCTGGGGCAACAGCTTGGAGCTCGACAGCGTTGCCCGGTTCGGCCATGACACGCGGCTGGAGATGTTTGACGACGGCGAATGGATCCCGCTCCGGCCGCAGCGGCCGCCATCGGCGGCTCAGCGCGAACGGTGGGGGATCGAGGAGTTCACGTTCGGGCCCGAAATCGGCTTCGCCCACGCTCTGGCGGGAGCGTGGCCGGGGAGCCGCATCGGCATTGTCAAGCAGGCGCGGGGCGGCACCGGGATCATGGCATGGGCGCCGCAGTGGAACGCCGCCGACGCCGAGCTCACGGGCGATGCCCACAAGGGCCCTCTGTACGAGGAACTACTCGCCAAGGTGCGCCAAGCGCTCGATGGCAGGGAAGCTCGCTTGCGCGGCTTCCTCTGGCTGCAGGGTGGCAAAGACATGCGCGACCAGCGCACCGCCGACCGCTACGCCGAGAACCTTGAGAATCTCATCGCCGCCTTGCGCCGCGACCTCGATACGCCAAACTTGCCAGTCCTCGTCGGAACCTACCGCTCTGGGTCCTTACCGGACAAACTGGACGGCTTCGACCCGACCGATCTATCGCCGCCGCGGGGGCGCCCGGGCGCGTGGGACGTGCTGTCGGCCCAAGAGCGGGTACCTGCGAAGGTCGGGCACGCTGCCCCGGTGCATCTGCGCGACTTGCCCACGCACCCGGGCAACATCCACGCCAACACGGCGGGCATGCTGCAGGCCGGCCGCGCATTCGCGCGCGTGTTTCTAGAGCGCTTCGCCGACGGTAACTGAGT
>JAJDTX010000013.1 GCA_022826925.1 Bryobacterales bacterium
TGGGCAGGGCCGTGGAGAAGGCCAGCTCGGGCGCGCGGCGGCCCGTGGCGGGATCGGTCTCGGCCTGGGTGCGCAGCACGCGCGCCTTCTCCTGCGCCTTGCCGATGTACAGCACGCCCTCGCCGCCGCGCCACTGGCGCAGGTAGGCCTGGGTGCGCTCGTCCTTGCGCTCGCCTCTCTCGAAGCGGATCAAGTCGATGTTGCCCGCGCGGGCGAAGGCCTCGATGGCGGCCACGAAGCTGCGCGTGATCGGTGCCATCAGGGCCGGGGAGGGCACCGGGCAGCCGCGCACTTGGCGGAAGAACCAGGCCGCCCCGCCCGGGGTCTGCAGCAGCGGCTGGTAGAGATTGAGGTAGAGCCGATCGAGGCACTCGACCTCCAGGGTGACATGCTCGGAGATGGCTTCGGCGACGTTGCGTGCTACAGTCATGGTGCGGGTTCGGGGCGATGGGCTCCCCACAGAACCGTCATGATACGGGCACTGTCGCCTAGGCGACCATACGGCGGCTCCGGCCGCAGAGCGGAGCAGCGTCCGGAACCCGCACTCCATCCCGAGTATGACCACGCAGCTTCGAACCGAGTCTCGTCGGTCTGAGGCTCAGCCTCGCTAGTCCTACCGTTGGCGTCACGACGGTTTGAATCGCGGACGGTCAAGGTACGCCCGGGCGAGCACTCCGGCCTTCTCATGCGAATCGTCACAGGGCCGGCGGCTTCAAGCTCAAGGCGGAGGCCTTCGTTGGCTGCGTCCTCATCGACGCTACCGGTAAGGGTGGTCCGTTGATCTGGGCGAACCGCAAGTGAACCGCGGCCTGCTAGGCCGCTGTGGCGGCACTTGTGCCGGGCAGGTTCAGCAAGCATTGACACGGACCATGGCCGACTGCCGAATCGACCGGACCGGCAACTCAGGATTCTCACCTACAGGCAGCGGTCAGAAGATGAACCGCGAGGTGTCAACGCGGACCAAGATGGACAGTTCGCGAATGGCGCAGCCGTTGCTGCGGTACATCTGGATGCGCTCGTCAAGGGATAGCCCGATTGCTATCGCCGAGGCTTGGAGTGGTCGGGTTGGGGATGGCAAGTTCGGAGGGCAAGCAGTTCGTCGACCAAGCGGTCGTGACCATCGAAAAGGTCGGCTCCTACGTCTCTGCCCTGCTCGCCCTCGAGACCAAGACGACCGGCGTAGACGATATCCACGATAGTCAGGGAGAAAGACTCAAACAAGCCAGAACAACAACTGGATGGGCAATTGGGAGGGGTGGGATCCAGCGAGGCTTGCCCCGATCCTGATTGTGCCGAGCATGTTTGGCCGCTTGATGGTGAGAGGCCCTTGGAACCTGCTGGAGGTGAAGTCCGGGCGAAGTGCGACGGTGTCGTCGCAAGGCGGGGTCTGGAAACAGCGTGGAGCAAAAGGCGCGAGCCGATGGACAACAACCAGATACGAGGCGCTCGGCTGGGTCCGGAACGGTTCAGGTCTGAGGTGTGAGACTACATCCCCCAGACTGTAACCGGAAACCCGCCCGACTCCGGGTCCCTCCGAAACACCCGCTCATCCCACGATTTCCCCGGCCGCATGTCGAAAATTACCAAGTGCCCCGATTTCGCTCCGCACCTGTCCATGTACGCGGCCGTCTGCTCCAGCCCCGACCGGACCACGCTGTCCAGCCCCTGCCCGGCCCGCACCACCTTGCACTCGATCACATGCTTGCTCACGCGGGTCGGATCCCAGTCCCCGCCCTCCGGCCACAGGATCAGCAGGTCCGTCCGACCGCGTCCCAAGCCGAACTCCCGCTCCACGCGTCCGCCCCCGTTCACGATTCGGTGCAGGAACGCCTGTAGGAGCAGTTGCGGACCGGCCTCCTTGTATTCGGTGTGTTCCACCCAATGCTCCACGTTTTCACGAAAGTAGACCTGAAACCCTGCCAGCAACTTGGGTACGTCGAGTCGCCCAGCTGCATCCACATACCACTCGGTGCGATGGGGAATGTACCTCTCTCTTGAGTAGGTCAGCTGCCGCGGAATCACCTCGCGATAGATCGGATTCGCAATCTCGACTGTTCCGTCGCGACGAATCAGTCCAAGGTCCGAAACATAGTCCAGATCATCTTCGGACGGGTCACCGGCCGGAGCAGTGCCGACTAGAAGCGGTTCTATAACCCGTCGCACGCGATCTTCGCGGAGTGTTCTGGCCAGTTGGTGGAGATGCGTGACCCTGCTGAGGATGAGCGCTTCCTTGGCTTGGTCGATCACTTCCACGCCGATCGCAGCAGTCGGGTCGCGGTTGGCCGTGCCCTTGAAGCAAGCTTCGTACGCTAGGGCGTTCACCAGCCATGGCTGGCCCTGGGTAAGGTCCCAAATGCGTTCGGCGGCTCGCCCCTCAAATGCTTGGCCGCGCTCGGCAGTATGCTGGGCCAGCAGATCATGCACCTCGCCCTCCGAGAAATCACCGAGGCGCAGCGACTCCGCCTTGATGTTGAACGCGCTGCCGCCCTGGATGTGGCTTCCTTCCCGGCTGGAATAGATCTGGTAATCGCGCACGTCTCGGACTCCGCACAGGATTACGCTCTGCGGGAAGTGGTGCGGGCGGCGATCATAGTTCGCTCGCAGCTGCCGCAGGACCGAGATTAGGGTGTCTCCGACGAGGGTGTCGATCTCGTCGATCAGCAGCACGAGCGGTTTCGGACTCGCGGCGGACCAGCGCACCAGCACCTCTCCAAGCACCCCGTCGGGGCCCTCGTTTTGCATGTAGGCCGCCCGCACCCTGTCCACAAAGTCGTCGTGCAGGATATCGCGCGACCTAGAGGCCAACTGCCCGAGCAACGCTTGCATCGCTCGGGCAGTATCCTCCCCAGCCGCCTGCCCGCCCTCGACATTTGCGTACAGGCAGCTGTACTTGCCCTCCGCATTGAGCCGGTCTTGGAGAGCTAGCAAGGTCGATGTCTTGCCCGTCTGGCGCGGCGCGTGCAGGACAAAATACTTCTTGCGTGCGATCAGAGTGAGGATCTCCGCAAGGTCTACTCGGCTCAGCGGATCGATGCAGTAATGCTCCGCCGGATCTACCGGACCTTCGGTGTTGAAGTACCGCACGGCGATTTCAGTATGGCACGTAGCGGCCATGGACATTGCGACTCGCAAGCGGCTTGACTAGGATGTCGGCCCACCTCCGCTTGCCACCCTATCCTCCCTTCTCGCGCTGGCGCTCGGTCAGCTAGATTCACTTCGCCGGACAGGCGGATCACCGATGCAAGCCTGCCTGCGATGAACGATGCGGACCAGCATGACTGCAGGATGGGCGGTGCAAAGTGCCTTTGGGTGACACTGCCGAAATCATGGATAAGAGCGACCTCCTCTGGATGCAAGACTGGGCGCTGGCGGGAGCCCGCTTCGACGGCGCCATCGACACGACCACCGACTACAAGACCGGCACCATCGCGCTGCCGGCGCTGAGCGCCAACGATCCCGACACGGCGGCCAACGAGCTGAGGACCAACCTGATCGTCACCGGCAGCGCCGCCGACGGCAACGAGGGCATGTTCTCGCTGGGAGAACTGCTGGGCGCCGGCATGGCGACCGACCAGGGCTCGCGCTACGTGGCCTCCGCCCACGACACGATCTCGAAGGTCCGCTCCGACGTGGCGGCCCTGCTGGCGCTGGCGACCCCGCCCAGCGGGCTGGACGGGATTCTCGAGACCCAGTGGAGCAAGCTCGAGGCCGCGCTGGACACCGTCTTCAAGACCAGCAGCGCCCTGGACACCGGCGCCACTTCCGCGGTGCGGCTGACCGCGCCGCGCGAGGAGGACATCCTGGACGAGATCGACGACATCTTGGACGCGCTGGCCAGCGAGGACGCCTTCGTGGCTGCGACGGCGGACGGCGGCGGCGGGGTGTTCGCCAGCCAGGGGCTGGGCGCGGGTGCCGCGACGGACGCGTTCAACCGCGTGCAGTGGAGCGCCACGGCGACGATGGGCACGACCGGGGCCACGCGCTACGGCACGGCGATCCGGAAGACGACCGCGAACGCTCGCGACGGGCTGTCGACGGCAGAGGTCGGGGCGTTCTCGTACTCGACGATGGCGGAGACCTTGCGCACGTCGCTGGCGGCCGCCGTGTCTCTGACGGGCATCGCCAGCTACACGGGCGGGACGGAAGCGATCAGCGGGGGCGGGACGGCCTACTCGGGCACGATGGACCTGCAGGTGCGCTTCGCCGCCAACACGGTGAGCGGGGTGGTGAAGGACCTGCTGGACGCGGACGGGATGCCTTGGCAGCACAACTTCGCCGATGTCGAGAGGATTGTCCTGA
>JAJDTX010000153.1 GCA_022826925.1 Bryobacterales bacterium
ATACGGGCACTGTCGCCTAGGCGACCACACGGCGGCCCCGGCCGCAGAGCGGAGCAGCGTCTGGAGCCCGCACTCCACCCCGGGTATGGCTAAGCAGCTTCGAACCGAGTCTCGTCGGTCTGAGGCAAAGCCTCGCTAGCCCTCTCGTGCGTGACGGTCACATTCGCTCAGGGCAGGGGCGTCGCACTCAACGGGTCGGTACAAGACCCGAGCGGGGCACGCGTTCCGTGGGCGTCCGTGGTCCTTACCGAAGTCGAAAAGGGCCTGTCCGAAGCCACGACCGCCGGTGCCGACGGATCCTTCAGGATCGAGGGCTTGGAGCCGTCGGCATCCTACCAGGTCGAGGTCCATGGGCCTGTCGGATTCGTTTCCCACCGTCAGGCGCTCGACCTAACCGCAGACGCCCAGCTTGACGTCACGCTAGGAATGAAGCGGGTCGTCGAGGCGATCGTAGTTTCCGGCACCCGACCTGCCCGGGATCCGGCGCAACCACGGTCCGGTCGCCGGAGGATCCGCGTTGGTGGAAACGTGCGAGAGGCTCGGCTGAGGCACCACGTGCCCGCGACCTATCCGGCCGACGCCGAGCGCGAGGGTGTCACGGGAACTGTGGTGCTGGAGGCTGTTATCGGCATGGACGGCAATCCGGCCAGCATTGCGACCGTCAATTCGATAGTCGATGGTCGCTTGGTGGACGCAGCAGTGAAAGCCGTGAGGCAGTGGCGCTACGATCCGGCGCTTCTGAACGGGCGCCCGGTGGAGGTCATTGTGACGATTCGCGTGGCCTTTGAGTTGCCCTGAGTCGGGCCGCCGCCCGTTTGGGCGGGCCGGCGCTGCTGGATGCGACGCTGCATGCTGGGGAATCCAAGCCGCGCAAGCTCTCAAGGCCGAGTCGCGGCATCAGACCCTCGTTACCCCCCTCCGTGCCGAGACAGGAGTCAAAAAGGGATTGTGCGAGCAGGGTCGTAGTAGGCGATACCACAGCGGCGCACCCAGCTGCGAACCGGGTGCTCCGACCTAGCCGAGGAGATATCGGCGAGAGTCACGTCAGAACACGAGGCGCAGCCCGAATCGTGCCGTGATCGGGTCCAAGAACCGGTTCCTCATCAGGAAGCGGGGATCCTGAAGGGCGCCCTGCGAGGCGGCGATGGCCTGGTAGTCGTAGCCGTTCAGAACCTGCGAGATAGGGTCGCCGGGCTGCCATAACGGCAGGGTCTGGCGGTACAGGCTGCGGAATGTCCGCAAGGCAGTCTTCTGGTTGAAAACATTGATGACGTTGAAGTTCAATTCGAACCACTTGCTCTCGTCAGAAAACGGGTAGAAGCGCTGGATCACCGAGAGGTCGGTCTGTGTCCAAGCCGGATTCCTGCCGTCGCTGCCACGGTTGTCCACGAGGACGTCGACATGCTCCAAATCGACCGTGCGGCTGATTGGAGTGCCGCTCATGGCGCGGAAGAATCCTCCGATTTCCATCTTCCATGGCGTGATGTAGGCCCAGTTGGCCTTGAACTGGTGCGGTCTGTCCGTGCCCAGCGGTCCGTCGACGAAGTTGCCCTGCGAGTCGTAGTTCAGGAACCACAGGTCGAAGTCCCGCGTCACGTTCGGACCGAGGCGTCCGTTCTCATCGGAACTGCCCAAGCCCGAGTACAAGCCGCGCAGCCGCGAATATACATAGGCGAAGTCGGCCAGCCACTTGTTTTGGAAGGCCTTCCGCAGGCGGACCTCTGCGGCGTCATACGTGCGCTTGGGCATTGGCGTTGGCGGCAGGCCCACCTCGGTGAATCTGTCGACCGAGAGACCTCGGCCCGGATTGGTGATGTAGTAGGCCTCCCCCGCCGGAGTCTGGCGGCCCACGTCCTCGATGGCTGTGTCAAGGTTCTTGCGCGTGTACCGAAATGACAACACAGAATTCGCCGCGACCTCGTACTCCAGCCCGACCACTGTCCCCGTCATGCGCATCGGCTTGAGATCAGGATCGAGGTCTTCGAACGAGGGGATCCGCCAGTTCCTGGTCTCCAGAAAGGTCCCCGGATAGCTCGCCTGGCCCGATAGCCCGCCGATCTTGCTCCAGTCCAGCGTGCTGTCGTCCATCAGGTAGTAATGGCTCAGCCATTTGAATCCGCCGAACGAGCCTTGGGCCATCTCCAGCTTCATGGCGTCGTAGAACCGCCCCCAGCTGCCGACAAGCTTTAGCTTTGCGTTGCCGAGCACGTCATAGGCGAAGCCGAGGCGGGGCGCGATCTTGTCGAAGAAGTTCCACTTGAAGGCCGCTCCTGAGAATTCGGGCAGGTCGCTGAATGATGGGATTTGCTCCCGCTCCATCCGTAAGCCGAGATTGAGCGTGAGAGCTCCGCTCACGCTCCACGAGTCCTGCACGAACAGCGCGTGCCTATTCGTGACGACGTTCGCCACGACTCCGAAGGGAGAACGCTGCTCGTAGTACCCGCACGGCTCGTGGACAACGCCGTCCGGGCCGGTGCAGCTGCTCGTGCGGACTGTGCCGTCCACCATGGTGTACGGGCGGGTGTAGCGGTACAGCAGATAGTCGTACTTGTAGGAGTCGTTGATGTCATGCGCAAGTCCGCTCAGCTGCCAGCCGAAGCGTAGATTGTGCTGCTGGCCGGCAGCGTTGGCCAGATAGCTGGCGGTGACCGATACCGTGCTCTTCTTTTGGAAATCCTGCGATGTCTCGAAACTGGCACCGTGACCGATTGAGTAGAAGCCCCGTGGCCGGTACAGCGGACTGTCCGGCGCGAAGCCGATCAGTCCCGGCGATTCGACGAACCTGTGGCGAACTTGCTGCGGTCCCAGGAGTTGCTCGGTCTGGATCGTATTCAAGCCCCACCGTGCATCAACCACCAGAGTTGGCGTCGGGGTGAACAGCGCGGCCCCCGCAATCGTGTAGCCGGGGTATTCGTAGCCTTCTTCTGACCACTGGAAGTCCGGGTTGGAGGTGCCGTCCAGATTAGGCAAGCTGCCTTTCCATTTCGCGAAGTCCGAGGACCACGAGGCCATCAGGCGGACCTTCCGCGCTGGCTGGGCGTCAATCTTCGAAGTCGCGCTGCGCAATCGGTCGTTGCGCTTGAACACGCCGGACTCCCCCGACGTGAACGTCACGGCTCGCGACCGGCTGCGCGCCTGTGGCAGGAAAGCGCCGAAGAACCAGGCCCGGTCGCGCCAAACGGGCCCGCCCATGGTAAAGCCGAACTCGTTGGTGGCCACCTCGTCTTCCGGGTCGTAGACGTATTCCGCCACGTCAGTGTCTTGTGCCGGATCAAGGCGCAGTCGCTTGTTGGGTGCCCCGTTCAGGGGGCTCCCGCTGCCGTACCACAGCAGGCTCCCGTGAAATTGGTTGGACCCGCTCTTGGTCTGGACACTGAGCACACCACCCATCGCCCCGCCGAATTCTGCCTCGTATCCGGCAGTCTTGAGCTGGAACTCCTGCACCGTCTCGACGCGCAGGTTCTGGTTGTTGAGGCCGTTATACATGCTCGTGGTGTCTATGCCATCGACATAGAAGACGTTCTCCGCCCCTGAAGAGCCGTCGACCGAGATCCCGCGCACCCTCCGCCCTTTGTGCGTGACATTGCCGGCCAAGGCCTCGATGTTGACGCTGGGGGTGTAGCGCGCGTAGTCAGTGAAGTCACGCCCCCCGGCGGCATCGGTCAGCCGATCGCCCGAGAACACCGTGGACTGCTCGCTCTTGAACGTATCGATCACTGCGGTGCTAGCTTCGACCACGATGGTGCTGTCGACTCGACCGACCTCAAGGGGCATTTCTACCAAGAAGGTGCGGCCGATTTGGACCACGACGCCCTCGTTCACCGCGGTTTGAAAGTCTTCGGCTTGGACCCTCACTGTGTAGTTTCCCGGCGGGAGGTTGCCGTTGAACGCCAGGCCCTGCTCGTCGGTGATGGCGAGGGCCGGCCGGATCAAGGCCGGACCGCTGAACTCGACTTCTGCGCCGGGAATCGCGCTGCCGGTCTGGTCGGTGACGAGGACACGCAGCGCGCCGACTTGTTGCTGGGCCACGACACGGCTGTGATTCGCTATCAAGCAAAGAGCGAATAGCAGTAACCGTATGGTCAGTAGACGATACATATAATCTCACATGGTATTACACCTGTTTTTATAAGGACTTAGGTTAAGTCTTGACTGAATACCCGGCAGTTCCATCCAAAGCTAGGCGGTCGGGCAGCGGAGGGGTGCACGTGGCGACACTGCGAGGCGGGGCACGAGATCAATCAGCTGGCAGCGCCGGTTGAAGCAGTAGGCGAATCCTGCGATGTAGCGCTCCTTGCAAGCGCGATCGGTTCCGTTCCATCGCGCGCCTGACGTCGCCCGGAAGCGTGTTCACGCCGACGGTCGGGCGTATATGCTGCTTGTGTGTTCGGTGGCAGCAACTCCGGGCCATTGCGGATTTCAGACCGGCGCCGCTCTAGCCTGCGGTGGCTGCTAGGGCGCAGCAGCGTTCCACCGAGCGCTCTTCCGGACCGGCGAGTCTGCTTCTTGCGGGCCGCCTGCTTCCTCTTCGGGATGGTTGCGTCGCTGGCCGCTCAGCCAGTGCTCGTGCTTGACCAACCGACGGATCCTCCTTCATGGGCTCTTGCCGAGCGCCTTCTCCTCGAGACTGCGTCCGACGGCGTGAGAGCCTTCTTCGACCGCTTCGTGGACGACCGCGGCTACTTGAAATGCGTCGAGCGCTGGGGCGGAAACGACGGGGCCGATGACGCGATGGAGAATTTCGGCGGCTGGACGCTGCTGCATGCCCTCGGGGGGCGGGACGCAGTAGCCGACCTCTACAAGCGAGCTTGGGAGGGTCATATCCGTCAGTACACGCAGGCCCGTGCGCCCGGCATCGAAATGGCCGAGCACGGCATGTACTGGCGGGAGTTTGTCACGTCGTTCGACTGGGAGCACACGGGGGAGGCGCTGGCCGCATTCCACCTGTACGGGTTGGCCGCGCCCGAGGACCCGCTGTACCGGGCTAGGACGACGCGGTTCGCCGAGTTCTATACGGGAGACGATCCAGACGCTGACAACTACGACCGGGAGCTACGGATCATCAAGAGCCTCCATAACGGCAGCAAGGGGGCCAAAGTGACCCCGGCGACCGAAATGGACTGGGGTGGATTGCCCGTCGACGGCGCTCCGGAGCGCTTGACCCGCTACTCGACCGCGTCGAACATTCGAGGCGATCACCCGCTGAACCTCTGTGCCACGGCCCTGGGCTTCAACGCCTTTGCGCTCACGGGGGAGCGGCGATATCGCGACTGGGCTGTGGAGTATGCCGGTGCGTGGCGTGACCGGGTTGCGCGGAACGGCGGTAACATTCCCACCAACATCGGCTTGGACGGAACGATCGGCGGGGAATGGGGCGGCAAGTGGTACGGCGGAGTGTTCGGATGGAACTTCTGGCCCCAGTCCGATGGGCGCAACTACTTCATTCGCGGGCCTCGCATTGCCTTCGGCATCGGCGTCATGTTGACGGGAGATTCTGGCTTCGTAGAGCCACTTCGACGTCAGGTCGCCAACCTGTACGCGGCAAAGAGGACAGAGGGCGGTCGCGTGCTGTTGCCCAGAAAGCACGGCGACGACGGCTTCTACGGCTACACGCCGAGCCAGTACCTTGATGTCCAGCGCGACGTGTACCTGTTCACCTTCGATCGCTCCGGCCTCGAGGGTCTGGCCCACGATCCGTGGATCCGCTACCTCGACGGGGATAACCCGAGCTATCCGATGCAAGCGCTGCAGGCTGACCTGAGCGCGGTCCAGGCGCGCCTGGATGCTATGCGGACGGACGATTCAATTGACTACGAGCGCCCCTCTGACTACACGCAGCGGTTCAATCCGGCCGTCACCAATTCGCTCGTGGAACTCGCCCTCGGGGCGAACCCGCCTGGACGGGCGGGCAATGTCCTGCACGCGCGATTGTTCTACTACGATCCCGCTCGGAAGCGGGCTGGCTTGCCGGAGCAGGTGGCCGCCCTGGTTGACGCCATCGCTCCGTCCAGCGTTCGCGTGCGCCTGGTGAACCTGGACTCGATCCAAGAGCGTCGCGTGATCGTGCAGGCCGGGGCGTACGGCGAGCATCGCTTCACCGACGTGCGCGCCGGAGATGGTTCCCTCCGGGTCGGGGGCGATCGATTCGAAGTCCTCCTCGAGCCGGGGGCCGGCGGCGTTCTTGAGATTGGCATGGATCTGTTCGCAAACCAGCCGGCTTTCCGCCCGCTTCCGTGACGGGGCCAGTCGGCGGGACGTCCGTCGTGAGTTACACATTCACCTCGCCTGGGGAACGGCGTGCGCGCTGCCATTTGCCGACTCGGCGTTGAGGCGATTCCCCGTCTCAGTACACTGAGTCCAGATGGGTTTCCGCCTGGCTTCTGACTACAGCCCTCGCGGCGACCAATCCGCGGCGATCGAGCAGCTTCTCTCCGGCGCCAGGAACGGAGACTGCCATCAAGTCCTGCTCGGCGTCACCGGCTCGGGCAAGACCTACACCGTCGCCAAGGTGGTCGAGGCGCTGCAGCGCCCCACGCTCGTGCTGGCGCACAACAAGACACTTGGGGCGCAGCTCTACCACGAGTTCAAGTCATTCTTTCCCGACAACGCGGTTGAGTACTTCGTCAGTTACTACGACTACTACCAGCCCGAAGCGTACATGCCGGCCAGCGACACCTATATCGAGAAGGAGTCCACGATCAACGACGATCTGAATAAACTGCGCTTGGCCGCGACCAAGTCGCTGTTCGAACGCCGCGACTGCCTGATCGTGGCCAGCGTCAGCTGCATCTATGGTCTCGGCTCGCCTGACGCGTACTACGACATGCTGCTCATGCTCGAGCAGGGCCAGCGCATCTCGCGCAGGGAGATCACCCGCCAGCTCGTCAAGATCCTGTACAGCCGCAAGGACCTCGGCGACTTCGAGCGGGGCTCGTTTCGCGTGATCGGCGACGTCATCGAGGTCTTTCCGCCTTACGACGACTTGGCGTACCGGATCGAGCTGTGGGGCGACGAGGTGGACGGCCTCTTGCAATTCGACCCGCTCTTGGGAGAGGTCAAGCAGACGTACCAGCGGCTGCCGATCTACCCCGCCAGCCACTACGTGATGTCCAACGAAACCATGCTGCGGGCGCTGGACCGCATCACCGAGGAACTCGACTGGCGCACGGCCCAGCTCAAGGACAGCGGCAAGCTGCTGGAGGCGCAGCGCCTCAGCCAGCGGACCCAGTTCGACATGGAGATGATGCGCGAAATCGGCTATTGCCACGGCATTGAGAACTACTCGCGGCACTTCTCCGACCGTCAGCCCGGCGAGCCGCCTCCGACTCTGTTGGACTACCTCCCCAAGGACACGCTGATGTTCGTCGACGAGAGCCACCAGACGGTCCCGCAGCTTCGCGCGATGTACCATGGCGACCGCTCGCGCAAGGAGAGGCTGGTGGAATACGGGTTCCGCCTGCCTAGCGCCTTGGACAACCGGCCGCTAACGTTCGACGAGTTCCAGGCACGGACCTTCCAGCTGATCTATGTCTCCGCCACGCCCGGCCCGTACGAGCTCGAAAGAGCCGAGGGCGTGGTGGCCGAGCAGGTCATTCGCCCGACGGGGCTGCTCGACCCCGAGGTCGAGGTGCGGCCGGTGAAGGGGCAGGTCGACGACTTGCTGCGCGAAATCCGCTCGCGCGCCGAAGCCGGCGAGCGAGCGCTGGTCACGACCTTGACCAAGCGCATGGCCGAGGACCTGGCCGAGTACTACGCCGAGGCCGGCGTGCGCTGCCGCTACCTGCACTCGGAGGTGGACACCCTCGAGCGGGTCAAGACCCTGCGGGACCTGCGGCGGGGAGAGTTCGACCTGCTGGTGGGCATCAACCTGCTGCGCGAGGGGCTAGACCTGCCGGAAGTGTCGCTTGTCGCGATCCTTGACGCGGACAAGGAGGGGTTCCTGCGCTCGGAAGGATCGCTGATCCAGACCATGGGGCGCGCCGCCCGCAACGTGCACGGCAAGGCGATCCTGTATGCCGACCGCATGACCGATAGCATGAGTCGGGCCATCGGCGAGACCACGCGGCGGCGGGAATTGCAGCGGGCGTACAACGAGGCCAACGGCATCAGCCCCGAGACGATCGTCAAGCCGATCTCAATGACTCTCGCCAAGATCGTCGATGCGGACTATGTCGATGTCCCGGTCGAGCCGAGTTCCGAGGATGTGCCCGACACTCCCGAGGACCTTGAAGCGATGATCGCCCGGCTGGAGCGTCAAATGCGCGAGGCCGCGCAGAAGTTCGAATTCGAGCGGGCCGCCGAACTGAGGGACCGCGTGCGAGCGCTGCGAGCCGATCACCCGGATATCTCTGCGGTCCCCGCGGTCGGCTGAGCCGGTTGCCGCATACATATACTTAGAGTGGAAGGTCAGGCCGATGGGCGACCAGAGAACAGTCTTGCTGGGCGTTACCGGGGGAATCGCCGCATACAAGTCAGCTGAGTTGGTGCGGGCCCTCCAGGCGGATGGGTACGCCGTGCAGGCTGTACTAACCAAGGCTGCCACCAACTTCATCACCCCTCTCACCATCGCCTCCTTGACCGGCAACAAGGTCATCACGGACCTGTTCGACGACAGTTCGCCCGACGAGACGCTGCACAGCGCCATTGCCCACATCGATGTCGCTCAGCGCGCTGACGTCCTGCTTGTCGCGCCCGTCACGGCGGACGCGCTGGCCAAGTTCGCGCTCGGGCTCGCCGACGACTTCCTCAGCACCGCCCATCTCGCGTTTCGCGGGCCGCTTGTGCTGGCGCCGGCCATGAACACGAACATGTGGGAGCATCCCGCGACCCGCGAGAACCTGGCCGCCCTCCGGACGCGCGGCGCTCGGATCGTGGAGCCGGGAGTGGGAGAACTTGCCTGCGGTACGGTCGGGTCCGGGAGACTGGCGGAGTTGGACGCCATCGTCGCCGCGGTGCGTTCGGCCTTGAATGCCGAGGGTGACCTTCGGGATGAATGCGTATTGGTCACTGCCGGACCCACGCGCGAGGCGCTGGATCCGGTTCGCTATATTTCGAATCGCTCCAGCGGGCGGATGGGCTTCGCGCTCGCGAACGAGGCCGCCAGGCGCGGAGCGCGGGTGATCCTGATTGCCGGGCCGGTGAACCAGCCGACTCCGCCGGGCTGCGAGCGCATCGATGTGGAGAGCGCTGCCGAAATGCACCAGGCCGTGCTGCAACATCTGGGAGGAGCCAGCTTCGCGGTCATGGCAGCCGCCGTGGCGGACTATCGGCCGGAGCAGCAAGCCGCTAGCAAGCTCAAGAAGCGAGATGGCTTGCCGCGGTTATCGCTCGAAGAGACCCCGGATATCCTGCAGTCCGCCGCCGCTCGCAAGGGCGACCGCGTCTTGGTCGGCTTCGCCGCCGAGACGGACGATTTGGAGGCTAACGGTCGGCGCAAGCTCCAATCGAAGGGCTGCGACCTCATGGTGGCGAATCCCGTCGGCGGGGCCACGGGGTTCGATTCCGAGCTCAACCAAGGCATGCTGCTCGCGGCCGACGGGTCGATACAGCGGCTCGGTCCCATGTCCAAGGACGAGATGGCCGGGCGGATACTCGACGAGGCGATACGCTTGCGCAAGCGCATGGCGGCCTGAAGCGGCCTGGGAGATGTCCGAGCACGCCCTGCGCAAGCAGTTGGAGTTCTATCGGGACCTGGGCTTTGAAGAGCTATTCGTCAGACCTTCCGAAGCCGAACAAGAGCGTGGGGCCGAGGATCCGAAGGCGGATGCCGCTCCCGGCGCAGAGGCGCCGGTGCAACGGGCTCCCGCCCCAGCGGCAGCTTCGGACGAACGCCCGGCTCCGGCGCCTCCGGCCTCGGACGCAAGTTCAGAGCAGCAGCCATCGCCGCTGCAGGTCATTCGAGATGACATGGGCGATTGCACCCGCTGCCGCCTCCACAAGGGCCGCAAGACAATCGTGTTCGGCAGTGGCAACCCCAACGCCAAGCTGGTGTTTATCGGCGAAGGCCCCGGAGCGGACGAGGACGCGCAGGGGCTGCCGTTCGTGGGCAGGGCGGGGCAGCTGCTCACGCGCATGATCGACGGCACGTGCGAACGGATCGGGCTGCCGATCCGGCGGCCCGACGTCTACATCTGCAACGTTGTCAAGTGCCGTCCGCCCGAGAACCGCGCGCCCGAGCTGGACGAGATGGAAATCTGCGGGCAGTTTCTGTTCCGGCAAGTCAAGGCCATCCAGCCCAAGGCGATCTGCGTTTTGGGCGGGACCGCCGCCAAAGCTCTCCTCAGGCCCGGGGTGGGAATCACGAAGCTGCGCGGCACCTGGACCGAGTGGGGCGGAATCCGGGTGATGCCCACCTATCACCCGTCCTATCTGCTGCGTGGGTACAACCCCGAGGGCAAGCGTCAGGCGTTCGAAGACCTCAAGGAGGTCTTCACCTACGTCTACAAGTGACGCCTAGCGGGTTAGCGTTCCACGCGGCCAGAGCCGCCTCCCTGCATCAGCGCCAGCACCTCTTTGGCCGAGAAGCGGTTGAAGTCGCCGGGCACGGAGTGCTTGAGGCAGGAGGCCGCGACCGCAAACTCCAGGGCCTGTGCCTTGTCGTCGGGAAACAGGTGCAGCCCGCCGATCAGTCCGCCGGAGAACGAATCCCCGCCGCCGACGCGGTCCACGATGTGCGTGATCTCGTACTTGCGGCTGAGGTAGAACTTGTCTCCGTCGTACAGGCAGGCTGACCAGCCGTTGTGCGAGGCCGACACGGATTCCCTCAGCGTGATGGCCTGGATCTTCAGGTTTGGGAAACGCTCGAGCATCAGCTTTGCCAGCTGTTCGTAGCGCTCGACGTTCAAGCTGCCCGACTCGACATCGACATCTTCCACCGAGATGCCGAGCGACTTCTGGCAGTCCTCTTCGTTGGCGATGCCGATATCCACGTGCCGCACGACATCCTGCATGACCTCGGGAGCGGTCTTGCCGTACTTCCAGAGCTTCTTGCGGAAGTTGTAATCGCAGGAGACCGTCAGGCCCTTGTCCTTGGCCGCCCGCACTGCCTCCAGCGACAAGTCGGCGCAGCCCTGGCTCAGCGCAGGCGTGATGCCGGTGATGTGGAACCAAGTGGCCCCAGCCAAGATCGCGTCCCAGTCGAAGTCCCCGGGGCCGGACAGCGCGATCGAGCTGTCTGCGCGGTCATAGAGCACCTTTGAAGGACGCTGGTTCGCGCCGGTCTCGAGAAAGTAGACGCCGACACGCCCAGGCTTGCGCACGATGTCGCCGCATTCGACGCCGAGACCCCGGAGTTGCGCGATACAGCTGTCAGCGAGGAAGTTGTCGTCTGGAAACGCAGTAACGAACGAGCTCGGAATCCCGTAGTTCGCGGTCGAAACCGCGACGTTTGCCTCGCCTCCGCCGAACGTCGCCACGAAGCCGGGGGACTGGAAGGGGCGCTCTAGGTAGGGCGGCGCGAGACGCAGCATGATCTCGCCAAATGTGACGACTTTGGCCATATTTCGATATTAGCTTGCAAGGGATTGCCGGCCGCGCCGGTCGGGCCGCCTGCCACGGCACCCTCAGTCGGGGCGTCCGCGGCCGCTGTGGATCGGTAGAATCTAGCCGATGCCGTTGATCCGCACATTGGCCTTGGGCCTGCTTCCCGCGCTCGCGCTCGCAGCGCCCAACATCATCTTCGTGATGAGCGACGACCATGCCGTCCCGGCGCTGAGCGCGTACGACAGCAGGCTGATCTCGACGCCGAATCTCGACCGGCTCGCCAGCGAGGGCGCGCGCTTCGATGCGGCGTTCGTGACGAATTCGATCTGCACTCCCAGCCGGGCTGTGATCTTGACCGGCAAGCATAGCCACAAGAACGGCGTCCTGACTCTGTCGGATACCTTCGATGGTTCGCAGCAGACGCTGGCCAAGCTCTTGCAGTCAGCCGGCTACCACACCGGCATGATGGGCAAGTGGCACCTCAAGAGTGAACCGACCGGCTTTGACGAATACGCGGTCCTGCCCGGTCAGGGACTCTACTACGATCCGTTCCTCCGCCGGACGGGCGAATGGCCCGAACAAGAGCGCAGCGAAGGCTATGTGACGGACGTGATCACCGACGAGGCGCTGAAATTCCTGGACGGGCGCCCCGAGGACAAGCCGTTTTTCCTGATGTACCACCACAAGGCCCCGCATGACATATTCGTGCCGAAGCGCGAGCACGAGGGCATGTTCGCGGATCCCATCCACGAGCCGCCCACGCTGAACGAGGACGTGTCCGAGCGAATCGCGCTACGCGAGACGCTCGAAACAATCGGGCAGCGCCACACCTCTTACGGCGCGCCCGAGTGGACATGGTTTCTCAGGCGCGTGCGCTACGAGCCGGAAGATGTGGAGCGATGGATTCGCGACCTTGCAGGACTGCGAGGAGCGGCACTTCGCAAGGCGCAGTACCAGATCTACATGCGACGCTACCTGCAGTGCGTGTACTCGATTGACGAGAACATGGGCAGGCTCCTTGAGTATCTCGACCAAAACGGACTGTCCGAGAACACGCTGGTCGTGTACACCTCCGATCAGGGCTTCTTCCTTGGCGAGCACGGCCTGTACGACAAGCGCTTCATGTATGAGCCGGCTTTCCGGATCCCGCTGCTGATCCGCTGGCCAGAGAAGATCCCCGCTGGCACCGTCGCCGGCGAGCTGGTCCAGAATCTCGACTTCGCCCCGACTCTGCTGGAGGCGGCCGGCCTGTCGGTTCCCGCCGACATGCAGGGGCGGAGCTTCCTCGGGATCGCCAGCGGCTCGGCCCCGTCGGACTGGCGCGAGGCCGTTTACTACCGCTATTGGATGAACCGCGCGCACTTCAACATCCCCGCGCACTTGGGAGTCCGGACGCGGCGCTACAAGCTGATCTATTTCTATGACAACGATGTCGGTCCGGATGGCGAGGCAGTAGTCAGGGGAGCGCGCGCGAACGTGCGGGATCCATTCTGGGAGTTCTACGACCTAGAGTCCGACCCGCTCGAGGTAAGCAACCTCTACGATGACCTGTCCCAGCAGGGACGAATCAAGACGCTCAAGCAAACGCTATACGAGTTGCGGGAGCAGTACGGCGACGATCGTGATGGACTGGAGTTCAGTGATTGATTCGGAGGCCAGACTAGGTTTCATCCGAGTTGTCCGCTGGGGAACCATCACGCGGGCCCGTTGTGGCAGCATATCGGTGAAATGCATCGTAGAACGACTATGCTTCCCTTCCTAGCGCTGCTGGTCTGCTTGGTTCCGCAGTGCGCACTGGCGGAGAGCATCGCAGGTAAGTGGAACTTGGTCTGGGACACCCAAGGCGGCGTCCGCCACACCGTCTGGGACATCAGCCAAGATGGCGAGACGGTCTCTGTCGAGACAGACGGGCAGAAGATCGAGGGTACTTTCAAGGACGGGCGTCTCGAAGTCAGCGGCAAGCTCCATGGCGCCAGAGCCGGCTACAGTGCAGAGATGAAAGCCGAAGGGACACTCGTGAACGGGCGGCTGAAAGGGAAGGGAAGCTGGGGTGGGTATAACCTGTCCTTCGTGGGGGAGCGGGACAAGTAGCTCGCTCTGGTTGCCTCGTCCCCGGCTGCTCTGACCGGCGTGTGATTCTCAAATGGGTGCCGCGATTTGCGGCGGCACACGATTCCGAGGCCGGGTTCGGGGCCACGTGTGGATCAGAACGAATGTTGCGTGATGCTGCGGGCTCGCGGACAGGGCGTTCGGTTCGCGTTTGGCGGGACCGAGCTTCCTCCCTTAGCAGCGAGAGGCCGGCTCGGCCACTGTGCGGAAGCCCTGCGGTACTATCTGAGTGAAATGCGTCTGACAGCGAACTTATTCACGTTGCTAGCGTTGCTGGTCTGCTTGGCCCCCCAGAGTGCATTCGCGGAGAGCGTTGCAGGGAAGTGGAAGCTGGTCTGGGATACCGAAGGCGGCATCCGCCACACGGAGTGGGAAGTCGAGCAAGACGGCGACGCGGTGTCAGTGACGACGGATGGGCAGAAGCTCGCAGGCACCTTCAAGGACGGCCGCCTCGAACTCAGTGGCAAGCTTTATTCTTCAGAAGCTGGATACAGCGCCGAGTTGAAGCTCGAAGGGAAGCTGGAGAACGGCCAGCTAAAGGGCCGGGGAAGCTGGGATGCGTACGGGATGACCTTTTCGGGAGAGCGGGCCAAGTAGCTTGCAGCCTTCTACCGCCTATCCGAGCACCCGGAGCCCGAACCAGCCCAATCCGCCGACGAGCAGCAGGATCGCGCCGAGCTGCTCGGTGCGCGAACCCACGTAGCGCAGACGAACGCTTCCCAGCAAGGCTAGCGCCAAGCCCTCGCCGGCAAGCGCTCCCGGCAGGAAGTAGGCCGGGCTCATTTGAGCCGATCCCAACAGCGTCGCGAAGAACAGGCCGTGGAAAGTCCCCATCGCGCCGCAAGCCAGCCACCGCATGCTCGCGTCGGGCAGGAACAGGATCTCTGCTGCTAGGTACGCCACGGTCAGAGCGGCCGCAGCTTCTAGGAATCGCACGGGCGGTGCCAGGCCGATCATGCCGCCGACCACGCCGACGAGCGCTTGGGCCGCTAGGAACCCGCCTGCGCACGCCGCGAACTCCCGCTTGGAGCGCCCGGCAAGTGCGAGCGCCAGCAAGAACAGCAGCAGCTCTGGGCTGGTTAGCGCTCTTCGAAATCCCGCGCCAGACTCGGTAGCCACGGTCTCCCGCCACGTCGGTGGAGTGAATCGGATCTCCGCTTCCGTATAGGTGATGTCGAACACCGTTTGGCGCACCATCTCGCCTTCGCCAGACCGCAGCACATGCACGTGCTGCGGCACGGTCACGGCAGGGAACTCGCACCGCACGGCGACCGCCTTGGGCGGCTCGGCAAACCGGTAGGTTGCAGTGCAGAGGAGGAGGCCCTGGCCCGCGTTCTCCTCGCATTTCCCATCGACTCGCTCCCCGGGCTGGTCGCCATCGAGGACGAGAAAGGCGCTCAGCAGAGTCCGCCCTCGATCGTCGCCCTGAGGAGCCTCCGACAAGGGCATGCGGAGTTCGTAGATCAAGTCGTTGCCGTCCTGTAGCAGAGACCCGTGGCTGACGCTGAGCACGTGGCCCGCGACCGGAAGCGAGGCTGCGGCCCCGAACAGCGCCGTTTTCGCCAGCAATCGCGCCAGACGACTCCGGCCGGGCGTCAAGGCGAGCTTCATTGCAAGCCGAAGCTGTACATCGCTTGCAAGGTGCGCACGTAGATCCTTCCGTCAACGATCGCAGGTGTTGCGAAGCACGTCCCATCCAGCGTGCTTGTCGCGAGCACCTTCCACTCCGCTCCCGGCGCAATCGCGCTGATCATGCAGCCTTCGCTGACGGTGTAGATCTTGCCGTCGCCGGCCACGGGCGAGGCCCAGTACTTATCGATCGCGTCCCGCAGTCGATCGACCTTGTACCCGCTGCCCTTGACGGGGTCGACGCTGCTGAAGATCCCGCCGTCCTTCACGAGATAGATCGTGCCTTCGTAGAGCAGCGGAGAGGGCGTGTTCGGCAGTGACTTGATATAGCGCCACAGCACTCCGGATTGCGTGATGTCACCCCGCAGAGAGCCGGGGCGTATCGCCACCAGATTGTTCACCGGGGCACGGCGGGCGGCGTAGAAGTACCAGTCGCGCTCGTCCAGCTTGCCATCGCCGCCCAGATCGGCTTCCGACCACGGATGGGCCTGCTTGAGCCGTTCCTCCGGGGCTTCGACCTGAGATAGCGCGCCGTCACCGTCCTTGTCGTGCTTCGCGAGTACGTCGGCGAACGAGGGCGTCTCCCGCTGCTGGCCGGGATCTCCGCCGATTTCCCAACCGTTGATGTAGACAGTATCGCCGTCAAAGAGGGGCACGCACTTGAGCTGCCACGCGAATCCGTCCACCCACCACAGCTCTTCGCCGGATTCCAGCGAGTACGCCGAGACCCGGTATGCGCCCGGCACCACCACTTGCGGCTCGCCGTCCGGCGTCCGGAACACTCCCGCGGTGCCGTAGCCCCGCGTGCTGGCAGGGCGCTCGGCCTTCCAGACCGTCTCGCCCGTCCCAGCGTCGAGAGCGAGCAGGTAGGAGCCCACCTGTTGGTCGCAGACGACCAACAGCTTCCCATCGGCCAGGATCGGCGACGAGCCATGGCCATTCTGGTTGACAAACGGACCGAGCGGGCGCCTCCAGCGCTCATTGCCGCCCGAATCGTAGGAGATCACTCCGAAATCGCCGAAGAACACGTAGACGTTCTCGCCGTCCGTCACCGGTGACGGCGATGCCGGGCCGTGAGTGCGCTGGAACGGTTCTTGGCGCGGCCGCGGCACCTCGCGGATCCACAGCATTTCGCCCGAGTCTCGCGCGACAGCCAAGACGAGCAGCTTCTCGCCTTCGAACGCCGTCAGGTAGATCTTGTCCCCGGCAATTACGGGCGAGGAATGGCCGCTCGGCATCGCCGTCTTCCAGACCAGGTTCGTGTCTTCCCCGAAGCGCATCGGCAGCGGCCCGCCTTGTGCGATACCGGTGCCTTCCGGCCCGCGAAACTGCGGCCAGTCGGCGCCCGGCAGCACACCTGCCAGCAAGACCAGCGATACCGCCACGAACCACAACATGCCCACACTATAGCGCGGGCCCAAACGGGCACATGCGCCCAGTGCCGCTGCGCCGTCAGCGTGATACAGTGGCAGCATACGTAGCCCGTGGATGAAACAGATCGGACGGTACAGGATTGTCTCCGAGCTGGGCCGCGGGGCGATGGGCGTCGTATATCGAGCGCACGACCCCCAGATTGATCGCGAAGTCGCGCTGAAGACCATCCGGCTCGCCGCGCACGCAGACCCGAGCGAGATCGAGGGCATGCGCGACAGGCTGGTTCGCGAGGCCCGGTTAGCGGGTCGGCTCTCCCACCCCGGGATCGTCACAATCTTCGACGCTGGCGAGCAGGATGGTCTCGCCTATGTCGCGATGGAGCTGGTGGAAGGGCGCAGCCTGGCCGACATCTTGGCCGGACCCGTCGTGCCGGACCGCAAGCTGGAATTCTTGGTGGCGTTGCTGGAAAAGGCGGGCTCGGCTCTCGACTATGCCAGCGCCAACGGCGTCGTGCACCGCGATGTCAAGCCGGCCAACATCATGGTGTCTGGCCCGAGCGTAAAGCTCTTGGACTTCGGCGTGGCGCGAATCGCCTCCGGGCAGGCGACGCGGGCGGGCACGGTATTTGGCACGCCGAACTATATGTCTCCGGAGCAGGTGCAGGGGCGGCAAGTCGATGGGCGGGCTGACCAGTTCTCGCTGGCAGTGATCGCGTACGAGGTGCTCTGCGGAGTCAAGCCGTTCGAGGCCCCGGCCGTCCCGGCCACGCTGTTCAAGATCGTTCACGATGATCCGGAGCCCTTGCGCGCGTACGTGCCAGACGTGCCGGCTTCTCTGGAGCGGGTCGTCCACAGGGCGCTGCAGAAGTCCCCGCAAGACCGGTTCAGCAGCTGTGAGGAGTTCGCCCGGGCGTTCGCGGATTCCGCGCGGGGGCTCTCGGGGCTAGCGCCTCCGATCAACCCGGACCGAGACCAAGGTCGGGTCGGCTTCGACTGGGCCTCGGGCAGTGGTTCAGATCCGGACCCCCGGTCAGCCGAGCCGACTGGCGGCGAAGCGGGCTTGCCGAGTCCAGCCAGCGGGAGGCTGCCGGTTCACGAGGACCCGACGTTGCGGCAGCCGCTGCCTACGGGTGGGGGCTTAGCGGGGCCGGGTACCGTTCCAAGCGAGCCCATACTGCCTGTTGGAGCTCCCCCTGCCGGGGGCGAGGAGGTGGTGGCCGAGCCAAGGCCGCGCTGGCCGAGCCTGATCTTCGCCCTGCTCGTCCTCGCTATCGGTGCACTGGCGCTATTGCTGGTGCGCTACCCGGGCTTGCTCGAAGACCCGCGCTCGTTGTTGGACGCGATTCTAGGCAACGCTCCGACGTCCAGAAACGCGCCCAGCGCAAGCGCAATTGCTCCCGTGGTCCCAGAGGCGCAGATATCCGGACAGGCCGAGAGTCAGCCAGAAGAGTTCTCGGAGCCGGCGGGCGGCGCGACCGGTGCGTTGGCTGATGCGCCTCAGGCATTGAGCGATCGGGCCGAGCAGCTGCCTGCCGGCCAGGCCATGCCCGACCGCACGCCCGGCGGACCGTCGGGCCAAGACGTTCTCTCTCCGCCGTCAACGGCGATGCCGCGAGCTTCCCCGCAGGGCGGGTCTGCGACGACCGAGCAGGGCGGGATCGTGTCCTTTCGAAGCCCCGTGGCTGGAGTCGTCGTGACGCTGGACGGGAATCAGGATTGGCAGTGCATCACCCCGTGTCAGCTTGGCGGCCTCCCGCTGGGAAGGCGCAGACTGGTCGCCCGCAGGGATGGCTACCGCGAGTTGCATCGAACGGTCGAGGTTGCCGAGTCAGCGTTGACCGTGAATCTGCCGCTGGAGCGGACTGGCGCTGTTCTGCTCGTCAGCAGCGAGCCGCCGGAAGCCCGCATCATTCTCGATGGACGCGATACCGGACGCAAGACCAACGCACGCTTGGCGGTCAGTCCGGGCAAACACGCTGTCCGGATAGTGCTGGGTCAGCTCTCGGCCGAGCGATCCATCGAAGTTGCCAAGGACGAGACCAGGTACCTGCAGTTTCGTCTGGGGACGCGGTAGGCGGCTTCGCTCGCATGATGGACACGATCGAAGTTCGCGGCGCGCGCCAGCACAACTTGCAAGACATCACGCTGAGCATTCCGCGCAATTCGCTCACCGTTGTCACCGGCCTTAGCGGCTCGGGCAAGTCATCGCTGGCATTCGACACCATCTACGCCGAGGGTCAGCGCCGCTATGTCGAGACCCTGTCGCCGTATGCCCGGCAATTTCTGGAGCAACTCGAGCGGCCCGACGTCGATTCGATTGACGGGCTGAGCCCCGCGCTCTCCATCGAACAAAAGACCTCGAGCCGCAACCCCCGTTCGACGGTCGGGACAGTCACAGAGGTCTACGACTATCTGCGGCTGCTGTTCTCGTCCATTGGCACCCCTTACTGCGTGGAGTGCGACCTGCCGATCGAAAGGCAACCCTCGGAACAGGTTGCGGCTCGGATCCTCGAACAGAACAGGGGCGAGAACATTATGATCCTGGCCCCTTGCGTCCGCGGCCGCAAGGGGCACTACAGCCGCGAGCTGCAAAGCTATGCTCGCAAGGGCTTCGTCACCGCCCGCATCGACGGCGAGATGGAGCGGTTGGACGAATTTCCCCTCGCTGTCAAGCTCAGGCGCAACGTCGAGCACACCATCGAGGTCGTGGTGGACCGCGTCGAGGTCAAGCCCGAGAGCGAGAACCGCATCCGGGAATCGATCCGCACCGCATCGGGCCTGGCGGACGGCCTGGTCTTGATCGTCGCCAATGATGGCACCGAGACACTGTTCTCCGAACGCATGGTGTGCGTTCAGTGCGGCGCCAGCCGCCCCGACTTAGAGCCGCGCTCGTTCTCGTTCAACAGCCGCTTCGGGGCGTGCGAGGGCTGTCGCGGAGTCGGCCGGTCGTGGGAGCTCGATCCGAAGCGACTTGTTCCGCATGGCAGCAAGCCTCTGTTTCGCGGCAACTGGCCGGAGACGACCGACTGGCGAGAACCCATTCCCTTGACCAAGTCCGTTGCGCGACGGGCAAAGATCAAGCTGAGCGCGCCCTGGCAGGATCTCACCGCCGATCAGCGGGAATGGCTGCTCTACGGCCACGAGGGCAAGTTGAGCAGGCAGAGCAGTCTGCGCAAGGTTCGCTTCGCGGGCCTGATCCCGTATATGAACAGGCGCCTCCGGATCGGTCCGGGCTACCACCCGGCTCAGACGCTCCAGCAGTACATGTCCAACATCCCTTGCCGCGACTGCTCCGGGCATCGATTGCGCCCGGAATCGATCGCCGTGCGGATTGCAGGTGATTCCATCGTGGACATGTCCGGCTGGCCACTGAGCCACCTGTCCAATCACATGCGCCACCTAGAGCTCGACAGCCGCAAGCAACTGGTGGCCGAACGCATCCTGGGAGAGATACGCGAGCGGCTCGAATTCCTCTGCAATGTCGGCCTGGGCTACCTGTCGCTGGACCGCTCCGCCGTGACGCTGTCGGGCGGCGAGGCCCAGCGAGTGCGTCTGGCAACCCAGATCGGAACCCGTCTGAAGGGTGTCCTTTACGTCTTGGACGAGCCTTCGATCGGGCTGCATTCACGCGATCACGGGCACCTCTTGGATACGCTGTCCGGCCTGCGCGACCTCGGCAACACGGTCGTCGTTGTCGAGCACGACCAAGCCACTATCGAGCGCGCCGACCACGTCGTCGACCTCGGTCCCGGGGCCGGCCGGCTCGGCGGAAAGGTGACGGCCGTGGGCACGCCAGCGCAAATCCGCAGCAGTGCCGGATCGCTCACCGGCGATTACTTGGCAGGACGCAAGGTGGCGCACGTGCTGCACGTGGGATCGCCCCCGAACGGGCGAAGGGTGATCGTCCGAGGCGCCCGCCAGCACAATCTCAAGAACATCGATGTGGAGTTCCCGCTGGGCAACTTGTGCGTTGTAACGGGAGTTTCGGGTAGTGGCAAGTCCACCCTGATCAACTCGATCCTTTACCCGGCCCTGGCCAAGCAAGCCGACCTGAATGCCGTGGAGGCGGGAGACCACGATCGCATTGACGGCATCGATCTAATCGACAAGGTGGTACGCATCGACCAGACTCCGATCGGTCGCACGCCGCGCTCAAATCCCGCCACCTACACGGGTGCCTTCACGCCGATCCGCGAGTTCTACTCCATGCTGCCGGAATCGCGCGCGCGCGGTTTCGCTCCCGGGCGCTTCAGCTTCAACGTGGCGGGCGGGCGGTGCGACGACTGCTCCGGAGACGGGCTCAAGCGGATCGAGATGAATTTCCTGCCCGACGTGTTCGTGGAATGCGAGACCTGTCACGGCCTGCGCTACAACCAGGAGACGCTGGAGGTTCGCTACAAGGGGTATTCGATCGCAGACCTGCTGGCGGCGACGGTCGACGAGGTCTTGAGCGTGATGACCAACTTGACGGCGGTTCGCAGAAAGCTCGCCACGCTGGTCGATGTCGGACTGGGGTACATCCAGCTCGGCCAGTCCTCGACGACGATCTCGGGCGGCGAGGCCCAGCGCATGAAGCTGGCCCGCGAACTCAGCAAGCGCAAGACCGGGCAGACGGTGTACGTACTGGACGAACCCACGACCGGCCTGCATTTCGATGACGTGCGCAAACTCCTGCTGGTATTGCGGCGGCTGGTCGAGAACGGCAATACGGTGATCGTGATCGAGCACCAACTCGACGTGATCCGCTCCGCCGACTGGGTCGTGGACCTCGGCCCGGAGGGCGGGCAGGAGGGGGGTGAAGTGGTTTGCTGCGGACCGCCATCCGCCATTGCGGAGGTCGCGGAGAGTCACACGGGCGAGGCGCTGCGCGGGATCGGATTGTAATGGGCGACGAATTCCAGTTCCGCATCGAATCGGAGACGGGCCACGCGCCCCAGCACGGACGTCCGGCCGGCTCGGGCGCGCCTTGGGGCTATCGAGAGATTCTGTTGCTGGTCGCCGTGGCTCTGCTGTCGCAGCTGCTGGTCACGTTGGCGGCCGTTTCCGTACTGGGGCGTATGCGGGCCTTGGAGCCCGAGGCGGCGATGGAACTGCTGCGGGTGTCGCCACACATCGTCGTACCGCTCCAGATGCTGACTTGGCTGCCAGTGCTGGCCTGTATCTGGTACGCGGTGACGGTGCGCCATGGGCTGCGGCTGAGCACGGGGCTGGCCTGGATATCGCCGCCGCGCTCCGCTAGGAGCTACGTCCGCACGGGTGCGCTGCTAGCGTTTGCTTCCGCGCTGGTGAGCATCGCCATCGGAGACCGGACTGGCTCCAACCCGATGACAGAGCTGCTGTCCAATCCAGACTCGATGTGGCTGATCGGAGTCTTCGGGGTCTTCGTGGCCCCGTGCTTCGAAGAGCTGGTGTTTCGCGGGTTCCTGTTCGGCTCCTTGGAACGGATGCACGGAACTGCGATCGCGCTGCTGGGCAGCAGCGCGATCTTCGCGGCCCTGCACGGGGCTCAGTACGGATGGCAGTGGCCGCAGCTCGTCGTCTTAGGCTTGGTCGGCTGCGCCTTCGGCGTCGTTCGCATCCGCAGCGGCTCCACGATGGCCAGCACCATCGTGCATGCCGCCTACAACGGCATGCTCTTTCTGGCCTTGATCGCGGTGGGTCGGTGGCTCCGATAGACTGGGAGCTACGCGGGTAGGCACACGTTGGCCGCGCGCTAGCTAAGTATGGTCAACACAATCGAATGGACTTCCGAGGGCGTGGTCATGATCGATCAGACCAAGCTGCCCTCCGAGGAGACGTTTCTCGTCTGTCGGGACTACGTGGAAGTCGCGGACGCGATTCGCCGGATGGTGATCCGGGGCGCACCGGCGATCGGCTGCGCCGCGGCCATGGGCGTGGCTATCGGCGTGCTCAAGGCGGACGACTCCGAATTGGACACTAGGTTCGAGGAGATTTGCGACACGCTCGCGGCGACCCGTCCCACGGCGGTCAACCTCTTCTGGGCAATTGACCGCATGCGGGGGGTCTACAAGAGCCTCCGCGCCCGAGGAGCGGACCTGCCTGAGATTCGCCAAGCCCTGGTGGACGAGGCGTGCCGCGTCCTCGCAGAGGACATCGAGAGCAACCGTGCGTTGGGACGATACGGCGCAGGCTTGCTGCCTGCCAGCGGCACGGTCATGACGCACTGCAATGCCGGCGCGTTGGCGACCGGGGGGTATGGCACGGCGCTGGGCGTGATCCGCGCGGCGGTCGAGGCGGGCAACAGCTTAGACGTGCTGGCCAACGAGACCAGGCCGTTCATGCAAGGGTCGCGGCTGACAGTCTGGGAACTGCAACAAGACGGCATTCCGGTGACGCTGCTGACCGACAACATGGCGGGCCACCTGATGCAGCGCGGCCGCGTGCAGGCCATCGTGGTGGGCGCGGACCGCATCGCTGCCAACGGCGACGTGGCCAACAAGATCGGCACCTATTCCCTCGCGGTCTTGGCTAGGGAAAACGAGATCCCTTTCTACGTTGCCGCGCCAACCACCACGGTGGACCTCCAGCTCGAGTCAGGAACGCAAATCCCTATCGAGGAGCGCTCCGCAGACGAAGTCACGCAGATCCGGGGGCACCAGATCGCGCCGCTGGCCACCCAGGTGTGCAACCCAGCCTTTGACGTGACGCCCAATCGCTACGTGACCGCCATCATCACCGAGAAGGGTGTGGCCCGCGCGCCGTACGTCGCGGCTTTGAAGGCCCTGTGCGAAGCGCAGCCGGTAGCCGTCGAGGCCTGAAGGTGCTGCGGTGAAGTTCTCCGACCTGCTGACCGATACCGTTCGCAACGCCGAGATTCCCCTACGTTTCGAGCCCGGAGCGGAGGAGGCCATCGTCGAGCCAGTGACCGACCTGCTCAGGTGCTGGGTGGCGATTCACGATCCAGACAGCCCCAAGGGTGACTTCGAGTACGGCCAGCGGGCTCTGGTGCTGCGCCTGCTAGAGGAGCTGGACGACCAGCACGAACTCCCGGTGGCGGAAGAGCGCGCCGGCTGAGTAGGGTGCGCGACGATCCTGTAAGACCGACGCCGCTGCAGCCGGCTTCGATCACTCCGGAACCGACGAAGAGATCTTGGCGGCGGAACTGGGCGTAGCGCATGCGCTCGGCATGCGCTACGAAGTGGGCTGCCTCGCACAGTTCGGGCGTCTCGGCCCGGACGCCTTGCAAGGGCCGGACCATGTGCTCGGTGCGCCCCTCGTCGAGTTACTTCTTGTGCCGCCGCTCATAACGCATGCCAGCGGGCGTGGTAGATGTCTACGATCGCGATGGCGCCAGGGGAGTGGATGTGGCCCAAATTCCAGTGAGCCTCCCTCCTCTCGCTGCTATTCTGAGCACCGGTGCCACCACGTTCGGCTGGACTTTTTGCCTGTCGTGGCCAGGCGTAACTGCAAAATCACAAGGTGCCCATGAGGACTCGAATCGGGACACTGAGGTTCACGAGCCGGCTCCGGACACTGGCCGTAGTGACGTCGGTGCTTGCGTCCTGCCAAGGCACTCCAGACACGCCCGAAGCTCTCTCTCCGCTGTCCTCGGTCCGCTTGGAGGCGATGTCGCCTGGAGCGCGGGCGACGCTGGGACCTGCACAGGATCGTGCGAACAAGAACCCGGCGGATAGCGAGGCAATCGGCGCATTGGCGATGGCCTTGCACTCCTACGAACTCCGCGATAAAGCCGCTGCAGCATATCGCCGCGCGGCCACGTTGGCCCCAAACGAAGCGCGGTGGCAGTACTACCTCGGGCTAGTCCTTGCGGAATTGGGACAGCACTCGCAAGCGGTGGAACACTTCGGCAGGGCGGCTGCAATCGAGCCGGACTCTGTGGCGGCACGCATCCGGCAAGGCGAGTCGCTCCTCAGCGACGACCGTCCGGCCGAAAGCCAGAGCGCCTTTGAGCAGGCCATCGAACTGGACCCGTCCAGCGCCGCGGCGCACTATGGCCTAGGACGGGCGCGGGATTCTGCCGGAGACTCGGACGCAGCGCTGCGGTCCTATCTGCGGGCGGTCGAGCTGACACCGGAAGCCGGTGCAGTCCGGTACAGGCTGGCGATGCTCTACCAATCTCTGGGACGGGCGAGCGATGCCGGACAGCAACTGGAGGCCGCGGGCAGGGACCGGCAGGAACCGCCGATCAACGATCCGCTCGTGGCGGCGCTCCGCAACCTGCGGGAGGACAGGCAGAAGTACCTGCAGGAAGGGCTCCGATTGGAGAGCGAGGGCCGGCTGGCGGACGCAGTGCGGGCTTATGGACGGGCAGCGGAGGCGGACCCCCGCTACGCCCAGCCGCACATCAACCTAGTGGCCGCGTACGGGAAACTAGAGCGTCTCAAAGACGCCTCCCGCCATTACGACCGCGCCCTTGCGCTGGCGCCCGACTCCGAGGAACTGCATGTCAACTGGGGCACCCTGATGGCTCAGCACGACAGGCTCGAAGAGGCAGACGCCAGTTTCCGTCGGGCGTTGGAGATCAACCCTCACGCTGGCACATCGCATGCCGACCTGGCGTGGGTCCTCGAACAGTCGGGGAAACGCGCGGAGGCGCTTGAGCACTACCGCCTCGCTGTGCAGTACGATCCGACCAATCGCCCGGCGAATTTCGAAGTTGCGAGGGACTTGGTTCGCAATAGCCGCGTCGAGGAGGCGATACAGCACTTGCTGCGGACGCTGGAGCCAGTGGACGAGCGGACGCCAACGTACCTGTACGGCCTGGCCGACGCACATCTGCGCATCGACGAGCCGGGCAAGTCTGCCGAGTATCTGCGGCGCGCGCTCGAACTCGCGAACGACATGGGCCAGTCGGACCTGGCTCGCAACCTTGAGCAGGACCTGCGAGCTGTGGAAGCGGCCGGTCGCCGCTGACAGCGACCCGGCCGCCTGTGAAGACGGCGGGACGGGAGTCCCGCCGCCGGTTAGACCGAAGTTCCGGGCCGGAAGCGAAGGGAAGTCCTTATAATGCATAGCCTTAGCTGGATTTGGAGCTGTCCTGCACTGGGAACGTTCGGACCAGTTCAAACGCACGCTTCTGCAAAGCGCTCGGTTCGGTCAGCCGCTCCAC
>JAJDTX010000076.1 GCA_022826925.1 Bryobacterales bacterium
CGTCGCGGTCTCGGTCGCGATGTTCTCGAGCCTGTGCGGCCTTCTTCTCTCCTACCACTTCAGCCTGCCCTCCGGGCCGGCGATCATTCTTGTCGCGGGTCTCGCCTACGCGCTGTCTCTGGTCTTCGGACCGGTGGGCGGTCTCGCCGGGCGGGCCTTCCCGCGCCGCCACCTCGAAGCCTGAAAGGAGTATCAATGCTCACCCGCAGAACACTTCTGACACCGGGCCCTGGGGCTGGAGAAGACGGTGAAGAGCCCGCTCGTGCGGCTCGCGCTCAAGCGGATGTACCGGCGCAAGGGGCGCCGCCAGGGCCAGGCGACGGGACTGACATGGCCGCTGCACCAGCGCCTGATGGAGGCTGCGGGCGACCGCACGATCGACGATCGAAACCGCGCGCTGCTCGCGGTGGCCTACGACGCGATGCTCCGCCGGTCGGAACTGGTGTCCCTGCAAGTCTCTGATCTGATGGTGGAACTGCAGGGCGACGGCAGTCTGCTGGTGCGCCGCTCCAAGACCGATTGCGAGGGTGTGGGCGAGATCGTCTGGGTCGGCGCGGACACCGTCCGGCTGGTGTGGGCCTGGCTCGACCGCGCTGGGATCGCGGAGGGAATGCTGTTCCGCTCGGTGGGCAAGGGAGGGCGGGTCGGTGAGCGGCTTCATCCCTGCCAGGTGCCGCGCATCTTCAAGGCGATGGCGCGCGCGGCCGGCCTGCCGGAAACGGTGGTGAAGGGACTCTCGGGGCACAGCGCGCGGGTCGGCGCCGCTCAGGACATGGTCGCCGCCGACATCGAGTTGCCCGCTATCCTCCACGCCGGGCGGTGGAAGTGCACCGGGATGGTAAGCCGCTACGGCGAGCGGCTTCTGGCGCGGCGCAGTTGGCCAAGATGCAGGGGCGGACCTGAGCCCCGCCTGAGCGGCGCCGGGAGTGTGCCGAGACGGCCGTCGAGCTAAGATAGCGCGACGGCCGGTGCGGTTGGCGACGGCAATGAGGCAAAAAACGGGCCGCGAGCGCCGGTCGGGCGTGAATTCAGAAAGTGCTATCGAGCGTAAAGTTGGGCGGGGTCACCGGGCGTTGCATCCGGGTTAGGCCGCCCGCACGGCCTTGTTCGTTCCTCCGAAAACCCATGCAACGCAATGGCTTGATGTCCGACGGCAGCAGAATCTCGTGCCATGCGGCTGCTGCCGACAATGGCGTGGAGCAACTTCCTATTGACAAGATAGTGCTCGATAGCAAAAGCTATCGCGCACAAAACGGCTCGGTGGACTCCCGCCCCACGCCGCCCCGATGTCGGCGCAAGCGATTGTGGTTCCACGTTTTTTCGGTCCCGAGCGCCCGCTCCGGCGCCTGTTGGGCGTCGTGAGCGCCCGACAGGCCGGCGGAATGCCGGGTACCGTCCCCGCCGAGCCGCGCCGCGGGGCCGCGTCCGCGTCCCGGAACCCGCTCCCGGGAATGGGTTCGGCTTTCCGACTCTTGTCGCTCCGCGCGGTCATCGCCCGGTTCCCCCATGTCTCGGCAGGGACGCGTCCGCACGGGATGCGCTTCAGGAATCACGTGGAAACACAGTCCCTCGGGTCCAGTTGGATTTTGCAATCGCGGCCATTAGAAGTCCTCATCCGACACCGCCAGTTGCCGTCGGGCCGCTGGCCCGCGTTCTCCCTTCTCCACTCCGCCTTGTTAGCGAGCCCGGACCCGCATGGATAATGCCGACCGCGGGAACATTCATGCGTAGGCAGCATGCCGTGAAGTCGACCCGGGGACGATGGCGTCGGCGCTCTCCGATCGGGATACGAGACCCCGCGACTTGTTCCTCAGAGACTTTCCGCATTGCCTTTGCAATTTCCCGAATTCTCACACGACGCATCCCCGGATCCGTCCCGGCGCCGCGGACGCGAACCCGGAACGTATGACGGCGTCACGGATTGCGCGCCCCCAACTTTGGGGAGAATCGACAAGAATTTTCGCTGCGTTTCGGCGAATCGCGCGAAGACGGATGCCTTCACGGGTGCATTCAGCCCCGTTCATCGCGGAGCGGCTGTTGGGCGCCCCGCCGCGCACGCTCTCGCAGGTACCTGCGGCGGCGCCCTGCGGCCTCTGCCGACTTCAGCAACTAGCTCCCGGAGGGGTCGCTGGGGACAGATACGTCAGGTGTTCCACCTGAGGGTCAGGTGTGCATGGATCGCGCCGACCTCGGTCGTGACCCTCCAGATACTCAACGCGATCCGGCGTTTGGAGTGCCGTAACCTGTTCTTGTCGCGCCATAAATTGCTCCGGCCGGAGCTTGGCCGGGCTTACGGTCTTGCGCCGCGCGCAGTACCGTCGATTTGCCCTCGAGCGCTGCTCGGGCGTCAACCAGGTCACGAGCGGACTTGAGCATCCTGGAGGTTGAATCCGGATGATTCCCACGGGATTCCCAACATCTGCCTCCAACAGCGGCGATCACGGACGTCGCTCGCTGCCGTCGCGCAGACATCTCTGGCCGACCACGCTCGCGTTCGCTCCAAAGCAACCTCTCGATTTCACATTGGGCAGGCTAAGACTTGCCGATTGTAATAACCGGCGTTTCCTCGCATTGCTGCTCGTGATATCAATCGGTCGAATTGGGTGCATCGGTCCAGCACCGTCTATCCCAAGTCACATTGGTTGCAGGGATGCTCATCGACGACCGCCCCGCCCCACCATCTTGCCGTCTGACAGTGTGCCCCGATCCCCGAGAATCAGAATTTAGCACGTGAACCTCTGATGCCGCGAGAACTACCGGCATTCTGCTACTGTCACCACCGGCGCCCGAGAGTGCCAGGACCCCGGCATGACTGCGCGTCCCTGCGCACCGGCTTGACTTCGCTTGTGGTTGGACTACTTACTGCGTCCTCCCCGTGCTCTTAGCGATACGTTACTCAAGAGGGTCATATGCAAATCCATTGCGAAGCAGAACGCTATTTTTCGAATCTCGAGCAACTAATCAAGAAGCTCAGTGACGGAACGACACTTCAAGACGACGACGATAGAAAGCTGCGGAAGTTATTGGACAACTATTGGAATGTCGAGTGCCCATTCGACTGTGTGCCCAATAGATGCTCCTATGCTGATCCGAAAACCTGGATTGAATATCATGGTTATACCTGTATGGCAGATTTACTATCGCATTTTGAATATGAAGAAATAGATGTACTAGAGCTCAAAGACAAGAAATCCATTGATACCTTAGCTGCGCATTGGGGTCGTAGACCCGGACACTACAATCCGTAAGGTAATGGGATTGCCTTTCCTTTCGACAGCAGCTTTGTCGTGATCGTTCTCACCCAGGTCAAGGGATATCTCTCGCTGCTGCTGCTCGGATAATGGACACCGGTTCCGGATCAGTTTTCTGGAATTCTAAATTGTGTGGATAATGAAAGGAGGAGAACACCGCATCAGGGTCGCAACCCACGACCTGACGTTCGACTATGTTGGACCGAAGACTGGAGATAAGAAGCTATGGGACGACGTGAGCCGCGCGGTTTCCGGTTCGAGAAGGATCATGGGACCCGGGCATGGTGTAGAGCATGATGTACCCAAGTTACGAATCTCCTCTCACGACCAGCCCAAGGTAAAGATATCAAAGGGATTGCCTGCCGTCGAATTTGTTAGCGTATTGACTGAGGGATACAAAATTGAACGAAGAACCGACGTTTGAACCAGAAGCAGATGACTTCGTGTCATTCGAGCTTACCGACCGTGTTCGGGCCTTAATCCTGATGCATGAATATGATCTTGAAGCCCAGCTGCTTGCGATCAGGAATGTTTTGCGCCGAAACCGCAAGACCGATGAAATGTTGGCGGCTGAAATAGAGTCTCTAAATGCTGCAATCCGGGAAAGTTCAGGCGAGAACGCTGGCCAATTCGAGGACTGGCGTGTTGACAGGCTTCATAGCTCCGTGTTCCAGGACGCTGCGCACAGTATGTCAGCGGTAGGCATGTTGGCACCGTTTATGGAATCGCTTTTCGTCGCAATATTTAAGGGCCTTCGAGCGAACCAGCGGCGAAACAATTCAGATGCAAATCCTCGGATCGCCGCTCTCGATGATCATTTCTGGGACCCACACCATGTGTTTGATCACGGGGGACACCGTCGGAACATTGTTCAGGGAATCGTCCAGCTCTCCGATTCCATTGGCCTTTCGGAATTTCTACCCGACGATCTTGATAGAACGCTGTCTGCTTTGTTCGCATATCGCAACAAGATGTTTCACCACGGTTTCGAATGGCCGTTAGATGAACGACAGACATTTGAACAAACTATACGGCAGAGCAACTGGCCGTCGAATTGGTTCATGAAATCCCTGACCGGCGGAGATCCGTGGGTCTTCTACCTAAGCACAAGCTTCATTCATCACTGTCTAATGACCATCGATCAGGTCTTGGAAGGGGTCGGCACCTACCTTCAACAGCACGATCATGCAGACTAAAAGGAAGAGCAGTAATTTTTGAGTGAACCAGCTGGCACAAAGCGCAGCCAGCAGTGGCTCCTTAGCTCTTACAGACGCCCTCCACAGGATTTGGGGATGAGTCCGTGTCCGACCACCCAGGATCCAGAACGCGACAACAGGCACAACAGACACGCCAATCGGGACCACCCCAAGAATGATGTCCGGCTTCACCCTCTCCGAAGGGACGTAAGCGCCGTTGAGGCTGAGAGACATTCCGGTCACCCGCTGGGGCCAACTTGCACGACCAGCCTTCACCTTCGGTAGCGGATGTCGGTCAGTGACACGCTCGAAAACGACCTGCTGGTGAAGGATGGGCGGGTCGATCACGCGGATGACGTCACGGTCCTGTGCGACTTCTCGATGATGCCCGAGGAATTGGGAAGACGGGCCGCGCGGGCGCTGGAGTCGAGCACAGCCGCTCTCCGTGGCGGCGATAGCGACTTCCTCTGGAGCGAACCCGACCCGGGGGCGTGGGCATCGCCCTGCAGGTGCTGACCTGCCTGCCCGATCGGAACTCAATCGGGGAGGGTCCGGTATACCGGATCGCATCGCATGAGGTCGCGCTGGCAGCCGGTGAAGGCCGCGCGGCGCCAGGGCGGGACGCGTTGGGGGTTCGCGTCTCTCCGAAGGATCCAGCCGGGAAGGAGGCCCGGCGCCCAAAGCGTTTTCTCAACGCCAAGGAGGCCTTCGCCTATGTCGGGATCAGCGCCAAGACGCTGAACCGTATGCGCGCCCCCGGCAAGGGGCCGCGTTACACCAAGAGGGGACGGCGGGTGATCTACGATGTCGTCGATCTCGACGAATGGATGGAAGAGGGCAAAACGCCGCCCCACGAATGAGGAGGCCGAGCCCTGAAGGAAACGAACCTCCGTTTGTGAGGCTTGGAGTGGACGCGGCATCAAGTCGGCGACCTAGCCCGGCGGCCTGAATGCGTCTGGCGCATGAGCCAAACTGCGATGCTGGCAGGGGACAGGCCGAGGAGGCAATATGCGGCCGCGCAACAGGTGTGGGCGAGCGTCGGCGGCTTTCGCTGATTGCGGCTCGCTCCGGCGCGGAAGGGCATGCGGTGCAGCTAGGGCGAAGGACCACCGCTGGGCTGACAGGGGACCGATGGCAGAAGTTTCGACCGGCAGTACGAAGTAGCAGGACAGAAGCGGTTCGGAAGGATTTCTTTGTATGGCGTGTGACGACGGTCGGCAGCGGTCGCTGCCCGGTTTCGCGGTGGGGGCGTCAACCGAACGGGTGCACCGCCGCAGGTCGAGGCTCGGGTGCGCGGGCGTGGCGGGAGCGTTCCTGTGACGGTCGGCGCGGGCGAGTCTGTGTACGATATGGACAGTCCTTCCTGCTCCGGGATCGGCCTGCAATGGTCGGACGACGAGTTGAGCGCCGCGATGGACGGCCGGGTGGCGGCGGTGCTCTTCGATGACGAGGGCAAGGCGGACATCGAGGACATCCTCGCGGGCCTGGCCGAGACGGAATTCGAGCAGGACGGGCTGCGACGCGTGCTGCACGATCCGGGTCATTTCGAGGATTGGCGAGTGGGCGAAGCGATCGCGGAGGCTTACCTGACCGACCATCGCTCATGCAGCTTCCCTTGGCCGGACGGACGCGACGAGAGAAAGAGCGGTTCCAGCCTGCCGGGGGCAGACCTAGTCGGGTTCGGGATCGACGGGGGTGGTGATTGCTTCGCATTCGGCGAGGTGAAGACGTCGCGCGAAGAAAGATATCCTCCGGGGACGATGCACGGTCGCACAGGTCTGAAGAAGCAGCTTGAGGATCTCCGTGACAGCGGTGCCATCCGCGACGATCTCGTGAGATATCTCGGTCACCGGGCCGGAGCGGCGCCCTGGCGAGCGCGCTTCCAGCAGGCGACAAAGAGATACTTCGGGAATCCGTCCGACGTTCAGCTCTTTGGGGTTCTTGTCCGCGATGTGGAACCCCATCAGGATGACCTGCGGGCTCGAGTGGATGACCTCGGCGCGGAATGTCCCGAGGGAACGCGTATCGCGCTGCTTGCGCTCTACCTGCCGTGCGGGAGGCTGGAGGGTATCGGCGAGGAGATGGTTTCGCGGCGGACAGGAGGGGAACGATGAGCCTGTCCGGCAGAGCACTGGAGGTGCTCAACGAACATTGGGCGGTCGCCGCGATCGGCGCCGACGAGATCGAGCGCGCGGGCGATCTGGTCTGCCAGTGGCTGGCACGCCGAGCGGTCGGCAGGCAGATCAGCTTCTCCTTCGAGGAGAGAGCGGAGGACGAACCGTTCCTGGAGCGGGTGGCGCTCGCTTACGAGCTGGCCGCCATCGAGGGCCTGGACGAACTGAGCCGTCCGGCGGGGCCCAACCGGGAACTCCGGGATCAAGCGGTGGCGGCGTCCTTCCGCGCCTTCGACATCCGCAGGCTGCTTCCGGTACCGGTCGAGACGCTCGATCGCCTGTTCTTTGTGCTTCAGCTCTCCGCGGTCGCCTATTGCGGCGATCGCTGGTCGGATCTCAGGCGCTGGTATCGCGAGCAGGGAGAAGCGTTGAGGGCGCCGAGCGTCGCGGAGGCGGAATGGGACCGGAGGCTCCTGTACAGGCTGTTCGAGTGCTGGGTCCGGCTGTTCCGCAAGGACGGGTGGGACGATTTGGATCGAATCCGCGAGATCGTCGCGGGCTTGCGCAACGACCAGGCGATCCATGAAGAACGTCGTTTGAGCAACGGTTCCGAGGCGGTGGACCGGGCGATCGCGCTCAGGCTGGCGGCGCTCTACAACTGGGCGAAGGCGACCGAGACGCTCGCGGGCTACATGCTGCAGGGCGAGCCGGGCGATCCGTTCGGCACGCTGGACAAGCACTTCGAGGCGGGAATCAAGGCGGCGGCCGCGTCGGGGGACGCGCAGCACGAGGTGGTGCTCAGGTGGTTGCATGCGACGGCGCGCATCATGGTGACGAACTCGCTGTGGTGGGCGACGCGGACGGTCAACTCGAAGACCTCGGACTTCGTGCGGTCTCTCACCCATCGCGAGCACCAGGCGATGTTCGAGCTCTTGCCACCGCAGCGCACGGCGCTGCTCGAACAGGGGCTGCTCGACCAGGCGAAGACGGCGATCGTGGTCGACATGCCGACCTCAGGTGGCAAGACACTGCTCGCGCAATTCCGCATCCTGCAGGCGCTTAACCAGTTCCAGGCCGATCGGGGATGGGTGGTCTACGTGGCGCCGACGCGCGCGCTGTCGGCGCAGATCACGCGGCGGCTGCGCACGGACTTCGAGCCGATCGGGCTGCGCGTCGAGCAGCTGACCGCGGCTGTAGAGGTGGACGCGTTCGAGGAAGAGCTTCTGGCCGACACAGGCCGGCCCTTCGACATCCTGGTCGCGACGCCGGAGAAGCTGTCGCTGGTGATCCGCAACCGAAAGGTGGAGCGTCCCCTCGCGCTGGTGGTGATGGACGAGGCCCACAACCTGGAATCGGAGGGACGGGGGCTGCGAATCGAGCTGCTGCTGGCGACGGTCAAGCGGGACTGCGCGCAGGCGAACTTCCTCTTGCTGATGCCCTACGTGGAGGGGTCGGAGTCAGTGGCGCGGTGGCTGGCGCAGGACATCGACGCGGGAAATGCGATCAGCCTGGGCACCGTTCCGTGGAAGCCGAACGAGCGGATCGTCGGTCTCTACCGGGCTGTCGCCGATGACAGCGCGCGCGGCGGGTGGCGTCTCAACTTCGAGACGCTGACCGCGACCGAGAGGGCCATGCCGCTGCACGGAACGCACCGCGTTGGCGGCGTGAAGCCGATCGACGTTCCGAAGAGCCAAGTGCTGACGAAGGGCGCGCAGAAGGGGCTCGGGTTGCAGACGGCGGCGATCGGCGCGGTGATGTCTGCGAGAGGCACGAGCGTTGCGGTAGCGAACACCATCCGAACGGTCTGGAAGATGGCCGGGGAAGCGGCGCGGAGCCTGCCGGAGATGGAAGACGTGCCGCCGGACATCCGGCTGGTTCAGGACTTCCTGCGCACCGAAATCAGCCCGGACTTCAAGCTTGTCGGCATGCTCGAGAAGGGCGTAGGCGTGCACCATGCGGGACTGTCCGACGATGTGCGGGCGCTGATGGAATGGCTCGCCGAGACGGGCAGCCTCCGGATGCTGTGCGCGACGTCGACGATCGCGCAAGGCATCAACTTCCCGGTGTCGTCGGTCTTCTTGTCCTCGCGCTACGTGCCGCAGGGGACGAGGTCGGTGGAGATCGCCCCGCGGGAGTTCTGGAACCTCGCCGGGCGCGCGGGGCGCATCGGTCACGACAGCGTCGGTGTGGTCGGTCTGTCCGAGGGGGCGGATCGCGAGGCGTTGATCGAGTTCGTGAGCCGGAGCACCGGGGCGCTGGTCTCCCGTCTTGTGGTGCTGCTGGACGAGCTTGCGGCGCAAGGGTCGTTGGCGGAGCTCTCGGACGTGCTCTGGAAGGATCAGTGGGAGGACTTTCGCTGCTACATCGCCCACCTGTGGGCGGAGAAGAAGAACCTGGACGCGGTGCTCGCGGACTCCGAGCAGCTCTTGAGGCAGACCTACGGCTACACCTCGATGCGCAACGATCCCGAGCAGCGGCAGAAGGCGGATGCCCTCCTGGATGCGACGCACAGCTACGCGCGCAAGCTCGCCGACATGCCCGAGGTCATCACGGAGCTCGCGGATTCCACGGGCTTCTCGCCGGAAGGCGTCCAGGCGGCAATGTATGGCATCGGCGGCCTGGAGAGCAGGCTCACGGTGTCTGATTGGGCGCCGGAGAGCCTGTTCGGCGAGGGCGGCAGGATGGCGGACCTGTTCGGCGTCATGTTGCGAGTGCCGCAGCTCAAGCAGGACCTGGTGGAGCTCGGCGGGAAGGGCTACGACAAGAGCCGGATTTCCGAGATCACCAATGACTGGGTGAATGGAAAGGGTCTGGAGGCGATCGCGCGGGAGTACTTCAGCCGGGAGAAGGACGACGAAGCGGGAACCGCTGCCCTGACCGATGCATGCAGGGCCATCTACCGCACCATCGTCAACAGCGGAACCTGGGGCGTTTCCGCGCTGAGCCGGGTGTCGGGGATCGATTTCGACGCGCTTTCCGAAGCGGAGAAGCGGCGGATCAACGCGCTGCCGGCGATGATTTACCACGGCGTGAGCAGCGAGGATGCGGTCCTTATGCGGATGAATGCCGCGCCCCGCAGCGCGGCCGAAGCGCTGGGGAACCTGTACCGGGACATCAGCGGCGGGAATGAGGGGCGGTATTCCGTCGGAGAGGCGCGCCGCTTCCTGCGGGGACTGGGCGCAGATGAATGGGACGGGGTGAAGCCGGAGGGCGCAGCGCTGTCCGGAACCGGATATAAGCGCGTCTGGGAGGTACTTTCCGGAGAGGCGGGCTGAGGTGGTTATCGGACAGCCTGATGAGCGACAGATGTCTCTGCCGCTCTCCCCGGTACGCAACTCCGACTTCCTTTCCAATCATTGGCTTGAGCACAGGCTTCCCCTTGAGCCGGAGTGGGCTGAGCAAACCGACGCAGCAGGGGTTGTCCTGGAACGTCTCCTTTCTCTGTGGGGCGAGGAGAAGAACCGTGTTGACCGCTATGGCGATGAGGCCGGCCTTGAGGAAAAATTCATCCAGCCGGTCTTCAAAGCCTTAGGCTGGCATCTGAAATATCAGACCTTTCTCAACCGCCGTGAACCTGACTACGCACTCTTTCTCACTGATGACGATTTAACGGCAGCCGTCAACGTCGGACGAACCAGCCCCGACTTCTGGGAACATGCGGTTGCCGTCGCCGACGCCAAGGCATGGCACGTCAGCCTGGACAGACCTACAAGGGTCGGCGGCACTCGCGAGTATCCTCCAGAGCAGATCGAATGGTACCTCAACCACAGCCTGCGGAACTTCGGCATTTTGACCAATGGCCGCCTGTGGCGACTAGTACCCCGGGTCTTGGGTCCGGCCAACCCACGCTTCCAGACATACCTTGAGGTCGACCTCCAAGCACTTCTGGAAAGCCTCACTCCGGCGGATGGGCAGCTCGAGCTCGGTCCGAGCGGCCCCGAATTTCACGACTTTCTGCGCTTCTATCTTCTGTTCAGCCCTGTCGGTCTCGCATCGATCGCCGACCGCAAGCCGCTGATCCAAAGAGCTGTCGACGGCAGCTCAGAATACTCGATTGGCGTGGGCGAAGAACTCAAGGACCGTGTGTTCGAAGCTCTCCGACTCTGCGTTGAGGGTTTCCTCAGCCACCACGAGAACGCACTCGATCCCCAACAGGATTTACGCGAGTGCCAGGAGCACAGCCTGATCTTTCTCTATCGGCTCCTGTTCATCATGTATGCCGAAGACCGGGGTTTGCTGCCGTATCGGCGCAACCAGACTTACACTAACAATCGTTCGTTGGCCCGACACCGTGACGACGTTGCCACGCGCCTTGACCGGCTCAGCCGCGGCCTCCCGTCTTCGGACTATCCCTGCGACGACACCGCCCTTTGGGATGACCTGCAAGATCTGTTCGACCTGATTGATCGTGGTCATAGGCGCTACGGCGTGCATGCCTATAACGGCGGTCTGTTCGATCTTGAGAGCGATAGCTTTCTTGCCGAGAAGAAGCTTCCGGACTGGTATCTCGCGCGTGTCCTGGATCAGCTGGGGCGCGCGCGCCAACCTGACCGGACCGACCTGGGCTTGTTCAGGGTCGACTATCGCGACCTCGCGATCCAGCAGCTCGGCAGCGTCTACGAAGGCCTCCTCGAACTGCATCCGCGCTTCGCGCCGTGCGCCATGAGCGTGGTTCGTGCACGACGCACAGCCCTCAACCTAGTCTTCAACTGGCGGCGCCGGTTTCGGTCGCGGTAGGGACGCCGGTTTCCCGGCGCCCCCCGCACAGATCCGGACGTGGTCGTTAAACCATCCGGCTCCTACCTCGGGTATTTGACGTCGAACCGCTGTTCCGGCCACGGGTGTCGGATCCATGGCTTGGGCCAGTATCGGTCCACGAGGGCTTGCAGCCGTTGCCAGCTGAAGCGATCCCGTTGCGACCGTCGGCGCAGCGCCTTCAGCCATATCCGTTTCAGGATGTAGGTGAAGCTTCGCAGGGAGCGGGCGCTCGTCGGGACGGCGTAGTAGTTCAGCCACCCGTTGACGACCCGCCCCAGCCACCGGGCGACCTCGTGGAGGTCGTGGTGCCTGCGCCGCCGCAGAACGTCCGCGATGCGCTTCAGGGTGCGGCTCATCCGCGTTGCAGCGGGCTTGCGTCCGAGCCCGAACCGCCCGCTCCTGGTCTTCGTGCAGTAGTGCGTGAAGCCCAGGAAGTCGAACGTCTCCGGACGGCCCTGCCCTCGCGCCCGGCGGTCCACTTCCGCGAACCTGCCGAACTCGATGAGCCGGGTCTTGGCCGGATGCAAGGCCAGATCGAACTGGCCGAGCCGTTCCCCGAGCGCCCGCAGGAAGCGTTCCGCATCCCCCTTGCGCTCGAACCCAACGACCACATCATCGGCGTAGCGCACGATGATGGCATCGCCCTCGGCCCTTTCGGGCCGCCACTTGCGATGGAACCAGAGGTCGAGGACATAGTGCAGGTAAACGTTCGCCAACGCGGGCGAGACGATCGCGCCCTGAGGCGTGCCCTGCGGGGTGTCCTGCCACCGGCCATCGACCATGACGCCGGCTTTCAGCCACTTGACGATCAACCTGATCACCCGCCGGTCCCCGATCCGATGCTCCAGGAACCGGACCAGCCAGTCCCGCGAGACGGTATCGAAGAACCTTTGGATGTCGCAATCGACCACCCAGTTGACCTTCCGCCGCTTGATGGCGACAGCAAGCGCGTCGAGCGCGTCATGCGCCCCGCGCCCCGGTCGGAACCCGTAGCTGAAGCCGAGGAAAGCCGGCTCGTAAATCGGCGTCAGGATGATCTCCGTCACCGCTTTCTGGACGATCTTGTCCTCAAGCGCGGCGACGCCGAGCGGTCGTGTCCCGCCGTCCGGCTTGGGTATCTCTACCCGCCGGACCGGCGGCGCCCGGTACGCCCCCGACTGCACGCGCCGGTGAAGGTCGAGCAGCCGCCCTTCCAGCCCTTCCGCGTACTTGGCCCATGTCATGCCATCAACGCCCGCCGCCGCGTCCCGCTTGAGCGCGTGGAACGCCCAGCGCAGCGCGTCCGGCGTGACATGGTGCAGGAGCGCCGTCAGTTTCTCCCGCGGCTTCCTCGTTGCAGCTTGCCGTATCCGCTCGGCGGCATGGGTCACGCTTTCCCGGCCCTGCGTCCGGCGCGTGCTTTCGCTTCGCGGATTCCCCTTGGTCGAGGCCCTTCCCTCCACGGACTCCGCCGGGGCGCGCGCCCCCTTGTTCGCCCGCTTCGACGGTACTATGGCCCCGTCCGACTTCTTCACTCCGTTCATCTCAGGCTTCGGATACCTCCTTCCCTTCGCGGCCCCGATACGACCATCGGGGCAAAGTGAAGACCTCCCAGGTCCCGGTGGTGGGCTTACATACGTGCATGGGGTCTTC
>JAJDTX010000085.1 GCA_022826925.1 Bryobacterales bacterium
AACCTCGACGCCCAGGTGGTTGAGTGTCGCTCCCTCTCGACCCTCGAAGAGGACCAGCTTCAGCGGCGGATCGGCAATCGCGAAGTTCGCGTAGCCGGGCTTCACCTTCGCGGGGGCGGTGTCGAACAGGCGGGAGTAGAACGCGATCGCCTTGTCGAGGTCGGTGACGTTTATTGCTAGCTGTACTCGGGACATGGTGTGCGCTTTCGATGGCGTCAAGGCAGCGCGAAGGCGCCGGCGGCCAGCCCGGTCATGCACGCCAACACCCAATCTATGCCGAGCGCGCCGAGCATGACCGACACGACTGTGCCGGTCGCCAAGCCGAGAGCCACCGATCGGCCAGTGTATACCCGTTCCTTCATCAGGCGCCTCCGTGACGCGCGCGGCTACGCTGGCCGCAGGAACTCCAGCAGCAGGCGGACGGTCTCCTCGGGCCGTTCCTGCTGCACCCAGTGGCCGGCGCCCTCGAGCAGGTGCGCGCCGCGAAAGTCGGTGCAGGCGCTCTCCTGCATCCGCTCGAACGCCCCCGGGCGCTGATAGACGCCCCAGTCGCTCGCGCCGCCGATGAACAGCGACGGGATGTCGATCGTGCGGCCGGCGAAGGTCAGCGGCTCGTCCGTGATCACGCCGGAGCGGTACCACTGCAGGCCGCCCTGGAACCCGTTGCGCTCGTACTCCGTGCTGTAGACGCGCAGCTCGTCGTCGGGCAGCCAGCGGTTGGCCGCGATCTCGGCCGCTGTCGGCATCTCGCGGGCGACAGTCTCCGCCATGCCCATGTCGAGGTCCATGATGTAGTAGGTCGGCATCTGCGCGACCTCGGCGGCCGCCCACGATGCCAGCCGGTGCGGGCGGTTCGCGGCCCAGTCGGCGCTCTTGTGGTGGTAGTAGGCGCGCAGAAACGCGTGGACGCCCTGCGGGGCGCGCCACATGTTGGGGTTCGCCTCGCGTGTTCGGTAGTAGCGCTGGTAGTGCTTGCGCGGGCGGGGCAGGCGCGCCAGCTCCTCGTAGATGTCCGGCTCGGCGTCCGGCTCGGCGCGCGGGCCGTCGTCCGCCGTCCCGAACGGAAACGTCGGCGTGCCGCCGAACGGGGCGCTCATCAGCGCCACCGCCCGGAACACATCCGGCCGCGCCACGGCGCACCAGGCGGCGATCGGCGATCCGAAATCGTGGCCGATGACGGCGTCCACGGTGCGGTAGCCGAACGCCGATACCAGCGCGAGGGCGTCGCGCACGGCGTTCATCCGGCTGAACGGCCGCAGGTCGCCGTCGTAGTCCGCGCTCCAGCCGGTGGTGCGGCCGTAGCCGCGCTGATCCGGCGCGATGACGTGATAGCCGGCCGCCGCCAGCGGCGCCAGCACGTGCCGCCAGCTGTAGCCGAGCTCGGGGAAGCCGTGCAGCAGCAGCAGAGCCGGGCGCCCGCCGGTCTCGAAGCCGGCCTCCAGCACGTGCACCGTGAGCCCGTTGACGCCGTGGACGAAGCGCGAGCGCACGCCCGGGGGCAGCCAGTCCGGGGCGTAGGGGCCCACGGACGCGGCCTGGGCAACGGCCGCGGAAGACGCCGCCAACGCTGCCGCCGGCAGCTCCCGCATCACCGCCGCGGATCCGAGGACCGCGCCGACTCCCTGCATCATGCGGCGCCGGGGGACGGCGCCCCGATCGGTGTTTTCTGTCGTCTGCCTGCGGGTGGCCATCGCTTCACCTCCGTGCGGCGGCGGCCCGACTGCCGCGGCAGCTGCCGCCTCGGCGCGGGCCCGGCCGTGCTCCATCTGTAATATATTCGAGCGCACCTGGAATCCGCGTCGATGGAGCGGACCCGTACCTGCAGTACTGGAGGATCCCAATGATCAGGCTCCTGCTGCTGCTCGCCCTCGGCCTGCTGGTTTCCGCACCGGCAGCCATTGCCTAGGAGACTCCCGTCACCATTCGCGCCGGCAGGTTGCTCGATGGCGTGGGCGACGTGCGTGAAGGCGTCACGATCACCGTGCAGGGGGCGCGGAAGAGGCGGCAGCGGCGGGCTCCGAGTAGCCCTCCGCCGGGGCCGCTCGGCCCCGACGGCTCGCTTGCCGTGTCCAACCCTGGCGCCTGACCGATCCATCGCAGGAATCCGTGGCCTTCTACGGCGCGGATTCTTGCGGCAGCGCGAACACGAACATCCCGCCGCCGGAGGCAACCGCAACCAGCTGGCGGCCGTTGATCTCGTACGTCATTGGGCTGGCAAGGATCGACGCTCCGAGGTTGATTCGCCACAGCTCCTCGCCCGATTCGGAATCGAGCGCCTTGAAGAAGCCACCGCTGCCTCCGGCGAACACCAAGCCGCCGGCCGTGGAGAGCAATCCGGCCCACACTGGGCGGAACAGCTTGTGCTCCCAGACCTTCTCGGCAGTCACCGGGTGGAAGGCCCGGACAGCGCCGTACCACTCGTCCATGGTCGCCTCGTTGACGAACAAGCTGCCCCAGTAGCGAGTGCCGGGCCGGTATTCCGTCTCGCCCTTGAAGTACGTGCTGCTGCCCTCGCGGCAAGAGACGTACAACAGGCCCGTGTCTGGGCTGTAGGCAGGAGACATCCAATTCGTGCCGCCGGCCACCGCCGGGAACACTTCGATACCCTCGGCGTTCGGCTCCATGCCCGGCCGTCGGATCGGACGGCCTTCTTCGGAAACCCCGACCGCCCAGGTCTGCTTGACGAATTGCGTCGCCTTGAGAAACTCGCCGGTCTCGCGATCCAGCATGTAGATGAAGCCGTTCCGGTTGGCGGTGACCAGCAGCTTCCGCTCCACTCCCCGGTACTCGCGGTCGATCAGCACCATGACTTGCGTGGCGTCCCAGTCATGGACGTCATGCGGGGTGAACTGGAAATGCCACTTGCGCTTGCCAGTGTCGGCGTCCAGGGCAACCACGGAATCCGAGAACAGGTTGTCTCCCAGGCGCACGTCCCCGTTCCAGTCCGGCCCCGGATTGCCCACGCCCCAGTAGACGAGATTCAGTTCGGGGTCGTAGCTGGGGGTGATCCAGATCGAGGCCCCGCCAGTCTTCCACGAGTCTCCGGCCCAAGTATCATTGCCGAACTCTCCCGGGCCCGGGACCGTGTAGAAGCGCCAGAGGCGCTCTCCGGTCTCTACATCGAAGGCGTCGATAAACCCCCGGATGCCGTACTCCCCTCCGGCCGTGCCGACCATGACCATGTCCTTGACCACCAAGGGCGCGAGCGTGCCCGAATAGCCGAGGGAGTAATCGATCAGTTCCGTCTCCCACAGCAGGCGCCCAGTCTTGCGATCCAGCGCGATCGTGTAGGCATCCAGGGTCGCCATGAACAGCCGGTCGCCTAGGATCGCCAGACCGCGGTTGACGAGCCCGCAGCATGCGATCAGCTTGGCAGGCAGGCGTCTGGAATACCTCCATAGCCGGGCTCCGGTCTCCGCGTCTAGCGCATAGACATCGCCTGGCGGGACAGTGATGTACATGATTCCGTCATGGACGAGGGGCGTGACCTCGAACTTCTCCGCGATCCTTTCTTGGAAGGCCCACTGCAGTCGCAGGGACTCGACGTTCGAGCGGTTCACCTCGTCCAGCAGGCTGTGCCGGTGCCCGGCGTAACCACCGTGATAGTTCAGCCAGTCGGATGCTACGTTCGGGTCGTTCAACAGGTCCTGATAGGTCACTTCTCCCGCCGCGCCAGCGGCGCAGAGCAGTGCCGACAGGAGCACTCGTCGCAATAGCAGGTCCTTCACTGCGCGACCTCCTCGGCCTGCCCTTGCAGCGAGCACAGGTAGGCGATCAGGTCTTCAAGATCTGCTGTGCTCAGCAGGTCCCCATAGGCAGGCATCAGCGATTCCTCCGGGAGATCGAGCGATTGAAGCTCCGCTTTGCGGAATGACCGGATATTCTCGGAACGATCCATGACGAAGATGTTGTAGCTGTTCTCGTTCATTACCACTCCCTCGACGCGTTCGCCTTCCGCCGTGACAAGTCTCGCAGTCTCGTAGCGACCGACCACCTCGCGCGAGGGCTCCAGCAGCGCATCGCGCAGCTGCTGGTCTGTGTACTGCACGCCCGCGAACGACATGTCCGGGCCAAGCCGGCCGCCGCGACTTCCGACGGTGTGACAGGCTAGGCACGAACCCTGCGAGTCGAAGACGCGCTTTCCGGCGGCCACGTCGCCGCTCGGGTTGCAGACCTCGTTGGCCTTTTCCGCGAACGTGCGGACGAACAGGAGGATTCTCCAGATGTCGTCCTCGTCAAGCCACAGTCCGGGCATGTCCGTGCCAGGGACTCCGCTTTCGATCAGGTCGAAGAGAGCGGCATCGGAATTGCCATGCCGGTAGCTCCGACGTGCCAAGCGGGCGCCGCGTCCAGTCTTGCCCTCCATGCCGTGGCAGACCCCGCAGTTAATGCGATACAGCCGCCGCCCCTCTGCGAAGTCTTCGGGCGAACTCATCGGGTTGGTCTCGTGAGTCCGCGCAGCGGTGAGGAGGGCCGGGATCACCGCGAGCAGGGCGATGGATGTCAGTAGCCGCATGGCGAATGACTATCAAGGCTAGCAAACTGTGCCAGGCCGAATCCCCGACCCGCATCGCAGCCAGGCAAATTCAATGTTTGATGCGAACGGGGGTTGAGGCATGTCTTGGAGTGCGCGGAGCTCGGGAGATGGCGTCCGGAAGCCGAGTCGGCGGGGCGTGCGAGCATGCGACAGCACACCCAGGAGCCTTGGCGCGGTC
>JAJDTX010000194.1 GCA_022826925.1 Bryobacterales bacterium
CCATGGCTCTCCGCCGGAACGCGACCCCTAGAGTCGAGGGACCGTCCCGCAAAATCGTCCACCTATCGGGGGATGAGGCTCCGTGCCTCAATGTGCCTCGGCTCGTACCCTTAACCTCCCACCTGGACCCGCAACCCACAACAAATCTCGTGACCATGGCGTTGATGATCAACGTCGGATTCCGATGATTCCACGTCTTCCCTTGTTGGTCTGAGGCTTGCCTCGCTAGGCGTAGCGTTTACAAGCGAGTCAAGTTTACGGTGGGATTGGCTCGCCTTCCCAGGGGCGTTCGATCTCCCGATCGAAGTGCTGCATCGCCCGCCACAAAGGGCCTCGCTGTGCTCGAATCGGACCGCTAGGGGCGGGCTCAGCACGTCGGCGTTGAGGGAATGCAGGCACAACTGCGGGCGGTGGCCCGCGGCCAACCCCCGCAACACCCTCCCTTGGCCGACATGTCGACTTCCGCTCCCGACCCGGTGCCCGGAGAGCCGCCCAAGTTGGCCTGCAGGGGCCGCCGTCTGGCTCCCCCAAGCACCGCCGTTCGCTCAGTGGAGCCGCGCGCACAAACCAGCGCAAGCACGCTTGCTTGCACATGCCTCCAGAGCGCAGATCCACTCGCGCCGCGTGTGGTTGCAGGCTGAGCTAGGCGCACAGGGGGCGCGCCGGCGAGACCTCAGTCGCAAGCTGAGCACCGCGTCGCTCAAAGCGCGAGCAGCGCTGGCAATCAAGCTCGCGTCAACAGAGCGACGGGTCGGGGGACGAGCTCTGGCGCGGTGCTAGGATCAACTCAAGGCGGCGCATTCGCAAGCCGCTCGTTGCAACATGCCCTTCACGACCGCTATAGAAACCGAACTTGCCGGGCGGGCCACCGCCGGTGCCGAGGCGTCTGCGAAGCCGGGCGAGATCGAATACCCGGAACGCAATTGGATCGCGCAGAGCATCGCGCACGGCGATGCTGTGTTGCAAGCCGCGGCGGCCTTGCGGAACCACTTCCGGGAGCGCACGGACGTGCTGGTGGCCATGGAACTGGCGGTGTACTACCGGCGTGACGATAACAATCTGTGGCTGCAGCCGGACGTGCAGGTGGTGTTCGGGGTGAGTCCTGAGAATCGCAGTTCGTACCGGATCTGGGAAGAAGGCAAGGCCCCGGATTTCGTGCTGGAGGTGGCGTCGCCGACGACGGCGAAGAATGACGCCGAGCACAAGGCGCGGGAGTACGCCTTGATCGGGGTTCGGGAGTATTGGAGGCTGGACCCGGACGGGACCTTGATGGGGTCAGCGTTGGAGGGCTACGAGGCCGGCGGGGGGAAGTATGACCCGGTCCAGCCAGTGGCGAGCAGCGACCGGGAGCGGCGGTACCGGAGCCAGGTGCTGGGGCTGGAACTGCGCAGCCAAAGGCAGGCCCGGGCGACGGTGCTGGTGTTCCGGGATCCGCGCACCGGGGAAGAGACCGACGGCGCGCTAGAAGAAGCCGAGCGGCGGAGGCGGATCGCGGAGCGTGATTCGCGGGCAGCAAAGCAGGAGGCAATTGCAGCCAAGCAGCGGGCGAGCGCCGCAGAGCAGGAAACAAGCGCGGCGAAGCAGGAGGCGATTGCGGCGAAGCAGGAGGCAAGCGCAGCGGACGAGCGAGTGCGGGCACTGGAGGAGCAACTCCGCGCCCTCACGGCCGATACCGCTCCAGCCGAGCGCGACCGCTAACTGCCAGTCCGAGACACCCGGCGATTCCATCCGCCCGCCACGAGGCTGGGGATTGGCGCTGGATTGCGCGTCGGCTCATTCCCTTGAACCCCTTAACAGACCCGCAATCGCCGGTCTCGCTATAGATGCTCCGTAGGCGCTTGAGTCAGGATTCGGGACCTCGACACCTTTGTTGGTCTGCGCCTCGCTAGCCCATCGCCTTCATGCGCTCGCTCAGCTTGAAGCCCTCGTGCCAAGTCGAGTCCGCCCCTGGTCCGACTCGGCGGATCATGGCCTCCACCATATAGGGCTCACCGGCCCCGCACACCTCCATGCCGCGCTTGAGTGCCGCTGCCAGCTCGGCAGGTGTCGTCGCCCGCTCGCCCTTGACTCCTTGGCTCGCCGCAAGCTGCACGAAGTCAATGTCTGGATCGCCCAAATACATGCCGGTGTATTTTCCGGTCGCCGCCATCGTGCCGCCGTAGCGGTGAAATCCGCCTCGCACCGTCTGGTAGTTGAGGTTGTTCCAAACCACGGTCAGCACGGGCACTCCGTAGCGCGCCTGCGACCAGAAAGCGCTGGACTGGTACATGACCGCCCCGTCGCCGATCGAGCACACGACTTGCCGGTCTGGAAGGGCCAGCTTGGCGCCCGTGGCGGCGCCGAGACCCCAGCCGAGCGAGTTGCCCGTGTAGCCGATCCAGACCTGCTCGTCGTCGCCGTAGCCCCAGTGGAAGTTGTTGTGCTGGTTGTAGCCGGAATGCACCTCGCCCACGACCACGGCGTTGCGGTCCACCGTCTTGGCCATGACGTATGTCATCTCATCCGGATGCATGGGGCTCAGGCCGAAGTTGCCGCGCACCCGGCTGTCGAAGTCGTTCCACATCTGCGCCGACAGGCCGCGCGCCTGATCCCCGCGGTCTCGCCCGAACGCGCTGAGGCGCTGCTGCGGGATCCGGCCCTCCAGCGCCGCATCGAGATCCGCCAAAGACGCCTTCACGTCCGCGAGCAGCGCGAGATCGGTCGGGTAGTTGCGGCCCATGTTCCCCGCGTTCAGGCCGATCCGCACGATGCGGGCGTCCAGCGGGGCTTCCGGGCCGGTCGGCAAGCGCCAGATGCCGAAGTCGCGGGCACCGACCATCAGGGCAAGATCGACGCCGCCCTGCGCATAGTCCGAGCGCATGCTGAAGCGGCCGAGGTGGAGCGGGTGGCGGGCCGGGAAGTTGAAATAGCCCCCTGTGCCGGATGTAACGGGGACGTTGTACTTGTCCGCAAAGCTGACCAAATCCGCCTGGGCACCGGACTTCCAGACCTCGTCGCCGACTACGATCAGCGGCCACTTTGCCTGTAACAGCCAGTCGGCGGTCTTCTCGACCGCTGCGGCTTCGGGGCGCGGCCGTGCGGACATCAGGAAGCGCTCCGCCGGTACGATCTCCGATGTGACGTCCTTCGTTTCCAGCGCGCCGTTGGTCATGGCCAGATACACCGGCCCGCCCGGCGGAGTCGTGGCGACTTTGTAGGCCCGTCGCAGCATCATCGTCAGGCTCTGCGCGTTGCGGGCCTCCCAGCAGAACTTGGTGAACTGCCTAGGGACATCCTTCTGGTCATAGCCCGGGCGGGGCGCGAGGATGCCCTCGTCGCTCCAAAGCTCGTTGTCAAGCATGCCCGCCGTGACCACCAGCGCAGCCCCGTCCCTGCTGGCGTTGTAGAGCTGTCCGCCCATCTGGGCCGTGCCCGCGATGACGTGGACGTTGACGAAGGCCGGCTTGAGGCTGGCACGGTGGTAGCCGTCCGCCATGGCGACGACAATGCCCTCGTGCAAGCCCATGATGAGCGGCACGCCAGAACCGATCTGCGCGTCGAACAGACCGACCTCGAAAGATCCGGGATTCGTAAACAGGTATTCCGATCCTGCGGCTTTAGCCTGCTCCATGACCAACTTCCCGCCGCTTCCCGTCGATCGCTTGGACGGAGGCAAGGCGAGGCTGGCGCTCTCGGTGGCATCGAGACTCTCGATGAGCGATTGCGCGGCGGCGGCCGAGAGCCCGAGTCCGGCCAGCTTTCGAGAAAGACCTCGCCGCGTAAGCTCCTTGTTGAGGAATCGCTGGATCAACTGCTGCACTGGCACACCCTCCCTGCCCGCAAGGCAACGCCATCATAACGCCTGAGCCGGACGCAAGCCGGTGCGATTCGTGGTGTGCTCGACCAAAAGTGCCGGTTGCCGCCAAGATTTGGGCTCATGCGGGTATGCACTTGAGTCAGGCAGCTACTACATGTAGTGTTTGGGGCGGTGGAGGACTACCCGCGAAATCAGCTGGAATTCGAGACCCGGTTCGCCAGCGAGCAAGCCTGCCGAAAATACTTGGCGCAGCAACGCTGACCGGAGGGTTTCCGCTGCCCGCAACAGGCTGGTTCAGCAGGCGGCGGCCATTGAAACGACACCTTACCGTTCGATCGTGGGAGGCAAGCCGGAGAAACCGGACTCGTAGGGCTTCGTTCGCAGTGCGCTGCGGACAGTAGGCGAGCCGAAAATCACGACTCTAGCAACCACAATACAGCGCGCGGGCCAGCTTCTCAGGCGTAGCGCCCTTGAGGTCCCTCTCGGGGTCTAGCATCGGTCGCACCTTCAGTCGTCCCTTTCCAAGTGGCCTTCGAACAGGCCCTCCAGCCGGGCCATACGCTCGCGGAGGTCCGTGATATTGGTGCCGACCTCGGCGAAGTCCCGATTGACCTGAGAGCGCAAGTTCTCGATCGCCCTGTTGGTCGTGCGCTGTCCGTTCAGAATCAGGCCGCTCAGGGCGATACCTACGCTGATAATCGTGATTATCGTTCCCTTGCCGTTCATCGCTTTCGCCTTCCCTTTGCGCTGTCCGGCATCTTTCTTCACGCCTTCGGACGCCCGAAATTTCCCCATCCGCAGGATGGGGAATGTCGGTCGATTCGGTGTTTCGCCCGTTGCGCCCAGTCCTGATCATACACAATCAAGTGTGCTACTGTGCTTGCGGACACGCCAGCGGGTGCCCGTGTCGGGTCGCTTGCTGAATACAAGAGCCGCGTTCGGCAACGGAGTAGCTACCGGGGCCGCGGCGAACAGGCAGGACATCACACAGAGAAACTCGCGTGGCGTATCCACGGCCCGGCTCCACGGGGCCGATACCGTGACGCACGGAGGCACTCATGCGACAAGTTCTGATCCCGCTGGCGGCGGTCCTGTACGCCAGTGCGCATACGCCGGCGGCGGAGGTCGTTTTGTGGCCTCGCCAGATGATAGGGGGCGAGCGCTGGTTCTGCACGGAAGGCGGGGCACGGGCGGCGGGCTGTCCGGTAGGCAGCACGGCGGGGAGAGCCGGGTTGGCTCGGCTTGCGGAAATCCCGCACAGACAGACGCGCTCAACCGGCAGGGCCGCTGCGGGGTTTGTCCATCGTCGGAGATAGCTCGCGCGACAGCAAGAATTGAGGCACGACCACCTCCCAAGTCCCGGAGCGTAGAGTCCCTTTGCGTTCTTCGTCTTCCCCGTCGTCGGCCCAGCGGGTGAAGATTCCCTGCACCGACGCGCGGGCAATGGCCATGCCGTGCGGAAGGGTCCAACTCTTCGCCATGCGGCCGACTTGGCGTCCCTCGCGGTCGAGGATCTTCCACTGGCCCTGCTCATGCGACATGGACAACGGGTCCCCTGGCGCAAGTGCGGCGATGGCGCGGTGCGTCCTGCTATGCGCCGCCCTCCAACCAGCGAAAGACAGTACGACGTCCTTCATGGTGCATTCGGCGATCCGGATGTCCAACCGTGCGTCGGAGATGTCCGGACGCGGAACCTCGCGCTCCAGCACCGAGGGGTCGTTCCCGAGCGGCTGAAGCAGTGACGAGGCGCGTTCCTGCGGCTTTGCCCGAAGCGGCGTGTCCCGGACATCCGGGCGCCCGGCATCGTCGAGCCGCACCAGTGCCAGGGTCTCGCGGGCGCGGGTCATCGACACGTAGTACAGACGGCGTGCGGTATCGGGGTCGTCCGAATCGCTCGTAGCGTTCCATCGTCCGTCGAGGATGACGACGTGATCGAACTCAAGGCCCTTTGCCCGGTGGGCGCTGGTCAGGAGCAGCCCCTTCTGCCTGCGCCGTATCTCCTTGCTCCACTCGCCAAGCCAGTTCCGCACGAATGCGATCGGCAGCACCGCCGCCTCGCCTTCCTCGAGGAGCAGCTCGTCGAGCGCCTGAGCGAGCAGGTCGGCCCACGGACCTTCGCCGACATCCGCGCGATGGCGCCGGAGCTCCTGTGTTTCGACGGCCGTCGAATCGCAGGAGTCGAGAGTGCGTAGAAGCCGCTGCGTCTCACGGGCGCGCCAGAACGAGGAAAGCTCCTCTCGCGCGCTCTGCACCGGTATGCCGTGGACCATGCAGGCGCTTCTTGCCGGATCAAGGTCGGCCCAGTTCCTGGCCACGATGGCGCACCGCCGCCACTGCCAGTCCGGGTCGAGTGCGGCGAGACGTTTGAGTTCCTCGACCGCGGCCACGGCCTGCGAGAGTTGGCCGCCCTCGAGGCGCAGAATCTGGACCTTGCCTCGTGCGACCTCGTCGCGGGAGGTCCAGGCCCCGCCCGACGGTTCGGCGCGCCGGTGGCCGTCGATTCGCAGCCTGTGGTCACGCTTGAGACGCCCAGCCGCGCCGTCGATGCACTGGCTCGCCGCGTCGATAATGCAGCGGCTCGAGCGGTAGTTCTCGACGAGATACTCCTCCTTCGCGTGGTATTCCCGGGCGAAGCGGCGGATGAAGCGCACTGACGCGCCCTTCCACGCATAGATGTTCTGGTCGTCGTCTCCCACCGCGAACAGGTTCAGCCTCGCGTCGTCCTCGGCGAGGGTCTTCCCGGCGAGCGCGGCGATCAGCTCGTATTCGGGTTCGCCGATGTCCTGATACTCGTCGACCAGAATCCAGTTGAGGCGCCCGAGCATCTGCTCCCGAGTGACGAAGGCGTTCGCCTCGTCGCTCCTCTTCAGGAGCCGGGCGGCGTCGCGAAGAATGACGTTGAACGTTTCGTCGCTGGGATTCGCGGCGGCCTGCGCGAAAGAGATCCCGAGGATCCGCATCGCAAGCGCATGGCAGGTCATCACGTTGACGCCGCGCGCGTCCTTCCCGATCAACTCGTCGAGACGCCGCCGCGCCTCGACCGCCGCGTGACGGTTGTAGGTGAGCGCCAGGATGCTTCCCGGCTTCTCGCGCTGCACGCGTATGAGGTAGGCGATGCGGTGCACCAGCACCCGTGTCTTGCCTGAGCCCGGGCCCGCGAGCACCAGCACGTTGGTGCGCTCCCGGTCGTCGGCGACGATTCGCTCCTGGGTCCGGTTGCCGAGCTTCCTGACAATCGCCTCATAGTGCTCGGGGAGGGTGTCGCGCCCGAGCGTCGTCTCCTTGCCCTTGAACCACTTGTGGACGAACGCTTGGCTTTCGAGCTTGAAGTAGTCCGTCGCGAGGCGCAGCGCCAGCTGGATGTCGTCCACGCCAAGCTTCGCGTACTCGGCGACGACGTGGATCTGTGCGGTCTGCTCGGCGTAGTGCTCCTCCAGCGGCTTGAAGTCCGCGACCGTGAAGGTCTTTCCGTCTCGCGTGACCTTCAACGTCATCGCCGGACGGAACACGGTGAGGCCGCGGTTGAGAGTGACGACCTCTTGCTCGTGCATCCAGAGCAGCGCGCGGTCGACGAGCGGCTGGGCCGCCTGGTTCTTCAACTCCGACTTCAGCACTAGGTCGTCCTTGATGGCCTGCTCCAGCTCCCCGTAGGTCGTTTCCACCAGCAGATCGACCCCGCGGACACCGTCCGGCAGCTTGCCGAGGAGATGTTCGAGAAGCCGGGCCGCGCCGTCGCGGCGAAGCCGCGCGATGCGATCGATGGAGGCCCAGTTCCGGCGCAGCCGCACTCCGATGGTCTCCATGTCGCGGGCGCGGATCTCGATGCTGCGCTTGGCATCGGGCTCGTCGCGGCCGTCGCCGGAAATGCTGCGAAGGAGCCGTACCAGCCGTTCGGGCAGCGGGTTCTCTATGTCCTTCTCGCGAAGGCGCTGGGCGAGAGGGCGAAGCGCAAGGCGCGTCCAGGTGTCGATGTCCTGGTCGGGCGCCTCCTCGCGAAGCTCCGCGATGAGGGCCTGCTCCAGCTCCCGGGCCAACGTCAGGCGCCGGGACGAGGCGTTCTCGACACCGGCGTGGACATAGACCGTGATGCGCATGTCGTTCGACGCGACCCCGATCTCCTCTAGCGTGCTGAACACCTTTCGGAGCTGTCCCATCGAGCAACCGCACTCGTTCATCAGCTCGTCGGTGGAGACACCGATGTCCGGTTCCGCATGCGTCAGGGCTTGCACGACGCGCAGCATCTGCGTGCGCGTGGCGCTTCGAATCTTCCGCCTGCGGCCCTCCCTCTCGATGCGTTCTCGTGCGGCGGCCAAATTCGGGACGCGCAGCGACGAGGGGAAGACTGACGTGTGGTTTTCGTCGCGCCGCGCGAGCTTCGATTCTTCCAGCCACGCGATCGCGGTGCGCACCCGGTCGTCGTCGGTCGCGGTGTCGCGCGCGAACTCACCGTCATCGTCTTCGAGAAGAATCTCTCCCGCGGTCGCGATGACGGAATCCCCGCTGTCAGCGTGGTGGCGCCGGCGGCGCGAGTCGAGGCGGCGAATCGCACGCAGCACCGCTTGGATGTCGCGCCGCTCAAGGCGCGAACGCGCGGTGAGCGAGAACTGCTGCTCGGCGTCTCCGGGCTCGAACAGCAGCAGGCAATGCGCGGGGGCGCCGTCTCTCCCCGCCCGGCCGGCTTCCTGAAGATAGCTCTCCAGCGAGCCCGGAATCTCGGCGTGCACGACGGCGCGAACGTTAGACTTGTCGATGCCCATCCCGAACGCGTTCGTGGCGACCACAACGTCAATCTCGCCGTCGTGGAAGCCACGCTGTATCTCGCGTTTACGCTCCGGCGATAGGCCGGAGTGAAAGTGCTGAGCGGAGAGCCCCCGGTCGGCGAGCGCCTGGGCGGTCTCCTCGGTGCTTCGCTTGGTCGTGCAGTAGACGATGGCCCCGCCCGAGCCCGCGCGCCCGAGCGCGTCCTCGACCGCACCATGGATGTGCTCGATCCGCTGCGATGCCGAAGTCGGCATGACGACGAACTCCAGGTTCCGGCGTTCCGCCCCGCCGTCGATGACCTCGAGCCGCGCCTGAAGGGTCTGCTCGAAGTGCTCCAGGATGTCTTCGATGACATCGTGCTTTGCGGTCGCGGTGAGGCACAGGATCGGCGCGGAGTCCGCCCCGTGATGCTGGGCGATGTAGCGCGCGACGTAGCGGTAGTCGGGACGGAAGTCGTGCCCCCACTTCGAAAGGCAGTGCGCCTCGTCCACGACCCAGGCGCCGATCCGGCGTCCCGCGATCGCCCTTCGGAAGGAACGGTTGCGGAGCTGCTCGGGAGCGACCAGCACGATCCCTGCGTCGCCGAGTCGGATGTGGGCAAGCGCTTCGGCCCGTTCCGGCATCGAGATGAGGCCGTTGATGGTGGTGGCGCAAGTGATGCGCTGGCGCCGCATGGCCGCGACCTGATCGGCCATCAGCGCCACCAACGGCGAAATGACGACGGTGATCGCCCCTGTCGCCTCGTAGCGCATCAACGCCGGGAGTTGATAGCACAGGGACTTTCCGGTCCCGGTGGGAAGGATCCCGAGGACGTGCTGGCGGGCAAGGTGTTTCTCGACGATTGAGCGCTGAAGGCTCTCGCCGTCCTGGTTCCGGGGCCGCTCCCGGAAGCCCGAGAAACCGAACCAGCGCTTGAGCGCCGTTTCAGCGTCGAGATGCTCCGAACACCATGAGCAGTTGCGGTTGCCGCAATGGGCGTCGCGGAGCTTCGTTGTGAGCGCCCCGGGTGCGAACCGGTGCTCGACGTAGGGAGGGATGATGGAATTGCCTCCGGCCGCCGGCAGCCACGCCAGCACATAGGTGAGCGCGAGGGGATGAGAGAGTGCTTCGCGAGCGAGGCGGGCCGCTTGGTTCGGACACCCGCGCGCCCCGAGGCGCTTCGCGATCTCGGGAATCGAGTCCTCGGCAAGCGGCGTCACTTCGGCGCCCCGGATCGTGCGAAAGAGATGGTCGAAGGCGTGTCCCTTGACGCCCGTGGCGAGCAGCGCGTGCCAAGCCAGCAGCAGGTCCCCGTCCTTTGATCGCATTGCATCGGCGACATCGGCGAGGAGCTCGAGCGTCAGCTCCGAGTCCAGCAGAGGATTGTTGACCTGCACTCTCGCGAGCGCCGGTTCTTGGTACTGCTTGACGAGGCGATGGTAGGGGTTTTCCGGAAACGCCAGCGGGCTCAGGTACAGCGTGTCGATGGCGGGCAGGTCGAGCAGCTTCAGATTCGGCGCGTGGCGGGCGAGGAGTTCGAGGTCATGCTCGATGATGTTGTGGCCGACCAGATACGAGGCGCCTGCGGCGAATTCATCGAGGGCTGCGAGGGCCGTGCGCAATCCGCCGCTGCGCCCGCGCCAAGTGAAGACGGTCGAGCGGTCCGTGCGTATCGCTCCGATCGCGCCGATGTTCTCTTTGCCCTCGACGTCGATTGACAGAAGGCCGGAAAGGCCTTGCGCCGCCAGGCGCTTCCCTACACCCTCCCCATCACGCCAGCGCTGGATTGCCATCGATGATCTTGATCTGCCTGCCGGAAACCACGATCGGATTGGGCCGCAGCGACCGAGCCCATTATCGCGAGCGCCGAGGGCAAGCGCGCGATACGCCCGCGCATGTGCCCACGGAGATTTCGGCTTCGCGAGGTCTGGACCGAATCGCGAGTGCGCACCGTCACGCCCGCCTCACCAACTGCCGATGGCACGGAGGGTGTGCCTCCTTGTGACCCGCGCAGACCCCCGCGAACACGCCGCGACCGACCCCTCGGGTGTGGTTGCGCCGGCGAGGGCTCGGGGGCGGCTCGACGCGCATGCCGCCTGTCACTCCCCGGCCAGCGGTCCAGAGATATTGCCGCGAAACGGGAAGTGACAGGCGGCCGAAGCAGCCTCCGGGCCAAGCGGCGGTTCACCCGTCTGACTCCCGAGGAACAACGAGGATTCTTTGGGGCTTATAGTGCGCCAGGGCAAGCCTTGGCGCACATTAATGCCCTGTTCTTTCGGAGGAAGCGGCCAGCGAGAGCATACCGAATCGCGGGCCGAGGGAACAGGCGGCTGCCGTGGTATTGACAAGTCTTCTGGATAACCCCAAACCGATCAACGGTGGCTTGAGGCCCGGCAGTCCGGCGGCCGCTCGGGGACGCTGACTCCCGCTCAGTTGCCTTCGGAACGCGTTCGGCCCGAGACATCGACTCGAATGCCGCGGTCGGCATCAATGCCGCCACGAGTGTTCTCGGCCGGAACGGCGGACCGGCTCGCGTCCCGGAGCGCCTGGACGTCGGGCGTCATGATCTCCACGCCGGCGTCATGCAGCGCATCAAGCGTGTTGCGGCGCAGCGCGGCGTAGGTGCCGCCCATCTGCTCGGCACGATCCGTGTACGCGTGGAGTTCATACGTCACCGCGAAGTCCCCGAGGGCGTTTGGCCAGACGAAGGGTTCGGGATCGGAGAGGATTCCGGGGGTCTTCGCCGCAGCCGCCTTGAGCAATTCCTCGACTTGGCGCCAATGGACACCGTAGCCAATGCCGACCTCGGTCGTGAGGACGAGTTCACTTCGTTTCGCAGCGTTGCTGTAGTTGACCACCATCCCTCCCAGAACCAAGCCGTTCGGAACCGTGATTTCCTCGTTCTTGATGGTTCGCAACCGGGTCACGAAGAGCGACTTCGCCAAGACGTCACCTTCGGCGTCCCCGATGCGCACCCGGTCCCCGATGCGAAAGGCCCGCGTGTAGGTGAGAATCACCCCGGAAACCATGTTTCCGATTGCGGCCGTGGAGCCGAGTGTGACGAGAGCGCCGACAAACAGCGAGAATCCCTTGAAGAACTCCGATTCCGCACCCGGAAGGTAGGGATATCCGATCATCAGGGTGAACACTACCATCAGGATCCGGATCAGCTTGTAGGTTGGATCCGCCCATTCCTGATCGAAGCCGCCGACCACTAGATCGCCCCTGCCGACTGCGTTCAGCAGGAACCGCAACGCTTTGAGGGAATACCGTGCAACAAGCACCAACACAACGAGATAGAACAGCTAGGGCAGGTAGCCGATTGCGGCCCTAGCGATTTCGGTGGCTGGCCGCAAGACGTAGTGCAACAGTTGGTCGCCGAATGGTGCCGTGACGGGGAAAAAGCTCAAGACGAGCGGCACGTAGATGTAGAGCAGCAGGAGCGCCAAGAGGACCCTCGCTGCTCGGACGACTAGCAAGACCGAGTCGCGGATGCGGTCACGGCTGATCAAGTCCAGCCCGCGAAAGCGGATGGGTTGGCCCCCGTGGGCCCACCTCTTCGCGCGCTCGACGAAGACTTCCAGCAGCTTGCGAAGAAATCGCAGCAGCAGAACCAATGCAGCAGTGGCGACAATCGCATAGAAGAGACCGTTAAGGGGGAGCGCAGAAATAACTTATCAGTTTAGACCGGGAGAGATGGTGTAGTTCCACTTGGGGATGTGCTCGTTGGGGGTGAGATTGAGGGCTCCCATTTGCTCGTCGCTGATCTGGACACCGGTGGGGTATTCGTTGC
>JAJDTX010000055.1 GCA_022826925.1 Bryobacterales bacterium
CCATGGCTCTCCGCCGGAACGCGACCCCTAGAGTCGAGGGACCGTCCCGCAAAATCGTCCACCTATCGGGGGATGAGGCTCCGTGCCTCAATGTGCCTCGGCTCGTACCCTTAACCTCCCACCTGGACCCGCAACCCACAAATCTCGTGACCATGGCGTTGATGATCAACGTCGGATTCCGATGATTCCACGTCTTCCCTTGTTGGTCTGAGGCTTGCCTCGCTAGAATCGAAGGTTGGCATTCGATGATCGGCGGAGCCGTCGCGGTCCTTCAGGATGAAGAGGCTAGCAGGCAAGGTCTCCGTGATTACGGGCGGCGCTCGAGGCTTGGGCGCAACCTTCGCGCGAGCCATGGCGTCGGAAGGCTCGACGTGTGTAATCGCCGACATCGCCAGCGGCGAAGCCGTCGTGTCCAAGATCTGCGCTGCGGGAGGGCAAGCCGAGGAGGTGCCTACCGACGTCAGCGACGAGACCCAAGTCAAAGACCTCGCACAGCGGGTCCTAGACCGCCATGGCGGAGCCGATATCCTGGTCAACAACGCAGCCCTGTATTCCTCCCTGCCTCCGGTCGATTGCCTTGACATCGAGGCTGACCTGTGGGATCGGGTGATGGCTGTCAACGTGCGTGGCAGCTTTCTGGCCGCCAAGCACTTGGCCCCTCAAATGGTCGCCCGCGGAGGGGGCAGGATCATCAACATCTCGTCCGGCACGGCATACAAGGGCCAGCCCACGCAGATGGCGCACTACATTACGTCCAAGGGAGCGGTAATCGCACTGACGCGGGCGCTGTCGCGCGAGCTGGGCGAGCACGGCATCTGCGTCAACACGCTGGCGCCCGGCTTGATTCTGAGCGACAGCATCTTGAAGAACGATGCCCATCTTGAGGGCGCCAGCGCATCGGTGCTCGCCAGCCGCGCGATCCGACGCCACGGGCATCCGAGCGACCTGATCGGAGCGCTGATTTTTCTCGCGTCGTCGGACAGCGACTTTGTGACAGGACAGACAATCGCCGTGGACGGCGGCTCGATCAATACCTGATCGATGGAGAGGCGCCCCTCCGACGGCCCCGGCTTCGGCTGGGATCTCGAGCCGCAAGCCTGAACCGGACGTAACTCCTTCCAGTGCGGGAGGTGCCGCACTTGAGCGCCGGGCCTCTTCGCTTCCGTCAGGGTCTGTCTCTGGCGGCGGTCTTGCTGCCTGTATCGAGGAGCCGCCGGATAGCATCGGTGGTGTCCGTTGGGCGGACGACCTTGGCCAAGCGCTCCGGATCGCCGTCCGCGTTCTGGCGGCTGAGCGCTTCTTGGAGTCGCTCCTGGTGATCCGCCAGGTCGAGCGGCGTCTCGCCCTGATCGTTCTCCCAGTCGATCGGCGCGCCCTTTGCATGCAGGAAGTCGATGACTCCGGGCGAGCGGTTGCCAGCGGCAATGTGGACGGCGGTCTGGCCCTGCCGCGACAGGCTGATCGCCTTGACGGGATCCGGATACCTGTCATCCGGATCGTACGTCGCTGTCAGGTCGGCCCCGTGCGCGATCAGCTCTTCCAGTACCGGCAGATCTCGCGCGACCACAGCGACGGAGAAGGGGGTGTGGCCGTCCTGCCGCACCAGGTTCGGGTCTGCGCCGGCATCAACCAGCACCTGGACCAGTTCGAGGCTCCCGGAGCTCGCGGCGATATGCAGTGCCGAGGATCCGGGCGGTGCGGGATTGATTCTCACGTCGCCGTCGGGACCCGGCGTCGGGTACTTGGTCTGCTGGTCCGGGGCGGCCCCGCCCTCCAGCAGCCGCCTCACCAATTCGAGTGCGTCCTCGGGGCCTAAAGGCAGGGGCTTGGGTGGCGGGCCCAAAGTCACCAGCGCGGGCAGTGTGCGATACACCCCGTCCGACCGGCCCTGCCGGGGACGCGCGACCCAGGCGACGGCCAGGGCCGCGGCGTGTAGCGGGGTGTACCCGGCCGTGTCGGCGGCGGTCGCCGACGCTCCCCGATCGAGAAGGATGTGCGCTGCGTCAATGTCCGGCGCGAAGCTCTGCGAACTCCCCGCACGGGCCGGCGCGCCCTGGCCCGGCTTGAAGTCCTCGGCGAGGGGCACCCAGTTGTACAGCGCGGCAAGCAGCGGGGAGGTCCCGTCGGCCGCCGCCTGGTTGACGTCGAGCCCGCCGTCTAGCAGCATCCGGGCCGATGCTAGGTCGCGCTTTCTCAATGCGAAGAATAGGGCACTCTGGCCTCCTCGCTTGCTCATGTAGTGCCCGTCCGAATTCCACGGGATCCCGGTCTTGCCGAGCGTGAAACTCGTCGGGGTGTAGACCGTGTATTTCACGTCCCACGTCTTCGTCACCGCGTGGAGGTCCGCACCGCTCTGAAGTAACAGGCGAACCGCTCCCGGATTCCCTGCCGACCACATCAGCGCGGTCTGTCCGAATCTTCTCTCGCGGGCATTGGGATTGGCGCCGCTCGCGACCAATCGCCGCATGATCCCCACCTGGCCGAGGCGGGCGGCGGTCATCAGGGGGGTTTCCCCGTTCTCCCGGGCAATGTTGGCATCGGCGCCGTGGTCCAGCAGCAGCCTTGCCACGTCCGGCGCTCCGTTCTCGATCGCGAGGTGAAGCGGGCCGAGACCGAGCGCGTTGGTGCGGTCCGGATCGGCACCATGCTCCAGTAGCTGCCGCGCGATCTCGGCATTGCCGCGAATCGCGGACCAGGCCAGCGCGGTCGAGCTGTCGCCGGCGACGGCGTCCGCATCCGCCCCCTGTGCGAGCAGAGCAGCCACTGCCGAACGGTCGTCATCGTGTGCGGCCTCGACAAGTGCCTGCCCGCTGCCCGCGGCTGCCGGGCCCCCGATGGCCAGGCCGCCGGCCAGTGCCAATCGTGCGACCGGCCCGGACCTAGTCATCCGCCTACACCTCCACGCGGTTGAGCCTGCCCGTGCTGTCGCCCAGCTTCTCGGTCGGCACGCCCACCTTGTCGAGCATCGTCAAGTACAGGTTCGTGAGCGGGGTCGTGTCACCCGGGAACGCGACATGCCGCCCCCCCGCGACACGCCCCGCGGCTCCCCCCGCGAGCAGGATGGGGAGATCCCGCTGGCTGTGGCTCGTCGGCACGCTGAGGCTGCTTCCGTACATGATCAGCGAATGGTCCAGCAACGTGGAACTCCCTTCGCGGACAGCGTCCAGCTTGCCCAGCAAGTAGGCGAGCAGCTCGCACTGGTTCACGTTGATCCTCGCCAGCGCGTCCAGCTTGTCCTTCTCGAAGTTGTGATGCGAAATCTCGTGGTGTCCCATCGAGATGTCTAGGTGCGGGAAGTTCATCGAGGTCGCCTCGCGACCGTACAGGAATGTCCAGACCCGGGTCAGGTCTGCCTGGATCGCCAGCATCTGCAGGTCGAACATGAGCTTGACGTGCTCGGGCCACGAGTCCGGTATGCCCGGAGGGCGGTTCGTGGGGGGAAGGTCAACCGGGGGTCTCTGCATCGCCACCGCGATCCTCCGCTCTACGTCGCGAATCGACTCGAAGTACTGGTCCAGTTTGCGCCGGTCGTCCGCTCCCAGCTCCGCCTCGAGTTCGGCGATCCTGCCGGCGACGGCATCCAACGCGCTCTTGTCGGCCGCGCCCCTTCGCCGGGCTGCCTGTGGGTCGACGCGGCCGCCCTCGCCGAACAGCCGTTCGAACACGAAACGCGGGTTCTTCTCGAACGGCAACGGGTTGGTCGCGGTCTTGAATACGGGTCCGGGCAGGTTCCCTATCTCTTCGGTGGTGAGTTCCAGCGAGGAGAACTGGGTCTGCTTGCCGAGCGTCCGGGCCGCCACCTGATCCACCGAAATCCCCACCTGGACCTTGCCCTTGGTCGGCTCGCAGCCGGTCATGAACGAGGCCATGGCCCGGTCGTGGAATCCGGCCTTCGAGCGGTCCGGATCGGACGAGAGGCCGGTCAGCACGATGAGCTTCTGCCGATGTGCGGCGAGCGGCGCCAGCGCCTCGCTCGCTTCGTAGCCGGGGCCGTCCCCCGTTGGCCGCCAGCGATCCCGGTCCACGCCGAGGGGAAAGTAGATAAATCCGAGACGGCGCACGGGAGCCGCGGCGGTCCGGCCCTCAGCAGTCAGGGCGGGAACCATGGCATCCAGCAAGGGAAGCGCCAGGGCTGTTCCGGTGCCACGCAGGAATGTCCGGCGGGGAAGATGCTTTCTGGTCACGAACACGGTTGGCTCCTCCTAGTCTTCGGGCGATTGCCGCATCCGGAACGGCACGCTTGCGATCGCACCGAGCACCAAGTCGGCGAAACGGTACCCGTTCGATTCGGTCTCGCGCAGGATGCTCCGGACGGTCGGCTGATCCCGAGGATTCAGCTCGCGCCCGAGGGCGTACGTCAGCAGGCGCTCTACCGTGGCGTGCGCGAAGCGTTCCGGCCGGCCTAGGAGCAGTCCTCTCAGGCCCTCCGGCCCTTCGATGGTTTCTCCGGAAGCCAGGGAGCCGGATGCATCGATCGGTTCGCCGCGATCCTCGGTCCGCCACCGGCCGAGAACGTCGAAATTCTCGAGTGCGAATCCCAATGGGTCGATCCGGGCATGGCAAGAGGCGCACGCCGTGTCGGCCATGTGCCTTGCCAGCTGTTCCTTGGCTGTCAGCTCCCGGCCGCCCTCGCCGCTTTCCTGAAGCGGCGGGATATTGGCCGGAGGGGGAGGGGGCGGCGAATTCAGCAGGTTGCCGAGAATCCAGGTGCCCCGCAGGACGGGCGAGGTGCGCGCGGCGTGGGAGGTCGCCATCAGGACGCTGCCGTGGCCGAGCAGCCCGCCCCTGCCGGACTCGCGCGGCAGCCGAACCCGGCGGAATCCCGGGCCGATCACTCCGCCGATCCCGTAGTGGCGTGCCAGCCTCTCGTTCAGATAGGTGTAGTCGGCGCCGAGCAACTTCAGAATGCTCCGGTTCTCCCGGAGCAGGCTGCGCAGGAAGAGGCGGGTTTCCTTTTGGAAGGCCGCCGCCAGCGCGGAGTCGAATCGGGGGTACGCATCGCGGTCGGGCCGGAATCCCGCGACCTTCCGCAACCCGAGCCACTGCCCCGCGAAATTCTCCACCAAGGCCGAGGATCGCCGGTCCGCCAGCATGCGCCGGACCTGGCGCTCCAGTTCTGCCGGATCCCTCAGATCCCCCCTCGAGGCTGCGTCGAGCAACTCGTCGTCCGGGATGCTGCTCCACAGGAAGAACGAGATGCGGGACGCGAGTTCGAAATCCGACACCGGACGAGCGGAGTCGTCCCGGGCGGCCAGGCAAATTCAATGTTTGATGCGAACGGGGGTTGAGGCATGTCTTGGAGTGCGCGGAGCTCGGGAGATGGCGTCCGGAAGCCGAGTCGGCGGGGCGTGCGAGCATGCGACAGCACACCCAGGAGCCTTGGCGCGGTC
>JAJDTX010000154.1 GCA_022826925.1 Bryobacterales bacterium
TGCCGTTTGGCCCCGCGATGCCGAATATCTCGCCCTGTTCGACCGAGAGCGACACGTCATCGACAGCCCGGAGCGAGCCGAACGACTTGGAGACGCCGTCGACGACGAGGATCGAATCCACGACCGAAGACTACAGGAAGAACGCGGACGCCGCCCGGCCGCCCAACGAGGCGACCGGGCGACGATTGGAACTGCCTACTGCATCCAAGGCGGACGTCTGAATTCGCCGTTCTTCCACTGGTCCGGATAGAACAGCATCCGCTCACCGTCCCAGATCTGATAGAACGTGATGGGAATGTATTCGTTGCCCTGACGCGCGAGGTGCGTCGTCGGGTCGAACACCAGCCGGCCTTCGGACACCACCTTGTCCGTCTGCGACAGCGCATTCGCCATGGCCCTGCGGTCGGTCGGATCACCGACTTTCTGCGCCACCTCCAGGTAAAGCTGCATCATCTCGTAGAGACCGACGCCATAGGGACCGGGTGCCGAGCCCCAGCGCTCCTCGTATTTCCCCATCACTTCCTTGGTGCGCGGAATCGTGGGGACATGGCCGCCAAGCAGGTTGTAGATCACACCTGTCGCCTTGTCCTTGGTGAGGTCGAGGAATTCCGGCACCGAGGGGCCGTATTGGATGAATACCAGGCTGTCGGTCGGATCCTCCAGGAACTGGGTGATGAAGGTTGAGGCATTGGCCGGCACCCAGTCCGTGTTGACCACGAGATCCGGCGGGTCCTGCCGGACCTTGGCGAGGAAGGCGCGCCAGTCGTTGACCTCGCCGCTCGGGATCACCTCGTCGACGACGATCTCCCAACCCGCGCCGGAGAAGCTCTTCTTCAGCCCGTTGTAGATGGTCTTCGAGTAAGCGTTGTCGGAGGAGATGATGGCGAGCTTCTTGTTCTTGAGCTCGATCGCCCCGCTGGCTGCGAGCCCTTCGACGACCGGAAGCATCTCGGTCTCGTAGGCGTCGTATGACGGGGTCAGCGACCAGACCATCCAGTAGGCTTCCGGATCCTTGCTCACGATCTCCCGGGTCTGCTGCGAGTTGGCCGCCACGAAGTAGGGCATCTCCTCCTCGCGCATGAACTCGATCTCGAAGTTCGAGAGGCTGGCATAGCCGGTCATGATGAAATCGACCGCGTCGTCGTTCATCAGCCGCTCGACGCCGCTCATAACGGCGTCCGATGTCTGATCGCGCACGTCCGAGACCTCGATCTCGAAGGTGTAGCCCGGCATGCCGCCGGCGGCCTGGAATTCTTCCAAGGCGAGCGTGGAGCCGCGCACTGTCTCCTCGCCGTCGGCGGCACCGGGACCGGTCAAGGCGGCGAGAACACCGATCTTGACCAGTTTGTCTTCGGCAGACGCCTCTTCCAGCGTAAATACGGACGCGAGGCCGAGCGCGAGAGCGGCGACACCGCTGAGCCTCGCGGCACGCAGCACGCGCTTCCCTAGGCCGATATCCAGCATGACGTTCCTCCCATCGGATGTTCATCCTTGTGAAGACGGTCCGCCCGATCGGCTGTCTCGCGTCTGGCGTCCGTCACGGCAAGCGTACTCCAATTGTCCACCACTCGGCCAACACGATTGGGAGACTCCCAGCCGCCCGAGGTTTGCTTGCCGACCCTGAGCCTGCGTGCAATCGTGATCCCGCTTCAGGCTCGGAGGGACAGTGGCAATGGACGCGATGCGCGACATTCGGGAAATGCACGAGGAGCTGACGGCCTGGCGGCGGGATCTCCACGCGCACCCTGAGACAGCGTTCGAGGAACGCCGCACATCTGACTTTATCGCCGAGAAGCTGACGGGCTTTGGGCTGGAAGTCTACAGGGGTCTCGCAGGCACCGGCGTGGTGGCTACGCTGACACACGGCACCAACGGGCGGGCCATCGGCCTGCGGGCCGACATGGATGCGCTCTTTCTCCAGGAGGAGAACGACTTCGCGCATCGCTCGCAGAACGACGGCAAGATGCATGCCTGCGGCCATGACGGGCACTCGACCATGCTCCTCGGCGCGGCCAGGTACCTGGCGCGGAACAGGTGGTTTGACGGCACCGTCCGCTTCATCTTCCAGCCCGCCGAGGAGACGGGCAACGAGGAGTGCGGCGGCAACCGGATGGTTCGCGACGGCCTGTTCGAGCGGTTTCCCGTGGACGCGGTATTCGGAATGCACAACTTCCCGGGTATTCCGCTGGGCCACTTCTCCGTCCGCACCGGCCCGATGCTGGCCTCGATCGACACCTTCGAGTTCAAGGTGCTGAGCGAGCACAATCACCCGGCGACCCAGTTCACCTCGCCCGACCCCATCCTGCTCGCCGGGCGCATAGTGGAGGCGTTCCACAGCTTCAAGGCGCGCAGCATCAACCCCGCCGAGCCCGTCGTCATGAGCATCACCCAGTTCCAGGCGGGCGATCCGACAAACGACCGCCAGGGCGTCCACATCACGCCGGACCACGCCTATGTGCGCGGCACCGTCTACACGCTGAACGATGCCGTGCGCGACATCATGCAGAGCCAGCTTCCCAACATTGCGGAAGGCATCGCGTCGGCGGGCGGCGCGGGCTGCGACTTCAGCTACGAGCGCGGTTATCCGGTACTGATCAACGCGCCACGCGAAAAGGAGCTCGCAGTCTCGGCGGCGTCGGCGCTGGTCGGGGCCGAGCGGGTCGAAACGGATATGGAGCCCATCATGGGTGCCGAGGACTTCGCCTTCATGCTCAAGGAGAAGCCGGGCTGCTACATCCTGATCGGCAACGGCGACAGCGAAAGCTCATGCCATGTTCACAATCCGAAGTACGACTTCAACGATGACGCCATCCCGTTCGGCGTCGGCTATTGGGTGTCGCTCGTGGAGAGCTACTTGCCAGCAAGTTGATGTAGAAGAATGAGGCTACAAGGGCGCTGGCGACCTCCACTCACCGCGAGACTGAGATGGAGCGTTGGCTGAGTGGTAGCGGGAACGGCTGGTTATATGCAGGTTGCAATCGTGGCGCGAGGTGCAGAAGGCATTGGCGCCGCTGAATTCTACTTGGTCGTGTGGAGCCGTGTGTGGGGTGGGTCAGCGAACGGGCCAAGGAGCCCAACGAAAAATACGTGCTTGTCGGGTACGCGGACTCCCACCTCCTCCGACAGCGACTCCACCTCCGCCCACCCGAGGCTCTCCGCAGACCATCCCGACGTGTCCTTGTCCGGTGCCGCCAGGACCACCCGTGTACCGCACAAGCCCGAGATCGTCTCCGCCCCGTCGCGGCCGTAGAGGTCGCGCAGGGCCGAGAACACCTGCACGCCCGGCACGAAGCAGCTCCCGAACTGGCGGCTCTCCGATAGGCCGGGACGGAGCGAAGGGAGCTGGTGAAGCGTGGGCAGCTCGTCCAGGATCACCCAGATACGGCGCCCGGCCTCGAGCGGCAGCGAGAGCAGCGCGTTCACAGCGATCTCCAGCCAGGTCGAGATCAGGCCCCGCGGACTCGCATGCTGGTCGCCGCGCGAGGTGAGGAACAGGAAGTCAGCGCGCTCGCGCTCGATCCACTCCCGGATAGAGAGGGGCAGACCTTCGTCGGTGAGCAGGTCCATGGCGCCGATGTTGGCGGTGAGCATGGCGCGCACTGAGAGCGCCGTCTTTGGGTTTGCGGGGTCGACGATGGATTGCGCCACGGTGCCCTCCATGGCGTTCGCGAGCGCGCTCAGTTCGGTCTTGAGCAGGTGCTCGACCAACACGCGGTTGCGTGTCTCGCCCCTTTTCCAGAGCATAGCGGCGTCCTTCTGCCGGGGGATGAGAGCGGCCGCCATGGTGTCGAAGTCCCGTGCGGAGCGGGCCTCTGCGAAGGGGGACCAGCGGGGGGCGCGCCCGTTGAGCGGGTTGAGGAATGCGTCTTGCGCGGGGTCGTAGAAGGTCTCGGTGTAGGAGCCCATCTTGTCGTAGATGACGCAGCGCTCGCCCCTCTCCCGGACCTGTTCGACGAGGTCGGCGATCAGCACGATCTTGCCCGAGTCCGTAGTGCCGGAGACGATCACGCGGCGGGTCTCCGCTGCCCAGGGCCAAGGGAAGCTGGCGAGGGTGTGAGGTCTGGCTTCGCGCCCCCGCGTCAGATGTAGCATGTTCCGCCACCAGGGCAGTGTGCGGCGCGCGAGTTCCCTTGTCGTGGCCAGCTCGCCGCCGCGCAGGCGTCAGCGGCGCCGGAGCCTGAGGCCGAGCGTTCGCAGTCCGAACAGGGTTCCGATGACGAGGATCGCGCCGATACCGCCGCCCAGCAGGCCGCTATCGAGGGCATCGCCCAGCATCCGGTCACGCAGGTCGAGAATGCCGCCGTGGCTTGCGATGGAACTGATGATCCAGACCAGGACGGTCCCGTCCAGCTCGCGGATCTGCTTGCCTTTGTCCGGGTCGAAAGGCAGGGCGAGCATGAGCTCTGACAGCGTATAGACACTCAAGACGTGCCAGTCGTGAGAGGTGTAGTTGCCGGTGGTCTTCCAGATCGCGGCGAGCGAGCCCGAGACGAGGGCCACCGCGCAGTCGGCCGGTGAGCCGTCCGCTGCCAGCCCTCGCGATCCCAGCCGCCGACTGCGCCAGGCAGGCGGCGCGCCGTCGTCAGCGCCGCCGGCTCATCAACCAGGCGATCTCTTCCGCGAGAGACGTGGACACCAGGCGGATGATCCTGAACGCACTCCATAACATCACGTGGCAGACCATCACGCAGAGCGTGACCATCGCCAGCGCGCGGAGCGGGTCGATATCGTCTAGGCCCCAACAACAGGAAGACTCTGTCTCCGGAAACGGCGCCAGCAACTGTTCCGGCCGCACGGGCATGGCCGTGACCGCCGGCGCCGCGGCAACGCCGGCGAGAACGTGGGTCACTTTCCCGGCGCCCAACGACGTCATTTCTCCCTCCGGGGACCGTCGTCCGAGGTCGAGCGCACCCGCCGCGCCGCCGCCCAGGCAACGACGTGGGAACGCAGATAGCGCACGCTGCTGCCGAAGCGGGAGAACGCCGGACCCCCGCCTCTCCACCGGTAGGTCTCGAGGGTGCGCGGACTCAGACCCAGCAACGCAGCCGCCTCCTTCGTCTTAATGTAACAAATGTCGCCTTCCATCTCCGTCTCCTCCTCTCCTGCCGCATCGGCCGGAACCGCCGGAGCCCCCCCCTCGAGCGCAGCCCTGTCGGTTCCTTGCCCAGGAAAGCCAGCACCTTGTCGGCGGTCTCCAGGCTCACGTCCGAGCCCCGGTCGAGACGGCCGAGAAACGACCCGTCGTCGACTGCGTCCCTGCCGAAGCCCGTGCGCGTCAGCTTCTCGCGCGCGATGCGCGCCTCGATGGCATCGATGAGAACCTGACGGCTGCCGGGACCATTGGGGTGGTTGTCCAATGCGGTTTTCATAGGGAGAAGTATTGGGATCGAAATGACGTAAACAACTGAGTTAAGTAGCGAATAACCTACGGCATACGATGTCTCGAGATCTCTTGGGTCCTCTGGAGTACCCTGTAGTCCCACCAAGTACGCTCAAGGGATCCTTCAATTTTTCGTGAGAGTCCGAACGAGAAGGGTATTTGTCCTCCATATCGGAAAGCGGTTCATCCGGGAGCCGTACACCAGCTGTTTCGGAAGACAGATCGTCAGCCGCCGCGTCCCCCAGTTCGCGAGATAAAGGTGGTGGTCGGACCAGGACTCCACCACCGATTTCGGATTGCCCTTGAAGTCTCCCCGTTCGCATTAATTGGTGAAGCTCGTGGCCGTGATGCGGGCCCGCGTCAACAAAGCCCGCAACGCCTCCATGTCTGCATCGCCGAGCGGGCGGTCGATCGCGTAAAACTCGTAGTACTGTTACTTGCTCACGTCTGGTCTTTCTGCTCCGGATCTACAGGGTCAGCGCGCCCACATCGAAGGGTTCGTCGGGCGAGTGTGTGGAACCGCGGGGATTCCGCAAGGCGGCGCAGTCATCAACAATCTCTTCCACATGGGAGAGACTCAGTTCGAGCGAAATAAGCCGAGGCTGCGGCGCGCGTCCAGTCCGTGAAGCCGGGGCCGCCATCCTTGTTCCAGAGCCGCATCGCCACGGCTTTGTGAGCCAGATTGATGAGCAGTGCCACCATAGTCGACTCGACTAGTAGTCGTCATATGCCCGTCCCAGCTGATCGCGTCGTTCTTCGTCGGCCACCCTCCTCTTCAGCCTGTTATGCAAGAGAACGACAATCATGGCGACGACCGAGAGCAGCTCGGACGCATCGTCGTCTCGCATGACCTCTATGGCATGGGTGTCCCGAAGGCTGATTAGCCGCTTGTTCGCTTGGGCCACCAGCGTCTCGTCCAGCGCAATCATGAACTTGACGTCCCACAGGTTGCCTCTCACCTGCGCGCCGTGGAAGGGGCCGCCCTTCACCTCGTAGACGCGCCGCAGGGAAAACAGCCTGGCTCTGATTGCGAAGTCACCCGCCTCGCCTTCTACAAGCCAGGTAGGAGCCCACGAGAGCAGCTTGTGCTTGATACGTGCGACTTCGGTCTCGCCGGCACTGACGAAGAATGATCTGGAAGAAAGGAAGGACGCTCGCGAGCAGCTGTAAATCACGGTTCCGGCGTCGTCGAAAATCTCGATCCGGTCCCGGAGAGATAGCAGCTTGTTGCTTATACTCAGCACTCTTGGCATGAGTCAGCTTACATATCCGGCGCCTTTACAAGGGATGAGGCTGCGCGTCGCATCGAGCAATCCCGCCGGTCAATGTTGCAGACAGGTGGCGGCATAAGGCGGCGATACCGAAGTAGCAGGTGTGTGGTCTGGTCTCTTGAAGGCGAGCCCGATTGCATGAACCGTCGGCGGTGCCGCGCCGGCCTCCGCCAGGCACGCGGCGAGCGCCGGCAGCGCCTCCGACTCCCCGAGCTGGCCGAGCGCGACATAGATCGCCTGCCTGACCCCGCCGTCGGGCTCCGGCAGCGCCAGCCGCTCGACCAAGGGTCCGACCGCCTCCGGCTGCCCGCGAAAACCCATGGAGTGCGCGGCCTGCTCGCGAATACGGGCGCTCTTGAGGGAAAGCGCCTCGATCAGGATCTGATGAGGGACGGCGCCGTGCTCCCAGCCGTTGGCCGACGCCGGGCCCGGCGCCTCGGCCAGCGCGACCAGAATGAACGCAGCGACGACGGCGCGAACTCGCTTCCCCACCATCAGGCCAGCATGTCAGAGCCGCAGCGCCTGCGCGAATTTTCCTTGCCAGGCGTGACCTATGCACAACGCCATCGATCCGTGTGGAGCCTAGGCGGCCGTGTCAGCGATTGTCCCGGACGACACAAGTCCAACCCTGCGCTTCCTTGGCGGGAGAATGTCCACCCCGATGTCGACCGCAATCCTCGCGGCCGATGCCCGCATCGCTTCCTTAACTATAGGGCCGCGAACTATAGGGCCGCGCACCGCGTGGACCCGAGCAGCGCCCCGCGCGATGCGCCCGCCAAGCGGGATCGCACTGCCATTCTGGCGCAAGGCTGCCCGCGGAGGCTGGGGGCTCCTGACCCGAAGGATATCCTCCGCAATCCCCTCGGCGACTCTTATGGCTGCGTCTTTGGCGGCGTCTCGTGTGAGGTGTGTGTAGCGGGCGGTGGTCTGGACCTGGGCGTGGCCGAGCAGCTTGGCGATCACCGGCAGGCTCTCGCCGAGTGCCAGCGCGCGGCTGGCGTAGGAGTGGCGCAGGTCGTGGATGCGCACGTCGTCGAGACCG
>JAJDTX010000095.1 GCA_022826925.1 Bryobacterales bacterium
GGGATAGGTGAGGAAGGCGAGCTGGTTGGCGATGGTGGTGAAGTTGGAGCCGCCCTCTTCGGCGCCGACCTGGGCCTGGCGCTCGACGGCGATATGGGCGAGCCCGCCGGCGAAGGGTTTTGCGGCGGCGACCTCGGCCGCGAACGCCTTGCGCTCCTCCGGCGTCTGCGAGAGCAGCTCGTGCACGCGCTTGAGAGTGCGTTCTCCGGGCGGCTTCCTGAAGCGCACCCAAGCGATGTAGCCGGCGACGATGGCGCGGGCCGACTCGTAGAAGTGCCGGCTGTTGTCGTGGGCGCCCGGACGGGGCGGGGTGAGCAGGGCGTCGAGCAGCACGTTGATGTCGCGGACCGCCTCGTCCTCCTTCTCGCGTATGAACTCCAGAGGGTTGTAGGCGGCGCTGCCCGCATCCGGCAGATGGCACTCGGGGAACGCCGCCCTGTGGCCCTCCACCACGCCGAAGGGGTCCAGCAGGACCGCGCGGCGTCCCATCTGGCGCCGCCGCCGGGCGGCGATGCACCAGAGCTCTCCGCGCGGGTCTATGGTGACGGTCGAGCCCGCGAAGCCGCGCCCGTCCGGCGAGAGCAGGTTGAGGGCGATGGTCGCGCCCTTGCCGGTGCGCGGCGGGGCGACGGTGATGGCGGAGCCTTCGAGGGACCAGCCGATCAGCGGCGCCCTGCCGCCTCCGCCCCACTGGCCGAGCAGGATGCCCCTGCGCCTGGCGAGGCGGCGCAGGAAGCGGCGGCCCAGCAGACGGGCATGCCCGTGCAGGTCGGAGTCGGCGCGGCGGCGGCGGTCGCTTCTGCCCAGATGCCGGAAGGCGGCGGCGGCCACCTCGAACCACAGCATGCCGAGCACGCCCGCGGCCGCCAGCGGCGCCACGAGCATGACCAGCCGCATGCCGCCGAGCCCCTCGAGCCAGGCCAGGGCGGCACCGAACGACGGCGCGTGCTGGAGGGGGCGCACGGCGCCGGTCCAGAGCGAGGCGCAGGCCACGGCGAGGGCGCCGCCGTAGAGGCCGAAGCGGAGCCAGAGGAAGGACTCCTTTCGGTCCCCCGTGAAATAAGCCAGCAACGATGCCGCTACGGCCGCGCCGAGCACGACGGCAGCGATTTCCTCCGGCCGGTCGCCGGCGGTCAGCCAGGCGGCCCAGCCACCGCCGGCCGCCAGCAGGAGGGCGCAGAGGACCGGTTGGATGACTCTCATGGCGTGTGAAGACCTCCCTCGATCGTTGACGCCAACGCGGCCCGGTCAGCTCCCGGCCCCGCCGCGCCGGCTGCGGGCGCCGACGCGGACCGCGCTCAGGCGCGAGAACCCCGCCACCGCCGTTCCGCCGGCCCGCTCGCCCCCGTCCTCGCCCGCGCCGGCGCGCCCGCCGATCCAGTCGAGGACGGCCGAGGGCAGCAGGTCGATCAGCTTGAAGGCGGCGTTCATCAGCCCGTAGGCGACGATGACGTAGAGCGCGAGCATGGCGAGGAAGCCAACCGGGCCGAGCCCGCCGGACGCGCCCGCGTCGCGCATCTGCGGCAGCCACACCTGGTTGAACAGTTCGATGCCGGCCAGAAACACGAAGTAGCCGAGGATGAGGCCCAGCAGCATCAGCGCGGGCCGTAGGATGAGCGCGGGAAGGAACAGCCAACCCTGGCGGGTGGCCTGCCCGGCACCGGCGGAGGCTCTTCCAGCGTGCGCCGCGCGCGATCGCGGGCTTCGCTCTCGAAACGCGCCAGCTCGCCCGAGCGCTGCATTTCGAGGAGGCGGGATTCGATTTCTTCCAGCAGGTCCGGTTCCGCGATGGCCCATGTCGCGCCGCGCACGCCGAGGTCCTTCGCGGATGCGGCGGAGGGAATGCCGCCGGCCGGAAGGGTGGCCACGGTGGCGGCAAGCATCAGGATGGCGGCGGAGCGCATCATCGCGGCGCTTCCACCACCGGGTGCGGCAGGATCGTCGCCGCGCCGGCCTCGCCCACATCCTCCGGCCCGACCAGCGGCCCCTCCAGGCCGATCCAGGGCACGTCCGGCATGGCGACCGCGCGCCCCAGGATGCGCGAGCGCGGCACGAGCCCGATCTCCGCATAGCGGCTGTCGTGGCTGTCGGCGTGATCCGCGTGCAGGTAGAAGTGCCCCGGCGGGATGACGCCCGACGCGATGGCCGCGAGCGCCCGCCCGTCCAGCGCGTGCCTCTTGGCGCGCCCCACCGGCTCGCCATCCAGCCGCACCGTCCCGTCCGGATCGACCGAGACCGACATCCCCGGCACGCCGCGCACGGTCTTGAGATACGGCACCGGAGAGTTCAGCGCGTCCGGCGGCTCGAACAGCACCCGGTCGCCGATCTCCGGCACCTCGCCGAACAGCGGAAACGCCGCGTAACCCCAGCTCCCGTCGGACCAGCTCGCATTGCTGAGTGGAGTCGGCATGCGGTGGACGACGGCGCGGTCTGCATCCCGATTACCGCAGGCGATCAGGGATGCGCCTTCGGGCAGCTCGTACTCGCCGCACTTGCGCTCCAGGAAGAGCTGGTAGAGCGCGGCTTGCACCATCGGCACCGCGGACGGCAGCTCTTCCAGATTGATGAGCCAAAGGCCGGGATCGTCCGTCGGCGGCAGGAAGACCGGCGTCGCCCAGCGCGTGCGGTCGGCGCTGTCGCGCCACGGGATGCCGCGCAGATCGACGGGATCGAGCAGCAGTGCCCGGACGTCGACATAACGGCGATTGGCGGCCGCAGCGACCTGCCGGGCGATCATCGATTTGGCCGCGCCGGGCGGGCCCCAGACCATGGTCGGCTGGCGGGTCTCGATCAGGAGGGCGAGCACCTCGGCGAGCTCGCTCGGGCGCAGCGTGTAGTCGGCGGAGATGGTCTCAGGCAAGGTCATGGGCGGCCTCCGGATGGCGGGACGGGGGCGCGGGCTCCCTCCGGGCGCCCGGCCTTCGCCCGGCCGGCAGCGCCGCTCCGCTCATCGTGTCGGGAGGCAAGGGGCGGAAGCCGGCTGTCGGGCGGCGGTGCGGCCCGGGGCGCCGGAATCAGATGCCGTTCAGGCCGGTCGGGTCGTCCTGGCGGGCGGTTGCCGGGGAGACGCCGGTCAGTTCCGGCAGGGGGATGCGGGAAGGCGAGAGCGTGTGGCCGATGCGCCGCTCAAGTTCCACGTAGGTGCGGTAGAGCGCCGGGCGGAGCTCGGCCGCGCGGCGAAGGTCGGCGCGGGACGCCAGGATGCAGAAGCTGCAACTCAGCCTCGACATGCCGGCGGCGTAGGCCCAGTGCGGCGACTGGCCGGCGCGGCGGATGACGCGGAACACGTCCTCGGTCGAAAGATCGAAGACAGGCAGCCAGTCGAAGACCTCGCGGCCCGCGACGCTCATCCGGTCGTTGCGCTGCCATGGCGCCTTCCTGGCGCGCGCCGGGCTTTTGGGATCGGAATGCTCGAAGGTGAGAGAGTGAGTGGTCGATGTAGTGTGTTTTGCACCACACCAAATCTATCTTCTTGCAATGTGATGCAAAACGCACTACATTCCAGCATGGCCAAGGAACGAGTGCTCCAAATTCGTGTTTCAGATGACGAAAAGCGAGGCTTCTCGGCCGCTGCGACCTTAGCGGGCATTCCGCTCTCGTCTTGGGTTCGAGAGCGCCTCCGGCTCGCCGCGATCAGGGATTTGGAGAACGCGGGCCAAAAAATTCCCTTTGTAAAGCCTATCCCCTTGAGTGAACCAGATGGCTGATACGCAAAGCCAAATTGCTCTCGAACAAGCAGGACTAGGGAGTGTGTTGAGGCATGCTCGTCTTGCCGTCCCGCCCAACCAGCGAGAATACGCTTGGACTGACCGCGAGGTAACGCAACTTTTCCACGATTTTTCTAAAGCTATCGCCGATAGCGAGCCTGGCTATTTCCTTGGAACCATCGTCACGATCCCGCGACCTGACGGCACATTAGAGGTAGTTGACGGCCAACAGCGGCTCGCCTCCACCGCAATCTTGCTTGCGGCGATCCGCGACTATTTGATTGGCAAAGAAGATGTTCTCGTAGAGTCTATTAACAACGAATTCTTAACGGGCATTGATCGGGCTAAACGCTCTCGTGTGCCGAAGTTGCGGCTGAATGTCGACGACAACGAATTATTCGGCTGGATTATTGCTCACAGCTCTGATGAATCCAGGCCGGCCGAAACGAAGGAATCATACACTCTCTTAATTAGAGCATACGCCGCAGCGAAAAAGCACGTCCGCAACGTGGTATCGACTCTAGACGTAAAAGATCATGGCGATCTTTTGAACTCTTGGGTGTCATTCATCGAGCACCGAGCTTTGGTTGTCCTGCTCCGGGTGCCGAATGATGCAAACGCCTACAAAATGTTTGAAACACTCAACGACCGCGGTCTTCGAACCTCTCAAGCCGACCTAATCAAAAACTTTCTTTTTGGTCGCTCCGGTGAACGAATTTTGGAAGTTCAGAACCGGTGGAGCCACATGCGCGGCACACTGGAAAGCCTTGAAGACGAGAACATTACAGTCGATTTCTTGCGCCATACGCTTATCGCAATTCGAGGCTACACGCGTGAGTCAGAAGTCTATGACACCGTGCAGGAGATGGTGAAGGGCGACCAAGCCGCGATCACTTTCGCATCCACTTTGGAAACACTAGCTAATGCCTACGTTGCTACTTTCAATCCTGAACACGAAAAGTGGAATGGATATCCTGACGCCTCCCGGAGATCGATCGAGGTCTTCAACCTCTTGAATATCCGTCCCATGCGCGCCCTGATTCTTGCGGTGGCGGCTAGGTACACACCTAAGGAATCGACACAGTCCTTCCAGTTCCTAGTGTCTCTTGGTGTTCGGCTGCTTATCGCTAGTTCGACGCGAAGTAGTTCGGTGGAGCTGCCGTTGGCAGGAACAGCAAACGATGTGTTCTCTGGAAAAATTGGAACGACTGCTGACTTAAAGAATCGGCTGAATGACATCACACCTACAAATGAAGAATTCAGGTTGGCATTCGAGAGCGCAAGGGTGTCCAAGGCACAACTCGCTCGATACTACCTTCGGTCTTTAGAAATGGCTGCAAAGGAAGAAAGTGAACCCTGGTTTATTCCTACCGAGGATCGGTCGATAATTAATCTGGAGCATATCCTACCCAAAAAGCCCGAGAACAACTGGCCGCAGTTCACCGGTGATGAAGCTGCGATGAGTATCAATCGTCTTGGAAACCAAGCGCTTTTGCGCGCCAGTGATAACTCTGATTTGAAAAGCGCAAGCTTCTCCGAGAAAAAAATCGTTTACGCAGAGTCGCCCTACGCGCTGACTAATCAGATCGCCGAATTGGAGGATTGGTCTGCGGCTGCTGTACGGAGTCGTCAGCAGACTCTTTCCTATCTGGCCCTTGTGGCTTGGCCAATTTAGCACCATCACTATGGGTGAGTAGTTTTCCCTGCTGGCGGGAGAGTCAGTGCTGTCTCCATCAACTGTTTGGTTGCGGACGGTGGCCGCGGCAACGTATCTCGCGGGCGACTGCGGCCGACGATTCCATCTCTGGAGGATGGGCCTCTGCGGCGCAAGGGGCGGAAGCGGGTCGTGACCCCACGGGTGCGCTGATCGCATATCCGAACTCGACGATCCGGTTCGATGCCCAGATCGGCGATGACGCCGGCGGGAAAGTCGGGGGATTGGTCGGACTGGAACATGGCGGGGACTCCTCTGCCGTTGCCCGGCCCGGCATCGGCGCGGCGGAACTCCCTCCCGCCGTCCTGCCGGACACGCCCCCCGCGAAAGCTCCCCTCCACCTCCCGGCCGGACGCCCGGCGCCGGACCGCCGGCGAGGGGACCGGCGGCGCGGCGATCAGTGGATGGCGGTGCTGCCCACGCCGACGGCGCGCAGGCAGCGCGCGGCGAGCGCCGTCCAGGCGGCGCGGTCGAAGCCGAGGGCGCGGTTCAGCTTGTCGGCCACAATCAGGCCGTCCTCGGCGGTGAGGCAGACCAGCGAGGTGGGGACGGCGAAGCCGAGGCCCTCGAGGAGGATGCGGATCTGCGGCGGCTCGCCGTCGGCATCGCTCACCGGGCAGAAGCAATAGCTGGGCTCGTCGGGAATGCAGGCGGTCACGGGCGCCGCGCAGTCCTCGCAGAGGCCGGCGGCCTTACGTTCGGCGCGGCGCGTGCGTTTCGCGGCCCGCCGGTCGTCGCGGCAGGGCTCGCACATCGACCGGCCTTCCTCGGGCGCGACATTCCCGCAGCGGATGCACAGGCCGGCCGCCCGGCGTTCGGCGCACTTGATGCAGAGGCCGCGCTCCCTGCGTTCGGCAAGCTGCTAACGCTGGTGGCAAAGAACGGCCTTGGAGCGGTGGCCTGAGCGGAGGCGACGTGCCGATCGCAGGATGGCACGATCCAGAGGAGACATGAAGAACATGCGGACCATGATTGATACGGCTTGCCAGGTCGGAAGGTCACTTAGGGGTCTACGGGCAACGGCCCCGGGAATTGTTGTGGCGCTGGCCGGTGAGAGTCGGGAAGAGGCGGAGGACGACTCAAGACGAGACTTTGGCTCGACCAGCATCTTCCTCTACGCGCTGATCGTGGAACTGACGATCAAGGGACTCTGGTCATATGAGAACGGCGGGGCAGAGGCCGAGCACACGCACCATATCGAGAAGATCTTCAGGGAATTGGAAACCAGCACGCAAGCCCAGATTGAGGCCATCTACGAGAGGAATCGCAAGTACTACACAGGAATCGTATCGGAGGGGAAACAGCGGTTGGGAGAGGACGGTATCCAGGTCGAGATGGCATCGATTAAACAAGCCCTGAAATGGAACGCGAAGGCCATGGTCCACCTGAAGTACGATCTAATGCCACGCGGCAAGACGGTGCCGGCCGGCGCGATGTGGGACGGTGAAACCGTTTGGTTCGGTTCTGAGGCAGCTATGCCAAATTTCGGATTGCAGTTGGTGGATTGGGCGAAAGAAGAGCTGGTTCGAAGGGACGGCGCCTGAAGCAACCAAGACGAACGTCACCAGAGAGCCTTGCGCAGCCGCGATTCCTTTACCACTACACGGGGGTTCTGTTCGCCGCGCATTGCTGACGCCGTGCCTGGAGGGTGTTCTGCGAAGAAGCCCCGAGACGCCTGTGCCGCACGGAGTTGCCTGCGCGCGAGTATCGTCGGGTTGCGGGAGCCGAACACGCGCGCAATAGGGATCGAAGCACTTCGACAGGAGCAGTTACGTGGAGAACGAAGGGCAGCAAGAATCACGGGGTGAGGGATGCGCCAGAGGGAAGAGCTGGCCAGTGAATCAGCGGTTGCCTGGGTTCGCGTCGCTCTTCTCAAGTGACCAAGCAAGGCGCATAGACAGGGCCCCGATGTTCTCAGGCCATAGACACCCGACCTGGGTGCCGTTGTTCGGTGAAGAGCAATCGCTGCATGCCGGACACTATCGCCTGGAACAGTCAGTTCGTCTCATCGCCGATCAGAAAGACGGTACAAAGTGGCTGGCCGCGAAGACGGCGAAGCTGCTCGACCTAGACGACGTGAACAACGCGTCAGCAGCGATGGCCGAGATCAGGGCATTCGGTGGACTGATCGAGGCAGGGTTCGACGTCAAACCCGAGGTGGAGACGGACAAGCCCACCCCCGACTTCACTGCGACGGCCGAGGATCAGCGGGTGGCGTTCGAAGTTGCCGCGAAGCACCAAGACCACGAGCAAGACGAACTACAGGGACGAATCCTCGATGCAATGCGCGGGAACGGACCCGTGCCGACGGGCGTGGAACACAGTGTGCATCAGGGGCGTCGTGTCTCGGTTAGTATGTTTGTGTCGGAACACCAGCCCGGTGGGAGGCCCGATCCGAAGAAACCGAACGACAGCGTGCAAACAAATCTGATTAGCAGAGTTTGCGCCATCAAGGGTAGCGAGCGGCAGATACCCGACGACAAGTCGGCAGTGCTAGTCGTCGACTTCAACGACTTCGGCGGGCCGCTAGCGCCACACACCCTGATCGATCAGACGGCAGCAGTGATCGCAGGCCACCACGGCTTCACGTCGGGTGCCCTATGGTACGCCTTCTACGGCTGGAAGGGAGCGCCCGTATTTGAGGGTAGCAAGCGCATAAGGATGGAGCACGATGGGCGATTCCGGATGAGGGGCGAGCATAGCTCAAAGTTGTCGGCGGCACTCATCGTCCTGCCCGAGCATGTTGTGTGTTTCGAAAACCCGGAGGCCGCGTTCCCACTGGCTGAGGGCACACGCCTGCGCCTCGCCCGCTTCCCGTGGTTCGATCTGAAGCACTCGGTGCTGCAATGGCAGAGGGGTGATGTGGAGCAACAACTGGAGCTAGACCGCCGAATGATTGCCACGCTGGACGCCAGGTTCGACGACATCAGATGGGGTTGAAGAGACATGGGGCCGGTACACAAGATGTAACCGTTCGAGGCTCGGGCGATGCGCGCGGTGCCAAGCCGAGCTGAACAATCGGAAGGTCGCAGCTTCCCTCGGGATTGCATCATTCCGGTGGAGACCGCGTGTGTTTCGTCCCTCGGGATGCGAACGGTTACGATTCGGGACTGGTGGGGATGGTGCAGTAGGCGGCGCTTGCCGCGCCGGGAATACGGTCTAGTCCGGTCACTATTTGCTTACGGACTTTGTGACAGAAAAATAATGTCCATAGATACAGTGGTTTAGATGGGTATACCGCACAACTGTGCCGAACATCGTGGACGTACACGTCATGCGGTCCGCGTGTGGATTCTCTACCACGCCTCGTCAATGTTGAGCACATACCTGACCGCCCCGTGGACGAAAGCATGGCGAAGGCGTCCATATCTGCATACCGATGCTGTCCTGTCGCCTGGATACGACGGTGACCCCGGTGAGGATGGTGGTGGCCCGTGTCACCCAGCGTAGGCCCTTCGCCTTTGGGCTTCGGAAAGTTCCTGTGGAATGTTGCGGTTCACGATGGCTTGGAATCTCAAGATAAGGTATTCCTTGTCGGCGTGGCTTCAGCCGAAGAAATGCGTGAGAAAGGTCGCCGGTGTGCTCTCGGGTGTCGCAATAGGCAAATATCGCCGACCCTTCGAGATCAGGTTTCTCGATTGGAATAGGCCATAATGGACGAGCAAAGAGACCCAACAAGAGACTCTGAAGAAATGTTGAGCCCTAGCGATCTTATGCGGGCTCGCCATCCGGATTTGTTCTCTGACACAACTGTCGAAGAAGTCGAACGACTTCCCAAACCCGTATTCGAATATCATCTCGATTCGCTAACTAGCCGCAAGCAGGAGTACGAGTTCGAGTATTTCTGTAGAAAGCTTGCTGAAAAGGAAATTTGCCCCAATCTTCGTCCTCAAACGGGACCTACGGGCGGCGGTGATAGCAAGGTCGATACGGAGACCTATCCCGTTGCTGAGGAAATCGCGTTGCGCTGGTGGAGCGGTGCTCCCGCTGCCGGAGCAGAGCGGTGGGCCTTTGCGTTTAGTGCCAAGAAAGCTTGGAAAGCGAAAGTTGTTTCGGATATAGAAAGCATACTATCCACCGGTCGTGACTATACTGTAATCTATTTTTTCAGCAATCAGTTTATACGAGATAAGGAGCGGGCGGCGTTTGAGGATAAACTGTCCAAAGACAGCGATGCTTCCGTAGTTATTGTTGACCGCGCCTGGATAGTTGAGAAAATCTATGAGAGCGGACATCTTGACCTTGCTATATCTACACTGAACATAGAGGGAGTAAAACGAGAAACAACCAATCGAACGGGTCCTCTCGACACGGAGCGGCTAAACGAATTGGAAGAGCTAGATCAACAAGTTATCGATGTAGAGCGATATCATGGTGCCCGCTATCAACTGGTGGAAGACTGCCTTCGAGCCGCCATTCTTGCGAGAAGCCTTGAACGGCCCCGCACCGAAGTCGAAGGCCGACTGTTGCAGGCACGCCGGCTAGCTGAGCACGACAACTATCGGCCGCAGTTACTACGCATTGCGTACAACAGAGCCTGGACAGCGCATTGGTGGTACGACGACTACCATTCCTTCACGGCCCTTTACGATGAAGTTGAACAGCACGCTGAGGAGACTGATGAGGCTCACGAGATCCAACTTCTCGTAAACCTGTGGCTACTGTTACCTCCGGCGATTGTCGCAGGACGACTAACGGGCGAGAAGGCGAAAATTGATGACCGGACGCGCACGTTAGAAGAAATTTTGAAGAAGCTCGTCGCTAATGCGGCGCGGCCAACAAATGGTCTACGGGCTCGCACAAACCTGATACTCATGAACATTACACGAGCCTATCAGTTCGACCAACCAGACCTAAGCGAGGCTGGTTGGCTTGAGATGCAGGAAATTGCAGAATTGTCCTCTTCTTTTCCTTCATACCCGATTGAGCAGTTGTTCGAACTGACTACTGAACTGGGGAAGCATGTTGATAGTCCAGCGTTTGACACTCTTTACGAAAAGCTGGCTGATATATTGGGAAAACGTAGAAGTGATGGAGCGGCTGGACAAGCGTATGCTCAACGTGGTGTTCACAAGCTACAGCAAGGAAAGGCCTATGAGGCAATTCGTTGGTTCGGGAGAGCGGAAGAGCTATTATTGAAGGAGGAGTATGAAGGCGCACTCGTACGCGCTTTACTGGGAAGCAGTTTTGCATTCGAGCGGGTGGGCTTGTTTTGGGCTGCGAGGAATAAGGTGCTCGCCGCAGCTGACCGAAGTCTAGGAGTTTTCTTACAACGCGGGGAAGCTGGACTGCCCGCTCTGGTTGCCATAAAGAGGCTGGTCTGGATTGAGCTACAACTAGGCCGCATTCCAGAAGTGCTGAATTTGATACGGTATCAAGCAGTGGTCGCTTCGCATGTGAACTTGAACGAAGAGGAAGAGGAGGCGTACCAGAGTGAACGATGGATGCAGGACGCGGTTCTGGGCATACACGTATTGAACCTTCCACCGGAAAAGCTTCCCAGCGTGGCCCGATTACCCGATGTGTTGGAACGACTAGGCCTTTTGAATGCATATATGGCACTTTTGTTTGTGCTAGGTCACGAAGGTAAGCTGCAGGAAGAGGGATACTTACCTGCAGGCACGCAGCCTAGCGAGGTCTTGGACCTGTTCGAGACTTGGCATGGTCAAGACGCGGCCAGCGATATTCCACCAGAACCGCTTCTGGTTGACGGTGCTGTTAGTGATTTGAGATCAGTGATTCTCGGTGTAGAGATAGTGTTTGAGGTGTCTAGCAACCCGCTGTCACTGGGAATCGCGGAATCTCTGTTAGGCGTACTTGAAGCGTTCTTGGCTACGAGTTTTGAGCTGGATGTCCTGCCCTACCGTGAACGCATAACACTCACGGTCGGCAGTAGTGGCGACCCCGACAGCGCGCTGAAACTTCATTTTTCGGATGATGACAACAGTGTCGGTCATATTGAGCATCCGGAGGAATTAGAATTCGCAAACGTGGAGGAGCGAAAGGAATTTGTTGAATGGCTCTACAAGTCTATGGTGGACATTGTGAGCAGAACGCTGGTAGCAAGGGACACATCGGATTGGTTGGAGAAGGTAGCGGGGGAGGAGCGAGGTGTGTCTCGAGCGTTGTCGCTGGGGGACCTCTTGACGCTAAGTAGAAGTTTCTTTGGCGAAGAACGCCCGGTGCGACTAAAGGATTGGCAAGAATCGGAAGATCAGGAATACGCAGTAGCTCGGAAGGCATCCTGGAAAAAGGAGGATGCGACCACCGCAGAGGTACGACCACAAACCGTTCCCAAGTTTGGCACTGGGCTTCCGCCAGGGAGTTTGAAAGACAGATCCCGAATAAAGCATACAGAGCACCGTGTCCTTTCACCAATTGATATAGCATTGTGGGACCGGGCAAAGTGGAGAGGCACGCTGTTTGCTTGGCCCGTTCGAGGCCTGCCTTTGATTGGTATAGGATTTGATAACGAAGAGACGGGCAAGGTAATATTTGAAAATTGGAGGAAACAACTAGGTGACGAGGACGAGAACGATGTTGTTCGAGTGGCCATTATACGCGGGCTATCCAAATCAAGGCCCTTCGAATATGCGGTCGTAATTGGGGCTAATGTGATTCACCTAAAGGCATTTCCGGAAAACACTTTTACGCTGGTATCCCGTATCAATCGCATGAGTCCAGGGAGTGACGCGAATATAAATAATTTTCTTCAATGGTTTGCACAGCACAAAGCTTTTCTGTTGGCACCGGCATCGCTGAAGCCTGGTTCGAGGGAATTGTTTCCAGAGCTTTCTATTCGGAAGCAACAAATAGCTTTGCGGCAAGCATGGCAGATAGGAGAAAATGATCCAGATGGCTGCGTATTGAAAGAAGACGATGATCCAATAGTGCCGGACGAAGTAGTTGACCCGCCAGTTTATCGTGCGCTGGAGCGAATTCGGTCGCAGACGCGCAGCTAGCGGTGTCGCTCGGGTTGTATGCCCGTGGCCTGAGATTCCTGGGAGGACACAGCTTGGCATGCCAAGCAGAATACACTCCGCGCACCGATAACGATGGGCATCAGGTCTCTTGGCGAGCAGGAAATTGCCAATTCCCAATCCTTTGAGCAGCAGGAAGCGTTCTAACGGAGCGTCGGCAAGTGAATTGGCCGATGCCTGCGACCTGTCCCATCGCAGAGAGGCGATGGGGCTATGGCTGCACCGGAGACGCCTTCGTCTCCTCGTCGCTCAGAAGGTTGCGCGCGGCGCACAAGCGTGGGCGCTGCGGTGGGAACCAGGGAAGGCCCGCCGCCGCGTCGTGCGGACGGCAAATCGCGGATGCGGTGGGCAAGCCGGGACCGTTGCGCTGTAATTGTCGGAGCGGCATCGCTCCCGACGGTCGGGCGCCGCGCGGAACTGGGGGGTGGACGAAGCGATGGCGCAATCCGGGAAAAGGTCCGGCGGGTCCGCCGGCGGTCCGGGAAAGCGCGCCTCGGTTGCCGCGCGGACGGTGCGCTACGCCATCTCGACGATGCCCAACTGGACCGGCTCCGGGATGCGGTTGCCGCCGAGGCCCGCAGGCGCGGGCGCCTGGACGGCAAGACGTCTGAGCGGGGAACGCGCCGGCCGCCGGCTCCGGTGACACCGGGTCAGGAACGGCTGGTGCTCGTGGCGTTCCAATCCGGCGTCAAGCCGGCGGCGATCGCGCGGGAGTTCCGCCTCTCGCGTGCGCAGGTGGAGGGTATCCATCCGGCGTAGGCCGCCTGTCCTGTTGGCGGGGTCTTTGTCAGGCTGAGCGTCCGTGTAGTGGACGCTTCGTAGGTGTCCACTTATTGCTAAGTGGGCACTTAGCCAATGTCGATTTCCGAGGAGAACCCGG
>JAJDTX010000123.1 GCA_022826925.1 Bryobacterales bacterium
GCCCCGCTTCTGCACCAGCCTCACGGCCCCTCAACGCGCCTCTCGGATTTCCGCACTAGCACCGATTTCCATGCATTCTGCCGGCAGAGTAATGTGAGAAAAAACCCCGCCCTACTGCCGGAATAATGTGACTCTCTACACGGGCGATGCAACTGAGCCTGCGCTTGCTACCCGCCGATGCCGACGCCGATAGCAAGCTTGCGAGGAATGAACTCCTGGCGTTGAGCGGGACGGCGGATTGGGCTGTTCTGGGCGTTTCCGAGCAGAGCCCTGTCGATCTGGTGCAACTCTATCCGAGGCTTCACGGCCTTGAACTTGATCAGAGCGCGGAACTGGATCGGGCGCTGCCGTCACGGTAGGTGTCGAGCGCAGCGCCAGATTTGAGCGGCGATCCGATGGCCTCGGGCCCTCGGCGTAGTGGGTTCCGCACCCGGCCCGGCTAGCGCCGCACCGCGGCTGCCCCGATGGTTTCGGGCCGGACAGTCCTCAGACGACTGCTATGGTGCGAACGGGGAGACTCGAACTCCCACGGGTTGCCCCACTAGAACCTAAATCTAGCGCGTCTACCAATTCCGCCACGTTCGCCCGCGGTGAGCAGGCCGCCGCATGCCCGGAGCATTGCTTCTAGTCCCGGCGCGGTTCATTGCGGCACCTGCACCCTTATCCTAGCCGACACGTGGCAATGCCGGAGACCTGGGTCTGCGCACCTGCTCGGCGCGCTGCTGTGCTCCGGTAGGCCGAGAATCAGCAGTGTGGGCGCACGCGGCAGCGCAATCGATTGCCTGACGAAGTTCCGATCGGTGTCGTGCCAGCCTGATCGCCTGTGCTCAAGACGGTTGGCGCAGGCGCAGCTCGCGGACGCTGGTCAGGGGCAGGGCAGTGATCTTCTCGCCCAGAGGGTATTCGAGGCTTCCGGTATAGACGACCCAGAGGTGCTCTAGACCCAAGTCGGCAATGGCAATGTGCATCGACTTAGTCGTTCGCGGGGCATCAGTGCATTTGAACTCGAAGCCCCAACGCCGTCCGCGCCTGACGAGCATCAGATCCAATTCAGCGCCGCGCTGAGTCCGGTAGAAATAGGCCTCGCGCTGGCCGTGGGCGATGAGGGTCTGTTCCAAGCAGAAGCCTTCCCAGCTTGCGCTGTAGCGTGGATGCATTGGGAGCTCCTGCGATTCCTCCAAGCCCAGTAGGAAGTGCAACACGCCGCTGTCCCGCAGGAAGACCTTCGGCGACTTGACGAGGCGTTTGCCAAGATTCTCGAACCAGGGCGGCAGCATCCGGACCATGAAGGCTCCCGAGAGCAGGTCGCGGTATTTGTTCACGGCGGTGACGCTGACATCCATGGACTGCCCGAGTGCCGAAGCGTTCCAGACCTGCCCGTGAGAGTGGGCAAGCATGCGCCAGCAGCGGCCGACAGCCTCCGGCGACACGCGCGGGGACAACATAGGGATGTCGCGCTCCAAGAAGGTGCGTGTGAACGACTGCATCCAGCGGGTCCAGGCTGCCGCCGATGGAGCGAGAAAGGCACGGGGAAAGCCGCCGCGCATCCAGAGTGCGTCTTGTTTGTCTGCTCCGACTTCATTCAGGGTGAAGCCCGCTACGTCCAGCAATTGGACCCTGCCGGCGAGCGTCTCGGAAATATCCTTGACCAAGTGCCAAGACGCGCTGCCTAGCAGGAGGAACGCCGCCTTGCGGTCAGGGTCGTCGCAAATTGGGCGCAGCACTTCGAACAAGTGGGGCAGTCGCTGCACCTCGTCGAGGACCACGAGACCTTCCTTGCGCCGCAATAGCCTGTCGGGTGTCGCGGACAGCGCTTCGCGCGCAGCGACATCCTCCAGATCAAAGGCCGTTGTGGGTCCCCTCCACTCCGAGGCGACGAGTCTCGCCAAAGTGGTCTTGCCGACTTGCCGGGCTCCCAGCAAGGCCACGACGGGGGCTTCGGAGAGCCCCTGTATGGTCGATGCAAGCAGAATAGGTCGCGGAATTTTTTGTTGCATATTAATTTTCTAAAATATAATATACAACAATACTTGTCAAAGATGCTCACTCCCTCATATCGCTTTTCACCGGTCGCTTTCAGGATCAGCTTGCTGTGACGCGATAGCCGATTGAATTCCGACCGAGGGTTGCTGGCAGGGCTGGCCAGGCAGCGTTCGGTATCATAGCCAGCATGTCCCAGACCGTCGATCTACTCAGAAGCGCCCTGTCCAGTGGCGAGGGCGTGCTGAGGCTGGCACCGGCTTGGGTGCCGCGGTCGTTCCTCATGCCGGGCGGGCGGCTCAAGCTCCACCCGGCCGACATTTACGCTCTCGGCGCGCATCGCGGCGGCATTGACGAGCGCTGGTTCTCGTCCACCACCAATGCCGATAACGGGCCGGGCACCCCCGATGACGAGGGGCTGAGCTACATCGTCGCGTCGGACGGTGCGGCAGACCCCAAAAAAGTGCTGCTAAAGACGGCCGTCGACGAGATCGGCGACGAGATTCTCGGCAGCGACGTGATGAGCGCCCACGGCGGGTGGAACGTGCTCTGCAAGTTCTTCGACAACCTCGGACCGATCCCGCACCACATGCACCAAGACGAGGAAGCGGCCGCCCGCGTGGGTCGGCGCGGCAAGCCCGAGGCGTACTACTTCCCGCCCCAGTACAACTACAAGGAGAACAACTTCGCGTACACGTTCATGGGCTTGGAGCCGGGTACCACCAAGGACGATGTCTGGCGCTGCCTGGAGCGCTGGAACGAGGGCGACAACGGCATCCTCTACCATTCCAAGGCCTACAAGCTCAAGCCCGGCACCGGATGGCAAATTCCCGCCGGCGTGCTGCACGCGCCGGGCTCGGCCGTCACGTACGAGCCGCAGGTGAACTCAGATGTCTTCGGGATGTTTCAGTCGATGGTCGAAGGCCGCTACGTGCCGTGGGACTTGCTAGTCAAGGATGTGCCGCCCGAGCACCATCAAGACCTCGAGTACATCATCGGCATGCTGGACTGGGACGCGAACGTCGATCCGAACTTCATGGAGCACAGGTTCTTCGAGCCACGCCCGGTGCGCTCGGCCGACGAAATGGCAGAGGACGGCTACAGCGAAGCCTGGGTGACCTATTCGACCTCCAACTATTCGGCGAAGGAACTGACCGTGCATCCCGGCCGCAGCGTCACGATCCGGGACGCCGCCGCCTACGGCACCATCGTCACCCAGGGGCGCGGGCAGATTGGCGTGTGGGACGTGCATACCCCCGCGATGATCCGTTTCGGCGAACTCACTGCGGACGAGTACTTCGTGACCGCGGCTGCCGCTGGAGAGGGCGTCCGGATCACGAACCTGAGCCCGGACGAGAACTTGGTCATGCTCAAGCACTTCGGTCCGGACAATCCGGACGCGCGAGCCTTGGTGCGATAGTGGCGCAGGGGCGCCGGTATCAATAGTTCTTATCAGTCCTAGTGCTGCTCGTGATGCAGTTCGGCACTGTGATACGATGGCGGTTTCACAGTACTACCAAGCGGGCGGCTCCCGACCTGGGCGCGTGCCCTAGTGCTGATCCCCTCACAAGCCATATAGGAGGAAATCAATGGCTGTAAAACGCACCCCTGCTGAGGTCATGGCGTACGCCAGGGACAACGATTGCGAGATTCTGGACCTGCGCTTCGCGGACCTGCCCGGCATCTGGCAGCACGTGTCGTACCCGATCGGCATGCTGGACGAGGACAGTTTCGAGGACGGCTTCGGCTTCGATGGTTCGTCGATCCGCGGCTGGCAGGCGATCAGCGAGTCCGACATGCTGATCGTCCCGGACCCCGACACGGCATTCGTCGATCCGTTCAACCAGGTGCCCACGCTCTGCGTCGTCTGCAACATCCTGGATCCGATCACCAAGCAGCACTACGAGCGCGATCCCCGCTGGATCGCGCAGAAGGCCGAGAAGTACTTGCAGTACACCGGCACCGGCGACACCGCGTACTTTGGCGCCGAAGCCGAGTTCTTCCTCTTCGACAACGTCAGCTACGACTCGTCGTACAACTTCGGCTTCTACAAGATCGATTCCGAGGAAGGCCGCTGGAACTCCGGCCGCGCCGAGAACAACCTCGGCTACCGCCCGCGCTACAAGGAAGGCTACTTCCCGGTTCCGCCGACGGACCACATGCAGGACCTCCGGACCGAGATGACCAAGGTGATGATGGACTGCGGCATCGAGATCGAGTGCCACCACCACGAGGTCGCAACGGGCGGCCAGTGCGAGATCGACCAGCGCTATGACACGCTCGTGCTGTCTGCCGACAACATGATGCTGTACAAGTACATCGTCCGCCAGGTCGCCTACCAGCACGGCAAGTCGGCCACCTTCATGCCCAAGCCCCTGTGGAATGACAACGGCTCCGGCATGCACACGCACCAATCGATCTGGAAGGGCGGCGAGCCGACCTTCGCGGGCGAGGGGTACGCCGGCCTCAGCGAGACGGCGCTGCACTACATCGGCGGCCTGCTGAAGCACTCTCCGGCCCTGGCCGCCATCGTGGCTCCCACCACCAACAGCTACAAGCGCTTGGTGCCGGGCTTCGAGGCTCCGGTCAGCCTGGCCTATTCGCGGCGCAACCGCTCGGCGGCCTGCCGCATCCCGATGTACTCGGCGAGCCCCAAGACCAAGCGCGTCGAGCTGCGCTACCCCGACCCGTCCTGCAACCCGTACCTGGCGTTCTCAGCCTGCCTGATGGCCGGACTGGACGGCATCCAGAACCGCATCGATCCGGGCGAGGCGCTGGACAAGGACATCTACGACCTGTCTCCGGAAGAGCTCAGCAACGTGCCGGCGCTGCCGGAAGATCTGGCCGGCTCGCTGCAGGCGCTGGAGCGCGACCACGAGTTCCTGATGCAGAACGACGTGTTCACCGAAGAGGTGATCGCCAGCTACATCGACTACAAGCGCTCCGCCGAGGTCGATGAGGTGCGCCAGCGGCCGCACCCGTACGAGTTCTCGCTCTACTACGACATCTAGTCGCGACAGCGCGAGTCATACCCCGCGGCCGGGGGCTCCTGCAAGGAGTCGCCGGCCGTTTCCGTTCGCGCAGGCGCGCTCGTCCGACCGCCGGTTCCATTTGGCGGCCCAGCGTTCGGGTTCTTGCAAATTAGAATCTGGTTTCTAATTTGCAAGGAAATCCGTTACCGTGAGGTACTTCCGGCAAGTTGCCGTGCCGCCTAGGAGCGAAGCTGCGGAAACTTGCGCGCATCGACCATCCGGCCTCGGTGCGGTCCGGCACTACCGTTTTGTGACCCAGATCGGACTGGACCAGGCGACATTGCCGTCTTCCTGTTCCACCCGCACGTAGTAGTAGTGCTCGCCGGCTGCCAGTTCCTGCTCGCGGAACTCGAACTCCATGCTCTCGCCGTCGCCGGCCAGCGTGTGCACGTACGTGTTGTCGCGCACCACCACCGCCTCCTTGATGGAACCCGTGCCGCGGACCACGACGGTCGCGGTCGGGATTTCCGCCGAAGAGAACTCGTCGCCTTGGATCCATTCGCCGCCGCTCGTTTTGAGGCGGTAGTCGAGGATCATGTTGGTGGTTGCCGCATAGGTGTGGCGCCGGCGCATCGCGTCGACCAATCCTTGGCGGGAATAGTCGTCGCTGAGAACCATGGCATACGAGCTGTGCGTGGAGACGTGGTCGGAACTTGCCTGCACTCCCAGCTTGTAGCCCATCTCCCAGGCCAGCCACACGAACCCCTTGGGCCGGTAGCTGCCGGCCCACAGGTCCGTCCGCGCCGCCGAGGACGCTAGCGGGGCCCCCTCGTGCTCGGCCGAGGTGCGCGCTCCCTGGAAGATCTCCACGATGGGCTCCAGTTCCGGGTCGTTGTCGCGCCAGTCCGTCCCCATCGAGGTGTGAGAAGTGTGCGAGGTCGCGATCCCATTCTGCTCCCGCAGGGCGTCGTAGAGGAAGGGGCCGCTGCTCGATTCGCGCTCCTCTCGTGTGATCGGAATCGGCCTGTTGCCGCGCTCCGCATAGATGATGTTTCGGTGCCCGTTTGGATAGCTTAGGCTGCGCTCGTAGCCAAAGAGGGTGACGAAGCGCCCCGGAACATGGAACATGTCCTCGGCCTTCTCGGTGCGCCACCAGCTGTACTCGGTGTCGTTGGTGCCCTTGTGATCGGTGACCAAGTAGAAGTCCATGGCGGCGCCGTCCATCATGTAGCGGAACGAATCGTACAGCGAACCATCTCCCGAGCCGTCGAGCGAGATGTCGGTGTGGCGGTGCATGTCGCCGCGGTAGATCTTGTAGCGCTTGCCGCCGGAGTCGATGGTGTAGTTGCGGATGGCCGCCACCTGCTCCGCTTCCCTCGGCTCGGTCGGCAGCATGGCCGGCGGCTCGACTCCTCTCGGGCCGAGCAGCGGCGGATCGATCCGCGCGTTGCCAAACTGCGCCGAGAGTTCGGCGAAGAAGATCTGGTTGTCCTTCGGATAGTGTCCGAACGTCGGCCCGCCCCACAGCTTCTGGTCCGTAGTCCAAGCCGCGTACGCCGTTCCGTCAGCTCCCGCGACAACATCGATCGGACCCTCGTTGCGGCCCACGCTATCGGGCAGCGGGAAGGGATCCGCCCAACGGCCCCCGGAGTAGTAGGTCGCCATCACCTCCCACTTTCCGCCGGCGGCCCAGAGCGACTCGGGCTTCACGGCGCGTACGCGCGGCCGCAGCAGCAGCCACATGCGGCCCTTGCTGTCGGGCGCGAGCTTGGAGGTCTGGATGTATCGCTTGACGCTGGGCCGGAAGCGGCGGTTGACGTCATCGAGAGGGGCGAGCCACTCGCTGCCGTTCCAGACGACCACGCGATTGGTGCGCGACTGGTAGATGCCGCTTCCGCCCCGCAGCAGGAAGCCGGTGTCCTTGCCCCAGTTCTCTTCGGACTCGTCGTAAGAGATCCAGACCCGGTCCTGGGCATCGACGGCGATGCTCGCCGTGCCGTGGTAGCGCGGCGTGTCGGTCACCTTGACCAAGTCCCCGGCGCGCCCGGCGCTGACAGAGCGCAGCCGGATGTTGTAGCTGCCGCCCTGGTAGCTGTCCCAGACCACCCACGCGGTGCCCGCCGTATCGGTAGCGATATCGGGATACCACTCGTTGGCGGCCGCTCCTGGATGGCTCAGCGGCAGCTCGTCAGACCAGTCGCTGCCGTCGAAGGCGCTGTAGTAGATCCCGGAAAATCCCTCGCGGGCCGACTGCCAGGCGAGATGCAAGCCGCCGTGGCGGTCGCTCGCCATGACGGGGAACAGGTTGTTGCCGGAGCCCTCCCCGACCGCGCTCGGCGCGCTCCATGATCCGCCGCTGCGCATGGCGTGCAACAGGTTCCAAGTCCCGCCGTTGCGCTTGGCCCAAACCAAGTGCAGCGTCCCATTGCGGTCGTAGGCCGCGGCCAGTCCCTGCAGGTCGCCTGACGCTCCGCCTATGCTGGCGATCTCGCCCCACGCGCCGCTGGCGCGGTCGCGCGCGAAGACTTGGTCGTTCTCGTCCTTGTAGCCGATCCAGGCCACCGAGAGTGTCCCGTCGTCAGCCATCGCCATGGCGGGATAGTCGTCCTCGAACTCGTCGGTGGTTAGCGCCTCGACAGGCGGCACGCGGCGCAATTCGACCTTGGTAGAGAGGATGTGCATCGCGTCCGACGGCGGCAGGTCGGCCGGCTTGAAGAAGAAATCGCCGTTGACGGTCTTGACCGACACCGTCGCGTCGTCGGGCGCCCTGTAGTACAGCGTGACTCCGACATCCTGCACCCGCGTGGCATGCGGGAAAGGGAGTTCGTGCGGGTGCATGCCGCCGGTAGGCCGCACCCACGGATCGGTCCTCGCCACCCACGAGTTGTCTTCGCCGATGGACTCGCCGTCCTTGAAGCGGTAGCCCCGCAGGTCCACGACCTCGCCCTTGTCGATGCTGAGCGAGCCGTCCCACGGGATGGGCTCTTGGTCCTTGATGCCGAACTCGATGTTGAGCGCCCTCAGCGGGTGCTCCTGGGCCAGTGCTGCCGAACAGGCGAGCGAGAGTCCAAGGATCAGTGCGAGGCGTTTCATGAGCGCCAAACATTATATGTGGACAGGTCGGAATCTCAGCAAGCCCCGCACGGCCGGGTTGACCTGACGGTATCGAAAGCCTTACCCTGCCTAGCGTGCGCTGGCGGGTACTGACGCTGTTCTTGTCGCTCGCCGTGGCGGCCGCGGGCCAAGAACTGGAGCGCAGCCCGTTCCACGGCGACGAGACATCAATTGGAGTCGGCAAAGCCTCCTTTCGCCTCCGCTGCTCCGCTTGCCACGGCATTCACGCCGAAGGCGGCAAGGGGCCGCCGCTGAATCGGGGAGAATTCGCAGCGGGCAACAGGGACGTGGACATTTACCGCGTGATCGCGCGCGGCGTGCCCGGTACCGAGATGCCGGCCTACGGCACTCGCAACACCGAGGAGAACATCTGGCGGATCGTGGCCTTCCTGCGCACGTTCGAGGCTGTCGCGGACGAGCCAGTGGACGGGGACGCGGAACGCGGCGAAGCCGTCTTTTGGGGCGGGGGCGGTTGCGGCGGCTGTCACAAGGTGGGTCGCCGCGGCGGCTCGTACGGGCCGGACCTGACCCGCATCGGGCGCTCTCGCAGCGTGCAGCACTTGCGCGAGGCGCTGCTGGATCCGGGCAAGGATCTGCCCGCCGGATACTTCGTGGTCAAGGTGGTCACCCGCGACGGCCGGACCATCTCCGGGATCGGCTCGGGCATCGACGATTTCTCGGCGCAACTGCGAGACGCCTCGGGCAAGTTGCACTCCTTCTTGCGCGAAGAGGTTGAATCCATCGAGCGCGAATTCACATCCGTGATGCCCTCCGGCTACGGCGAGAGTCTATCTGACCAGCAGCAGCGCGACCTGCTCGCGTACATGCAGGCGCTGCGCGGCGAGGAGTCCCGATGAACAGACAAGTCCGGCTTGCATACATCCTGCTGGCGTGCGCCGCGGCGGCGCTTGGCCAGGTCGACCCGGAGGCTCTTGCGAACTCCCAGCAAGACGACGAGTCTTGGCTGATGTACGGGCGCAACTACTCCGCGTGGCGCTACTCGCCGCTTGATGAGATCGACACCGAGAACGTCGGGCGGATCGCGCCGGCTTGGATCTTCCAGACGGGGGAGAGCGGGAAGTTCCAGACCACCCCGCTGGTCCGAGACGGGGTCATGTACGTCACCGGCCCGTCGAATCATGCCTGGGCCCTGGACTTGAAGACCGGCCGCGAGCTGTGGCACTACTCAGAGCCCGTGCCGGATGACCTGGCGCTGTGCTGCGGCAAGCCCAACCGCGGTTTCGCGATCCTCGGCAACCGGCTGTTCAAGGTCAACATGCAAGCGACCCTGGTCGCGCTGGACGCCACCACCGGCGATGTCGTGTGGGAGGTCGAATCGGCGGACTACCGGAAGGGCTACTCCAACACGGTGGCACCGCTGGTGGTCAACGGCCTGGTGGTGGTCGGGATCGCCGGCGCGGAGTTCGGCACGCGGGACTTCATCGATGCCTACGACGCCGAGACGGGCGAGCGGCGCTGGCGCTTCTGGACGGTGCCCGGGCCGGGCGAGCCCGGCAACGAGACCTGGGGCGGCGATTCTTGGAAGCGCGGCGGGGCCTCGACTTGGATCACCGGGAGCTACGATCCGGAATTGAACCTGATCTACTGGGGCACGGGCAATCCGGGTCCCGACCTCGATGGAGCCCCGCGCCCGGGCGACAACCTGTACAGCGATTCCATGCTGGCGCTGGACGCCGACACGGGAGAGCTCCGCTGGCATTTCCAGTTCACCCCGCATGACGTGCACGACTGGGACTCGGTGGCGGACCCTGTGCTGATCGATGTCGAAATTGATGGCCAGCCGCGCAAGGCGCTGGTGCATGCCAACCGCAACGGCCACTTCTACGCCTTGGACCGCACCAGCGGCGAGTTCCTCTTCGCCCGCGCCTACACCGAGGTCAATTGGGCTGATGGCATGACCTCCGCTGGCCGGCCGATCTTGATTCCCGGACATGAGCCCACCGACGAGGGCACGCTGACCTGCCCGGGCATGGGCGGCGGGCACAACTGGCACGCCACCTCCTACAGCCCGCAGACCGGCCTGTACTACTTCAACTCCGGCGATGGCTGCCAGATCTACCATGGCGCGACACAAGATTTTGTCGAGGGAGAGTTCTATCTCGGCAGCGCCATGGAGAACGTGACCGGAGAACCCCGCGAGGGCTCGATCCTGGCGGTCGATCCCGGCACGGGTGACCGGCGCTGGCGATTCGCGCTGGTGAGCCCGCCGACTAGCGGGATGCTCTCGACCGGCGGCGGGCTGTTGTTCGCCGGGACTGCGGAGGGCTACTTCGTCGCGCTGGATGCGGCGGAGGGCAAGCCGCTTTGGCGCTTGCAGACCGGCGGGCCGGTGCGGGCGCCCGCGATTACCTACCGCTTCGAGGGCCGCCAGTACGTCGCAACCGCGGCCGGTTCGGCGATCATCGCCTTCGCCCTGCCGCGCTGAGTTGCGCGGAAAGGCCCGATGTACCGTACGCACCCGCCAAGAGGGCGTACGCTGAAGCTATAGACTGCCAAGCTGGCAAGACACGCAAGTGGTGCGCTCGCTGCCAGTCAATAGCCAGAGGTGAACAATGCAAAACGACATTCCTATTGACTCGCTCCGCGACTCGTTGCGGAGAATCCTGGGCGGCGGGCTCAGCTCGCTTGTCCTCATCATCTTCCTGCTGGTGCTCGTGTTCAACTGCTTCCAGGTCGTCGGAGCCGGGGAGCGCGGCGTTGTCTTCTCGAAGTTCGGCGGTATCCAGCAAGGCGTGCGCGGCGAGGGGCTGCAGTTCAAGATTCCCTTCATCCAGCAGATCATCCCGGTGGACGTCCGGATTCAGAAGGCTGAGACCGACTCGTCGGCCTCGTCCAAGGACCTTCAGACGGTAGACTCGCGCATCGCGCTGAACTATCACATCGCCCCGGACCTGGCAGCGCAGATCTACCAAGAGGTCGGCGTCTTGTTCAAGGAACGGCTGATCGACCCGTCGGTGCAAGAGGCGGTCAAGGCGGTGACGGCGCAGTTCACGGCCGAGGAGCTGATCACCCGGCGCGCCGAGGTGTCGATCATGATCAAGGAGATGCTCAGCGAGCGCTTGGTCAACCGGCACATCCTCGTGGACGAGTTCAACATCGTCGACTTCAACTTCTCGCCGGTGTTCAACGACGCGATCGAGGCCAAGCAGAAAGCCGAACAAGACGCGCTGAAGGCTCAGCGGGACTTGGAGCGCATCAAGATCGAGGCCGAGCAGAAGGTGACCGAGGCCCAGGCCGAGGCTGAATCGCAGCGGCTACAGCGGGAGACCATCACCGATACGATCCTGCAACTCCGCGCGATCGAGAAGTGGGACGGCGTACTGCCCCAGGTGACCAGCGGGGCGGTGCCCTTCATCGACCTGAAGGCCCTGTCCCAGTAGCTCGGGGCCGGGCCCTCGGCGCGTGCGGCAGGTGTTGGTCAGGCGGCTGCGGCCTCGGCCGCCCGCAGGGCGCGCAGCGCGTTGCCGCCCATGACCTTGGCCACGTCCTCGTCGGAGAACCCGCGCTCCTTCATGGCCTCGATCAGATTCGGCGTCTTGCCGATGTGCTCCAGTCCTGCGGGGAGCTTCAGGCCCACGCTGTCGTAGTCCGAGCCAAGCCCCACGTGGTCGATGCCAGCCACGGTCGCTGCGTGCTCGATGTGGTCTACCAAGCGGCTGAGCGGCGGGGCGCCGATCAGCTCCACCTCCGCCAGGTTGAGCTTCCACAGCTCTTGGGAGAGTTGCTTGAGGTCTCCTGAGAACTGCTGCCCGACTTCCCGGCGCTTGCTGTTGATCTCGGCGAGTTCCTTGAATCGCGCCCGGTGCTCGTCGTCGAGCATGCCGGTGTAGTACGCCACGCCTAGCACGCCGCCGTTGTCCGCCAGCGCCTTGAGCATCTCGTCGGTGAGGTTGCGCGGGTGCTCCGCGATAGCGAAGCATGCGGCGTGGGTGTTGAGAATCGGGGCGGACGAGGTCTCGACCGTGTCGAAGAACGCCTTCTGGGAAGCGTGGGACAAGTCCGCCATCATGCCCATCCGGTTCATCGCGCGGACGATTTCCCGCCCGTGGTCCGTCAGCCCTTCGGGGCCGTCGTCGTACTCGGCGGCGCCGACCCAGGGCGTGTTGCCGCTGTGGGTCAGTCCCAGGTAGCGGGCGCCGAGACGGTACAGCTGGCGCAGCACCTCGATGCTCGAGTCGATCATGTGGCCGCCCTCGACGCCAAGCATGACCCCGATCTTGTCCTCGCGCTGGGCCCGCACCACGTCGTCCGCGGTGGTGGCCAGAAACATGTCATCCGAGTGTCTGGCGACCTCTTGGACGACCACGTCGGTGATCGTTAGGGCATCCTTGACCGATTCGATCGGCTCCTTGCTGCGGGCCGGGCTGAACACCGCGAAGAAGCCGGCGTTGAGGCCGCCCTGGCGCATCTTGGGGATGTCGACCTGGCTGTATTCCGGACTCTCGCCGAGGTTCAGGCCCTCCCGGACGAGCCGCCCGGGAGTGTCAATGTGGAGGTCGAAATAGAGCGGGCCGCTGGCGGCGGCGGATGGCTCGGCATCGGACGGGGACTCCGGGGTGGTGCCGCAGGCACCGAGAAGAGCGGCCGCCGACGCCACGCCGAAGTCTCTTCGGTTAAGCATGGCGCTGAAGATTGTACCCGATAGCACGCGCGCCAGCGACGGCATAGTTCGGGCTGGTCAGCCGCTGCGCGCTCCGGCGAATTCAGGCTTGGTGCAAACAGTTCGCAGGCACAATGCGTCGGAGTATCAGGCGCGGCGAGGAGGCGGGTGCTGAGTTCGCAGGGGGACCTGGGCACCGCGTCAGACAGCTCAGCCGTCTACACTTGTGCGGGCGCCGGAAGGTCGGCCAGCGCCGGTCAGGCCTGCGGGGCGTGGCACAAATGTACGAATGCTATCCGAGATAATTACGCATAACGGCGCCAGTTGGCGACAACGAGCATGAAGCGCAACTTGACAGTAACGGTAGACAGCGAGCTGCTATTCCGGGCGAAGCGGTATGCCCGCTTGCGTGGCGTGTCACTGTCCTCTCTCGTCGAGGAATCGCTTCGAACTGTCGCAGGGGAGGAAACCCCTCCGTTTTCGGAGCGGTGGCGGGGCCGTTTCGGAGAAGCACGCCGGGACGGCGCTCGTTACGAGGCGCTTGCGCGGAAGCACCTCTGATGCTCATCGCTCGCTTGCTTGAGTCACGAGTTAGCGCCCATGCAGCATCGATCTGTTCTGTCCTCCGTGTCTCATTGCCTGCCAGCCGTCGCTACCGAAGATCCGGGGCTCTGAGGCGACGTTGTCGATGGCAATCGAGAACTGCGCACTTTTGACAATTGGAACATTGCACACATCCCGGTGGAGAGCCGCTGCGGGTTTGGCGGTAGCGCGTTCGACGTGCAAGCAGGGTCGGGAGCCCCCCGCTAGCTTGCATTGACAGCTAGGTCGCGGCCATCCATGTGCGCCGGCGGCTCGAAGCCGAACAGCCTCAGGGCGGTCGGTGCCATGTCTTCGATGCCCGGATCGGCAGACTCAAAGTCCCGGTTGCAGAACACCACGCCGGGGATCAGGGGCGGGTCCACGCAGTGGTCGCCGCTCCAAGCCTTGAGGTTGTCCTCGAAGATCGGCCCGGCCACCTTGCCCAGCGCGACTCCCCACGAGCTGCGGTAGCCCGGGCTGTAGCCCACGACCACGTCCGGGGCGGCTTCCACGTACGGGCCGCTGTAGATGGAGTTCTTGGGATAGGCGCGATGCACGGCGACGGCGTCGCGATCCTCGTCGCGCAGGCCCGTGAGCTTGTCCGCGATCTCCCGGCACAGCGCTGCTGCCTCCGGCCGCGGCACGATGCCGCTGCTCTCGCGGCCCTCGATGTTGAGATAGATCCCGGCCAGGCCGAAGCTGTACGCCTTCGTCCGGCCCCAGTCGATCCCGCGCAGGTAGCCGTCGTCGCGGGAGCCTTCCCGCTCGGTCAGATAGCCCTCTTGCTTGAGCCAGGCATTGAGGTTGACGCCCCTCTGGAACGACTTGAAGCCGTGGTCGGAGAGCACGAAGATGACTGTGTTGTCGTCGACGTGCCGCATGGTCTTGCCCACGATCCCGTCCATGCGCTGGTACAGGTCCTCGATGGTGCCCTTGTAGCGCTCGTACGAGTTGCCGTTGGCGGCGTGGGCCGGATGCTCCGGTTCCAGGTAGCGGTAGAACATGTGCTGGACGCGGTCGGGCGTGTCGAACACGCAGGCCACCACGCCCTTGTTGGTGCGTTCAAGGGCGGATTCGAACATCGCCTCGCGCTCGCCGCAGATCTGTTCCGCCTGCTCGAGGAACGCATCCTCGTCCACCACGCGCTCGTTGAGCGCCCAGGTGTCCTCGGCAAGGCCGAGCGTCGAATAGTCGCCGAGCAGCTTGGCCAGGTAGGGCGCGTAGAACGACGGGTGGGAAATCGGCAGGGCCGGCTTCTCCGGATCGATTGCGATCGGCGAAAGGTACAGGCGCACGTTGGGTTCGACTTGCGCCAGGCGGAACTGGGCGATGCCGCTGACCTTGATGCCCAGGCCTGCTCGAAAGGTGAGGCGCACCCACGGCGTGAAGCGGCCGAGGGCCACTTCGTGGCGCTTGTCGCCGATCTCAAGCTGGCCGCCGGCCTGTTTGTCCCCGAGGAGCAAGCGGAAGGGAATGCGCAGGTCCCCCGCACCTTCGCGCACGCTGTTCTCCGGCCCACGCACTTCGCCGGTGTAGGCACCGTCCTCTCTTAGAAGCGGATAGCATGCTCCGCCCTCTTCGAAGTCGGCGCCGGCCGGCCCGGTGGTGAAGACTTGGAAGCTTCCCTGCGTGCCGAGCAGGTCGGGCGCGCACATGGCCGAGAGCAGGCGGCCCTGGAACGGCTCGGGAGGGAAGGTGATCGGCACCCGCAGTACCGTAGAGCCGACGAGGTGTTCTCCCAGCAGGGCCCAGAACGGCCTGCTCTTGCGGCGCATGTCGACCGCGGGCTTGCTCAGCGGAACTCGCCAGCGGCCGATCTTCCACACGCGCGACGGTTGGCGGACCCGGGAAGAGGACAGTTCCGGCAGGTACGTGCGCAGGTTGCGGTTGAGGAAGTCGAACAGGTTGTGCTTGCCGGGATTCGCTCCGGTGGCGAACGTGGACCACGCCACTGGTGAGAGGGCGGGGTAGGTCGTGCGGAGCCGGCTGTAGCGGCCCTGCTCGCGCAGCTTGGCCAGATTGGGCAGCTTGCCCTCGTCCAGCAGGCGCTCGACCAGGTCGGGCTCGAGCCCGTCGAGGCCGAGGAAGATGAGCTTGCGGATCTTGGCCTTGCGATAGCCCTGGCCGCCGCGCAATGCCCGCCATGCCATGCGGAACGGCAGGATCAGGAAGGCCAGCGCCCCGGACACGAAGGCAACGATCAGGCTGAACAGGGAGCCGACGAACGCAAAGCCGGCGCCCGGGCCCACGTATGCCTCGAGCGGTGATGCGAGCAAGAGGCCCGCGGCCAGCAGCGCGGGCGAGAATACGCGCATAGGATCATGGTAGCCCGCTTGCGCGCTCAGGCAGCGGCGTCGTCCGACTCATCGCCGCGCGTGGATCGCATGAGCTTGGCAAGATGCACCTTGGCCGCGAATGCGAGCAGTATGCACAGCCCGATCGGCAGGAACGCCACGTTCGCGACCGCTCGCAGGAACTCGGGATTGCGCACGCCGCTGCGCGATACGGCAAGGCGCGCCGCCTGGCGCCAGTGGGCGATGTCCAGCCAGAACTGGCCCTGTTCCTTGTCCACGATCAGGATCTTGGCCGGCAGCAACAGTATCAGGGCAACCTTCCACAGCGCGAGCAGGGGGCTGTTGCTGCACAGGACTGTCGCCGCGGCGTGCCGCTGCCGCCGCAACTCCAGCAGCATTCGCCAGCGTTCGGCGTGGGTGGCGGCGTTGAACGAGCGCCAGCGCAGGGCAGACGCTCCTAGGCCGTCGGGATCGTCGGGCAGGCATGTGAACAAGTCCAGCGGGGCCGCTCCGCACACCGATGCGCGCAGCTGGGGGATCAGCTCCAGCGCGTCAGAGCGCGGGCCGCTCTCGATCAGGAGCATCCGCTCGATCGGCGGCACCTTCTTGCGCAGGAACCAGCGCACGTTAGGTTAGGTTAGCGCGATACAATTGCCCGTATGGCCCGCGTGCGCTTCTATCACAAGCCAAGTTGAACCAGCTGTCGCAAGGCTAGGAGTTTCCTAGCCGAGCGTGGCGCCGAGCTGGACTTGGTCAATCTTGGCAAGGGCCTCAGCGTCGCCGATCTAGATGCCCTGATCGGGGATCGCGATCACCTTGGCTTCCTCAACACCCGCAACGTGCTGTACCGGGAGCTCGGCATGAAGGCCAATCCGCCCGGACGCGAGCAAGCGCTGGAGCTGATGTCGAAGAACCCGAACCTGATCAAGCGGCCGATCAGCGTGCAGGGCGGGACCGTGGTGGCCGGATTCGCGCGGGACGAACTCGCCGCGCTGTGTGCCGGTTAGCTCTCCGGGAAAGTGGAGCCGACGACGGGACTCGAACCCGTGACCTCGTCCTTACCAAGGACGCGCTCTACCGGCTGAGCTACGTCGGCTGATTGGCACTACCCGGCCTCGCGAGCGCTGGAGCGGGAGACGGGAATCGAACCCGCAACCAACAGCTTGGAAGGCTGTGACTCTACCATTGAGTTACTCCCGCCACGCCCGCGACCGCACGATTGGAGCCGGCGAGAGGATTCGAACCCCCGACCGTCTGATTACAAATCAGATGCTCTACCAACTGAGCTACGCCGGCCTAGCGGACTGTTGACTCATCATATCACCGGCGGGAATCCTGCCGGTGGCCGGTGATCGCACAGAGCTGACATCGACGCCTTGGCTGCATGGCTGGCGCAGCGTGGCGCTAGCGCTGCTATGACTCTTTATCGCCGTACGGTTTGACCCACCCGATCTTGCCATCCTGAAATATGGCGATGTCGTTGCCGCATGCCGCGGCCCGGCGGCGGGCGCGTTCGGCGGCTCTGCGTAGCGCCGCGTCGGCACCGACAATGTCCGGGTCGGGGGCGGGCTCAGGCAGTTTCTCGTTTTCTGGCTTCCGCGGTTTCATAGCTTCCTTCCCTTTGCGAGCAGGACCCGAAAGCTCCCAGAATTATCGTAGAGGACCCATTCGTCAACCAGATCTCGATAGATGAGTTCAAACTGGCTCCATTCCGTATGGGGTCTCCGACGGACGACCGCCTAGGGCACGCGAACCGCTAGCGCCCGGAGCGCTGGCGCGCTGCGAGCGGGATCTCGCCCTTGGCGCTCAAGGAGGCGTACTTGTCGGCCAGCTCTGTCTCGCCCATCGTGCGGTAGATCCTGGCCAGCAGGTAGTGCACTTGCATGTCAAGGATCACGCCTGCTCGGTCCGGCAGCGCCAGCGCCCTTTCGGCTTGCGAGCGCGCCCCCGCCAGGTCGCCCAGCTTCTCGGAGAGCTTGGCGCGCTCGTAGTGGACCGCGCGCACCGCAGGGCTGAGCTTGACCGCCTCGTCGAGGTGCGCCTTGGCGTCGGCCAGCCTGCCGTGCTTGGCGAGGAAGCGCCCGTAGTTGTAGTGCAGCATCGGATCGAACCGCGGGCCCGAGTTGCGTGCCAGGCCCATGCGGTAGGCCGACTCGGCTTGCGCGAACTCCCCCAGCGCTTCTAGGCTCAAGCCGAGGTAGTCGTAGGCTTGCGGGTCGGCGGGAGCGAGCGCCAGCACCTTGCGGAATTGCTCGGCTGCCTTGCCATGCTGCTGCCGCCCGTCGTAGAACACGCCCAGTTGAAAGATCGCCGCGGGTTGCCCCGGGGCCAGCGCGATGGCCGCCTGGAAGAACTCCTCCGCTTCGCGAGCCTTGCCCAGCGCAGCGTGAACTTGAGCCTGCAACAAGGGTGTCGCCTCGCACTTTGGATGGCTCTCGGCCAGCATCGCGAGCCGGGCCAGGGCGGCGTCTACGCGGCCTCGGCCTAGGTCCTGCTGTGCCGCTGCCAGGCCTTGTTCGGCCCCGCTGCAGGACGCTTTCGACGAATCCGCGCCGGCCAGCAAGACTGCCACGCCGAGCAGCGACGTTAGAGGCCGGATTCGCATGGAAGCTCCCCGGTCACAGCAACCAGTGTAGCTCCGAGCCTAGGGGGCCTGTCGCTGGAGCCGCGTGCCCGTCGCCCGTCATGAGAGCCGATCGATGTGCAGGCATTGGAAGAGACTTGTGCCATAATGTAAAAGGTGTGGGCATTGTATTCCGCCTGCTCTGCGCGGCGGGGATGACTGCACGGTACCGGCGGCGGTGGGCGCCGATTAAACGCTAGCTCACTTCGGGCTTTGCGCCCGAGACTTGGGAGGACGAGAATGACAATTCGCTTGCGCCACTGCGTGGCGCTTCTAACCGCGCTGTGCCTTGCTGGCGGCACCGCGTACGGCCAGACGGCCTACGGTTCGATCAATGGCACGGTTGCCGACGCCAGCGAGTCAGTGATTCCGGGCGCGACCGTGACGCTGACCAATGTGGGAACCCAGGGGCAGACCGATGTGGAGACGAATGCCAACGGCTACTACGTCTTCATCAACGTGGTGCCGGGATCGTATTCCCTGAGCGTCACTGCCGAGGGGTTCAGCCGGGCCGTCGAGCCCGAGTTTACTCTCAACGTGAACCAGACGCGCACCCACGACTTCGCGCTTGAAGTCGGCGCGGTGACGGAGACGATCGAGGTCATTGCCGAGGCCGCGCTGCTGCAGCAGTCGACGTCGGAGCTCGGTACCGCGATCACGGAGGAGGCCGTGAAGGACCTGCCTCTGAACGGTAGGAACTACTCGCAGCTGCTGACCCTGACGCCTGGCGCCACGCCGGTCAGCACCGCCCAAGGCAACGCAGGCGGCACCAGCTTTAACGCGCCCGTGGCCCTGCCCGGGTCGTCCTTCGCGCTGCCTTCGATCAACGGCGCTTGGAACCGCAGCAACATGAACCTGCTGGACGGCGTGATCAACCACTGGTTTTTCGGCCAGAGCTGGGCCGTGCTGCCGATCGTAGACGCCGTGCAGGAGTTCAAGGTGCAGTCCCACAACGACAAGGCCGAATACGGCGGCGTCCTCGGGGGCGTGATCAACCTGGTCTCCAAGTCGGGCACCAACGACTTTCACGGCGCGGTCTGGGAGTTCCTGCGCAACGATGCGTTCGACTCGCGCAATCCCTTTCTTGATGCCGGACGGGACGGCCCCACGCCGTTCCGCCAGAACCAGTACGGCGCCGCTGTCGGCGGCCCGGTGATCCGCAACAAGACCTTCTTCCACTTTGCGTGGGAGGGTTGGAAGTACCGCCGCTCGCAGCAGCAGTCATACTTCCATCCGACCGGCGACGAGCTTTCGGGGAACTTCCAGAACGCCATCCTCGACCAAGTCGTTTACGACCCGGGCACGACTCGCGCGAACCCGGCCGATGCCGGCTCGTTCTTGCGGGACCCCTTCCCGCAGAACACGGTTCCCAGCGGTCGAATCGACCCGATGATGCGGAACTACTTCGAGAACTATTTCGACCGGCCTGACCCCAACATCTCCAGTCCGGCCTTCAATGTGATCAACTCGCGGCCGCAGCAGAGCGACAACAACACGATGCAGGTCAAGGTCGACCACCGCTTCGGCAACGCCGACAGCCTGTGGTTCCGCTACAGCCAGCTGAACAACCCCCAGACGCTGCCAGCGACGGTCAAGAACGGCCGCATCTTCAGCAACCGTCCGCGCAACATTGCAGGCGGCTGGGTGCATCTGCTGGGCACCAACGTCGTGCTCGACACCAAGTTCGGGTGGGTGCGCGAGGCGCTCAACACCCAGGCCGACCTCGCCGCTGGCATGGATCCGCTGGCAGCCGACGGCTGGGCCGGGCTTGACGAGTTCGGCCCTCCCGGTATCGGCCTGCAGGCGCCTTACGGAAGCCCGGGGATCAGCACGCCGCGACCCGAGACCGACTGGCAGTGGATGGTCAGCGAGGGCGTGAGCTGGATCAAGGGCAACCACAACATCAAGTTCGGCGGCATGTGGGTCGGCCAGGAGCGCGATGCTCTCACGACTCAGCACAGCGTTCCGTTCAACAACGCCCAGACGGCCGATCCCCTCAACCCCGGCACGACTGGCAACTCGGTTGCTTCCGCCCTGCTGGGCTTTCCCGCGCAGTACACGATTCGCAACCAGAACTACAACATCACGTGGCCGACGCTGGGTCTGTACGTCCAAGACGAGTGGAAGGCCAGCAGCAGGGTGACGGTCAACGTCGGCTTGCGCTATGACACCTACTGGGTGGGCAAGATGAACCGCGGCCTGCAGGCCGGGTTCGATTGGGACACCGGAGACTGGCTGATCGGCGGCGGCGTGCTGCCGGGCCCGTGCTCTCAGGTCGGCATCGCGCCGTGCATACCTGGTAGCGGCAACCTCGCCGACCTGCCGAATGGCCAGCACATCAAGCTGGCCAATGATCCAAACCTGTACGAGCCTGCGCACGACGGCTTCCAGCCGCGCGTCGGTGTTGCCTGGCGGCTGCGCGACACGACCGTGCTGCGCGCCGGCTACGGCGTGAACTACGACAGCTTCACGGGCGTCATGCAGGGGTTCCAGCAGTCGATCGGCACGTGGCCGGACAAGCAGTTCGCGCAGCCGGCGTACAACGCGGTCGGCGATCCGCTCACGAGCGTCGGCCGGGCCAACCAGCTCGGCGGCGCTCCGCTGCCCGACCCGTCGCCGTTCGGCAGTGCCGGCTGGTACGCGAATCCGCGCACCAAGCCCGCCTATTCGCACCAGTGGAACGTGGAGATCCAGGAGCAGCTGAAGAACAACCTGACGTTCTCGATCGCCTATGTCGGCAGCCGCACCATGCGGCTCGAGCACAACGGCGCGGCGAACACCGCGCTGTCGGCGGGGCCGGGGTCGCCAGACGAGGTTCGCCAGCGGCGCCCGTACCCGTACCAGACGACCATGTTCTACGGCAACTTCGATGGCCAGGGCTGGTACGACTCGCTGCAGATGAAGCTCAACCGGCGCTTCACCAACGGCTTCCAGGCGCTGATCAGCTACACCTGGTCGAAGTCGCTCGACACCCAGAGCGGCTGGTTCGGCGCCGAGAATGGCATTGGCGGCAGTTCGGCTGTGCAGAACTACTACGACCCGCTGGGCAGCAAGGGGCCGTCGGGCTACAACATCCCGCACTTCGTGTCGATCGCGGCCGTTTGGGAGCTTCCCTTCGGACCCGGCAAGAGCCTGCTCAGCAGCGGGCCGGCGTCGCAGGTGCTGGGGGGCTGGCAGCTCAACACCATCGCCCAGTTCCGCTCGGGCCAGCCGGCCAACCTGTCGGTTACCGGCGACGTGGCCAACATCGGCAACGAAGTGGCGTGGTGGAACTACGCCCGCCCGAACCTCGTCGGCGACCCCTTCTCGGGCGCGCAGACGGAGGAGCGCTGGTTCAACACCGCTGCGTTCGACACGCCGATGTTCTCTTACGGCAATTTCGGAAAGAACGTGCTCTATACGCCCGCGGTGCAGAACATCGATATCTCGCTGTTCAAGCGGGTGCAGATCGGCGAGGGTTACAGCGTCGAGCTCCGCATCGAGTCGTTCAACGCGTTCAACATCCAGAACTTGGGCGCGCCGAACACCGTTCTGGGCAATCCAAACTTCGGCCGAATCGCCAGCTTGGCGGGCGGGACCAGGCCGAGGGTGTTCCAGTTCGGCTTAAAGTTCATATTCTGAACGCGGCGGCGCCCAGCCTGTGCCGGGCGCCGCTGGACAACCGCCGCGCCTTGCGCGAACTACCGCGGCCCGCCTTCACGGCGGGCCGCATGCACATGTGGCGGCCGCGGGCGCAGCCTAGTCGCCGCTGCCGGGCCAGCTTGCCAAGTGGCGCTGCGCCCACTGCGCGTCGCGATCGTCGTGGCAGAGCAGGCAAGCGTTGGGGCTCTTGTCCTGTCCGAATCGGATGGTCGCTTCGGCGTCCGGGATGTCGTCGATCCGGTGTGTCGACGCTTCGAACATGAGCGCGTGCATGATCTTCGGCATGTGGCAGGACGCGCAGCGGCTGCCGGCCGATTCGGGCGCGTGCAGGGTATGCCCCGCACCCTTCGCCGCGTACTCGCGGTGGCACTGCAGGCACATGCGGTCAGGCTCGTCCAAGAACTTGAGCGACTTCGGATTCGCTTCCGGGTTGGCCGGATGCGGGTCGTGGCAGCTGCCGCAGTGGGCGCCACCGATGCGGAAGCAGGCCGAGCGCACGAAGGATTCGCCGATAAAGGTAGTCTCCCGGAAGCGGCCGTCGCGATGGAACGCCTTGTGCGAGAACTCGTTGATGGGCCGGCCCTTGTATGGCGGGAAGAAGGTGCCGGAAAGTCCCGTGAAGTTGACCTCCCCCCGGGGTCCCAGGTCGAACAGGTTGGACTGCATGTGGCAGCGTCCGCAAAGGGCGACATGCTCTTCCGCGTCAAGGCCGGCAAGACGCAGGGGCGTGCTGTTTGACGCCTGATGTAGAGGCTGGCCGGCACGCGCCGCGGCAACGTGATCCGCCGACGGTCCGTGGCACATCTCGCAGTTGACACCTGACTCGCGCTGGACGAAGTCCGTCGGACGGCGGGCCTTGGACGTCGAGAGCTGGCTGGTGTGGCAGCTGGCGCAGTTGAGCTGGTAGTTCGTGGCCCGGCTCATGCGGTGAAACTCGCCCAGGCGAGAGCGCTCGGTGCCTGGCGGATCGATCACGCTCCAGAAGTTGAGCCATCGCCGTTGCAGCAGGTTGTACTGGACCGGAAAGACCTGGATGCGGCCGTCCGGCAGCGTTGTGGCGTACGCCTGCTGCCACTTCGAGCCGATGGTGTAGTCCACGAGGTGGCGCTGCCACTCGCCCTGCTCGTCGCGGAACTCCATGTACGGGCGGTCCCGGAGGGTGCCCACCCGTCCGACCGTGACACCGTCTTCGGTCTTGAACTCGGACTGCGACTCGAAGTCGCCGACAACGTTGGCCGGATCGAACTCGCGGAACATTCGCGCCATGCCGGTCCGCTTCCAGGAATCGAAGATGGCAGCGTGGCAGTCGCGGCAGGAGTTGGATCCGGCATAGCTCGCAGCCTGGCGGGAGGGCTGGCCTGGCTTGGCCGGCGCGGCTTGGATCTGCGCCGGAGGGATCCCGTCCACGAAATTCTCGAACGAACCGCGGCTGCCTGCCGATTGCGTCCGATACGATTTCTCCAGCTCCTGCCGCGCCCGCGCCCGCAACGGCCCTCCGAGCCGGTATGCGTCGGCCAGGTTGCTTTCCGCCTTGGCTCGCTGGCGCGCCAGCCCGTGGGCGATCCCCAGCAAGTAAGCGGCTTGGGGATTGGCGCGGTCGAGGGAACGCGCACGGGTCAGTCGCTCGATGGCGTTCGCGACCTGGCGAGCCTTAGCCGGCTCTGTCTCTTGAAATGACCGCGTCAGGGCGGCCCGGCCCAGGATCAGGTGGCATGATCCCCTGAGCTTTGGCTCCAGCGCCGCCCATGCAGGGGCGCTGAACTGCGAGGGCTTGTCGAAGCGGTCTAGCTGCCGGAGCGCATCGCGTGCTCTTGCCACGGCCTGGCCGAATTGCTGGTTGGCAGCGAGGGCATCGGCCAACGCGACCAGCAGCAGCGGGTTCTCAGGCAGGATCCGGAGGGACGCCTCGGCATGCGCGATGCCTCCGTCAAGTTCGCCAAGGTCGATGGCAGTCTTGGCCGCGATGTCGTACACGGCCGCGAGCAAGGGCGAGGCAGGGAAGGTGCCAAGGAACTTTTCCGCGAGGGAGTGCTTCGTACGCAGGTCGGACTCTTCGAGCAGTGCCCTGAGGGCCCGGCGCTCGGGCTCGCTCTCGGCTTGGTCCAGCACGGTGAAGCGCGCGTTATCTTCGCGGAAAAGGGCGGTATCAACGATCTGAGACGGGGCGGGAAAGACGAACGCAGCCAGCGCCGCCAGGGCGATCCGCATTGCGGCCGCCACCCTGTCGAAGGGACGGAACGGGGAGTTCGGCGCCGGCCGAGCCGGCTTGGTGCCGGGCGCAGGCCAGTCTCGACTCGGGCTGCTGGCAGGCGTGTCTCGCGAACCGGCCACGGCATTGGAACCTGAGACCGTCATGGCGAGGCGTAGCGACGTCGCCGCCTGTCCTGGCCGCGTCGTACCGCGCCAGTGCTCCCGGCGAGCGGTCGCGCGGAAACGTGACGGCGTGGATGTGATTGTAAACTATGGGCAGATTGGCCATCGACTGCCGCATCCCACGGATCCCGCCGCAGCTTCGGCTGAGCGGGTTGGCGGCATTGGTCGTATTGGGAACCCTGCTTGGCGCTGACGTCCCAGATCCTCTGCTCAAAGCCACCGACGCCTTGGTCAGCGGCTCTCCCCAAAGTGCGGCGGAGACGCTCGGGCCCGTAGTGGCCGCAGACCCTGACAATGCCGACGCCCAGCGGCTGCTGGGCGTGGCGCTGTCGCTGTTGGGCAGGCGCTCTGGGGCGCTTGAAGCGCTCGCCGCGGCCGCGCGACTGCAGCCGGCCAACCCGGCCAATCACTTGGCGCTGGCGCAGGCGCTGGCGCAGTTCGGAGAGAACCGCCGCGCCCAAGGATCGTTTCGGGCCGCCTTGGATCTGGATGGGCGGCTGGGGCCAGCCCATGAAGGACTGGCGCTCTCACTTGCACTCGACGGCAGTCTGACCGAGGCCGTCCAGCACTTTGGAGCGGCGCTCGAGCACGCTCAAGACGCGCCCACGAAGGCTCGCCTGCACTTCTTTCGGGGCAAGGCGCGTCAACAGTTCGACCGCGTCGCGCTGGCCGCGGAAGACTTCAAGGCGGCGACTGAGCTGCAGCCCGACCATGGCCCCGCGTACTTGGAGTGGGGTCGCATTCTTGCCGAAGATCCTGACGACGCGAGTGCCGGACCGGTTCTGGAGAAAGCGGCCGAGCTGCTGCCAGAGAACGCCGAGGCGCAATTCGCCCATGGCCAGCAGCTCCTGCGCGACGGAGATCCGGCGGCCGCCGCTCGAGTCCTGCGGCGGGCGACAGGCCTGGATCCGGGGGGCCGTGCGGCACAATACGCGCTCGGCCGGGCGCTGCGCGCCTCGGGCCGGGCCGATGAGGCACGCCGAGTGCTTGGTGGCATCGCCGCGTCTGGGTCCGACCGGGCACTGGAAGAAGCGCGAATCAACGAAGCAGGCCAGCTCAACAACGAAGGCCTGCAGGCCGAGGCCGACGGAAATGTCGAATTGGCGCTGAGGCGATACGAAGCGGCTGCGGCGATTGCGCCAGACGAGGTCGGGTTCCATCGCAACGCGGCGCTTGCACTTTGTCGGCTAGACCGCTGGGTCGAGGCCAAGGCCCGGCTGCGCAAGGTCCTGAGGATGGCGCCGGGGGACGTTGACGCCACCAAGGCGCTCTACATCGCGCTGGACCACGCCCCCGACTAGCTTCCGTGGTCGTTGTCAAGCGACGTGCGGGGGAAATGTGATGACTGACGGCGAGCGAGACGCGATGTTCTCGCCGTATCGGCGGTTGGCGGGACGCTGGTCGAGAGTGGTCTCACGCGGCGGCCTCCAGGGGCCGAGCTGGCGGCTGGGCCTGCCAGAGGCGGTCTTGGCGGAGGAGGGTGTCGAGCAGGCCGACGAGCCGACGCATGACGGCAACAAGGGCGACCTTGTGGGGCTTGCCGTTGGCGGTGAGGCGCTGGTAGCAGGCTCGGGAGGAGGGCTCGCAACGGATCGCGGACAGGGCCGCCATGTAGAACAGATGGCGGGGCTGGGCGCGGCCCCCCGGATGGAGCGGCCGCCGCGGTGCTGGCCGGAGTCGCGGTCGAAGGGGGCGAGGCCCAACAGAGAGGCGGCCTGACGGCGGCCGAGGGAGCCGAGTTCGGGCATGTCGGCACAGAGGCAAGCAGCGTTGAGAGGGCCGAAGCCAGGGATGGACTGAATGATGGCGTCACGACGGGAGAGCGCGGCGTCGGCCGCGATGCAGGCGCGCATGCGGCGGTCGCAGTCGGCGATGTCGGTCTTGAGGGCATCGAGCGTGGTGGAGGGGCAGGCAGCAGCCTCGGGGTCGAGTTCGGCGCAGAGCTTGCGCAGGGCGCCGAGCTGCTCGACGAGCTTGCGGCGGAGGGCGAGCAAGTCGCTGAGCAAGCGCAAGTTGCCCTGCCGTGGCGGGGTGGTTTCCAAGTCGGGGAAGAGGCCGAAGCGGGCGAGCATGGAGGCATCGACGCGGTCGTTCTTGGCGAGCTGGCCGATCGCTTCGGCGAAGCGCCGGGAGCGCAAGGGGTTGATCAGGACAGTCTCGAGGCCGGCGTCGGCGAGGCCCTGGTGGAGGTTGCGGTGGTAGCGCCCAGTGGGTTCGAAGACGGCTCGGGAGACGCCGTGTTTGAGCAGCCAGTTGCGGAGAGCGCGACGGCCGGTCTTGGTGTTGTCGAACTGGCGGTCGAGGTCGCGGTCGAGAATGTGGACGTCGAGCTTCGACTTGCCGACATCAATGCCGGCGACGACAATGGAGGGGGAGTGAGTCATTCCTGCGTTCCTGTCCTTTTGCGATTCGGGGCGTCACCCACGCTTCCGTTCAGGTCGCGCAGGAATCGATGCGGCGGGCCGACCAAGCTAGTCGTCGGGTCGGGCAACCCGAGGCATGAACGGTCCGGCCCGCCGCCCCCGGTGGGGCCTGGCCAGGCCCCACCGGGGGCCTCCCCGCACTGCGGCGGGGAAGGATCTGTTACCTGCCGCAGCGGTGGCTTACGCCACCTGCGGCACTGCGGAGAGAGGGTTCCTAACAGCGGTGGCCATACCTCTCTCTGCGGCACCTCTCCAACATGAAAGGCATGATGAGATCGTGGCCCCTGTTGGTGGCTCTGTCGGCGCAGTCGCTCGGGGCCCAAATCCATTTCGACCACCAAGCGAGTTCCTTCAGGCTGGAGAACGCCCAGTCGGAGAACCGCTACGCACCGGAGACGATGGCCGGCGGTGTCGCGTTATTCGACTACGACGGCGATGGCGACTTGGACCTGTATTTCGCCAACGGCGGCGAACTGCCGGGGAACCGCAAGACCGCCGACCGCTTCAGCAATCGGCTGTTCGAGAACGACGGCAGTGCGGGGTTCACCGATGTCACGAGTACGGTCGGGCTGGCCGGGAAGCGATTTGACTTCGGCGCCGCCGTGGCCGACTACGACAACGATGGCGACCAAGACCTGTTTGTCGGCGGCCTGCACGGCAACACGCTGTATCGCAACGATGGCGCTGATGGATTCGTGGACATCACAGAGACGGCCGGCCTGAATTCGGCAGATCCCGACTTCGGCGAGCTGTGGGCTGTTGCAGGCGCATGGTTCGACTACGACGCGGACGGTTTGCTGGACCTGTTCGTGGTCAACTACCTGAGCTGGAGCGACGGGGCCGACCCGGTCTGCGACACGGCGGGCCCGCGTGACTACTGCCACCCCAAGTACTACACAGGGACGCCGAACCGCCTCTACCGCAACCGCGGGGATGGCACATTCGCGGACGTGTCGGCGTCTGCTGGGATTCGCGCCCACGTGGGCAAGGGCATGGGCGCGGCCGTCGCCGACTTCGATGGCAACGGATTCCTCGATGTCTTCGTGACCAATGACAAGCTCCCTAACTTCCTGTTCAGCAACACGGGCGAGGGGAAATTCGAGGAGACGGCGTTCGAGGCCACCATCGCTCTGCCTGAGCACGGCCGGGACGTGTCCGGCATGGGCCTGGATGCCCGCGACATCGACGGTGACGGCCTAGCCGAGGTGGTCTACGCGGCGTTGCCGGACGAGACATTCCCGCTGATGCGGAACACCCCCGATGGGTACTTTATCGACATCACCGGGGCGAGCGGTATCGCCGGACAGACTCGCGACATGGCCGGGTATAGCGCGATCATCGCCGACTTCGACAACGACGCTCGCAAGGACATCTTCTTTTCTCGCGGCGACGTGCAGGTCCACCCGATCCACGAGGGCGTCCAGATCCGTCAGCACAACAGCGTCTTTCGCAACGCAGGCGAGCGTGGATTCGTAGCGCTCACGGAAGAAGCCGGATTCGACGCCGTGCCCCCGAGGCGACATCGCGGCGCGGCGGTCGGCGACCTCAACGGCGACGGAAAGTTGGACCTCGCCGTGACCGCCCTCGGCGATCCTGCCGAGATCTGGATCAACGACAGCGACACGTCTGCCAGCTGGCTCGCCGTGGATTTGGAGGGCACGAGTTCGAATCGCGATGGAATCGGTGCGGTGGTGCGCGTCGAGACGCCTGACGGCACGCAGTTCAACCATGCCACTACGAGCGTTGGATACGCCTCGTCTAGTGCCGGACCGGTCCATTTCGGACTCGGATCTGCTTCTGAGGTTGAACTGGTCGCGGTTGAGTGGCCTTCGGGCGTCACTACGACGATTCGAGGCGTCGCTGCCAATCAAGTCCTGCACGTGCGTGAAGAACCGGCCGAAGCGCCCGACGGCGACTGAGGTCCGCTCCCTAGCGCTCAGTCACAGCTGACGCAGGGGCGCGGGACACTCGGCAGCGTGGCTGGTGCCCCGGGGACAGGCAGTCGCGTGCCTGGGGTCGCAAGCAGGCCTAGCGCGCAAGGGCGCTGTTACAATTACGGCAATGGACGGATTTGACAGGAACCGCTTGGTGCAACTCGCGGACCGTGTTCCGGATGAAGCGATTCCCGCGGCAACTCGCTACCTGGAGTATTTGGCTGATCGGGGAGATCCGTTCGTTCGGCACTTGTTTGAGGCTCCTGAGGAGGAAGAGGACCTTAGTGAGGCTGGTCAGCGCCTCCTAGGCGAAGCGTACGACGATATCGATGCTGGCCGCTTGTGCGGAAAGGACGAACTGAAACGGGAGCTCGGCCTCTGAAGCGGACTGTTTCTTACACCAGCCGTGCGGTCCAAGACTTGAAGAGACTCGATCCTTCTGTCAGGACGCGCATAAACAAGGCGATTGATCGCTATGCGCGAACTCAGGCCGGGGAGATCAAGCACCTGAAAGGGGCGGTGAAGAACACGTGGCGTCTCCGAGTGGGGGACTGGAGAGTGTTCTACACGTATGAGTCCGTCAGCCGGACCATCGTCGTTGCTAGGGTCCTTCACCGGAGCGAAGCCCACTAACTGCTGAGTCTGATCGAATGGTCCGGCTCTCGGAACCCCATCTGAACCGATCCACAATATCCTTGAATGGCCAGCGCGGAGCACCCAACGGCTCCCGCTGCAACTGGCCGACAATCGCGGCAAGATTCTGGGCACCAGAGGCCGCGCACAGCTTGTCGCTCGAATCGCGCCGGCAATCCTGCCTACGTAGCCCACGCCTCACTCCTGCTACGAGAACTCGTCGATCTGCAGCTCCGGACGTAGCCAACTCACGGTCACCGGCTTCAAGCTGCGAATACCGGCCCGCTCTGCTCCCGTTCTGCATCGAGAGCCGCCCCTGTGTCAACTGTGTTTGAGCGCTAGGTCCGCTCCCTAGGGTCGAGTCACGTTCTGATAAACTGATCGCGATTAGAGCGTAACGCTCGCAGGCGGTCCAAGCCTGCTCTTCAGCGCGTCCTCGGCTGGCAGGACGCCATTCCGTGAGTGCACTGCGTGCTTCGGCGCGAGCGTGACCCGTGAGCAAGAACAAGCGCAGTCCACAGGCCCGCAAGGTCCGCCGGGCGGCTCCGCGAGTGCCGGCGGCGCAGCCACGGACTTCCTCCAGAGGGCGGCTCGCGATTCTGAGCGGAGCGGTCTTGCTGCTCGGAATCGGCGCTTGGATCTGGCTGCGCGACCGTCCACCCGAGCCGTCTGGCACTGATGCTGGCCAAGCGACGCTGATCCGCTTCGAAGCGGCTGCTTCCGGCATCGACTTCGTGCTCAACAACGGCACCACCGATGACAAGCCAATGCCGGACTCCACACTGGGGGGAGTCGCCCTGCTCGATTGCGACTCCGATGGCCTGCCGGACATCTACTTCACGAATGGCGCGCGCTTTCCGGACTTGGAGAAGTCCGACCCCTCCTTCCACAACCGTCTGTATCGCAACTTGGGCGGCCGCGCGTTCGAGGATGTCACGCAGGGCGCGGGTGTCGCCGGCAACGGGTACAGCATGGGTGCTGCGGCCGCAGACTACGACAACGACGGCCAGGCCGACTTGTATGTGACGGGCGTGAACCGAAACATCCTGTATCGCAATCTCGGCTCCTGCCGCTTTGAGGACGTCACGGACAGTGCCGGAGTCGGAACAGGCCGTCCGCCGGCGAAGCCATGGTCCGTGGCGGCCGCCTGGCTCGACTACGACAACGACGGCCACCTCGACTTGTTCGTGGTCAACTACCTGGACTGGACCTGGGACAACAACCGCGTTTGCGGCGACCCGGGGCGTCGGCTCTCCTGTTCTCCGGCCCACTACGAAGGCTTGCCGAATGTCCTGTATCGGAACAACGGGGACGGCACATTCGAGGACGTGAGCGCAGCGACCGGGATCTCGGCGCACATCGGCAAGGGGATGAGTGCCGCCGCGGCTGACTACGACGGCGACGGCTTCCAAGATGTCTTCGTGACCAATGACTCGGTGCGAAACTTCCTGTTCCGCAACGTAGGCGGGGAGCGCTTCGAGGAGGTCGGGGTCCAAGCGGGAGTAGCGTTCACCGGGGACGGCATCCCGGTCTCCAGCATGGGCTTGGACTTCCGTGACCTGAGCGGCGACGGCTCGCCGGACGTCACGGTCACGGCTCTGACCAACGAGACGTTTCCGCTGTTTCTCAACCGCGGCGGCGGGTTTGTGGATGCGACGTATCCGAGCAAGATCGGACTGGAATCCTTCACGATGTCCGGCTGGAGCGTCGGCGCGTTTGATTTCGACAACGATGGCGACAAGGACATCTTCAGCGCTAATGCCCACGTCAGCGAGAACGTCGAACTGTACCGCAGCGTCTCGTATCGGCTGCCCAACGCTCTGTTTCAGAATCTGGGTGATGGCACCTATCGGGATGTCGGGCCGCAGGCGGGTCCGGCCATGCAGGAATCGGCGGCCCATAGGGGGGCCGCGTTCGGAGACTTGGACAATGACGGGCTCGTGGATGTCGCCATCTCGGCGATCGGCACGAATGGCTCCGTACTATTCAACGAGTCCGGGGGAGGGCACTGGCTGGCCCTAGACTTGGCGGGAACGGCCAGCAACCGCGATGGCATCGGAGCCCGGGTGCGGCTGGTCGAGGAGCCCGGACGAATCCAATACAACCAAGCGACCACGGCGGTCGGCTATGCGAGTTCGTCCGACAGCCGCGTGCATTTTGGACTCGGCACGAGTGCCGGGGTGAGCGCGGTCGAGATCACGTGGCCGAGCGGCACCGTCCAGACGCTGCAGCAGCCAGAAATCGACACGATACTGACTGTCACGGAGCCGCGCTGAGGCCCGTCTCTGCCCGGGCCGTACTCCTCGGAAACCGGTGTGTCTCCGTGCGCCGTGGCCCCCTGGGCGGGACACCGCATGTCTCTGGCTTCGAAGAGTTGGCTGGGAGGCAGGGATTCGAACCCCGATAAACAGATCCAGAGTCTGCCGTGTTACCGTTACACCACCTCCCAGCACGGAGGCATCTATCCCTGAGTATACCCGCCACAACTGGTGGCGGCGAGCGGTGGGATCCCGGGACTCGGCTCCACTCCGTGAGCGTGGTTTCGCATAGGACCGGCCGGTGGACCGCCGATGACAGGCGGTCCAGGCCTGCCACCTTAGATCGCAGGGCTGCGTCGGCCAGCAATGCTGCCAGGGCAGGGCGTTCTTCGCTTCTGCCGTGCCTTTCTCGAGGTCCATCGAGGCCCGCAAGTTCGAATTCAGGACAGGCGAGTGATGGAACATGCTGCCAAGACGAGCCAATGCGCTAGTCTCTAGGCAAACAAGTCGACAGCCCGCATCGGGCGGGGAAATTCCACGTTATTTCGAGATTACGACGTTTTTTCGTTAATATGAACTTATGATTCATACTTTCTCGGTATCCAACTTGCGTTCGATACGTGAAGAAGTTGTCTTGGATCTCCGGATTCCGAAGACCGCGCCGGACCTGCCGAGGTTTCGGCGGAGCATCGCAAAGCCCGATGTTCGTCTCCCTTCGGCGGTCGTTCTGATGGGGCCCAATGGGTCGGGCAAGACCGCCCTGCTGGACGCCTTGGTCTCAGTCGCACGCGTCGCAGGCATACCAGTCCTGTCTGAGCCAAAGACTGCCCCCATCACTCTGCTCACACCTTTCTTCTCGAAGGCGAGCGCCGGTGAACCGACCGCGCTCCGTCTAGAGTTGGAGGGGGATTGGCTCGCGCCCGGCGAGCCTCCGCAGCTTTTCAGGTACGAACTGGTCGCGGAACGGGAAGCCTGGATGCATAGCAGCGAGCGCTTTCGGTACGAGGCCCTTTCCTATTTCCCGAAGGGTCGGGCACGGCGGCTGTTCGAGCGCACAGGGCCCAGTGGCCCTATTCAAGTTTCTGATGAATTCGGCGTCACCCCTAGAGACCCCCGCCTCGAGGCAGTGCGCCCAGACGCCTCAGTGATAGGCACGCTCGCTTTGCTGAACGTGCCAGTAGCGATGCGTCTGGCGGGCTGGCTAGAGACCGTCGGCGCCTTGACGAACATAGTTCACTACGAGAGCTTTCAACTTCCTGCTGAGGGGGTGGCAGAAGTAGTCGCTAACGTACCCGGGCTGTTGGATTGGTTCAAGGAGCGGATCCGGTGCAGCGACTTGGGGATATCCGACGCCGATATATCGGAGTCCGACGGGAAGAAGATCGTATCGTTCAGTCATCCGGGAGTCGCCATCCCCCTTATGTTGCACTTCGAGTCCAGCGGAACAAAGAGCCTGTTCCGAATGCTCCCTCAACTGCACAGGGCTCTAACGCAAGGTGTTCCCGGGGTCTTCGACGAAATGGACGGCGATCTTCACGTCGACATCGTGGGAGAGATCCTTAGCTGGTTCCGCTCCCGAGAAACGAATCCTCATGGTTCGCAATTGTTCCTTACGTCGCACAACGTCGGACTACTGGACGACTTGGAGAAAGAAGAGGTTTTTATACTTGAGAAGACGCAAGACGGCGCGACTCGATTGCACGGCGCTCAGGACGTGCAGGGACTCCGCCGTGACGTCCGACTCTATCCCAAGTACAGAGCGGGCGTTCTGGGTGGCATTCCGAGAATTGGTTGATGCCCGATGAAGCGCCGCATCCCAACTGTCAGGCCCCGACGACCGGTCTTCATTGGGGTCGAGGGGAAGAGCGAGCAGGCCTTCGTGAAGTTCCTGCAGCACCTTTGCGACGAACACAGTCGAGACCTCAGCTTGATCTGCGCAAAGGGCAGTGGCGGAGATACCGTGACCATCGTAAGGGAGGCACATCGCACCCTGAAGAAGCGTCGAGGGCGAATTCAATACAAGGACAGATTGGTACTACTGGATGAGGACAGAGTTGACGCAGACCTTCAAGCGGGGCTTGACGCAAAGGCTGTAGCCTCGGAATTTGGCTTCGAGATCATCTATCAGGCCCCCAATCTTGAGGGTCTGCTCATCAGGCTCCATCTGGGCTTCGAGCAGAAATCAGTTGCGAGAGGCACCGAAGGAGAACGATTGCGGAAACTGTGGCCTGAGTACGGCAAGCCGCCGGCGGCACATCAGTTGATCCGCCGGTTCGGATTGGACGACTTACGGCGAGCCGCCCAGTACGACCAAGAACTGAAACGGTTGCTTGACGTCATTAGCCTTTGATTCCCGATATCCCGTCGCCCCTATTCCGCGTCGGGCAAGCATGCGGAACACAATCGACGGGCCGTTGGTGCCCGTCGAACGAAGCTCAAGAACTGACATCCACGACCCTGCGGCGGGATGAGTCACCGTGTCCTGCAGCGCGATTCTGGGATCATTAAGCCGTGAAGATCGTAATGGTTGGCGCCGGGGCCGTTGGAGGCTATTTCGGAGCTCGCTTGGCATCGGCCGGCGTGGACGTGTCATTCCTGCTGCGGGAGGAGAGCGCTCGCGTTGTCCGCGCAAAGGGACTGCGCGTGCGGAGCCCCCAAGGCGATGTCCACCTGCCACACCCGGATGTGATTGTGGCTGGCAGCGACGCCCCCTCGCCTGACGCGCTGTTGTTCGCGTGCAAGGTGGAACATGTGCGCACAGCGGCCGAGGCCACGCGCCCGCTGCTAGGTCCATCCAGCGTGGCCATACCGCTGCAGAACGGAGTTGACGCGCCCGCGGCCCTGCGAAGCGTGCTGGGGGAGCGATCGGTCTTGGGCGGCCTGAGCCGGATCTTTGCCGAGCGCGTCGCGCCTGGCGAGATCCAGCATTTTGCGCTCCACCCCTCGATTACCTGCGGCGAGCTGGACGGGGGGCATTCGGAGCGGGTGACCCGGGTTGTCGATGCGCTTGCGGACGTGCCGGGGATGTCTATCGATGCGTCCGACAACATCTGGACAGCGATGTGGATGAAGTTATTGATGGTGTGCTCGATGGGCTCGGTAGGTGCCGTGGCGCGCGCTCCGCTGGGCGTGGTGCTGGGCGTGCCGGAGACGCGCGGGCTGCTGCTGGCCGCGGGCGAGGAGATCGCGGCGGTCGCAAGAGCGCACGGCGCGCAGATCCCGGACGGCTACGTCGCGGCTCAGGTCGGTCGCTACGAGCGCCTACGGCCAGAAACGACCGCTTCAATGCATCGCGACCTAGAGCGCGGCGAAACGTCTGAACTCAACGAGCAGCTTGGCGCGGTGTGTCGCTACGGACGAGAAGTCAATGTCGCGACGCCGGTCGTGAACGCGCTCTACGGAGCGTTGCTGCCTGGCGAGTTGCGCGCCAGGGGCAGGCTTGCGTACGAGAACGTCGGTCCGCGGCCCGCCAGCTGAACGCGTCAATTCCGTCGTGCGCGGACGAAAATCGGCCCTGGCCGGCCTTGAGAAACGGCTTCGTCGTCTACCGGGCGGCGCTTGGAGGCGATTCCTTGGCTCATCGACGTACCGATGGCGGTGTTGGCGTTCAGGAACGACCACGAGAAGCGCGGTCCCGTAGCTGCCCGTCTCGCCAACCCTGCGGGTTGCACTAGTCGATCTACTGCGGCAGGGAAGAGCCACCGACAATGAGCGTGATTGCGAGGAGCGCGCAGGCGACACCGGTAACCTGCAAGCCATTGAGGCGCTCGCCCAGCACACCCCGCGCGAGGATCACCGTGCTCGCGGGGTACAACGATGACAGGGTTACGGCGATGCTGAGCGGCCCGTAACGGGTGGCCAGTAGGTACAACGCACTAGCGGCTACGTCGAAGGCGCCCGTAGCCATGGCCATCCTGCCGACTGGCGCCGCCATCCGCAGCGGCCGGCCGCTGACTAGAGCCGCAGCCCCCAACACCAGCACCGCGACCACTCGAACCGCCAGGAGAGGCCACATCCCTGCCCGGGCGTCTGTTTCGGCCAGGGCGAGAAAAAACAGGCCGATCGCAACGCCCGAAGCGAGCGCTAGCCCGACACCCGGCGGAATCGCTCGGGTCGGCGCCGGCTCGGATGCGGCCTCCGCCTCCTGCTGGCCGACCAGCACGATGGCCACAATCGCGAGCCCGAAACCGAGTATCGTCACAAGCGTGAGCTGTTCACCTCGCCACAGGTCGGTGACGACGGGAATCATCACGGCGCACACGGCCGTCGTCGGAGCCACGACCGCCATTCTTCCCACTGCCAGTGCCTGATATAGCAGCGGAAGTGCGACACTGACGGCCAGCCCGGCCACGCCGCCCCAGACTAGATCGCTCCTTGTCGCGGTGGCCTCAGGCAGCACCGGCAGCATGAGGACCAGCAGCACCAAGGCGATGCACTGCGACCTCACGACGACAGCGAGGGCGTGCGTCCGTCGCGAGGCAAGGCCGCCAAGGAAGTCGGCGGTGCCGTACAGCACAGCTGAACAAAGCGCGAGCAGGTAGGCCATGGGAGAGTCTGATGTCGGGCCTGGACGCCCTACCCCCCAGATCGAGGTGCAGGAACGTCCGCAGCGGGTTGAGTGTCGGGCCACACGAAATAATCGCAGGGGCTAGCTGGTGCTAGGCCGGATGCCTCGACAGAGAAAGGCATAGTGGCGAGATAGCGTGAGCTGATGAGGTTGCCGCTGCCTGTTCAGTAGTCCGGTTGCCAGCATCGCTTCGCCGGCGGGCACACTCTGCGCAAGGAGGTGCGCTGGCGGGCCCTACGGAGCTGAATGAGGAGGAGCGCATCGCTGAGCCGCCGTGGGAGGCTTCTACCGCTGATCGCACCCAAGGGTTCATTCCTTGAGCCGGCGCGCGACTTCAGCTAGGCGTGCGCCAAGTTCGCGAGCTTCCTCGATCTCGTGCTCTCCGACCCCTTTCTCGTGCTCGGGAATGCCCGTGGTAGCCGAGGCTCCCAGTCCGCCGTGCGGCGTGACCAGCACCATGCCGTACTGCAGCATCCCGAGGGCCATGCTGAGCATCGTGAATTCCTTGCCGTTCGATGGCGCACCGCCCGTGGCGAAGACTGCGCAGGCCTTGTTGGCGAGTCCCTTGCTCCGCCAGAACCCGAATCCGTAGGCCCAGTCCACCAGGGCCTCGCGGATCGGGACCGCGACATCTCCCATGTGCACCGGTGATCCCAGCGCTACTCCGTCGGCCTGCTCCAGATCCGATTGCGTGATGTCCCCGATCTTCTTGACGACGGCCTCGGCGCCGTTGCTCCGGGCGCCCTCGGCCAGTGCGTTGGCCATTGTCTCGGTGTTGCCCGTCTGCGAATGATAGGCCACCAGCACGGCGACATCTTGGCCTGCGGCGCTAACCGCTGCGCAGCCCAGCGCAAGTGCGCAGATCAGGGTGTTGAATCTCATGGTGGATCAGCCTTGCCTCGCCGAGAGCGGGCCGTCCCAGTCTAGCCCGTCAAACAGGCAGTGCGCGGCGCGGGCCCGGGATGCGGACAGGATTGGTCGCATGCAAGGAGCGGCGACGCAGGTGAGATGGTGCTGACGGTTCCGCGCATTCTGAAGGCGCTGAAGCTCTTTGGCGCGGCGATGTCCGCAAGTCGCGGAATCAACGTGAGAAGGTCTTGTCGACGTAGCAGCTAAGGCGCGAAGCTTCCCCAACCGCCGATGCCGGCGAGGTCTCGAAGTGCGGTCAGCAGCTGGTTACCCGGAATTTTTTCCATGACAATCCTCACCAGGAGTAGTGTTTTTCATGGTTAATGACAGATTGAGTTCCTGCCTGCTCTCACTCGTGTAACTCTTCGACTGTGTGCTTGCCGCGCGAGGCGAGCCGCAAGCGGCAGTTGTCCAGCCACGGGATGGGGTGTTTATGTTGGCGGAGGCCCGCCGCCAGCGATGATCGTCACTGCGGTCGGTAGTCCACCCAGATCGGCGATGCCCACGCCATTTGGCCGTCCTCCTGCTGCACTCTCACGTAGTAGTAGCTCTCTCCCGGAACCGCGTCTGCATCCCGGAAGCTGAACGCCGCTATCCTCTGGCCGGGGTTGGCCGAGTATACGTAGGCGTTGTCCTTGATGATTTGGATGTTGTGGATCGGTCCGGTTCCGCGCACCGCCACCCTCACGACGGGTTTGTCTCGTGTCACGGTGACGTCGCCCATGATGGCCTCGCCGACCCTGACATCCAGCACGATGTTGTCCGTTGCCGCATAGGCGTGGCGTTGCTGCAGAGCCCGGAAGATTCCCTCTCGGGTGCGCTCTTCGGCGTAGACGGCCGCGTAGGAGATGTGCGTGGAGCGATGGTCGGACGAGGCGATGAAGCCCAGCTTGTAGCCCTTGTCCAGAGCGCTGCGGGCGAAGCCGTCCGCGTAGCGCTCGTTGGAGTTGACTCGCGGAGCGCCCGCCGCTTCGTAGCTCATGCGGCAGCCCTGGTAGATCTCGAGCAACGGTTCGAGAGCCGGGTCGTTGAAGGAGAAATCAGTGCCGCCCCCCGCCGCGATGGTGTGCGGGATCGTGATCGCGTCTCGGCCGCGCAACTTCTCCCAAACGCGCACCTCGTCCGGCTCCCTCGGAGAGTCAGGGTTTTCGCGGTCACGCGGGACAGTCCGTCCGATCGCCGTGGTGCCGCGTTGAAGGTTGATGACGTTGCGGTGGCCGTACGGCCATCGAATCGAGCGCTCGTATCCGAATAGCGGAGCGAACCTGTCGCGGACATGGAACGCATCCGCCAGCTTCTGGGTCCGCCACCAGTCGTAGCCGCGCGCATCGTCTACCCCGAGCTCGCCCGCAGCTCCGTAGAAGTGGTCGGTGGAAGCGATGAAGTCGAGTTCGGCCGCGTCTAGGGCGTAGCGATACATGTCCCACAGCGTGCCGTCGAATCCGCCGTCCGAGCTGATCTCCGTGTGGCGGTGCAGGTCTCCCCAATACAGCGAGTAACGCTTCTCCCCCGCGGCGATGGTGTGGCGTCGATCGGTCCAAGCGGTGGTCGCGTACGGGCGCTCTCCAGGGGAATCGGCCATCCGATCCAGTGCTGGAATCGAGGGCTCTTGCCGGTCGATTGGCGCCACCCGGATTTTCCCCAACGTTCTGCCCGAGTGTGAAGTGACCGGTCCGCCCGGCGACCAGCGGTCGTCGGCGGGGTATGCGACCCAAGTCCTGCCCTCTGCGCTGGTCGCTACGGCCACGCGCTGGTCGTTGCTGCCGGAACTGGCTTCCAGCATCTCAGGGGAAGACCACTTGTCCCCGCTGTACGTCATAGCGTGGACATTCCAGGCGCCCGGCCGCTCCTTCATGCCGGAGTCATCGTCGCGCGGCACCCAGCGGCGCAGGAACAGGCGGGGCGTGCCCGACGGGTCGATCGTCATCTGGGGAATCTCGTACGAGAGCGCGAACTCGTCGCTCATCGCGTCTTCGATGGAGCCGGTCGGCGTCCAGCGCTGCCCGCCCGCGAACACGGCCACGCCGATCTTCTGCGTGTAGCGCAGGCTCACCAAGCGACCGACCGAGCCTTCCACGCTCCACGGAGCTGGCTCTCCCCAGTCGCCAGTCTTGCTTGCGCGATTCCAACTGGGCATGTCCAGAGCCCAGTTTGGCCCTTGGTCGTCCCAGGCGATCCACGCCCGGCCGTCGCCGTCGATCGCTACGCTGGCGCGCGCCTCGAAGTCCGGCGAATCCGCGATGGGGTACTCCGGCGATAGTTCGGATCCCTCGAGCACGCGCAACATGACGTCGTAGTCCCCGTGGCGATAGCTGTCGTAAACGACGTAGAGGCGGTCTTGCTCGTCAAGCGCGGTTGCGGGCTCCCAATCGTTGGCCTCGTGGGTTGTGATGGCTATCGGGGCGGACCAGCGGCTGTCGTCGCGGGTCTTGAGGTAGACATTGGCGTCTCCGGTGCGGAAGGACTGCCACACCAAGTGGAGCTTGCCGTCCGACGCCGCTCGCAAGCTGTGATGGATGTCCGGCTGAGGATCGGACGTCAGCTGTTCCATCGGGTCCCACCGGCCGTCGTGCCAGCTTCGCGCATATACGTCGAAATTGCCGTCGGCCTGCGCTGACCAAGCGATCCAGACCCGCCCGTCAGGCTGGATCGCGATCGAAGCCTTGAGGAAGTCGCCGGCTCTGGGGCTCACGGTCACGATGTCCTGCCACTCGCCAGCGGTGCGCCGCCGAGCTCTGACTTGGTCCGCGGCTTTGCCGTCATAGGCGGTCCACGCGACCCACAGGTCGCCGCTGGGCGCGAACGCGGCTGCCGGCCAGTCCGCGTGTTCGCCAGCTTGGGAGATTTCCACCGGTTGCCCGCGGGCGGGCACGAGCGCGATTAGGCCGGCAGCAAGCATGATCGGGAGGAGGCGCACGCGGACAGTTGCCGAGAGTAGGATTCGCTTGGTTCGGGACATGGAGAAATCGCTTCTTCTCACAGCATCGTACTCTGACAGGGCTGTGGCGGGCGCTGGCGCCGGCCTTGGCATCGAGGCGGCGAACGCGATCGGCCAACCGCGCCCGCACGCCGCAGGCCCCGTCAGTGGGATTGTAGGATGACGACAGGGGCACCGGCCAAGGTCCGGCCGCTGCTCGTAAGTTCTCGCAGCCCCATGCGGACCTACCGGTTGCAGAGCAGCGTGATCCTGCCCGCGAAGCTGGAGGACGTGTTTCCGTTCTTCGCCGAAGCCCGCAACTTGGAATTGCTCACGCCTCCTTGGCTGAAGTTCGAAGTCCTCACGCCGTCTCCGATCCAGATGCTGCGCGGGGCCACGATCGACTACCGCCTCAAGCTGCGCGGCGTGCCGCTTCGCTGGCAGAGCGAGATCACCTGCTGGGAGCCTCCATCGCGATTCGTGGACGAGCAGCGGCGCGGCCCCTATCGCCTTTGGAAGCACGAGCATCTCTTCACCGCCGATGGCCCCAACACAATCGCGGAGGACAGGGTTGAATATTCCGCGCCAGGCGGTTCTCTGGTCGAACGCTTCTTGGTGCGGCCCGACTTGGAGCGGGTATTCGCATACCGCAGGGCCAAGCTGGCCGAGATCTTCGGCGCGGAAGCCTGACCACGACCGGTATAGGTCGCTCGTTTCGCCCAGATGTCCAGGGCCGCGAGTCCCACTGGGCCGGAATTCCGGCGGCTGCCCTCCGCCACGCATTCTATGCCGTGAATTTCTGCGTCCGCTCCGCCACCCTTGATTTCTAACGCCTATTCCGCCATCATGAGTCTCTTCCGCCGGGCTCTTAGGCGTTTATTCTGCGGCAGCCAGTTCGACGCCGCTGTTGCGTTCTTCGCTTGAACGAACTCTCGCTTGGCAGGTTTTTCGTCGCGATGGAACCGGTTCGCTTGGCCGTCGTCGGTGCCGGACTGGTCGGCAGCAAGCACGCACGACTGGTTAGTTCAGAGCCGGCTTCTTCACTCGTCGGTATCTGCGACGTGGATTCCCGGCGCAAGTCGGTGGCCGAGCGCTTCGACGTCCCGTTCTACCAGGATCTTGAGGCCCTTCTAGCGGAGCGGAACCCAGAGGGGGCGATTATCGCCACTCCCAACGGAACCCACTCCGCCGTTGCCGAGGTCTGCACTCGAAATGGCATGGACATGCTGATCGAGAAGCCGATCGCAAACAGCGTTGGCGAGGCACGGCAGATCGTTCAGTCAGCCGAAGCTGCAGGTTGCCAAGTGCTTGTGGGCCACCACCGGCGCCACAACCCGCTGATCCAAGAGGCACGCAGCATAGTCCAGGGCGACACGCTCGGGCGCCTGGTTGCGGTCTCGATAACGTGGGCCCTGCTAAAGCCGGCCGACTGGTACGAGGTGGACTGGCGGTGTCGCCGTCCGAGCGGCGGGCCGGTCATGGTCAACCTCATTCACGAACTGGACGTCCTGCGCTTCATCTGCGGAGAGATCCGCCAAGTCTACGCGCAATCGGGCTCGTCGGCGCGGGGGCTTGAAGTCGAGGATTCCTTGAGCATCACGTTGTCCTTTGACTCTGGAGCGCTGGGTTCGATACTGGCCTCGGATGCCACGCCCTCGCCTTGGTCGTATGAGCTGACCAGCGGGGAGAACCCCTACTACTTCCACACGACTGAGAACAGCTACTACTTCCTTGGGACGCAGGCCTCGCTGGCGTTGCCCAAGATGGAACTGTGGCAGTACGCGGATCCGGCTCGAGCGGGCTGGCAGCACCCGTTAGAGCAGTCCCGGCGGAAGGTCGCCAAGGCAGATCCGCTCGTCCTGCAGCTGGAGCATTTCTGCCGGGTGGTCAGGCGCGAGGAACCGCCGTTGGTCGATGGCCGGGACGGCACCCGTTCGCTGGCGGTCGCGCTGGCCGTGCTGGAATCGATCGATCGAAAGGCTCCGGTCGAGCTAGCTTGACGTCGGCGGTCTGCTGTCGCGCTAGGGCGCTTGCCCTACCCGAGTTCGATGCGCAGCGAGTGCGCGTGGTCCTCCGGCAGCGGCTCTGCCAGCGTCACCGTTAGCGTGCCGTCGGCGATGGCCGCCGCCAGCGCCTGGGATTCTCCGACTACCGTGACACTCGCGCTCGTGCCGCCTGCCCCCAACTCGAGCGTGACCGTGTTCGAAGTTGGCTGGCCAAGGATGATCGCGTAAACTGCGTCGCCCTTGGACGTGAAGCGCACGGGGATTCCGTCGCCCGTCTCACCCGTCGCCTTCTCCCAAGGACGAGTCCCGTAGATGGCATCGCCGTTTTTGCGCAGCCACCTGCCGAGCGTCCGCAAGCGGCTCGCCTGCAGCTCGGGGATGGTGCCGTCCGGCATAGGGCCGGCGTTGAGCAAGAGGTTGCCGTTCTTGCTCACGATGTCGGCCAGCAGGTGGATGAGCTCGGCCTCTCCGATGGTGTGCTCGGCGGTTTCGACCCGGTTGTAGCCGAACGAGTAGCCGAGCCCGCGGCAGGTCTCCCACTTGTAGTCGGTGATCTCGTCCATCTTGGCGTACTCGGGAGTCGTGAAATCGTGGTGCCGCTGGGGCGCTCCCTCCTTGCCGATCTCGAAGCGGTTGTTGATCAGACCGTCGGGGTGGGTGTTGTAGAAGTCCGCCACGATGCGGGCGAGGTCAGCCTCTTCGGGGTACCCGATGTCATTCCACAGGATGGTCGGATCGTACTTGGCGATCAGCTCGCGCCAGTGGGCGTCGGCGTAGTCGGCGAACTGCTTCGTCTGGATGATGGTGCCCCAGACCTCTTCGACCGTGTCGACCGGTTCGGGGTTGAAGCTCCAGTCCAATCCGCCGGAGTAATAAAAGCCCATGCGCATCTGCGCGGCCTTGACCGCGGCGGTGAGCTCGCCCACGACATCGCGCTCGGTTGACCGCCGGCCCTCGGGCAGGTTCGGGTTCTCGATCTCGCTGGGCCAGAGGGTGAAGCCGTCGTGATGCTTGGTCGTCAAGACGACGTATTGCGCCCCGGCGTCCGCGAAGAGTCCGGCCATGGCACCGGGGTCCCACGCCTCGAGCGCCTCGTTGAATTGCGGCGCGAAGTCCATGTAGTCAAAGTCTTCGCCATACGTCTTGCGGTGGTGCTCCTGGGTGGGCGATCCCGCGATCCGCAGCGTGTTGAGGTACCACTCCGAATAGGGGTTGTTGGCGAACCACCGCTCCCAGTCAATCTCGCCGAGTTCGCCGATCGGGGTGGCCCAGGCGGGGATCGAATACAGCCCCCAGTGCACGAAGATGCCGAGCTTGGCGTCGTGGTACCACTGCGGCACTTGGTGAGTCCGAATGGATTCCCAATTGGGCTCGAACTGGCCTGCGGTCGCCGACTGCTGGTCCGAGCCGTTGCCGCATCCGTAGATCGCGCCGGCTCCGGCGGCCGCCATGAAGGCCCGCCGGGTAAGTCTGGATTGCATTGCGGTAGTCTCCAAATCGCGGCGTGACGCGCGGACGGTGCCTGCCAGCAGCTACGCCAGCAGCGGTTCTACGACCTCGCCGTGCACGTCGGTCAGGCGATAGTGCCGCCCTTGGTACTTGAACGTCAGCCGTTTGTGATCCACGCCGAGGCAGTGCAGAGCCGTCGCTTGCAGGTCGTAGACATGCACCGGGTCTTCGACGACGTTGTAGCAGTAGTCGTCGGTCTGTCCGTGCGTGGTGCCGGGCTTGATGCCGCCGCCCGCCATCCACATGGTGAAGCAGCGCGGGTGGTGGTCGCGCCCGTAGTTGGTCTCGCTGAGCTTGCCCTGGCAATACACCGTGCGTCCGAACTCGCCTCCCCAGATGACCAGCGTGTCCTGCAGCAGCCCGCGTTCCTTGAGATCCATCATCAGAGCGGCCGAGGCTTGGTCGGTGTCCCGTGCCTGAAGCCGGATGTCGCGAGGCAGGTCTGTGTGCTGGTCCCAGCCTCGGTGGAACAGCTGCACGAAGCGCACGTCGCGCTCGGCCAGGCGGCGCGCCAGCAGGCAGTTGGCCGCGTACGTGCCCGGCTTGCGCGAGTCGGGGCCGTAGCGTTCGAACACATGCTCGGGCTCGCCGGAGAGGTCCATCAACTCCGGCACCGAGGTTTGCATGCGGTAGGCCATCTCGTACTGGGCGATCCGGGTCTCGATCTCCGGGTCCCCGAACTCTTGCGAGCGCAGCCGATTGATCTCAGAGACGGCATCCAGCATGCTGCGCCGGGTGGAGGCGTCAATGCCCTTCGGGTTGGACAGGTAGAGCACCGGGTCGTCGCTTGAGCGGAACTTGACGCCCTGATACCTCGACGGCAGGAATCCGGAGCCCCACAGCCGCGAGAAGAGGGGCTGGGACTGGTTGAGATTGCTGCCCTGCGAGATCAGCACCACGAAGCCGGGCAGGTCGCGGTTCGCGCTGCCGAGCCCGTAGCTCACCCACGAGCCCATCGAGGGGCGTCCCGGCTGCTGGAAGCCGCTCTGGATGAAGGTGATCGCCGGATCGTGGTTAATGGCGTCGGTCTGCACCGTCTTGACCAGGGTGATGTCGTCGACGACCTTGGCGGTGTGCGGCAGCAGCTCGCTCAGCTCCGTGCCGGACTGGCCGTGCGGCTGGAACTTGAAGAGCGACGCGGCGACCGGCAGGCGGTCTTGGCCCGAGGTCATGCCCGTAATGCGCTGTCCCTTGCGCACCGAGTCGGGCAGGTCCTCGCCGTGGTACTTCCGCAGGAGGGGCTTGTGGTCGAACAGGTCGATCTGCGACGGCGCCCCGGACTGGAACATGTAGATGACGCGCTTGGCCCGCGGCGCGAAGTGGGGCAGGTCGGGAAGGCCCCCGGCCGTCGCGCCGTAGCCCTCGCCCCGCAACAAGAACGACAGGGCCGCCGGGCCGATACCGGCCGCGGTGCGGCCGAAGAACTGGCGTCGCGTCGCGAGCAGGCCTCGCTCGAGCTGGGGGTTCATCTCCGGATCACTCCTTGCTGATTGCCTCGTCGAGATTGAGAATGCTGCTGGCGACCACCGTCCAAGCTGCGAGATCGGCAGGGTCCAGGCTTGGGTCAGCCCGCAGTTCGCCGACCTGCAGCAGGTCGCGCGCCTGCTGCGGGGCGTTGCGGAACTTGGCCGCCTGCTCTTGGGCCAGCTGGCCCAGCAGCCGGGTCTCGAGCTCGCTCGGCGGGCGCCCCAGGGTCCGCGCGTAGCCGGAGCGCAGCCGCTCTTGAGGCGTGCCGCCGCCCTCGCGCAGCATCATCTCCGCAAGGGAGCGGGAGGCTTCCACGTAGGTGGGGTCGTTCAGCAGGACCAGGGCCTGCAGCGGCGTGTTGGTGCGAGAGCGCGTGGCGATGCATTTCTCCCTGTCCGGGGCGTCGAAGACCGCCAGCGAGGGCGGCGGGATCGTCCTCTTCCAGAAGGTGTACATGCTGCGCCGGTACAGGTCCGCTCCCGATCCCTGGCGGTAGACCTGGGCCGTGAACATGTCCCCGTACGCCATCTCCCGCCAGAGTCCGTCCGGCTGGTAGGGGAAGACGCTCGGTCCACCGATGCGGCGGTCCAGCAGTCCGGCTGCGAGCAGGGCGTTGTCACGGACCGATTCGGCAGGCAGGCGGTAGCGCGGCCCGCGGGCCAGCAGGCGATTCTCGGGATCCTTGGACTGCAGGTCCGGGCTGAGCCGCGAACTCTGGCGGTAGGTCGCCGACATGACGATCTTCTTCTGCAGCGCCTTGATGTCCCAGCCGCTGTCGGCAAACTCGGCGGCCAGCCAGTCCAGCAGCTGCGGATGCGTCGGCAGCTCGCCCTGCAGGCCGAAGTCTTCGGCGGTGCGCACCAAGCCGTGGCCGAAGTACGACTGCCAGTAGTGGTTGACGGCCACTCGGGCGGTCAGCGGATGGCCCGGGCTGGCGATCCAGCGGGCCAGGCCCAGCCGGTTGCGGGGAGCGTCGGCGGGGAACGGCGAGAGCCAGTCCGGCGTGCGCGGGGAGACGGACTCGGTGCGGTTGCGGTAGTCGCCCCTTCCGAGCATGTAGGTCTCGCGGGGGGCGGGCAGCTCGCGCATGACCATCACGTTCGGCACCTGTTTCTCGACTCTGGCGCGCTGGGCTTGCAGGTCTTTGAGCCGCGCGTAAAGCCGGCGGTCCGTTTCCGGCGCGGCGTGCGTGAGGTAGTAGTCCTTGAGCAGCCTGGAACGGGTGCGGCAGCGCGATACGGCGGTGTCGGGCTTGGGCGCGTAGATGTCGTCGGCGGGCTTGGCCGGCGCGTCGGCCAGCACGCTCGCGCAATCGATGTAGGGGCCGGCCAGCAAGGCCGCCACCGGCTCGTGGGTGCGGATCGTGTCGATTTCGGACGTGTCCAGGACGCGCGAGTAGATGCGCAGGTCGTCCAGCGACCCGGTGTAGCGGCCGCCGAAGCGGCCTGCGCCGATCTCGAAGGGAGCGCCAGCTTCGGGACTGCCCGTGAGCGTGTCTTGCAGGACGGTGGCGGCGGCCAGTTCGCCGTTGACGTGGATGCGGAAGCCGGCCGCGGTGCCGGAACCGTCGTAGGAAATCGCGATGTGGTAGCTGGGGTCGACGCCGCGCTGGTTGCGCAGCGGGCTCTCGGGCTTGAGGACGATGCCGTCGTCTCCAGAGGCGGACAGGCGAATGGTGAGCTCGTATTCGCGGCGCAAGGTGTCCGGGATCGAGACCGGGCGGCTCAGCCGCAGTTCCAGTCCCTTGCGCGACTCGGGATCGTCCATCTTGTGCAGGAGCGATTTTTCCACCAGTCCCGCGTGCCGCATCCAGAACGCGATGGTGAAGGGCCGGGACACATCCAGCGCGGTCGTTCCGGGAAAGGCGACATGCGTGTCCACGTCGAACGAGGCGCCTTGGCCCGCGTTGGCGCTGCGGAACAGCGGCTCGCCGCGCATGATGCGACCGTGGCGGTAGTTGCCCGAGGAGTCGGAGAACCCGCCCTCCATTTCGTAGTGGGCCTCGAGCCCGGATTGGTCGCCCCGGGGGATGGCCGCCATTGCCGTCGCTTCCCAGTCGGCGATCTGCCGGCTGATCCGGGCATCTGGCAGGTCCGCTTGCAGCGAGCGGATCGCTTGGTCGAGTTCCGACAGCTGGTCCTCTTGATTGCTGTCGGGCAGCTGGAGCATCGGCACGGCGTTGCCGTTGACGCCATCGAGGCCGAGTTCGTCCACGGAGTTGAAGAAGGCGTAGAACTCGTAGAACTCGCGTTGCTTGATCGGGTCGTACTTGTGATCGTGGCAGCGGGCGCAGCCCATGGTCATGGCCATCCACACGGTGGAGACCGTCTCGACGCGGTCCACGACGTACTCGGTGTGGTACTCGGCCGCGATGGCGCCGCCCTCGTGGTTGATCATGTGGTTGCGGTTGAAGCCGGTGGCGATTTTCTGCTCCACGGTCGGCTCGGGGAGCAGGTCGCCGGCGATCTGCTCGATCGTGAACTCGTCGAAGGGCTTGTTCTCGTTGAACGACCGGATCACCCAGTCGCGCCAGTGCCACATGTCGCGACGCCCGTCGATGTGGAAGCCGTGGGTGTCGGCATAGCGCGACAGGTCGAGCCACTGCAGGGCCATGCGCTCGCCGTAGTGGGGCGAATTGAGCAGGCGGTCCACCTCGCGCTCGTATGCGTGCCGCGAGTCGTCACTGAGGAAGCGCCGGACGTCCGCGGGCTCGGGCGGCAGGCCGGTTAGGTCGAGGGTCAGCCGACGCAGCAGCGTCCGCTTGTCTGATTCGGGTGCCAGCTCCAGGCCCTCTTGGCGCAGGCGCGCGGTCACGAAAGCATCGATCTCGTTGAAGGGCCGGTTCCCGGTCTCGATCTCCGGGACGGCGGGCCGGTCGGGCGCTTCGTATGCCCAGTGCGAGCTCCACTCCGCGCCTTGGTCGATCCAGCGCCGGACAGTCTCGATGTGTTCCGGCGCGGGCCGCCGCTCGGCCGCGGGCGGCGGCATGCGGGCCACGGCATCGGAGTGGCTGATGCGCTGGTAGAGGCGGCTCTCGGAGGCGTTGCCCGGGATGATGAGGCGGTACCCGCCGCGATCCGCGAAGGCACCCTCGCGGGTATCGAGGCGCAGGTTTGCCTGGCGGGCGTTGGCGTCGGGTCCGTGGCAGGCGAAGCAGGCGTCCGAGAGGATCGGGCGGACATCTTGCTGGAAGTCAACCTTCTCCGCCGGGTTGATCGCGGGAGCCGCCGCTGCGGCGGACGCAAGAGCAGCTGCCGCTACCGCCAGAGAGATGCCGTTCATCGCCTTGCCTCTCGATCTAGTGTACGGTTTGCACGCCCATCCGGGCCAGCCGCTGGCGTCGAAGAGCCCCACATCGTCGGCCAAAGCAATTCTCGCCGACCATGGCACCTGCTGCTGCGACAGACCCCGCTTGGAGGCCCGCCCGCCATGCCGCCGCGCTTTGCGCGCCAGCTGGCGCTGCCCCGTGCAGCTATACAGCAGATACGTTTCGTCCGCCTCCACCAGCCCTTCCAGCCGCCCTGGCAACTGTCTCGCCTGCTGCAGGAAGCGATGCCGCCAGCGAAACGCGGTAGTCACTGCCACGCCCCAGCCACTTCGCTGCGCTCCTGCACGGCCGCGTGGAGTTGGGACCACTGGGCATCACTCAAGCGGTCCAAGCCCGCCAGCCAGATTTGGAAACTCAGGTTCGTCACCGGGCACCATCCTCCTGTATCTAAACGAATTATACCAAACGACGAACAAAATACATATATTTCTCCAATCGCGCCCTATAATTAGACAGGATCGGTTGGGCACGGTTCTACGACAGTGAGATTCGATTGGTACATGCCAGTTGTATGCGGAGCCGAGTAGCGCCAGCGCAAGGAACGGCGATCTGACATGGTTACTAGAAATCAGCCAATCGGCCAAGCTTGGCTCCGGCAGGAACTGGGCCTTAAGGTGCCAAGACCAGCCGTTGAGAGTTTCATAACGGGAGGGCCAAGGCGTACCGAGTCTGACGATATCCAAGTCTGGGAATACTATCCCGGGCAGTACGGAACGGCGGACTCTGCAACTTCTCATTTGCGCTTTGCGCTACGAAACGAGGCGTTTGACCTCGGGCTTCTAGTCGCTGCGCTGAGGGTGATTGATCCCAAGGAACTGGAGGTCTGGGTGAAGAAGCAACCGACGGGCGAGTACGCCCGTCGCGCGTGGTATCTGTACGAGACCTTCACCCGCAAGACTCTGGATTTGGAAGACGTACACACGGGCAACTACATCCCGTTGCTAGACCCGCAGAAGCACCTCGTCAGCCAATCCCAGCGTTCGCGGCGTCACCGGGTGCAAGACAACCTCATGGGCACTGCCGGTCTTTGCCCTACAGTCCGTCGAACGAGGCGTCTAGAAGATCGGATGGAGGTGCGCTTTGATCAAGAGGCCAAGAGCCTCGTCGAGAACGTAGATTCAACCACCCTCACCCGGGCGGTAAACAATCTCTACTCAAAGGAGGCTCGCTCTACCTTTGAGATCGAGGGCGAGACCGCATCGGCCTCGCGTGCCGATCGTTTCGTGTCCGCCCTCAGCACTGCAGCTGACTTCGACGCGCCAAGCAAGGCGGCCTTGGTTGGCCTACAGGCGACTATTGTGGAGCCGCGCTATGCGGCGGAAGGTTGGCGAGAGAGACAGCTTTTTGTAGGGCGGACGCTTGGCGGATACCGCGAGCACGTGGACTTCATCTGCCCGCGGCCTCAGGATCTTCCAGAGCTGATGGAAGCATGGACAACGATGACAAGGCGCGTTCTGGGGGGTGGTGTCGATGCCGTGGTCGCGGCTGCGGTAGTTGGCTTCTCGTTTGTGTTCATTCATCCGTTCGTGGATGGCAACGGGCGCATCCATCGATTCTTGCTCCATCATGTGCTCTCGAAGCTGGGGTACAGCCCGCCGGGAGTCATTCTTCCGATCTCTGCGTCCATCGTGCGCAACCTACCTGAATACGATTCCGTGCTTCAGTCTTTCTCCAAGCCTCTGTTCCCTTACATCGATTGGCATTTGCCCCCCGGAGGCGAGTTGGTCGTAGCCAACGACACTGCTGACCACTACCGCTACTACGACGCGACCCGGTTCGCTGAGTATCTCTTTGATCGCGTCGAGGACACGCTACGTGAAGACTTACGAGACGAACTCAACTTTGTGGCGATCTTCGACAAAGCGTTTGGCGCTGTGCGCCAGATCGTCGAGATGCCCGATCGCCGGGCCTCGCTGTTCGTGCGGCTCTGCATGCAAAACGGCGGCCGCTTGGCAGCCCGAAAGCGAGGACAGTTCAATGAGTTGAACGACGACGAAGTGAGCGCGATGGAAGCGGAGGTGCGAGCAGCCGTGCAGAGCATCACGCCAAGGGACGGGGTCAAGCTCGCCGATTAGTCGGGCCGCTCTTCGTCCGTGCCGATTTGTGCCGACTTCAGGCAGTCATCCGATCTGGTGGCTGCTAGCAGTGGTCGTTCCTTGATCACCGCTTCTTGCCACCGTTGCAAGTCGGTCGTGGCCGACTCTCAGTTGGTGTTCGGCGCGGGGCGCGGGGGGAACCGAAGCACGTACAAGATCTGGGAGGAGGGCAAGCCGCCGGACTTCGTGCTGGAAGTGGCGTCGCCGTCGCCACAGACCGAACCACTGCTGCAATGCGTCGGTTGCGACCGTCGCCGTCTGAACAGAAATCGTATCCGTAGTTGGGACCGGCAAGTCCTGCGCGGTGTTGTTTTCGCGGTTGGCCGGAGACCGCTCCGAACTCTGGAATCCTAGGCGGACTTGTCGGACAACCGCAGTTGCGCGTCCAATTCGCGGACCCGTTGATTCGCTTCCTCGCGCTCCCGCACCGCCTCGTCGCGTTCGCTCATCGCTTCCTCGCGCCCCCGCACTGCCTCGTCGCGTTCGCTCATCGCCTCGTCGCGTTGCCGCACTGCTCCGTCGCGCTGGCTCGCAGTTGCTTGCAGGGCCTCGCTGGTTTCCGCGTGCGTCAGCATGTCCCGGCCCAGCCGTGGATCATGGAAGCGCAGCAGCCACCGCTCCGCCCGCATCTCCAGCCCCAGCGCCTCGCTGCGGTGCCAGCCAGCCGCTCGCACAGCCCGCAGCCGCTCGTAGCGGCCACCCGCCAGCCGCCAGCCCTCCAGCCGCCCCGCAATCAGCTCGCCGAGCGGGTCGAAGCGCCAGTATTCGAGCACCCCCATCCGCTCGTACGTCGCTCGCTTGGTGGTCGCGTCGCGACGGCTCGTGGACGGTGACGCCACCTCCACCACGAAGCTCGGCACCACGCCGCCCTCCTCCCACAGCAGATACGACTTGCGCGCCTGCTTGTGCGCAGCGCCCAGCACCACGAACACGTCCGGCACCACCACGGCCGCGGGGTCGCCTTGTCGGTAGTACACCGCCATGCTGCCGGCCACGTAGGCGTCTTGCCGGGCCTTGAAATGCGTATCCAGCTGATCACGCATATCGATGATCGACCGCGCGTGCGGGTCCGTCTCCATCAGGACCTTGCCGTCGGAGTAGGGGTACTCCACCGGTTGTCCTGCGTCCGGTTCGGTGAGGGCTTCCACAAGCGTGCCGGGAGCGGCCATGGCTGCATGATAGCAGGCGGAATTGTGCCCCGGGCGCAGTCGGCGCGGGCCTGCTGGCTAGGTCCCGTTCCCTCGGCGCAGGCGCCTGAGGCCGAGCGTCAAACCGGCAGAGAATCGCTCCCCATGATCGAACTTGCCTCCATCGTCAAGCTTGCGCCGAGACAAGGGATGAGCCCTCCAAGGCATCGCTAGACCACCCGGCCCCAACGGGGACCGAGCCAGGCATCGGCATCCGGTAGAGGGCGGACTGACTCCCCGGGATCCCCGTCTAAGCCCGACAGTCTCTTGTCCCACCAGTCTGTCTGCTTTGGCGCGATCCTCATCGTCGCGTTGCGTTTCGGGGCTCGATGGTTGCCCTCCATGATCTGAGGCTCAGCCTCGCTAGCCTTCGATCCTGGGGCAGGGGCCGTGTTCGAGAATCTCCGCGAATCCTCCCTTGTAGTAGGCTTGTGCTGATGTCACATATCGATGGGTTGGATACCGGAGCGGGGGTTCTGGAGCAATACGCCGACGTATTTACGCCCAAGGCTCTCGACGTGATCGCAGGATTGGCCGCGCTAGATCGCGAACGCAAGGACTTGATGCAGGCCAGATTGGAGCGCCGGCGCCGGCGCGCTCGGAATGCGGAGAGGATTCAGTTCCTGGATCCGGAATCGACGATTCCGCGCACACAGATTAAGGTCAGCGACGCACGGGCGGGGCGCTTTACCGGGTCCGCCATCCCGGAGGACCTCCAGTGCCAGTGGATACAGGGCACCGGGCCTGGCGCGAAACCTCGATCTTCGATCGAAAAGAGCATCCGGAACGTGGCCTACGCACTGCTTTCGGGCGCGGACGGGTGGATGTTCGACGGCGAGGACGCCTTGGGCCAGATCGAGACCATGTCGCTCGACAACCAGCGAAACCTGCGCTTGGCGTTCGCTAGGGATCCGCTCTTCCTCAATGCCGCAGAGACTGTTGCAGGGGAGATGAACAGATGGGCGGAAGATTTCTTCGGCCACAAGATCATCGAAGACTGGCGAAGGCAGCTTGACTTCACCACCAAGATCTTCCGGGCGCGCGGTCTTCACCTGGAGGACCGCCACGTTCGCAACTCTGACGGCAGCGGCTTTTCCGCGTCGATCGTCGATGCCGCCCTGTATGCCACCGGGAATCATCAGACCTTGGCGAACGAGGGCTCGAGCTTGGTTCTCTACCTTCCGAAGATCCAGACGGCGGAAGAAGCCGCGCTGTGGCACGAGATTCTCGGCGGAATAGAGTCGTCGTTGGGCCTGCAGGGCGGGGCGATCAAGACCTATGTCTTGGTCGAGCAGATCGAGGCCGCGTTCCAGTTGATGGAGATCCGGGCGGCCCTCGGGAACCGGTTCGTAGGATTCAACACCGGCCGCTGGGACTACATCAACAGCGTGGCTGACGCGATGGCCTGGCATCCGGACTTCATCCACCCGAACATTGATGCCGTGGTGATGACCTACGGCTACATGCGGAACTACGAGGACCGTGTGCGGCGAGCCACCAACACTCCCGATGCGGAGGGCCAATGCGCGCTTTGGCAGGGCGGCATGGAACCCAACATTCCGGTCGGCTCTCCGGAGGGCGTTTCTGCGAGCATGCAGAAGGCGACTCTTGGTGCCGAGCGCGAACAAAGAGAGGGAGCCAGCGGCAAGTGGGTCGCCCACTGGAAGATGGTGCACATCATTCGGCCGGTCTGGGAGAAGGCAGGCCAGGCGAACCAAGCGGGCCGCTCGTTCCCGGCCCTGACGTACACCGATGCCGACGCCGACGGCTTGGTGCTTCTCGAACCTGCGCCCCGCACGGTCCGCGGAGCCCGAGACCTAATCAGCGTGGCCGTCCAATATGGCAACGCCTTTGAACAGGGGTTCCAGGCGGCGGCCCTGAAGCCCGCAGACTTCTTCGGCAACGAAGACGTGCTCTACCTGATGGAAGACATGGCGACAGGGGAGATCCGGCTCAGCATCCTTTGGGAATGGCTGCACAAGAACGCTACCCTCACGGCCGCGGATGAGGAAACCGGTGCCGATGCAGGCGATCCGTTTACCGACGAGATGTTCTCACGGCTGCTTGCTGAAGAGTTCGCGAAGCTGCGCCAGGCGAGAGACGTTGACGTTCACGACGACTCGAAGGTCACGACGCTGCCGGTCTCGCGTGTTGTTGTCGACAACTACGTGAGGTGCGACCAGAAGGCCCCGTGGATGGTCGACCTGCTCAACGTGAACCTGACGGTCGAGCAGGAGGAAGCGGCGAGGAGCCGGACGCAAGACTTCCTAGATCTGTTCTCCAGGCAGGGTATTCGCATCACCAAGAACCTCGATTTCGCAGCAGGGTAGCGTCTGCTCCGGCTCGGTCGCACTCCGAAAACCGGGAAATAGGTTGACAAGTGCGCGGGTCAAGTAGGAAGAGTCTACGTTTGGAAAGCTAGCGACTCGTCGATGGCTGCTCCGTGGCGCTCGCCTGGACTTCTTGCAACCATTCTCGGGCCTGATTCAGCATCGTTGCCGTCCGCACCGGCTCCTGTTCGGCGAGATTGGTCTGTTCCGCCAAGTCAGTGGAGAGATCGAACAGCTTCGGCTGTTCGTCGCCGTCTTCGCCGGTCACCAGCTTCCAGTTGCCATCGCGCATCGCCAACCCGTCCATGAAGCTCCAAAACACCGGGCCTCGCTCGACGCTCGATCCCTGCAGGGTTTGGACCACGCTGACGCCGTCAAGCGGCCGGTCCGGCTTTGCTTCGATCCCGGCGAGTTCGGCGATGGTTGGCCAGATGTCCATCGTAGTGGCCAGCTGATCGGTTTGGCCGCCGGCTTGGATCGCGCCGGGCCGCCATGCGATCGCCGGCACACGGTGCCCGCCCTCCCAGACCGAGGCCTTGTGACCGCGCAACGCGCCGTTGCTGCCATCCGGGGTCGCGCCGTTGTCGGAGAAGAACAGCACGAGCGTGCGCTCGGCGATGCCTAGGCGGTTCAGAGTGTCGAGAATCTCGCCGACGCCGCGGTCCATTTCGGCGACCATCTCGTAATACTTCTGCCTGAGCTGCTCGTCAGAAAGCTCTTGGCGGCCCGAGAATCCGCCCACCTTGCGGAATCCGGCCGGGCCGTCGTCGGGGCCTTGGTATGGGTAGTGCGGCGCTTCGTGCGCGAGATACAGGCAAAAAGGCTCGTCTCTGCGCTCCTCGATGAAGCGCACGGCATGCTGGTTTATGAGCGTCGTCACGTAACCTCGCTCGCGCGACTGCTCTGCGCCGTGCCACCAGTCAAAGCGCCCGGCACCGTCAACGTGGGAGAAAAAATCGACATTGCCGCTGACGTAGCCCTTGAATTCCACGAAACCGTGGCGCGTCGGATTGTATTGCGGGTAGTACCCCAGATGCCACTTGCCGAAGATGGCTGTGGCATAACCCGCATCTTGGAGGGCCTCGGCGAACGTCCATTCGACATCCTGCAGGCCGTCCACGTGGGTGGGCAGGTGCTCGGGAGCGAAGATCACCACAGGCACCCCGGCGCGCTGCTGGTAGCGCCCCGTAAGCAGCGCGGCGCGCGTCGGGCTGCAGACGGCTCCGTTGGAGTGGAAGTCTGTGAACTTGAGACCCTCGAGAGCCATGCGGTCGAGGTTTGGGGTGTCGATCCAGCCGTCGTACGTGGACAGGTCGCCATAGCCGAGGTCATCGGCCATGATGACGACGAAGTTCAGGGGCCGCTCGTCGTCGACCGCGGCTGTACAGCCGAGAAGCAGAAGCGCAGCAGCTAGCAAGAATCGCATTTCGCCACTAGCCTACGCCAGTCGCGCGGGGATGAGCCTTGGGCCTGCCAGCGCGAGTTCCGCTGGTGGGCGTGAGTGGGGAGTTTCGTGCCGACTGCGATCAATCGCGCCGACCTCCGTATGCGGCTTGCCGCATCGTCGGCCAGGTCTCGTCGCGAAACTCCGGCTGCAGACCGGAGCCGCCGACGCTCGCATCGCGCAGGCGGAAAGGCACGTGCATCCCCTTTTCAGCTCGCAGTGTCGAACGGATCCCGTTCTCAATGACGGCGCGAAGCGTGAGGCCGTACCTAGCTGCGTAGCGCTTGGCTTCCATCACCAAGTCGTCCGGAAGCTCCACTGTGGTCTTCACGGAACAAGCCTACCATCGGGTATGGATACCCGTATCCACTTGCGATTGGCCAGAGTGCGGTTGGGCAAAGTTGACGTCAGAGCGTTCCGAAGGCATGGCTAGCAGGAATCGCGTTTTCTCGCGGCGCTACGCCAGGAGGGCGCAGCGCTGGGGCGAGTACGTGCGAATGGGGCTTACCGGACGAAGGCGGTGACGGAGCTGATCCCTTTGCCCTGCCTGACGGTGACAACGCTGTTCGCCGTGACCGATCCGAGATTCTCCTCGGAACCGTCCGGCCATGTGATTGATAGGTCTGCCGAGCTGGCCTCGCCGACGCCGAAATGTACGCGCAGATCGCTCTGCGAGATGTGGTAGCCGCCGCTTCTGACCTCGCTGATCTGGCCCGTGCCGCCCGCGGTCACGCCGATGCGCGCTCCGATCGCGGCTCGTCCCGAGCCAGACCGCGCGTCGACCAAGATCGCGTTCGCCGTGGGCGCGTACTGCTTGAGCAGGGACGGATCTTCGTGCATGTTGACGGTCACGATCTCGAGCGTGCCGTCGTTGTCCAGGTCGGCCACTGCAATCCCGCGCGAGGAGTGCATTTCGCTCACGCCCGGGCCTGCCGAGTCACTCAGATCATGGAAACGCCCCTGCCCGTAGTTCCAATACACCAGCCGCCGCTGTTTAAACGTCTCGCCCACGCCCGCCTTGTCAACGCCCGGGTAGACGTGCCCGTTGGCGACGAATATGTCCGTCAGGCCATCGTGGTCGATGTCAAGAAACGCGGTGCCCCAGCCCAGGTACTTCGTGTTGACCGCCAAGCCGGTCGGCACGGTCTCGTCGATGAACATCTGCATGCCCTCGTTGAGATAGAGAGTATGGGTGTCGTTGGAAAAGTTGGTCTTGAAGATGTCCAGATCGCCGTCCAGGTCGAAGTCCGCCGCGGTCACGCCCATGCCGGCCTGCTCCTGGCCGTCCATGTTGTAGGCGGTGCCGGAAATGACGCCGATCTCCTCGAACGTGCCGTCGCCTTGGTTGTGGAAGAACAGGCTGGCCGTGGAGTCGCACGACACGTAGACATCGACCCAGCCGTCGTTGTCGAAGTCTCCCGTCAGCGGCGTGAAGCCGTAGTATTGCTTGGCGGTGTCCACGCCGGCCGCCGCGGAGATGTCCCGGAACGAGCCCGTGCCATCGTTCTCGTACAGCGACATGGACTCGCCGGGCAGTCCTCGCGGGCCGCAGAGCACCGCGAGGCCCTTCCAGCGGCACTCGCTGTTCTCGCCCGGCTTGGGCGTCTTGGCCGGGTCGAAGCGCAGGTAGTTGGCCGAGAAGAGATCCAAGTCCCCGTCGCGGTCGAAGTCTAGGAACGCGCAGCCGGTCCCCCAGCGGGTGGAGGGTTCGGTCAGGCCGCGCTCGGCCGTCTGATCGACGAAGTTGCCCTTGCCGGTGTTGACATAGAGGCGATTCTGGCCCCAGTGCGGGATGTACAGATCCTCGAAGCCGTCGTCGTCCACATCGCCGACGCACGCGCCTTGGGCCCAGCCTGTGTGGCGGATGCCCGCCTCCTCGGTCACGTCGGCGAAGCGCAGCCCGCCCAGGTTGCGGTACAGGTAGTGGCGAGGTTCGGCCCCTTCTGCTTCGAACTGGTCGCCCCCGATCAGCAAGATGTCGGCCAGCCCGTCCCGGTCGTAGTCGAAGACGGCAGTGCCGGTGCCGGTAGACTCGACGATGTAGTTCTTGAAAGTGGGCGACCCTGACACTGCCACGCCGCGCAGACCCGCCTCTGCGGCGACATCCCGGTATTCGATCACGGGGGCCTCGACTCCTTCCGGCAGTGGCCGCTTGGGTTGGGCGGCGACATTGCTGGAAGCGGAGCCTTGACCGAAGGCCGATCCCGCGCAGAGCGCTGTGCCGACAGCGACAGCGCAAAGGGCTGCGCCAGATCTCGTCCACCGCAAGTGCATGTCCATGTTCAGGATAGCCAGTCAGCAAGCTGGCTGGCTGCGGGCTCTCCCAAGGCGGGGCGACACTTTCGAGGGCGGGGCGGGGAGCGCCCCTGCCCTTGGGAGCCGCTTGCTGGTCCGCTACGTTCTGTGAGAATCGAAGAAGGCTCCTAGCGCCTCGGAACTCGACGATCTTGTCCCCGGACTCAAGCGGCGCCTTCTCGAGCCATCTCGAGACTGCGCGCGGCCAAGACGCGCGACCTCGCAACGCCCGCTTCAAGGCGATCCATTCGCGCTCTGACTGAGTCGGTTCTTCGCGCAGTCGCCGCCGGACCGCTACTGTCCTGACGACGCGGCCCTAGCGGCTAGAGCGCGCTTTGCCGCCCGCCGCGCTCGGGAATCCTCGATTGCCTGCCGCCCGTGGCGCTTGTTGATGACCGAATACGCTTCGCGGATCGCCTTGGCGTCGCTCTCGTTTGCGGGCAGTGCCGTGTAGATGATCGAGCCCATCTCGTCTTCCGATTGGCGGCCCCAGAACACGCGCTTGGGCGGGTTGGACGGGTTGCGCGGATTCTCGGCGGAGTTGTCGTATCTGATGCGCGAGTGGATCGTGGCCCCCGCCGGAAGCATGATCGGCTCCTCGTACACGTACATGTCCTGCCAGGTGAAGTCCCAGTCCTTGATCCAGATCAAGGGCACCTCGCTGCCATCCGGGAGTTCGGCCCACGACTTGAACTCCTTGCCGATGTAGTGGGCGTGCGGAGTCACGCCGTAGAGTTCGACGGGGGCGGGCAGTGTGAAGGACTCGCCGATCGTGAAGCTCGCATCGCCGGGGGCGATGTCGATGCCCGCGCCGCTACCGAAGCGCGGCGGGAGTTGGAACGACAGCCGCGTGCGCGAGGCGGGCTTGTCGGCGAAGTACAGCGCGATGGAGGAGCGCTCGGTCTCCTGCTTGCCCGAGGGGTGGAAGTGCGATTCGAACAGGAAGTCGCTGCCGGCTGGCAGAAATAGCGGGGAGCCCTCGGGGAAGACGCGTGCCTGTCCGCCGACGGCCCAGCCGGAGAGGCTGCGCTTGCCTGGAATCGGACCCATCCCCGAGTAGCCGGGCGTCTTGTCGCGCGCGTCGAATTCGCGCGCCTTGCCCGAGGTGTCGGCCTTGAACAAGCTGTGGTGGACGACAGTTCTCGCCTGCGGCCGGAACTGCAGGGCACGGACCCACTTGTCCTCGGTCGTCGGCACCCGCGTCGGGAAGTTGCGGTAGATGTCGGGGCCGTCGGCCGGGATCGTGAAGGGCTCTTCCATGCTGAGGACCAAGTCTGGCTCGCCCAGCAGCCAGCCCGCGGAGAAGGTCGGCGGCGCGGGCGCGCTGCCGGGCCCTTCCGGCGCTCCGGCCTCGGCCCACGCGGCCAGCGTGGCGATCTCTTGGTCGGTAATCCGCCGCTCGCCCTTGAACTTGCCGTAGCCCGGCTCCGCGTTCCACGGCGGCATGTAGCGGGTGCCAGTGACGGCGCGGATCAGCTGCGCGCGCTTGGCGGCGTCCTCGTAGGTCAGCAGCGAGAACGGAGCGGCCTGGTCGGGGCGGTGGCACGACGCGCAGCGCTCGTGCATGATCGTGGCGACGTGCTCGTTGAAGGTGACGGCGTCGTCTCGCGTCGAATCCGCCGCAAGGGCGGTGCCGGAACTCAGCAGCGCGAGTCCGCAGGCTAGGGCGATTGGGACATATGGGGTCTTCATGGGGTTTCCTGCAGCTGGGCCGTCCCGAACTTGGAGATGAAACATCCGATTGCTTGCGTGCGCGGCTGGGAGACGGCCCTGCCAGCCAGCACGTCTTCGAGAGCATCCCTCAGGTCGTGCTTCGTCGCCTGGCGGCGAGGCGTTCCGAGGTCTGCGTAGAAATTGTTGATGCGACCGCGGTAGGCGAGATTGCCTGCGCGGTCGAAGAGAGCCGCTTCGGGAGTGACGCTGGCGTCGGCCAGGGCCACCAGAGCGTGGTTCAGGTCATGCACTGCGGGCACGGTGTTGTCGTAGGTCTGCCGGTGCTCGCGAATCTGGTCGGCAGTGGCGGTCGCATCGACGTAGGCCATCAAGCAGCGCGTGTCCCGGCTCGAGTACTCGCCGCAGATGCGGCGGATCTCGGGCATGAAGCGGTTCGAGATCGGGCAATCCTGGGTGACGAAGTACACGATCGTGGCCTTGGAGTTCGGATCGGGCAGCGCGTGCTCGTTGCCATCGACGTCTATCAGCATTGACGCTGACAGCGGCAGCGAGGTTAGCGCGAGCAGCAAAAATGCGACCGGGAGATTGATCATCGCGGTGCACGCTCATCGTAGCAACGATGCCTGCCAGATTCCAACAGGATTCAGTGCGAATTCCGCCTTGGCCGATCGTGCAAACAGCCCCTGACTGCCCGTCAGGGCTCGATCAAGCGGAAAACGTACAGAGCGTTGTGGCCCTCCGGGCTCACAAGCTCGGGCGTGAGGAAGGTGGGGATCCGCCACGGGCTCCCGCCGCCCCTGGCCGTTGCCACCGCCAGGTACTGCACGCCGTCCACCTCGTAGGAGATCGGGTAGCCCATGACCGAGGTGCCGAGGCGGGTCTTCCAGAGGACCTTTCCCGTCTCGACGTCATAGGCGCGCACCCAGCGGTCGAAGTCGCCGGCGAAGACGAGTCCGCCCGCCGTCGTGAGTGCGCCCGTGAGGAAGGGGGCGCGTTGCTGCACGCTCCACACCTCCTCCAAGGTCACGACGTCGTACGCCGCCAGCTTGCCGAAGCGCCCGCCCGTGCCCGGCATCTCCATCCAGGCCCGATCGGCCTGGTTACCGCCGGAGCCCACCTCGAGCGCGGTCTTGCGCCCGGCGATTTCCATGCAACTCTGGCTCAGCGGGGTGACCAGCAGGCGCGTCTGGGGATGGTAGCCGGCTGCCGGCCAGTTGTGTCCGCCGGCGGTCGACGGGCAGACCGAGACCCACTCTCCCACCTTGGCGTTTGCGATGTCCGCGCGGTAGCGCACCGCGCCGGTCTTGGGGTCCACGTCGAGGATGTTTTGGAACACCGTCTCGGTGTGTCCCAGAAAAGTGCCGTCGCGGCGGTCGAGCTTCCACAGGATTCCGTGCTTGCCTATCGAGAGCACGATCGGCCGGCCCTCGATGTCGACCAGCACCCGCTCGAATGCCTCGTCCATGTCCAGCGACTCGCCGGGCACATGGGCGAAGTGCCACGCGATACGTCCGTCCTGCAGGGCGAGCGCAAGGGTCGAGTTCGCGTACAACGTCGCTTCGTCCGTGCTCAGGCCCCGGCTGGCTGCAACCCAAGGCTTGGCCTGCGCGGTGCCGAAGTAGGCCAGTCCCAGCTTCGGATCCCAGCTGCCCGTCATCCAGACGTCCCCGCCGCCGCGGAGCTCGAACGGCAGGTCGCCCCAGGTGTCGCCGCCCGGCTGCCCCGGCCGGGCGATCGTGAAGGTGCGCCACAGCTCGCGGCCCGTGCGCGCGTCGTGGGCGGTGATGAAGCAGCTGTCTTCGTAGAAACGGCCGCATCCGTTGATTCCGTTGATCACCCTGCCGTCTGCGACGATGGGGCCGGTGGAGTTGGTGTAGCCCTTCTCGTGGTCCGCGATCCGGGTCTCCCAGCGGACCGTGCCGGTGGGCGCGTCGAGGGCGACCATGTGCGCGTCCGCCGTGGCGACGAAGATCAGGTCTTGCCAGATGGCCAGCGTCCTGAGCTGGCTCTGGCCTCCGCCCTCGGGCAGGCGCCGGCGGTACTCCCAGAGCGGGGTGCCGTCCTTGGCGTCAAGCGCTTGCACGACGTTCCCCGGGTTGCTGAGGAACAGGACGCCGTCGCGCACCAAGGGCGCCTGCTGGCTACGTCCGTCCTCCATCCCCCAACTCCAGGCCAGCTGCAGCCGGTGGACATTGGCGGTGTTGACTTGGGAGAGCGGGCTGTAGCCCCACGAGCCTGGGTTTCCGCGCCAGTGAAGCCAGTCGCCGGTGGGAGGGTCGGCGAGCTCGGCGTCCGTGGGCGGATTGAACCTGCCGAGCGAACGATACCTCCGCGTGACGCCCGTTGGGCTTTCGAGAACCTCGCCGACCTCCAGCGGCGGCCGGTCAACCGCGTGCGCTGACGGCCCGGTGCCGGGGCGACCCGGAACCGGAGGGATGACGTCGGCTCTCGAATCGTTCCCCCGTATGGTCGGTTCGGTGGCGGCGACCGTGTCCCGCGCGCCCGCTCGTCGCTGTCTGGCTGTGCCCGCCGGTCGCCTGTCCGCTCGGGCCGGATCGCCCGCGACCGTCTGCCCTTCCGACGAGAAGCTCAGCCGTGTCGCGCCAGGGGGGACTCCGTTCTCCCTGAGCATGTATGCCACGACTGCGGTGTATTCCTCGTCGCTGAGCCCGGCCGGCTTCTGCACCGGCATCGTCGCGCGGACGTAATCCAGCAGTTCGATGACCGGAACGTCCGCCCATTGGGCCAGGAAGTTCGGACCGGCTAGCTCTGGAGCCTCGAAACGCCCCCGGAGGCTCTCCAAGTGGCACTCCGAGCACGCAGCGCGATAGACTGCCAGACCTGCTTCGGCCTGGTCGGCCGCGTAGGCAGCTTGATGGCCTGATTCAGCGCCTTGGGCTTGGGCGCTCGCCTGCGGCAGCGACGCAACGACCGCGATCGCGACCAAGAGCCTGCCGGCGCATGCGAGGGCAGCCATCGTGTGTTCCCGCCGTCTCCGGCAGGATTATAGCGTTGCCGGTTTCTCCAGGGATGCGAACGCGCCGGTCTGCCGCGAGACGCGATGTGTCCGGTTCTGTCGGGCGAATATCCCAAGCGAGGTCCTCATATGGTTGTGGTTTCTCCGGATTCCCGCGAGAAGCCCGCGCACATCATTCGAGATCGAGGGAGCCTCCGGATCGAGATGCAAGATCGTCGCGCGACGGTGCGCACACCGTTTCGATCCAGATGTTCATGCTTGTATCTTTGAATCCGTGCCACGGAGAGTCCTGCCCCGTTCCGCACGGCAGCAGCCGCTGAGGGGATGGGGACAGCAGTCCAAGGCACTGGAGTCCCCCCATCGGCAGACGGGGTAGGCGCTCCCCGGGGCTTGGCCAAGCCCCGGGGAGCGCGGCGGGTCGGACCGCATATTCATGCTGGGCATCGTGCGTACCCAAGAGTGCGCCAATCGGGAGCGGTCAAAGTTCCACGGATCACACCTAGCGAGGCTTTGCCTCAGACCGACGAGACTCGGTTCGAAGCTGCTTAGCCATACCCGGGGTGGAGTGCGGGCTCCAGACGCTGCTCCGCTCTGCGGCCGGGGCCGCCGTGTGGTCGCCTAGGCGACAGTGCCCGTAT
>JAJDTX010000054.1 GCA_022826925.1 Bryobacterales bacterium
GACCGCGCCAAGGCTCCTGGGTGTGCTGTCGCATGCTCGCACGCCCCGCCGACTCGGCTTCCGGACGCCATCTCCCGAGCTCCGCGCACTCCAAGACATGCCTCAACCCCCGTTCGCATCAAACATTGAATTTGCCTGGATGTCCAGTCGCTGTGCAGTTTCATCCACGGCGACTACATGCGGATTCCCGCTGGTGACCATCACTACGATGCCGCCTTCACCATCGAGGCCACGCCCCACGCCCCGGACAAGACGGAGGCCTTCCAAGAGATATTCCGCGTCCTACGCCCAGGGGCTTGTTTCGCGGGCTATGATTGGTGTCTCACCGAGGTCTTTGACCCATCGAACACGGGGCACTTGCGGATCAAGAAAGATATCGTGACAGGGACTGGGCTACCGGATCTCCCCATGGCACCGGAAATCTGCCAAGCTCTGCGTGTCGCCGGATTCGAGATCTTGGAAGCCCGCGACCTCGCATCCGAATCGCATCCGAAAACACCTTGGTACCGTGCCTTGCAGGGTCGCGACCTCAGCGTTGCGAGTATTCCGCGCACACCCATTGGCCGTGCCTTGACCAATTTGGTTCTACGGGCCGGGGAGAGGTTGCGGATGGTTCCGGAGGGCACCGCCGCAGTCAGCACGCTGTTGAACGTGGGGGCGGACGCACTGGTCGAAGGTGGCGTAGCCGGTGTCTTTACTCCGATGTTCTTCTTCCTAGTCCGCAAGCCCGGGTGATTGGGACGTCGAATGAAGTACGTTTTTGACATTGAGGTCCTCCAGGAGATCGCGCGCTCACATCTCGATCTGCCGCTGGAGAACATGCTTCCCGCCATCACTAGAGACCTCGCCGAAAGGTATCCCGGTCTGATCGAGACCAAACCGGATTGGTTCTTCTCCAACGCCGGCGGCACCATGGGACAGCTCACCATTCTGTACGCCTCGCTTCGGGAGTACGTGATCTTCTTCGGCAGTCCGATTGGCAGCGAGGGCCACACCGGTCGATATCGGTTTGTCGAAGATCATATGACCATTCTGGATGGGGAGTTCTGGTATTACGGCGAAGGCGACACCCACCGGGAGAAGTACCTCCCCGGCGATGTCGTACATTTGCCAAAAGGTGAAGCGAAGGGTTTTCGCATGGTCGACCGCGGCTGGATCCTCGAATATGCACGTGGGCCCATTCCCACCATGTTGCCGTTTGGGGTCGCAGACACCCTGTTCAGCACCCTCGACCTCACCAGTTTCTTCCGCACGTTTCGGATCTACTTCCGGCACGTGCTACGTTCTGCTCGAAGGCGATCAAGCGCTCGAGCGCGGGTTTGACCCCGAGAGCGCGGCCCTTGCTGTCGGACTAGGACGAAGACGCTCGCTGGCTTTGGAGGAAGCGTCCTGCTTCAAGCGGCCGCGTCGGCAGTGCCGAGGACGGGACTGGTCAGATCCATCCGGGCCTGGCGTCGCTACTCGTGGGGCCGAGCGCGCGAAGGGAAATACTGTCGGTCACATGGGGCGAAGCGGGCGGCACCGAACCTGTGGCAGCCTGCGGCGCGATCGACTCTTGGGCGACGCACCTCCGCGCCCAAGAAACAGCCCAGCGGACTAGCGCGACGCGAGTGGTCTGCACTTCCAGCAGTCGAATCCGTCTGCTGTGCACTAAACAGCTATGCGACGTTTGAGATCACTGCCACGAGCGCTCGCGCGCCGCTAGAAACTCGTCCCCTTGCCTCCAAGTCGGAAGGTCAGACTGGTCGGCGACGATCCTGCCCAACTCGAAACCGAAGCGCGCCAATTCCGCGATCCCGGCAAAGTCCCAATCCTCGCGAAACTCGTCCGAAGGCTGGTGATAGTGGCTCTCACGATACTGGGCGACCTTCTCGTCGCCCCACCCACTGGGCCGTCCCGGATACTTGGTACCGCTCTTGACCGAGAACGCGGGCACGCCGCGCTTGGCCAAGCTGAACTGGTCCGAGCGGTAGTAGTAGCCCTGTTCGGGGTGCGCGTCGGGCGTCAGGGTGAGCCCGAACTCGGCCGCCAGAGCCTCCACTGTCGGGCTGAGACTCGTGCGCTCATATCCGGGCAGCGACAAGTCGCTAGTCTTGCCGAAAGGATACAGGCCGTCGTAGTTGAGGTTGACGGCGGTCTTGCCCATCGCCACCACCGGGTTGGCGGCATAGTACGCAGATCCCAGCAATCCGCTCTCCTCTGCTCCGACGAATGCGAACAAGACACTGCGAGCCGGCGCGGACGCCAGCTCCCCGAACGCTTGCGCGATGCTGAGCAACGCCGCGCAACCGGTAGCGTTGTCCACCGCCCCGTTGTAGATTCGGTCGTCCCCTTCCCCGTGCATGCCCATGTGATCCCAGTGAGCTGTATAGAGCACGGCCTCGTCGGCCAAGGTCGGATCGCTCCCCGGAAAGCTCGCCAAGACGTTGCGGGTCTGAATCGGCACGACGGAGCTGCGCAGGTCGACCTGGCCCCGCACTCCCAGCTCGATGGGCGTGAAGTCCTCGCGGTTGGCGGCATCGAGCAACCCGTCCAGCGTCATCTCGCGGGTGGCCGGAGATGACTGGAAGAGTCTTTCAGCCGCATCTGATGTGATCCAACCCGCCAGCGCCAGCCTAGACTCTCCCGGCTTGACCTCGACATAGGGCTGGGCTCCGCTCCACGAATTTCGCACGACCCCCCAGGGATAGCCCGCGGTCTCGTCGGTGTGGACAATGAGCACGCCTGCAGCCCCGCGCCGGGCAGCCTCCTCGAACTTGAAGGTCCAACGCCCGTAGTATGTGAGCGCCTTGCCGCCGAAGAAGGCATCGTCATCGGACGGCGGCTCGTTCGTGAAGAGAACCAGCAGCTTGCCGCCGACATCGACTCCCTTGAAGTCGTCCCACTCGAATTCCGGCGCTACGATGCCGTGCCCGACGAAGACCACGTCGGCGTCGAACACTTCCCTGCCGGTCTGCCGCTCGTTGTTGCCTACGTACTCGGTCAAGGGCTCAAGCTCGCGCCCGGCCAAGCGCACGCTGGAGCTGCTCTGGGTCTTGATCTCAACCAATGGCACGGTCTGGAAGTAGGTGCCGCTCTCGCCGGCGGGTTCCGCGCCGGCCAGCTCCAACTGGGCGGCCAGATACTCTATGGTCAATTCCTCGCCGCGCCCACCCACTCCGCGCCCTTCCAACAGGTCATGGGACAGGAACCGCACATGCGGCGCAATGTCACCAGCCGCAATCGAGTCTGCGTTGGGCGCTTCGCTGACACACCCGGTGCCGAGCAAGACAAGAGCGACTAGCCAGCGCATGACAGGCAGATGCTAGCAAACGCGAGCGTGCGGCGCGGGACGCGAGCGCTACCAGACAACCGCCTTGTGAGGGGCGGCCGGCGGCCGGATCTCCAGGCAGCCCTTGCCCGTTGGCAAGATCTTGCCCGGGTTCAGGCGGCCATCGGGATTGAAGATACGCATCAGCCGCTCCATCTGATCCAAGCTGTCCTCGGCGAAGAGCAGAGGCATCAGTTCGTTCTTCTCCATGCCTACGCCATGCTCCCCCGTGATCGCCCCGCCCACTTCGATGCAGTACTTGAGGATGTCCTCTCCTGCCGCGCGCGTGCGCTTGGTCTCGTCCTCGCTGCGGGGGTCGAACAGGATGATGGGATGCATGTTGCCATCCCCGGCATGGAAGATATTGCTGATCGTCAGGCCGTACTTCTCGGAAACGCGGTGGATGTGCCGCAGGGTGTCGGCGATCCGCGTGCGGGGAACGACCCCGTCCTGCACGTAATAGGTCGGGCTCACCCTCCCGACCGCTCCGAACGCGTTCTTGCGACCCTTCCATAGCAAGGCCCGCTCCTCGGCGGTCTTTGCCACGCGCACCTCGCGCGCACCGGTCTCCAAGCAGACCGAGTTGACCAGCTCCAGCTGTTCGGCGACGCCCTCGCGCACCCCCTCGAGCTCGATCAGCAGCACCGCTTCGGCATCCATCGGAAACCCGGCGTGAGTCGCTTCCTCAACCATGCGGAGCATGACGCCGTCCATCATTTCCACCGCCGCCGGAGTGACGGCTCGAGCCGTGAGCTCGGCCACGGTATCGGCAGCGTCGTCCGCTCGGTCGTATATCGACAGCAGCGTCTCCACCGCCTCGCTGGCTCGCATCAGCCTCACAATCACCTTGGTCACCAAGGCCATCGTTCCCTCGGAACCGGTCAGCAACCCTGTGATGTCATAGCCCGGCAGGTCCTGCTCCTTGCCGCCCACTTGCAGCACAGTGCCATCAGGCAGAACGGCCTCTATACCCAACACGTGGTTCGTGGTCACGCCGTAGATCAACGTGTGCGGGCCGCCGGCGTTCTCGGCAACGTTGCCACCGATGGTGCAGGCCTTTTGCGACGAAGGATCGGGCGCGTAGTAGTAGCCGTGGCCTTGCACGGCGCGGGTGATGTCCAAGTTCACAACGCCGGGCTGGACCACGGCGCACTCGTTCTCGATATCGACTTCGAGAATCTTGTTCATGCGCGCAAAGCCGATCATGATCCCGCCCCGGGTCGGGATCACGCCCCCGCTCAGTCCGGTGCCGGCTCCGCGCCCCACGATGGGGAGGTCGTAGTCGGCCGCGATGCGCACGATCTCGACTACATCCTCGGTGCGCCGGGGAAAGACCACGCATTCCGGGCGGCCCTTGTCGATGCTGCCGTCGTACTCGTACAGCAGCAGGTCTTGGTCCCGGTGCAGGACGGCGCGCTTGCCGACGGCTAGCTCCAAGGCGTGCAGGGCTGATTCTTGAAGCACGATCCTATGGTAGTCGAACCCTCAAGCCGCCGCCCGGGTCTCCGCCTGCATGGTCGCCGCAGCGAAACTCAACAGGTCGCGGCGAGTGCGCGCCACCTCGGCCAGCCGCTCGTAGTCCTGCGCCATCTGGCACAACTGCAGGGCGTTGGGGCAGGTCAGGAACTGCGGATCGGCCTCGGAGAGGTGTTCCAGCGCGACATCGGCGGCCTCTCCGGGACGGCCCAAGCGCACCAGCAGGTTCACCAGCACTTGCGCGGGCGTCGTGCCGGCGACGTTGGGATCGCAAGTCTCGATCTTGCGCCGGAAGTGCTCCAACCCGGCCTCGACATCGCGTCCCAAGACCGTGCTGATATAAGCGCGGTAGTCTTCGAAGACGTTCTCGAACGGCGGATTGCCCGGGAACTGGTACATCTCGCTGAGGTGGCTTCCGTAGCGCGCCATGCCCAGCAGCAGTTCCAGCGTGCGCTCGCGGTCAATCGCAGGCGCCATCTGCACTAGCGACGAGACATGCGAGGTGTCCAAATAGTACGCATTGCCCTCGAAGAGCCAGCCGCGTTCCTCCACGATGGCTCCAAGGTCGTCGCCTACCGGGGCCTGCCCCTCTTTCTGCTCCACCGCGTACTTGATGTTCGCCAGCAGTTCGGAATGTACGTTCTCGGCCAGCAGTTCCGCGCAGTCCGCCCTGCCCTCCTCGACGGGATACTGCGAGAAGTTAGTGATGGCGCGGCAGGTGCCGTAGTGCTTGAGGATCAGTTCGAAGCCTTTCTTCGGATTGACCTGCTCGTGATAGGCAACCTCGATGATGCCGTCCAAGGCCTCGCCACTCACGCCATCGTCACACTGCTCGATGGCCTGGCGAACCAGATCCTTCTCCCCGATGGCGCGGAAGTACGGCCAAGCCCGCCCGATCTCTCCATCGTTGAGAAAGAGCGTGCCCACCTCGCGGGCGGCTTCGACCGTGGCGCTCTCGTAGGCGGTCTGGCAGTCCTTGCCGAGATTGGTCCAAGGCTCGGTTTGAATCAGCGGCATGCCCAGCGCGTGCCGCTTCTGCATCAAGCGCGCCTCGAAGATCATCGGGTACGACCGCTCGTTCCGGAAGCGGTCGATGGCTAGCTCAAACCCGGCCTCTACGTCTCCGGACGCGAGGGCGTCCCTGACTTGGTCGAACACATCCATCGCACACTACCTTCCGCCATTATGCGGCAACCGCGATCCCGGTGGCAGCAATCCGCATGCTCGCCAGCTCAAGACTGCCGCAAGCACAGCGCCCGGCACGGCGCCTAGTACAGCGGGCGCTTCCGCGGCGGCGTCTTGAAGCGCACCCAACTGGCACAAAGCAGCACGAACGAGCCCAGCAGCATCCAGCCATGAGCCTTGAAGCTCTCTATGCCATCAAAGCGATAGTCACCGCGGAAAACCGCCGCCGCCAAGCCCAAGAACAGCGCTGCGGCCCAGACCAGCAGGGGAATGCGTTTCAGCCTGCCGTCAGAGATGGCAAGCACCGAGGCGACAACGGCAAACGCGCCGAGCACAAGCAGCGCCGCGGCCGCGTCCTCGGGCGCAACCGGCACGAGGGGAAAGAACATTTCGCCGCCGACGACCAAGCCTAAGGTTCCGAGGGCGCACAAGTAGAGCCCCAAGAACAGGTTAGCGATAGCACCAATTCCACCGAACGCGCTCCGAATGAAGCTCGGCCGACCGGACTTGATCTTGAACTGGCGTCGCAAGAATTCATACTATCACTCCCCGAATAAGGCAGATCCGCACACGGCAGGCGGCTGCCGGCCTCATGGCGGCCGACCGCTCCATCGCAGTGGCGGGCCATAATGAGACTCCATGTCGAGCAGACCCGCGGCGGGTGCGGTTGCCGGTGCCGAGACCGTGCGCGGCATCCATCCCGGAACCGGCGAGACGCTAGCCATTAGCGCGAGCGGCGGCAGGATTTCCGCAGTTGAAGCTACCGCCGGCGCGGCCGAGCCTTTCGTTTCCCCGGGATGGGTGGACCTGCAGGTGAACGGCTTCGCCGGCGTGGATTACAACGACCCGAACACGCCTGCCGATGACATCGCCCGCTCCATCGAAGTCCAGCGTTCGACCGGCGTGGCGCGCTTCTACCCCACCGTGATCACCGGATCCGGAGAGGACATGCGAGGCTCGCTCCGGAATCTAGCCATGGCCCGGCGCACAGTCTCCAACGGCTCGGCGATGCTCGGCTTTCACGTTGAAGGGCCGTGGATCTCACCGGATGACGGGCCTCGCGGGGCGCACCCGCAGCGGCACGTGCGCCCCCCAAGCATCGAAGAGTTCGCGCGCTTTCAAGACGCAGCCGAAGGGTACATCCGGATCGTCACGCTCAGCCCGGAACACGACGAGGCGCCACGCGTGATCGAGCACATGGCAGCCAACGGCGTGGTTGTCTCGATCGGACATACCAACGCCACCTCAGCACAGATCGCCGACGCCGTCCGCGCCGGTGCGACGATGAGCACTCACTTGGGCAACGGCGCGCATGCGAGGGTCCCGAGGCACGACAACTACATCGTCCACCAGATGGCTGACGACCGCCTCTACGCAGGCCTGATCATCGACGGGATCCACCTGCCGCCCGCGTTCGCGAAGATCGCGCTGCGGGCCAAGGGGCCGCGCCGATCGATTCTCGTCACCGATGCGGTCGCGCCGGCCCATTGCGAGCCAGGCATATACCAGCTCGGCGAGCAGCAAGTCGAACTGTTGCCCAGCTGCCGGGTCGAGCTCACCAGCAGCCGGCGACTGGCGGGTTCTGCCCTGAGCATGGACCGCGGCGTCGAGAACGCCATGCGATTCGGGGGGATGACGTTGCACGAAGCGACTCGACTGGCCTGCTCGAATCCGGGAGCGGCGATGGGCCTGGCGCAACGCACGGAGTACCTCACTCCCGGACAGGCCGCCGACTTCACTCTGTTCCGCTTGGAGCAAGGCAACCTAGAGGTGATCCGCACCGTCGCCGCAGGCTGACGGGCTGGACGGCTGGGGATATAATCGCAACTTGCCCAGGGCCGGATTCTTCGTCAGCGTCGAGGGAATCGACGGCTGCGGCAAGACCACCCAGATCGGGCTCCTCGTCGAACGGCTGGCGGCGTTGGGCCTGCCGACGCTGCTTGCGCAAGAACCCGGCGGAACAGCGATCGGACGGCGGATTCGAAGCGTTCTGCTCGATGCTAGAAACCACGGGATCGAGCCGATGACCGAGCTGCTGCTGTTCTTCGCGTCGCGGGCGCAGAACCTGGCAGAAGTCATTCGCCCGGCCCTGGATGCCGGTCAAGTCGTGGTTTGCGATCGCTTCACAGATGCGAGCGTTGCTTACCAAGGCTACGGTCGAGGACTGGGCTCCGCCGCGGTGCAACAGCTGAGCGAAGTCGCCTGCGGCGACTTGCAACCCGACCTGACGCTCTGGCTGGACATCGAGCCCGCGGCCGCCCTGGCGAGGGTGGGCGAACGAGAGTCCGGCCGGAGCGCCGCCAGAGACCGCATGGAGTCAGAGGCGCTGGAGTTCTTCTTGCGCGTTCGGGAGGGATACGCGCAGTTGCATGCCGGCCAGCCGCAACGAATTCGACGTATCGCAGCCGAGGGCTCGGTCTCGCAGGTCCTTGAGCGAGTGATGGCTGCTGTGCTTCCGGCACTGTCAGAGCGCGGCTTGGTGGCACGGAGCAACTGATGCCAGCCCCTCGATTCTTCGGCCACCAGCGCATCGCCGAATCACTTTGGCGAATGGTGTCTGAGGATCGCTTGCCGCAGACGCTGCTGTTCGCCGGAAAGCGAGGCATCGGCAAGGCCACGCTGGCCCGCCATTTGGCGGCCGGAATGAACTGCGCGTCCGGGCCAGGAAGGCCGTGCACCGAATGCTCGGCCTGCATCAGGATCCTCGAAGGCGACCTTTCGTCGGAGCAGTTCCGCGAGCGAATCGAGGCACGGCGCAAGCTGTCGGCGGAAAAGCGCAAGGGCGCACCGCTTGTGATCGCAACGCACCCGGATGTGCTCATTTTTCCCCCGGACGGGCCGATGCAGCTGCTATCGATTGACCAAGCTCGCATGCTGCGCGAGTCGGCTCGCCTCGCTCCAGCAGAGGGGCGTCGCAGGATCTTCGTGCTCGAACACGCGGACCGCGCCACGGACGAAGCTTCGAACGCGTTGTTGAAGACATTGGAGGAGCCAGCTGCCAGCCTGACGATCATCCTGACGTCCGAGAACCCGTTCGCCCTGCTGCCGACCATACGGTCCCGTGCCATCCCGTTCTATTTTTCCCCCTTGGCAAGGAGCGAAATGGACGAATTCTTGCGATCGCGGGACGAAGTTGCCGAGGAAGACCGAGCTCTGGTCAGCGCGTGGGCGGAGGGCAGTCCCGGCGCGGCGATCAGGCTGGACATGGAAGAGTTCGCACGTCGCCGACACGCGATGCTAACCCTGCTCCGTGCCGCGCTGAAGCGCGGCGAATTCGCCAAGCTGTCTGTTGAGATCGGATCGCTGGGCAGAGGCGAAGCGGGGCAGATCGACCGGCTGGCCGCGATGCTGCACTCGCTCTTGCGGGACCTGCTGCTGATGCGCGTCAAGGCCCCCGCTGACCTCGTGCATCACGACATCGCCGCCGAGTTGGAACCGCTCGCGCGCCGCGTGAGCTTTCCCTGGCTCGAGCGGGCGGTGGCCGCGCTCCAAGAGCTGGAACAGCTCCAGCGCCTGAACGTGCAGAAGCAGATCGCATTCGAAGCGTACGCGCTGAAACTGCAACGCTAGCGGGGCCAACGCAGTTCCGCTCGCCGGGGTCTAGACTAAAGCCTGCGAGGAATCCGATGCCTGCAACAGCTCCAGTCGATGTTCCGGCCGTGCAAGCTCCCGTCGGCGGCCACTTCTTGATCGGCGCCTGCGACTCCGGCGCGATCTTCACTCCAGAGGACTTCACCGAGGCGCAGCGCCAGGCGCTGGCCACGACCAAACGCTTTGTGGATGAGGAGGTTGTGCCGCAAATCGCGGAGTTCGAACGCAAAGAGCCGGGCCTGGCCCGACAGTTGATCGAGCAGTCTGCCGAGCTAGGGCTGCTTGGCATCCTCGTGCCGGAGCGGCATGACGGGCTCGAGTTGGACATTACCACGCAGATGCTGGTAGCCGAGGCGATGGGCGGCTACGCATCGTTCTCGACCACCTACGGGGCCCACGCCGGCATTGGCACACTGCCGTTGGTTTTCTTCGGAACCGAGGAACAGCGGCAGCGATACATTCCTCGCATGGTCACGGGCGAATTGCTGGCAGCCTACTGCCTGAGCGAGCCGCAAGCCGGCAGCGACTCGCAGAACTCGCTCACGCGTGCCGAACTCTCCCCAGACGGCAAGCACTACGTGCTCAACGGCCAGAAGATGTGGATCTCGAACGGGGGCTGGGCGGACCTGTACACGGTATTCGCGAAGGTCGACGGCGAGCACTTCACGGCGTTCTTGGTCGAGCGCGCGTTCGACGGCGTCAATCCGGGAGCCGAAGAGCACAAGATGGGGCTGCGCGGAAGCTCGACGACGGCGCTGTACCTAGACAATGTCCACGTGCCGGTCGAGAACGTGCTCGGCGAGGTCGGACGCGGGCACGTGATCGCTTTCAACGTCCTCAACATGGGACGCTTGGAGCTGGCAGCCGCATGCGTGGGCGGGGGCAAGGACTCGATCTCGGATTCGGCCTCATACGCGCTGCAGCGCAAGGCGTTCGGGCAGCCGATCGCCAACTTCGGGGCCATCCGCCAGAAGCTGGCGGACATGGCGGTGCGGGTATTCGCGAGCGAGTCGATGGTGTACCGCACGTCGGGGATGATCGACGCCAGGCTGGCAGATGTGTCCTGGGACAGTCCCGAGGCGGCGCGACAGACGCTCAAAGCTGTAGAGGAGTATGCCATCGAGTGCTCTATCGCCAAGGTCTACGTGTCGGAAGTGCTCGACTTCACGACAGACGAGGCCGTGCAGATCCACGGCGGCTACGGCTACCACGAAGACTACGCAGTCGAACGCAACTATCGAGACTCCCGCATTAACCGCATCTTTGAGGGCACGAACGAGATCAACCGCCTGCTGACGACCGGCATGCTGCTCAAGCGCGCTGGACAGGGGCGCCTGGACTTGCTAACGGCGGTCGCGCAAGCGGCAGGGGACCCTGCAGGCTCTGCCCTGGCCGTTGACGAGTCCGCCGATTTGGCCAAGCAGCACGACATCGTTGACCGCATGCGAAAGGCTACCTTGTGCATGGCAGGCCTTGCTTACCGGAGATTCGGCGCTTCGCTGGACCGGCAGCAAGAGGTCGCCGCCGCGGTGGGCGACATGGCGGCAGAGGTCTACGCCTCTGAATCGGCCCTGCTGCGAACCGCGAAGCTTGCATCGGACGGGCGTGGCGGCGGCGCGCGCGACATGCTCACCGTGCTGCTCCAGCAATCTCTGGGCGCGGTACGGGAACTCGGCGGACTCGTGATCGGCGCTGGCGCCGACGGTGCTGAATTGGAGAGCACGTGGCGCGCGTTCCAGCGGCTGACCGGCCCCGCTCCTTCAGACCTCCCGGCGGCGCGAGATCGGATCGCCGCGCGGATCCTCGAGTCGGGCGGCTACTCGCTCTAGCACTGAGCCGCTCGGAATTCGGGCGACGGTCGCGGCCGACCGTCTCGAGTGCCGCGGTCCGCGCAGGTGGGAGTGGTGAACGTACTCAGGGTTCGGGCGACCACTGCGCGCGCTAGCGCGCGCATCGCACCACGCCACCGGCAGATGAACGCCCGGCCGGCAAGGGGGGCGGAGGCCGCCCCCCGGGCGCAGCGCCTTGGGAGCGGCCTTGGCTGGAGGCCGGCTAGAAGGTGATCCGCATGCCGAACTCCATCACTCGGCGCCCGCCGTAGGTGCCTGTGATGAGGCCGAAGTTGCCGGCGCCGACCGAAGTGTTCGGCAGCGCGAAATGCGGGGTGTTGGTCATGCTGAAGACTTCGGCGCGGAATTGCGCGCGCCACCTCTCGCCCCAGTAGAAGTTCTTCGCCAGCAGCATGTCCAGGTCAAACAACCACGGCCCGCGAATGCCCGGCAGGTTGCGGGCAGCGTCGCCGAGGGTGAATCGATCCGGAACCGCAAACGCGTCCGGGTTCAACCAGTCGATCGCGCCGTTGAAGTTCGGCGTGGGCGCGCTCTGCGTCGGGTGCTCGAACGGAGCGCCAGTCAGGTTGGGCCGCAGCACGTGACCGAACGAGAAATCGCCCTTGATGTTCTGGCCGCCCTGCACGATCGTTCCGATATACCCCCCGCTCTGCATCATGTTGATGGCGGACACCTGCCAGCCGCCCGCGATCGCATTGAGGAGCTTGGGCCACTGCTTGCCCCAGCGTCGGTTGTGGCCGAAAGGCAGGTCGTACATCGGCGCGGAAACCACTCGGTGCGGCAGCCGGCTTGCCGAGCTGGCCCGCTCGTTCCTCAAGTCGTACACCGACTGCGGGTAGTAGTTGGTCCCGAAGGTGTCCGCGTTCCCGATGAACCGGATGTTGTCGATCCACTGCGTATGCGTGTACGAGATCGTCCAACCGATCCCGTTCCTCATGCGCCGTTCGGTCTTGAACGTGGCAGCGTAGTAATTCGAGATCCCCCAGTTCGGCGACATCAGCTGAATCTGGTCGGCGCGGCCAGCCCACGCCGTCCAGGGCAGGAAGAGTTCCTTCTGGGCGGCAGTGACTCCAGGAGCGTTGGCCGCCGCCAGGTCATCGGGGTGAATCTGATTGATGTTGATGTTGTTGTAGGCTTGGTGCCTGGCTAGGGCCCCGAGCAGACCGAACTCCCAGAGCGTGTTCTTCCACCGAGTCTGGAGCGTGAGGTTGAAGTTCTGCGAATAGGGCAGAACTCGATCTTCGTTCCAGTACTGGATCGTGGAAGTCGGGAAGCGGGTCCCAATGGCACCGAACCCTCCGTTCAGTTCCTCCTCGGGGATGTCGTCAAGGGCTCCCGCTGGCAGGCCATCGCGAAGGTAGCTGTTGAGGCCATTGCGCCGACGGAAGATGTTGTCGAACCCTGCACGGCCGGGCTGAATCGAGTTGCGGTCGTATGGATTGCCGAAGAAGATCCCGAACCCACCTCGGAGCACCATGGATGAGTCCGCCTTGAGGCGGTATGCGAAGCCGAAACGCGGTGCGATGTTGTTCTTGTCCCATTGCCACAGGTACTTGCCCGTGCCGTCCCTATTCGGGAAGAGCACCTTGCCGATCGCTCCTTCGGGTATCCCGTTCTGGCCGGCCAGCGGGTGCGGGCAGAACTCGCAGAAGCCGTTCATGCGCCCGCCAACCTCATAGATGGGCGTCTCGGTTTCGTAGCGCACGCCGAGATTCAGCGTGAGCCTTGGCGTGACCCTCCAATCGTCTTGGAAGTATCCCGACCAGTACTTGATCCGTTTGCCGATCGGCGCGGCGACGCGCGCGTCCAGATTCCAGACCTGACCTAGCAGGAAGTCAGCGAGTCCGACGCCGGTGTTGACATCCCCGCCACCCCTCTCTGGCCATTTCCTTGTGTACTCGCCCCTAGAGTTCCAGTTGCCAGAAGGCTGCGGTCTGGCGAGTTCATTGCCTTGGAAGGATGTGTACTTGCCCCCGTACTTCAGGGTGTGATCGCCATGAATGCGGGTGAAGTTGGCCTCGTAGTCGAAATTCGTGAAGGCAGCCACCCGCTTCGCATAGCCGGCTCCGATGCCGGTCATAGGAATGCGGCTGTTGAAGTTGAATCGCGGGAACGCTTCCCCGCCCTTCTCAAACCCGGGCATTCCGAACAGCTCGGCGTAGTCCGTGTCGCAGCAATCACCAGAGAAGCGGTCGATGTAGACACGGTTGAAGCCGACCAACACGGCCACGAAATTCGTGGGACTGAACATGTAGGTGTTGTTCAACCCCCAGTTCTGGCGGAGTTGCTCGTTGTTGATCGCGTTCGGGTCGGCCACGCCGTAGCCGTCTGAATACGCATCGACGACCGCGTTCTTGCTGATGATCGTCCTCAGGAACGTGCTCCACTTCGCGGTGTAGTTGTGGTTGATCTTGATCGTGTTGTACGTCCGCGTCACGTTCCGCGGAATCTGCTCGACCCAATTCCCGGATTGGTTGGCTGGGTTGCGCGGTTCCCAGCCGGGCGTTGGCTGGGGCAGGTAGCTCAACGCCTTGACAGCGACCGGGTCGAACCGACCGGCCGGAATCTGTTGGTTCGGAAACGGATCCGACAGGCGCGGCCTAGTGAACGAGCCCGCTTTGCGAGTGTCCGGGTCATGGATCGGCACGAGGACGGGATTGCCGCGCCGGTTCTGGAAAGCTCGCGAGAAATCGCCGGTTCGGAATTCCGGGCGACCGACGCTGCGAATCCGATCCCGCGTGAACGGATTCAGGAACAGGTCGGAGTTGACGAAGAAGAACGTCTTGTTCTTCTTGATCGGTCCGCCAATCGAGACCCCGCCTTGGTTGCGCCGCAGCGTGGGCTTGCTCACTTGGTTCCAGCCGATCGCGTCAAAAACATCGTTGCGCACGAAGTGGTAGAGGCTGCCGTGGTACTCGTTCGTCCCGCTTCTGGTGGCCGCCTGGACGGCACCAGCCGAGCTGCGCCCATACTCGGCACCCATCGAGTTCACCTCGACCTTGAACTCCTGCATGGAATCAATCGGCGGGACCATCTCGATGTTCTGGACGCCGAGGCCGCCGCGCGTGTTGTTGATTCCGTCGATGTAGGAACCCGCGGACCTAGCGAGGCTTTGCCTCAGACCGACGAGACTCGGTTCGAAGCTGCTTAGCCATACCCGGGGTGGAGTGCGGGCTCCAGACGCTGCTCCGCTCTGCGGCCGGGGCCGCCGTGTGGTCGCCTAGGCGACAGTGCCCGTAT